>NZ_JAIRCA020000017.1 GCF_020089495.2 Streptococcus mitis subsp. hohhotensis | reverse complement strand
CATGATTAAAACCAGTGGAACTTACCCTGACACGGATTTCCACTGGTTTTTAGAATTTTTATCAGACTAACTTCCACTTGGATTAGCGGTGGAACTTAGTTTGGGAATTTACCTTTTTTCTTCCATTTATGCAAGTCTTGAAAGCACTCAATAAAAGATACTGAAGGATCTCACTTTTTTATTTTTCAAGTAAGCTAAGCGCTTCAGCGTCTGCGATGATGGTCACATCTGGATGATTTTGTAGGCTACTTGCTGGTAGACTCTCAGTCACTGGGCCAGACACTGTTCCAGCAATGGCTTCTGCTTTCGACTCACCGTAAGCAAAGAGAAGAATTGACTTGGCATCCAAGATATTTTTAATCCCCATTGAAATGGCTTGGGTTGGGACGTCTTCAATCTTGTCAAAGAAGCGCGCATTGGCTTCAATAGTAGACTGGTCAAGTTCTACTAGATGCGTTTGACTGTCAAATGGAGTACCAGGTTCATTAAATCCGATGTGTCCATTGCGACCAATTCCCAAGATTTGGAGGTCAACTGGATGGTCAGCCAAAATTTGGTTGTAGCGTTCTACTTCAGCTTCAGCATTGTCCTTAACCCCACGAGGCAAGAAACTTTCTTTAAATGGTTTTTGGTTAAACAAGTTTTCTTGCATGAAGTAACGATAAGACTGTGGGTTGTCCCCATCAAGCCCTACATACTCATCAAGGTTTACACTAGTTAGATTTGAAAAATCAAGGTCACTCTCAACAATTTCCTTGTAAAATTCAAGTGGGCTACTTCCTGTCGCAAGTCCTAGGGTTTGAGCGCCGTTGGCCAATTTTTCCTTCAAAATCTCAAAAGCAACTTTTCCACCTTCGATTTGGTTTTCAACTTTAATAACTTTCATATTTTCATCCTCCATTTTAATCTATATTTATTATATGGTATAGACCAATTTTTGTCAAGTGAAAACGATTTATTTTCTAAAAAAGAGCGACTATACTTGAAACATGTTATAATGGATAGGATTAGAACTTAGAAAGAATGAACAGATATATGAATACAGCTGATTTTGATTTCCACTTACCCGAGGAATTGATTGCCCAAACGCCCCTTGAAAAACGGGATGCCTCCAAACTCCTCATTGTCAACCGTGAGACTGGAAAAATGCAGGATAAACACTTCCACTCTATTATTGATATGCTGGAACCTGGTGACGCCCTTGTCATGAACGACACCCGCGTTCTCCCTGCCCGCCTCTATGGTCAAAAGGAAGAAACTGGAGGTCATGTGGAACTTCTCCTGCTCAAAAATACTAATGGAGATGAGTGGGAAGTTCTGGCTAAACCTGCCAAACGCCTCAAGGTTGGTACTCGTGTCAGCTTTGGTGATGGCCGTCTCAGCGCTGTTGTTACGGAAGAATTGACTCACGGGGGCCGTATTGTCCGCTTTGAATACCAAGGAATTTTCCTAGAAGTTTTGGAAAGTCTGGGAGAAATGCCACTACCGCCTTATATCCATGAAAAACTGGATGACCGCGAACGTTATCAAACCGTTTACGCCAAGGAAAGTGGCTCTGCTGCAGCACCAACTGCTGGACTACACTTCACTAAAGAACTGCTAGCAGAAATCCAAGCTAAGGGTGTTCATCTGGTCTATCTGACTCTTCATGTCGGGCTCGGAACCTTTAGACCCGTTTCTGTTGACAATCTGGATGAACATGAAATGCACTCAGAATTCTACCAACTTTCTGAGGAAGCTGCTGCCACCCTTCGTTCTGTTAAAGAAAATGGTGGTCGTGTCATCGCTGTCGGAACCACTTCTATCCGCACATTGGAGACTATTGGTTCCAAGTTTGATGGGCAAATCCAAGCAGATTCTGGCTGGACCAATATCTTTATCAAACCTGGCTATGAATGGAAGGTCGTGGATGCCTTCTCAACCAACTTCCACCTGCCAAAATCAACTCTGGTCATGTTGGTTTCTGCCTTTGCAGGCCGTGAATTAGTCTTAGACGCTTATCACCATGCCATCCAAGAACACTACCGCTTCTTCAGTTTTGGCGATGCCATGTTTATCTATTAATTTTTACAATCAAAAAAGCGCATATCAAGTTTGATAGTATGCGCTTTTGTAATCAGAACTGCTAAAGGATTTAAATCAAAACCAATAACCTTTTTGACATTTTCAACAACACCTTCAAGTAAAGTTGTCCCTGAACCCATATATGGATCAAGAATAACTGAATCTTTGGATGCATATTGCTGAATAAAATTTCTAGCAATTCTTGGCATCATCATAGCGGGATAAGAGTGAATTGTGTGAGTATATTCACTCATACTAAAATCTTCAAAATTCCACTCTTTGTCATATATTCTTTTGTTATTTTGTAAATTAGGCATTAATTCCTCCATCTATTAAATATTATATCAAAAAACAATGTAAATAGTTAAAATTGAAGCAACAGTAAAATATGGTAGTTGTTGAAATTTGTAAAAATAGGAAATTAGAGTCAAGTAGGGGAGTCTGTATTTATAGTAAAATTATTTATCAATAAATATTTTGTTTGATTTCTTCATCTGAATTTTAAAATAATGAAAAAAATGATATAATGATAAAAAAGACAGAGGTTCAATTATGGTAAAGATTTTAAGTCGGACAGAAGATCGTAAAATACAGACATCAAACTATTTAATAGAGTTGGAATTAAATGAGTATTTGGAATTCGCTGAAAATATTATATCAAACAATGAATATCAAAGAAAAAGAGTTCGTTCTTCGATGAGCATATACTCACAATTAAAAGAGGATTTAAAATATGGTTGTATTATCCCCCCAATAGTGCTAGCGATTGATAGCAAAGATATGTCAGAGGAAGAATTGAATCAAAGCAATATTAAGGAATTATTAAAGAAATCTCTAATTTTAGATGGTTTGCAAAGAACATTTACAATAATAGATGCTTATAATGAACTTATTAAAGAAGGTAGAGATACATCACTTTTTTTAAAAGGAAGTCTACATGCTGAAGTTTATGGCGGAATAAATCGTTTTGGCCTTTTATATAGGATGTTGACACTAAATACTGGTCAAACTCCAATGACGCTTCGCCATCAAATAGAAATTTTATATAGCAACTATGATGTAAATATCCCAGATATAATTCTAATAAAAGAGGTTGAAGGACGGTCTCCTAGAAACATTGGAGAGTATCGATTCCAGGATATTATTGATGGGTTTGTTTCCTATTTGCAGTCTAGTTATCTTCCAATGACACGATCTACTATATTAGAAACTATAAAAACGTTGGAGACAATTTCAAGCGAAAATGTTGAAGAGGATCTATTTAAAACTTTTGTTCAATGTTATAATTCACTATTAAATAGAATGAATAGTATGACTTCAGAAGATGACACTAAAAATATGAATGATTTGTTATCTGAAGATGACTCGTTGCTACTCAATGCCGAGTCTGTAAAAACATTTTTATTTGCAGAAAGCATTTTTTCATTAATGTCGAAATCTCAAGTGATGACTGGATTTGGGGCTGGACTGTCATTACTGAAACAAAAGAATAAAATAAGTTCTATTTCCGATATCAGTAGACTTATTAACAGTTTAGAAGGTGGTGGAGATTATGCTTATGATTGGTTCTTGGAATTAAATAAGAATTTATATATAATCAAACAAAATTCTTCAAAAATAGGTAATTCGCAAAGAATGTATTTTAGTGAATTCTTTAGATTGCTCTTTGATGAATCTGCAGGTTGTTTTTTGAATTTATATGAAACTTCAAACACCGCCATGGAAGTATATACAAATAAGATGGGGATATGAATAAAGAAATAATAGAATTTCCATATAAAACAACTAGGGAATACATTCGAAAAGACAAACCAATTAGTGATTTCAAGATTCATTATTATTATTATGAAAATTATTTAGAAAAAGATGTCTATCGATGTTACTCAAATACACGTGACAATGCTAACGCTATTGGCTATATTTTTTCTGTTGAAAGACTACATTCAAATAATGTTGTAATGTCGAATGAGCGAAATCAGATCTATTTCGAAGCTTATATGGATGCAGCAAGGGAGGTTTTCTTTAATTCAGAAAAGTATTTTATCGAGAAATATTTTTTTGACCTAAATTTGGATGAAAAAAGTGATAAAGTTAAAATCGATGAAATATTAAAATATAAAGCTTTCTTAAAATTAAATGATGACAAGTTTATTGGAGAAGGTATATTTGAACAGTTTAAAAGTAAATTTGACTTTCCGTTGGTTATTTTCGTAGAAGATTGTAGAGATGCAGAGCTAAATCAGTTTAATAGCGACCATATGAAAATATTAATGATGCTAGAACATCATTTTTTCCCCATAAAGGATACAGATGAATTCTATGCTTCACAAAAACATATAGAATTGAATAATTTTAGTATTGCTCCTGAAAATATTGTGGATGATCCTATTGAAAATGGATTGAAGACGCTAATTATTAAGTCGATTAGTGTTAGTGAAGACATTGATGACGATTCTTTAAGATTTATGACAGATGTCTTACCAGAATTATATTATCAATCATTTAATACTGAATATATAAAATTTTCAGTTCTTTATCAATATATAGAGGTTTTTATTAGTTTCCTAGCCCATAAGATGTTAGAAAAAACGATGGATGAGAGGGGGGGAAAAAATCTTGTTGTTTTAAAATCTGAAATCAATGAAATTTTAACTGAAAAATATAGAATAAAGAAACTATTCACGGTTCATTCATCGGTTTTGGAACAGAAAGATACACCACTTGAATTTTATAGAATATATATAAACATTTTAAAGAAAACGGGTTTATTTGAAGAAGGTTTAGATTCTCCAGATGAATCCCCAAAAACGTATAATCATCTATATCGGTTAAGGAATATACTTTATCATAATCTAAGAGTATTTGAGGATAAAAGAGCACTTGATGATGAACTGAAGAAATTGAATATAGAATTTGAAAAAATAATAGCAAAAATATTAACCACTTTTAATTATCAATAGTAATGAAACTAGATTTAGCACTATAAAAGACGAACAGTAATTAAAAAATTCTCAAAAAGTATTTTATTGTGATATTATCTATATATTTAAAATTAATAGGTTATGTTCTCTCAAAATACTTCTTCCCTATCCAAATTCGGATAGGGTTTTTCATCGTTTAAAACCCGTCTTAGTATCTCTATACTTTCCTTTAGGTGGAGAAGTTCGATTTTTTTTCTATCATCAGTGTTTTTCTCTATATTTTCGCAATGGCGTTTGATGTGCCATAAGGATTTTTTTATGTTATCTTCTTTTAAATTTTTCATACTCCTATCTTATCAGATAAATATTTAAAAATAATGTTGATTTCCTCAAATGATCAAAATATAGCCTGAAAAGCACTTAAAAATAAATTATGCCAAATTTCCCTCTGTTAATGTAACAACAAAAAACGCTTCGATATAGTATGCGTTTTGTAATAGATAAAGAACTATACTCTTCGAAAATCTCTTCAAACCACGTCAGCTTCACCTTGCCGTAGGTATGGTTACTGACTTCGTCAGTTTCATCTACAACCTCAAAGCAGTGCTTTGAGCAATCTGCTGCTAGTTTCCTAGCTTGCTCTTTGATTTTCATTAAGTATAAGTTAGTCTTTTCTCAAGCTCGGATCTTGCAAACTCTGGACACTAGCATTGATAACTGCACCGACAATTAAAATCTTAGCGATGAGAATAAACCAGAACATCATGACCACCACGACAACGGAACTGAAAAAGCGGACGTCCACTAGGTGATTGACATAATTATTGATATAGACTGAAAAGATATTGAGTAGTAAGACCAGAGTCAACAAGACAAAGACACTACCTGGCAACACATAGCGAATTCGTCGGACCGTAACATTAGGCAGGAAATAATAAAGCATGACCAAGATAGTGAAAATCAAGGCATAGATCAAGGGGCCTGTTAGATCTTGCAAATAATCAAAGATAAGACTATCTGATTTCCAGTAGCTTTTGATAAGGTTGAGGAGCATGCGGCCAAAGACACTGAGAAAGAGGGCTAAAGCAAAGAGAATCTGCAAGCCAAAACTGACAAACAAACTCATGAGCTGACTGGAAATCATTCCACGATTTTTAGCCACTCCGTAAGCTTTATTAAAGGCTTTCTGTAGGAAATTCATGGATTTTGAAAAGGTCCAGAGAGCTGACAAAACCGCAAAACTCAATAAACCCGTTGAAGGTTGGGTCAGCACTTCTGTAATAATCTTTGCGACCACATCATACATAGTTTCCGGCAAGAATTCATTGACAACCTTTAAAAAATTAGAAACTGGAATCTGAAAATAAGGGAGGATATTGACCACCACCAAAAGCAGAGGGAAAATCGAAATCAACCAATAGTAGGCCACGGCGACGCTGGTCAACTCACTATCTGATGCTTGATAATAATGCAAAAAGGCTTTTAATAAAGGCTTGTCTATCAGCCCTTTCCACCACTTCTTCATATCATACTCCTTTATTTACAATCTTAATTAATTTCTTCTTACCAATTCCACCATATCATAAGGCAGGGTATTGGCAGCTTCCTTCAAGGAATAGTTCTCTAAGTTATTGACATTTTGTCGCAACTTCTTGGCATACTTGGTCGTAATCAATCGTTTTTCTTCGTATTCGAAAATCAACTTGCGCTCCAAATAATAGCCTCTCAGCATTTCATCGATATTGTTGGGTTTGACACGATTGATAACCCGTTCGACAAAGGCACCACTGGTGATGATAGCTGTTTCACGGAGACGAGAATCTTGCATGAAGCTGATTAAAGAACTCTTATAAACCCCTTTTAGGTTCTCCAAACTTTCGATAATCATCTCTGTATTTTCTAGATAGAGCTCTGCAATTTGGTCATAGTCAAGGGCTCTGAGTTTCTGTGATTCTTCATTTTTCCAACTGCGGAAGGTCTTGCCAAAGGTAAAGACTTCGTGAAGGAGAAAACGTAAAATTCGCAAGGAAACAAGGAAGTAATAGGTCAATCTTGAAGCAAATTTGCGATTGATACTTTGTTCCATGTTTTTCAAATAACGTTGGTAAACCCGATAAGCACGCTCACTCATCTTGCCTTCCTCGTAAGCTTGTTCCAGACCATCACTTTCAATACTGAGGATAAGAAGTTTCAAGGCCTCCCAGTCCTCTTGTTCACCCTTGTTTTCTTGACTCAGGATAAGGTTCTCTATTCGTCCATGGTAATTGTCAATAGCCGCATAGAGGGGAAGTTTATTTTTTGTGTCTTCCAACTCTTTTTCCAACTCTAACGTTACTTCATTTAAAATAGCGATATGCATGAGATAATCCTTGCTTTCTTCCTGTTCATCAGAAAGATGAGGTAAGACCAAGAGGCCTGTTAAAAAACTTAAAAGCGTAACACCTGCGACAAGGAAAAGTAAGAGAGGATACTCTTGCTCTAAATCACTTGGTATCAGAAGAATTGTAGCAATCGACACCGTTCCCTTGACGCCTGAGAAGGTCAAGAGAAGCATATCCTTCATATACTTATTCAGTTTTTTCTTGAGGCGTCGGGTCCTATAAGCATAATAGCCATAGATCATGACAAAACGAATGGCAAAGAGGACAAAGGTCAGGGCGACAAGAGATAGCAATAAAAGTAAGGGATTATAGATTGGATTGGTTAAAATAGGCTCTGCTATCATTTCCAACTCCATCCCTAAAATCACAAAGACAGAACCATTGAGCATAAAATTCACTGTATGCCAAACCGTCTCGGTCACCGTATCCACTTGGGCTTCGAGGAGCGTAATTTTCTTAAAACGGCTTGCCTTTAAAATCCCCGCAACCACAACGGCAATAATCCCTGAAACATGGACTTCTTCTGCCAGAAAGAAGGTCACCAGAGGCAAACTCAATTCTAATAAAAGTTCACTGGCAATATCCGTTGCGCGCACACTTAGCAAGAAGGTATGGAGGAAACGGTTGGTCATGGCTGTTAAAAAGCCAATCAAAAAACCGCCTAGAATTGAAAAGATGAGCGAACTACTAGCTTGCCCAAAGGAAAAGACTCCTGTTGTCCAAGCTGTCAAAGCTACCTGAAAGGCAACCAAACCAGAAGCATCATTCAAGAGTCCTTCACCCTTAAGAATATTGGACACACGCTTAGGAAAGCTAAACCGCTCAGAAAGAGAGGCAAAGGCCACCAAATCCGTAGGCCCAAGGGCTGCCCCAACAGCCAAACAAGCTGCCAAGGGAAGGCTGAGCCAAAGAAGATGGGCCAGGCCACCCAAACTCAGGGTCGAGATAAAAATCACTGGAAAAATGAGATAGACAATGATTCGCCAGTGTTTTAAAATAGCCGTAATGTCCGCTTCTTCGGATTCTCGGAAAAGCAAGGGCCCGATAACCAGGGCTAAAAACAACTCTGTATTGAGATGAAAGTCGGTATTGGGTAAAAAGAGACCAATCACGATTCCCAAAAGAATCTGCACCAAAGGGAGAGGCAAAAAGGGCAGGAGCTTATTGGTTGTACTTGAGACAATCAAGACCAGTAAAAATAGGATGAGGTAAATCAGTAATTCCACGCACGTCCTCCTTAATCTTTTTTACAACAGGATTCAAATATCTCCTTCTGCTCTTTGATTTTTTGGTCAATCTTGGAACAGTCTTTGTGCTCAATTTTTCTCTGGCACCGTTCCATCTCAAGAGCAACTAATTTTTTCTTGATTTTAAGCATTTTTTTGCTCATATGCGCTTGGTCTAGCACGCCCACCGCTCGTTCGTGGTGGGTTGACTCAACAAAATTCTGGCGCATGGCATCCAGCTTTTCACGTAGGTATTGTTTATCCATGTCTATATCTCTCTAATTTTTCAATCATCACTAAAAATGGCGGGTTATTAACTTGGTTCAGGGTTCGGTAAATGGTAGCTGTATACTCCTGTTGGTTCAACCAGCTAACAAAATCCAAGACAGCGTCTCGCTCAATATCTCCTCCCTCATGACCATAGTAGATCATAATGGCAATCCGTCCACCTTTGACAAGTAAGCCACACAGCTTTTCTAAGGCTTCAATAGTTGTCTGAGGCTTGGTAATGACGGACTTATCGGCCGACGGCAGATAACCCAGATTAAAAATTCCTGCTTTGGCTTCTGTCACAAACTGGTCCAGAGTCTCATGGCCTTGCAAGATTAACTGGGCATTTGTGTAACCAGCCTGGTCCAAACGCTCTTGGGTCTTTTCCAAGGCTTGTTCCTGAATATCAAAGGCATAGACTTGCTTGGCTAACTTAGCTAGAAAAAGGGTATCGTGACCATTTCCCATAGTCGCATCCACTACGATATCCTCTTTTGTCACTACCTCAGCCAAAAAATCATGTGCCATCTCAAGTGGTCTTTTCATTTTCAAACTCCTGTTTCACAGCCTTACATCCTTGAACGCTTCCACGACGTCGCATCTCCATCTCAATAGCATTTAGCACTTCCCATTTATTGAGGCTCCACATAGGCCCAATCAGCATATCCCTGGGAGCATCTCCTGTGATTCGGTGGATGACGATATGCTTGGGAATGATTTCCAGTTGGTCACAGATGACCTTAACATATTCGTCCTGGCTCATCAACCGCAAACGTCCCTCGTGGTAATCTCGTTGCATACGCGTATTGGTCATGAGATGAAGCAAGTGCAGTTTAATTCCTTGAATATCGTTATCCGTAACACAGCGGCGGACATTTTCAATCATCATCTCATGTGTTTCACCAGGAAGTCCATTGATCAGATGGGAAACAATCTCAATCTTGGGATACTTTCTCAAACGCTTGACCGTCTCCACGTACAACTCATAAGAGTGGGCGCGGTTAATCAGGTCAGAGGTTGTTTCATAAGTGGTCTGCAAGCCCAATTCAACCGTCACATGCATGCGCTCCGATAACTCAGCCAAATATTCAATGGTTTCATCTGGTAAACAGTCTGGGCGCGTTCCGATATTGATTCCTACCACACCTGGCTCATTGATAGCCTGTTCATAGCGCTCTCGAATAACTTCAACCTTTTCATGGGTGTTGGTAAAATTTTGAAAATAAACCAGATACTTCTGAACATCTGGCCACTTGCGGTGCATAAAGTCAATTTCCTTATAAAACTGCTCACGGATAGGCGCGTCCGGTGCTACGATAGCATCTCCAGAACCTGAAACCGTACAAAAAGTACAGCCTCCATGAGCCACAGTTCCATCACGATTGGGACAGTCAAATCCCGCATCAATAGGGACTTTAAAAGTCTTTTCTCCAAAAAGTTTTCGATAATAATCATTCAAGGTATTATAAGATTTCATAACCTTCATTATAACAAAAATCACCCACAATCTCAAAAGCCTGACTTTCCTATAAATTCCTCTGTTTCTCGTTTCCATTAGCGATTTTTTATGATACAATATGGATATGATTTTAATGAAATTAGCATCTATTTTATTATTGATACTGACCTTAGTAGTCTGCATTATCATAACCAAACTTTTTAGATTAAAAAAACTAGGACGAAACTTTGCGGATTTAGCTTTTCCGGTCTTGGTATTTGAGTATTACTTGATTACAGCTAAAACCTTCACCCATAATTTCCTCCCTAGACTGGGGCTAGCCCTCTCAGTCCTAGCTATTATTCTCGTCTTTTTCTTCCTTTTGAAAAAACGTAGCTTTTACTATCCTAAATTCATCAAATTCTTCTGGCGTGCAGGATTCTTAGTGATCCTTATCATGTATATCGAGATGATTGTTGAATTGATGGCTCAGAAATAAAAAACTAAATCGAAAACACCTCAATCAAACTAAAATACAATGATTGAAGTGTTTTTTCTTTATCTATTTTTTCATCAATTCCTATTTTCCTTCTTTATCCGGAAATAGATAACCAATACCTACACAAGCTAGCACACCTGCACCAATCACCAGGCCACTTGAAATTGGCAACAGATCCAAAATTGCATTCGCAATGATAAAGGCAATAATCAGACACATCAGACTAGCCTTGTAATCCTTTTTCAAAAGATTCTCTAGGGTAAAATAGAGGAACAAGCCTACAGGAATCAGTGACCAGAGGTTGACATCCAAACTTGGCCAGCCAATAGAACCAAAATACAATACTGTCGTTGCTGCTACTAAAAATACAATCCCCAATAATTTTTTCATTTCTTTATCTCCAATTTCTTTTTTAGGAACTTGAGTTATCTAATACTACCCCCTCACGTCCCTTACAAAAATCATTATAGCAGAGGGCAGTTCCAAGAACAAGGTCTTTTGCCTATCTGGTCTCTATATCGGTCTAAGTGGTTGAATAATAGCGATAAAATAAGGAAGCAGGTGAAAAACTACCTTCCAAATAAAAAGGAATTAAGCAACCAAACGCTACTTAATTCCTTCACTGAAATTATTTCATCACCTCTATTAAATAAAGTAACCTTTAAATTTTGAAAGACTTTATTATCTAATCAATGTGATCACTATTTGTCAATATTAACCTTTTCAATCAACTCATTAGTTATCGAAACTAAGTCCATTAATAACTCAAAAAGAGTATCAATAGTAAAGTAAACTAAATAATTGAGTTATAGATGGCTATTTTCACAAAATTATTTCATCACCACACTATCTAATCTCAGTAAACAAACCATATTTCTATAGCTTTTGTCCTAATCTTGATCTTTTTTCTTCAATCCAAGAAATGCACCTACAGTAAACATTATTCCGGCAACTAATGACGTGAAGACTTCGCTAACTGTTCCGGTTTTTGGCAATCTATCAGAATGGTTAGTATCCGATTTACTATCGATATTGGTATGTTTATTAGCTATATTCTCTGGTTCATTAAGATAAACTTCCTTCTTATTTTCAAAGTTTTTATCATTTTTATCAGGAACTGGAGCTGTAACATCCTTAGTTGAATCAGATCTTTGACTTTCATCTAATTGACTATAATTTACTTGTACAGGAACTGTAGTTTTGACATCTTTAGTTGAATCAGATTTGTGTGAATGATTTTCTCTTTGTAAGTCTTCTTTTCTGTGACTTTCATCTAATTGACTAGGATTTGCCTGTGGGTTATCTTTCTTTTTGGATACATCAAAAGTAGGTTTATTCTCCTCTTCTTTTTTCTCCTCTATTTTCTTGAATACAGGTTTTATAAGGGTATCTTTTGATAGATTAATAACATAACCAGCATCTTTTTTCCCTTCGACACCAGACATTTCCCAGCCATCAAATTGATAGCCTTTTTCTAATTCCCCCTTATAGACAGGTAAAATGAAATCTTCTTCCGACACTATCTTAGAACTCATTTCTTTTCCATTTTGAATGGTCACAGTTACCGTATGAGGTTTTAGTTCGCTTACCTCTCCCGTATCTTTGTTTAAAATGAATTCTTTTACGGTCGTATTTCTTGCAAAATCTTTTACAAGAATCTTAATGTTGAGTGTCTTATCTGTTAGTTGTTTAATATCATCCAATGATTTGTATTCTTTTCCATTTACATAAATATGTCGTTCTTGAATCTCACCATTGAATCCATTATTTCTCTTATCATTGATGTTAAAAACTACAGATTTTCCGTTAGCATATTCGATACTAGTATTTCCTTTTGGATCAATGTTTACTTCTGGTTTAACATTATCATATAAAAATTGATAGTGTACTCCAACCGCTTTCGCATTCAAATCACTATAGCCAGTTTGAAGATAAACATTTCCATCCATATCAGTTACCTTATCTGGAAATCCGTTTGCTTTATAGTCTTTCATCCCCCAGTCCATGATGTCACCGTCTTTAACATTAAGCTTAATGTTAAAATCTCTAGTGTTATCAATGTGTAAATCTCCGTAGATTAAATAATTATCTACAACCGATTCATTAACTCTCAACTCCCAGTTAAAACCACCCTTATCAGAAATCTTACCTCTTAAATAAAATTCTGGATTTCGTACATAAATTTTATTAGATTTAGATGGATTAAAGTAGTTCTTGTCCATTGAAAGGTTTACTGGTTTTGCATCAATAAATAACGTAGAACCATCTTCTTTTATAGCTTCTACATTGGATTTATCCTCCCCAGTGTACTCTTTACCATCCTTACCAAATAATACAAGTTTAGAAGAATCTGTCACAAGATTTCCATCTTTATCGATTGCCTCCCCTTTATCATTCATTTTAAAGGTAAACACTTGATATCTTACAATGTTAAAGCCGTCTAAAGCCGACATTAATACGGATTGAGTACTTCTTCCATCTTCAACATTTCTACTATCAGCATAAATTATTTTTTCTGAAAGGACTCTTAGATTAGGATTGGTCTTTTGGATTTTTGCTATATCTTCCTTGTTATAGACTCCATTTCCTTCTAACATATCCGTTTTTCCAGGATTATAGGTAGTCACTTTTAGTGCATAGCCTTTTCTTAGAATAATGTTATCTTTTAACAGATATTGTTGTTTTTCTGAATCAGAATAGATTTTACCAGATTCCATGTCCGTTAAATTGTTTGGTTTGTTTTTTGAAAGATCTCCTTCTCCTAATTCTATTACATTCCCATAACTTGATGCATAGGGATATTCTGTTTTAGTTTCCTTATTTTTTTCAGGCATTCTAATTTTAGTTTCAGCTTTTATCTGATCATCATCTTTAACAAAGAATCTCATATCGCCTGAAAAAGCTAATCCATCCACAATATCATTAATATTAGCGTATAAATCAAATGTCATCGTTTTTGAGTGGGAATCATACTTGGTCGTTTTGATTTCTATCGATTTATATTTATTACCATAATATACCTTGGCATTTTTAGAAACATTACTTATCTTTCCAAGAATTTCAAAGTGTCCATCTTTAGACGGGCTTAGAACACCATAAATTTTTGATTTGATTTCGTCAAGTTTTTCAGTTTCATATTCTAAGGCGCTACCATCGTCATAAGCAATGATATTTCCCTTATCATCGTATTTATAATCGTATTCTTCTGTCCTCTTACCAGTTTCACTTGTAAAGTCATCAACTTCTCTAAATTTCTTTTTAATGAGTTTCTTCAAGTCTTTACTTTCAAACTCTCTAATTGTTGAAATAGTTTTATGAATAGTCAAACTAGATTTTTCTTCTATAGATTCTTCATTTTCTTGATGATGTTCTACTTCAGTTGTATCTTTTTTAAGACTATCGTCTATAACATTTCCTAAATTTTTAAATTTAGATTCAGCAATCTCGCCAAGCTTTTGGTATTTAGATGAATCTTGATCAGGATCTACTAGATAATAGGAAATCATCCCCTTTTCATCAGCATGATCAGCAAATTTAATTCTATGAATCTTTGTGAAATTGCTAGAGCCATCTAGTGCAATGACTTCAATGATTTTTCCTCTTAAATCTCCTGCACCATTAATTTCATAAATGGTATTTCCGTCTTTGTCAAGTTTCCTATTTCTTCCTTGACCCTCACCTGCATAAGTTACTTCAAGATTTTTCTCAACTTCTCCATCTTCATTAACCAGAGCGGCGCCGGCATACCAAACTTCGTTTGCAATCTCGTCAAATTTTTCAGGATGTTCTTTTTGATCTCTCGCAAATAGAGTTTCATTCTTGTATTGATCTTTTACCTTGTGATAAGTATCCTTTGTAATCAGCTTAATTTTTTCAGGATTTGAAAAATCAACCGAAACAATCTTAGGGGCTGTGTTATCAATTTTTACAGGAATATAGGAAACCTGCCATGGGTAATCTTTAGTTAATCTATATTTAAATTTATAGAAATATTGACCTTCCGCAATCGGTTCAAATTGACCTCTTATCCTAGTAGCTGGATCTTTGGTATCCTTGCTTTCTGGTGCATTTTCTTCTTTCCCTCTAGGATTATAGATGAGTCCATCCCATTTCAAGTCGCCCCAAACTTTTAGCTTAGAAGATTTGATTCCCTTTGCATCATTTCTTTTAGAGTTTAAAATTCCTTTAACAAAGTGTTCTCTCGAAATGACTTTTAAGTCTCTTTGATTTTCTCCCTCTTTATTTGTATTTACTATTGAAATCATTCCTTCTTCTGCACTTCTTAATACAAGTGGAGAAGGGGTTAATCCTCTCTCAAGTTGAGCATCTTGAGGATTTCCATTTGAATCTAAAGGATAAATTTTAGCAATATTAGAACCACTTGATGATGGTGCGTTGATCCCTTCGTTATTGAAAGCAAATAATTCTGGATTTTGATCTAGGGATGTTGTATTTTTATCTTTTCTATTTTGTATAACTCCTGCTGGATTAAATTTATCTATACCATGTTCTCCACCAATTCCCTTATTTAAGGTTCCTGGAATTTTTGGTTTACCATCATCATCATAACCTTCCATTGTTTTTGATTTTGAACCTTCTTCCCAGGCCCATTTATCAAGGATTGGTTCGTGGTTCCAATCCCCAGCAAATCCCATTAGAGGCATCGATAAAGAAGGTTGGAAATTTGTTTTCTTCCCGTTGGAGTTTAGAGCTTCCATTTCTTCCACTGACTCAAAATGAATAAATGATTCTACAAATTTATTTTTATTTTTAGCCTCTCCAACGTTTATAACCGCATTTAAATCAAAGCTAGAATTTGGGCCTATAGTGAAAGTGTCATGCTCAAATGTAATATTTGCTCCTTTGACTTTTTCTGGGTGAATTTCTGGAACAATTTGCTTCCCATCTGGAGATTTTTCGTCTTTGTATGTTTCATCCAGTTTGAGTCTGTCAGTTAGAGCATCTGTAGTTACCGCTGATGCTGAAACTTTAAAGGTTAAAGGTCTGTTTGATGTATTGTGAAGCTTAATTGTAAAATATTTTTTATCTCCTTTTATTTCTTTAAGAGAAATAGAACCATAAGAGTTTACCAACCCTTTAGAATCCGTGTTTTTGAAAGTCGCTACAACTTCATTTCTCAAAGCATTGGCAACATTAATTAGCCCTGCTCCCTGTTGTCTAGGTGATGCAAAGTATTGACTTTTTTCTTTCCAAGAAG
The DNA here is from genome assembly GCF_020089495.2 of Streptococcus mitis subsp. hohhotensis. Lineage (GTDB taxonomy): Bacteria > Bacillota > Bacilli > Lactobacillales > Streptococcaceae > Streptococcus > Streptococcus hohhotensis. The sequence goes on along the minus strand of NZ_JAIRCA020000017.1, from coordinate 28,550 downwards.
TCGCATCCATCATAGGCCGTGCAGTATTTTGTAGGGCAATTTTTGTAAGACTTGTAAGGTCTATTTTGTCATCTCCCTCAAGATTTTTCAACACAGGTCTTTCAAGCATTTCCTTTAACTTTGGCCTAATCAAAACAGTAGAAGCTGCCACGATTGGAGTTGCCATACTAGTTCCTGACATATAGCCATAAGTTGATTTCCCATTAATGACATTGAGAGTGGATTTAATATTTTTACCTGGTGCTGAGACATCAGGTTTTAAAAGCAAATCTGTTCTCGGTCCCCAAGATGTGGATCCTGCTGGGACTATAATATCTTCTTTATACAATTCTTTGTCTGTGTCAGGTGCAAACTTAAAGTCAATTTCTTTTTCATCACCTACATTCGGTTTATTAGAATTATAGCTTGCCATATCAATTGGATAGTATTGCTCCAATTTATCTTTGAAATCTTCCTTACTATTTCTTTTAACCTCAGTTTTTTTATCAGGGTTAATCATGTTCCATAACTTTACACCATCATCGCCTGAAATTGAGAAAACTTGACTAGTAGTTCCTTCATCCTCCTCATATCCCATAGCTGGGAGCTCTGTCCAATTATCTCTATTGTAGTAATTGACAGTATTTACAACCATAATGGCGCGTGCGCCCTTATCCGTTGCTCTTTTAAAAGCATCTTTTAAATCCTTGGTATAAATTCGATCCATTACTGCAATTTTGCCCTTAAGATCCAATCCTATCAAATCTTGGTCTTGACCTTTGCCTATATATACAAAGTTTAATTTACTAGGAGCTTTTGAACCGTCTTCATTTGCTGTGATTTTATTCTTATCAAAAAAGGCTCCTATATTTCTGTATTTAAAATTTTCTCCACCTATGTTGACTTTATCAAACTCAACTGTCTGATTTTTAGCAGAAGCGACCGCTATCGCATCTTCATGTGCTGCAGTTCGCGTTACATTTCCAGTATCTGTCATTTTCAGATTATTATTTGCCACTAAATCCCATGAAGAACTTGAAGCAGAAGTCGCATAATTACCCGTAGCTACAACCATTGGAATGCCTGCTTTTCTTAACGCTCTAATAGCTTCCCAATATTTCTCACCTACAAGACCTGTTCCTGTAAAGCCAGATGATACCGAAACAACATCGACATTGTGTTTGATCGAATCTTCAATAGCATGAAACATTGTTTCATCTCCTGCGAAGCCAGATCCTGCGTCAGAGTACATTTTATAAGAGAAAATCTGTGCATTAGGCGCAATTCCATCTATTCCGTTAAAGTTTTTAATATCTTTTTCAGTATCATTTCCCGCAAGAATCCCTGCAATATGCATTCCATGTGGATCAAAATAATCGCTTCCATCATCAGCTTTTTCTACAGTGATTTTACCACCATTATAATAATTGAAAGCATGAGGGATTTTATCACTCAACCAGAAATTTTTATCAGTACCTTTTAAGTCTTCTTTTTTGAATCTCATTGAGCCTTTAGCATCATCATCAATCCTCATGGCCTTATGCCTATAATCTGTCCCGGTATCGATATTTGAAATGACCATACCTCTACCATCAAAATTTTTACCAAATGGAGCATTGATAGATTTTAGGTAATCAATTGCCTCTTCAACTCCAATTTCCTTCCTAGCATGATTCATCATTGGCTGGACTTTTTGTGATCGTTCAACCGATGAGATACCTTCTATTAGTTTAATTTTGTCCAGATTATCTGGAGTTGTTTCTATTGCAACACCATTAAAAACCGTATCATAAGTATATAAAACTTTTGTATCCTTAAGATTAGATAATTCCTTGATTGCTTTTTCTCCAGATTCTTTATCTTTAAATTCAGCAATATAGACAAGTTTATCCTCTTTTTTGGAACTTTCTGAGTCTTTACTTGCAGACGAGTCCACTTTATCTTCTTTGGATTGATTGGAATCTTCTTTTTTGCTTGTTGCTTTTTCGTTGTTAGCTTTATTATCTATCACAGATTCTTTACTAACAACTTCTTTTTCCTCAATAACTGTTGTTTTCTTCTCTTCAGTATCCTTTGAAGTTTCTATAGCATTATGAATATCTTCAAGTTTTTCTTTGTTTTCTTTTTGTTTATCTACTACTTTTTCTTTATCAGAGATATTTAAAGCATCTTCAGAGCTAGATGTGTCTGCTAAAACTACCTCATTAGGGACATATGCTGCTAAAATAACTGCAGCTGTGGTTAATGACAATACTGTACTTTTTTTCATTTTAATTCCTTACATATTTATTTAACTTCCAATAGATAGAAAACTTTAACTTTGCTAGCCTTTGTTATAAAAAGTTTTACTAAGTATTATCTAGGAAATAGAGTAGTACATTTATATATAATTGTTAGCTCTCTGAAAAATAGTATATCAATTAAAAAAATTTAAGTCAAGAAAAATTAACACGCATTAATTTATTTTTTAATGCATGTTAAAAATATAGAGTCAAAAACTTTCGTAGTTAGCTGGGGTACATTATCAGAACATTCACACCATCAAAAATAGTAGCAATCAACTTAAAGCACTAGCAGAATCACAAAAAGGGGAATGGATACAACTTATACATCAATAAACATTTAAAAACAACCGCAATAATTTTCAACGGTTGTTTTTAACATATTTAATTTTTAACTCTCATCCTATTTTATCTCTTACGAACCTGCACTTTCGTAGGCATCTAACCCCCTATCCCAAAGTTTAAGGGAAATGACAAAGAAAACAAGGGAAATCAACATCAAACCTCCGATGTTAAAGATTACATCCTTGTCCTGCAAGAAATAGCTGGCAGGATAGTAGGCCGTAAAAGCAAAAGGCACGATAAAGCTAATCAACCAACGAAGAAGAGAATTGTAAATGGAAATCGGATACTTGGCAAAGTCATTAAACATATAGAAAATGTAAATCATGGCTCCTGACTGCTTGGTCCAAAAAGCGATGCTGGCTGTCGCGATTTTCAAGGAAGTATAAATCAAGGTCGCAAAAGGAATACAGACTAGGAAAAGCAAGAATTTTGGAAGAGTCCAAGCAATGCTAGTCACTGTTGTTGCTAGTAAAATACCACCGACCAAGAGTTCTCCCAAGGCATCAATCTGAAAGGTCTCGACTAGGATGTGGAAGAGAGGATTGATGGGACGCGTCAGGTACTTATCAAATTCTCCTTTTCGCACCAAGCGTTGCCCTAGCGCCCAGAGATTATCAAAAAAGAGATGGTCAAAGCCCTTAGGAATCAAGGAAAATCCATAAATAAAGGCAATTTCTTGAAAAGTCCAACCTTCTAGGGATGGAATATGTTGAAAGATGACATTGAGAAATAAGAGGTTCAGGCCTTGAGTCAGAAAGACCCCCAAGACACCAACCACAAAATCGACCTTGTATTCCATGATTTGTTTGATGTACTGTCTGATAAAAATCAGATGCATGCGTTGATATTTTTTCATACTAACCTCCTTGAATGGTGATAAATGACTGGACTCGTTTCCAAATCAACTGAGACAAGCCCACCATCACTAAGAGCCAGAAAAACTGCAAAGCGAGCGCCTGAATCATCTGACTGGCATCGTATTTCCCAACAATGATCATGACCGGAGTATAAATCAAGGATGAAAAAGGTAAGAAGGACAGAATATCTGAAACAACCTTTGGAAAGAAAGCCAAGGGAATCAAACTTCCAGACATAAAAGCCACTATGGAAGTCTTAAGTAGGTTGGATCCCCAAAGATTTTTAAATACAAATGCTGAAAATCCAAAGCAGATATTAAAGAAAAAGTTAATCAGATAGGCCAGCGTTAAGCTAAAAAGATAAAGGACAGTTAATCCCAGCACTTCTACAATCCCTTGCCCAGATAAGATTTTCATCAAAACAATAACACTTAAAAATGGCAGGCCAACAGAGATAAAAATCAACCACTTAGAGCCAAGTTCGGTGAAAAGGTAAGAGGCCGCAAAATGCACTGGTCTCAACAAGCGCATGATAATAGAGCCATCCTTGACCTCCTCCCCAATCATAAAGGACGAATCTGACCTAGTCAGAAGATTGGTCACAAAACTCATAATGATGTAGAGCGTGATATCTGCCATACTGAAGCCCTGAATCAAAGACTCCTGCGATGAATCAAAGACAGCCTTCCAAAGATAAAAAGCCACAAAAGCACCCATGACATCGCCGATCCGATAGAGAATAAAGTTGACTCGATAGGTAATCAACTCCTGAACGCCTGCATTGATAAAGGGTTTATAACGTCTCCACAATTTGACCATCTTAGAGCTCCTTTCGATAGAAGCGACGGATAATATCCTCGATATCCGTATCCACCATCTTCAAATCGCGGATTTCAAAATCAGACAGGGTTTGCTTGATAATATCAGCCGACTGGTAGCGAGAACTATCGAATTCAATGTTGAGACTATTTCCCTGTCTATCAATGCTCATATCCGAAAAGCCTTCATAGTGAGAAACGAGATGACTTTGACCTGGTAGCAGTTCAAAGGAGAGTGTCTTCATCTTACCAAAGGTCTCTTTGAGCTGGCTAACCGTCCCATCAAAAATCTCCTGCCCCTTGTCAATCATAAAAATCCGATCACAGAGTTGCTCAATGTCGCTCAAGTCGTGAGTGGTCAAGAGAATGGTTGTTTCTTCCTCCTGATTGATCTGAGTAATAGCCCGACGAATATTATCCTTGACCGAAACGTCCAAACCAATGGTAGGCTCATCTAAAAAGAGAACCTTGGGATTGTGGAGCAAGGAAGCTGCAATGTCCGCCCGCATCCGTTGTCCCAGTGAAAGAGTTCGTACGGGATCCTTGATAAAGTCCTTCAAATCCAAGACCTCATTCAAAAAGTCCATGCGCTTATGAAAGAGCGAGTCTGGCACATCGTAAATCTCCTTTAAAACCGTGTAGGTCTCTTGCAGAGCCAAATCCCACCATAGCTGAGTACGTTGTCCAAAGACCACCCCAATATCCTTGACATAATCTTGGCGATTATCCTGCGGAATCTTGCCGTTAATCCGACAAAAACCAGATGTCGGTTTTAAAATTCCTGTCAGCATTTTGATGGTTGTCGACTTCCCAGCACCATTTGCTCCGATAAAGCCTAAAATCTGCCCCTTTGGTACCTCAAAGGTCAAATCCTTGACCGCTTCAAAGGTCTGCTTTTCAGGATGAATAAAGGAACGCAAAGCCCCCTTCAACCCTGGTTCCTTAACTGTCTTCACAAAATTTTTCTGAAGATGTTCCACTTCTATCATTGCCATATTGATCTCCCTATGTAAGGAATAGCAACATTGTATTTTTGACTACAAATATTCTAAATCCTTACTTTCTACACCTTCTACATGTTATTACTACAGAAAGCTTTATACCAACCTATTATAGTCCAATAAAAACTAGAATGCAAGCGCTTGCCTATAAGTTATGAAATTAGAGATTTCTCTCTTAAAGTGGTATTTTTATACTCAATGAAAATCAAAGAGCAAACTAGGAAGCTAGATGCAGGTAGCTCAAAGCACAGCTTTGAGGTTGCAGATAAAGCTGACGTGGTTTGAAGAGATTTTCGAAGAGTATTAGTCCAAAATTCTGGCTTAATAGTCTCCTTAAAACACCAAAAAACCCACCCTCATGGGCAGGTTTCTATTCTATATTATTCAACTAGATTAAGCTTTACCTTCTGAACCGAATACGTCGATACGTTCTTCAACTGATGCTTGGATAGCTTTTACACCGTCAGCCAAGAATTTACGTGGGTCGAAGAGTTTTTTCTTGTCGTATTCTGCTTCGTTTGCTTCGTAGTCACGAGCAAATTTACGAGTTGCGTTAGCGAATGCGATTTGGCATTCAGTATTAACGTTAACTTTCGCAACACCAAGTTTGATAGCTGCTTGGATTTGCTCATCAGGAATACCTGATCCACCGTGCAATACGATTGGGAATCCTGGAACAGCTTCAGTCAATTTTTGCAAGTGATCAAGGTGAAGACCTTTCCAGTTTGCTGGGTAAGGACCGTGGATGTTACCGATACCAGCTGCCAAGAAGTCGATACCAGTTTCAACCATTGCTTTAGCGTCTTCGATTGGAGCCAATTCACCATCACCGATGATTCCGTCTTCTTCACCACCGATAGTACCAACTTCAGCTTCTACTGATACACCATTTGCATGAGCAAATTCTACAACTTTACGAGCTTTTTCAAGGTTTTCTTCAACTGGAAGGTGTGAACCATCAAACATAACTGAAGTATAACCAACTCGGATACACTCAAGTGCATCTTCGTAGTGACCGTGGTCAAGGTGGATAGCTACTGGTACAGTGATACCCATTGATTCAACAAGGTTAGCGATCAAGTTGCGAGCAACTTTGTAACCACCCATGTATTTAGCAGCACCCATTGAAGTTTGGATCAAAACTGGAGCTTTTTTAGCTTCTGCTGCGCGCAAGATAGCTTGAGTCCACTCAAGGTTGTTTGTGTTAAATCCACCAACTGCATAACCGTTGTCACGAGCTGCTTGGACAAATTTTTCTGCTGAAACGATTGCCATTTTATCAGGCCTCCTGTATATTTTTATGGGTCATCCCATTTACATTGTTCATTTTATCACTTTTTGACAAAAAAATCTAGTTTTTCCCGCAGTTTCGATTGAATTTCTTCTAGCTTCATCTATGTAAACCCTTTCTATCTCTAATCTTGGACAACTTTTGGAAAAGCTATGAAGAAGGTTAAACGATTCTCCTCCATCTCAAAACGATAGGATAATTTTTCGTGTTCTAATAGACTCTTGACCACAAAGAGTCCCATCCCAGACCCCTTGGCCTTGCGACTAGCATTGTCAGAAAAAGATTGGGCTAGTTTTTCTTGTTCTTCTGGACTACAGCTATTTTCTATAAAAAGTTCCCCTTCTCTTTCTCCAATGCGAACCAAGCCACCTGGAACAGAGTGCTTGATAGCATTGCTGATAAGGTTAGAAAGTATCAACTTCATAACTGATGGGTTTAGATAAGCTTGCTGATTGGTTAAACTATTGTCTATCTGGAGTTCTCTTTCTTTGGCTAGTAAGGCATAATCCTTGACCAGACTTTGCGTCATCTGGAGTAAGTCAATTTGTTCCCTATCATCTCGTAATTCTTGTACAGACGAGAGAGAAAGTATCTGGAGAACGTGGTGATTGAGCTCATCCACAATCCCCAAGGCAACTCCCAGATAGTGGTCTCGATCCTTATAACGACCGACATTTTCTTTCATGTTTTCGATTAGGATTTTCAAACTAGCCAGCGGTGTTTTCAATTCATGAGAAGCCCCTCGTAGGAATTCGACCTTCATCTTTTCCAGCTGGAGAATAGCTTCATTCTTATCATGCAAGTCCGCAATGACAGTCAAAAGATGCTGGTAGAGGCTATTGATTTGTTCCTTGAGATCACCAATCTCATCCTTCGAATCCACGCGCAATCGCACTTGGGCATCCAAATACATCATCCGTCGGGTCACCCGCTTGATTTCCAAAATCGGGGCAACAATGGTCCGAGCATAGATATAGGCCACCAAGAGGGAAATCAGAAAGGATGCCAGCAAGGTATAGGGAAGAAACTGAAGACTGATTTGCTCTGCTTCCTTTTGCAAGTCCATGGAAGCTAGAAACTGGAGAGTCATGGTGCCACCGTCTTGCGTTTTCACCTCCCGTTCCTCAATAAAAAGCGAGGTAGTCTGGCGGTCTGTGTCCAGAGGAAGACTTTCCTTGACCTCCAACTTGTCCTCGGTCATCTCTCCCTTGACCGCCCCCTTGATATCACTAGTTTGGGAATACAAGTCTAACACTTGCTCGATACTCTGCCTATCCTTCCCTTCTAGGGACTTGGCAATGGCTGTCGCTTTCTGGCCAATGGTTTCCTGACGATGACTAAGATAAGTCGAGGGAAAGAGAAAATAAATAGCTAAATGAAGGCAGATAACCAGAACACTAAATATCGAGAAGGTATAGATAAATATTTTTGTAAATAAACCTGTTCGTCTCATTTTCGCTCCAATTTATAACCAACATTGCGCACAGTGAGGATGCAGTCCAGGTCTAGCTTTTTCCGCAATTCCTTGATATAGACATCAATGACACGGTCAAAGGGAACCTCATCTGTCGCTTTCCAGACCGCATCGATTATCTGAGAACGAGTCAAGGCCCTTCCTTCATTTTTAACCAAATAATCAAGAATTTCCAACTCTTTAGCATTGATGGCTACTTCCTCACCTGCTAGGCTGGCACTGTAGCTCTCAAAATCCACCTTGGCATCCTTATAGGAGAAGACTCGTCCCATATCATAATAGCGCTTGAAAATCGCATCCACCCTCACTTTTAAGAGGGACAGAGAAAAAGGTTTTTCCAGATAGCCATCTGCCAGAGAGGCAAAGGCGCTCATCTTGTATTCCTCATCCTGAAATGCAGTCAACATCAAAACAGGAACCTGACTGGTTTTGCGTATCTCAGCTAGAACTTCTAGGCCATTGAGTTTGGGCATCTGGATATCCAGTAAAACCAAGGCTACTTCATAGCTGGAAAATTGCTCTAAGGCTTCTTGACCATCCGCCGCCTCAATGGTTTCATAACCACAATCCGTCAAATAGTCACTGACCCCCTCACGGATCATCTCTTCATCTTCTACAATTAAAATTTTCATACTTTAACTGCTCTCTATTTTTTATTTTTCTTATACTCAATGAAAATCAAAAAGCAAACTAGGAAGCTAGCCACAGGTTGCTCAAAGCACTGCTTTGAGGTTGTAGATAGAACTGACAAAGTCAGTAACATATATACGGTAAGGCGACGCTGACGTGGTTTGAAGAGATTTTCGAATAGTATTAGAATAAATATCTACTCTATTTTCTATTATAGCCTCTTACTGGCCTTTTGTCTTTAAGCAACTGACCACTAGATAAAACAAAGAGAGCCTATCGCTCTCTCTGCTTGCATTTCACTCTCTATAGAATAGAATGAAAATTATTTAGCTGCTTTTGAAAATGTTACAACGTAATTATAATCTTTCCCATTAGATTGATATACATAGTCCTCTTTGAAAGTGTATCCGCGTTTGCTCAACTCTTCTTTCTTAGCTTCAACTTGGCTCTTGACAGCTGCTTTAACCTGTTCATTTGATAAACCTTCCGCAATTTCAAGAGAAGTTCCATTGATATCTCCTAGGAAACCTGCAATGTCTTTCATTTTATCAAAGTTATAAAATACATTTACTTTGACCTTTTGAGGAGCTGGCTGTTCTAGACTTCTACGATTTCTGCTAGCGCGTGGTTGAACTGCTGGAGCCATTCTGAAACCTGAAGTTCCTGTAGCCTCCTTAGTGAATGTAACGACGTAGTTATAATTTTTCACAGTAGTATCTTGTTCAAAAATAATGTCATTTTTCACATGATACCCTCTAGTAGCTAAGTCTTTTATCTTGGCTTGAATTTTTTCTTTTACTAGCTCTTTTGCCTGTGCTTCACTCGTTCCTGCAGGAATTGTGACAGTGTTATTTTCTCCCGGATCAGATAGGAAGCCATGAATATCTGGCATTCCAGCGAAGTTATAGCTAATATTTACAGTCCCATCTGGTTCTGATGTTGAACGTGCCACTCTTCTTGCTCTTGCTTGAACCGATGGGGCATTTCTAAAACTTGAAGCCCCTTCTGAAGTTGAAGAAGGTTGGGTTGGAGATGCTGTTGCTGCATTCCCTGAATCATTTGTAGCTTCCTCAGATGGAGTATTGGAAGGTTCTGACGTTGTTTCAGAGCTACCTGATTCTCCAGCTGGCTGTGTAGTGGAATTGGTATCGCCTGATGTGACCGGTGCTTCTTCACTTGGGGTTACCGGTGACGATGTTGAATCACTTGGTTGGGTAGCTGTTGAGTCACCTGTAGGAGTTGTAGATGGCGCTCCTGACTCGTCTGAATGATTACCTGTTGATGGAGATGTAACTGAAGAACCTGATTCACCGTCTTTTGGTGCCGGTGTCACTGGTTCTTCCACTTTTGGTGCGGGGGTCGCTGGCTCGTCTGATTTTGGTGCTGGGGTCGCCGGTGATTCAGAACTTGGATTTGAAGCTACAGGTTGATCTATAGTTTCCACATTTGAAGTAGTATCATCTGTTACTGAACTTGATGACTCTGAATTCCCTGCTTCATTTGTAGCACCTGCAGATGGAGTATTGGAAGGTTCTGCAGTTGTTTCAGAGTTACCTGTTTCTTCAGCTGGCTGTGTAGTGGAATTGGTATCGCCTGATGTGACCGGTGCTTCTTCGCTTGGGGTTACTGGTGACGATGTTGAATCACTTGGTTGGGTAGCTGTTGAGTCACCTGTAGGAGTTTCAGATGGTGTTCCTGACTCGTCTGAATGATTGCCTGTTGATGGAGATTCAACTGAAGAACCTGATTCATCTGCTTTCGGTGCGGACGCTGCTGGTTCTTCTACTTTTGGCGCTGGTGCCACTGGCTCATCCACCTTTGGCGCTGGAACTTCAGAACTTGGATTTGAAGCTACAGGTTGTTCTGTAGTCCCTGTGTTTGAAGTAGTATCATCTGTTACCGGACTTGATGTTGCTGCATTACCTGAATCATTTGTAGCATCTGTAGATGGAGTATTGGAAGGTTCTGCAGTTGTTTCAGAGTTACCTGTTTCTCCAGCTGGCTGTGCAGTGGAATTGGTATCGCCTGATGTGACCGGTGCTTCTTCGCTTGGGGTTACCGGTGCTGGAGTCGTTGGTTCCTCTACTTTCGGCGCTGGTGTCGATGGTTCTTCCACTTTTGGCGCTGGAGACACTGGTTCTTCTGCTTTTGGTGCTGGTGTCGATGGCTCCTCCACTTTTGGTGCGGGTGTCGATGGTTCTTCTGCTTTTGGCACTGGAGATACTGGCTCTTCCACTTTCGGTGCTGGTGTCGTTGGTTCCTCTGCTTTCGGTGCTGGAGTTGTTGGCTCCTCTACTTTTGGTGCGGGTGTCGATGGTTCTTCCACTTTTGGCGCTGGAGTCGCTGGTTCCTCTACTTTTGGTGCGGGTGTCGCTGGTTCTTGCACTTTTGGTGCCGGTGTAGCTGGTTCTTCTGCTTTCGGTGCTGGAGCCGCTGGTTCTTCCGCTTTTGGCGTTGTTGCCATTGGCTCTTCTGTTTTTGGCTCAGTTGCTGCTGGTTCTTCTGATTTTGGTGCCGGTGTAGCTGGCTCCTCCACTTTTGGTGCTGGAGTCGCTGGCTCCTCTGCTTTTGGCGTGGTAGACGCTGGTTCTTCTGATTTTGGCGCTGGGGTCACTGGTTCTTCTGTTTTTGGCTCAGTTGCTACTGGTTCTTCTGCTTTTGGTGCTGAAGTCGCTGGTTCCTCTACTTTTGGTGCTGGAGTCGCTGGTTCCTCTACTTTTGGTGCTGGAGTCGCTGGTTCCTCTACTTTTGGTGCTGAAGTCGCTGGTTCTTCTGATTTTGGCGCTGGAGTCGCTGGTTCTTCTACTTTTGGTGCTGGACTCGCTGGCTCCTCCACTTTTGGTGCTAGTGTCGCTGGTTCTTTCGCTTTCGGCGCAGGTGTCGTTGGTTCCTCTACTTTTGGTGCTGGTGTCGCTGGTTCTTCCACTTTCGGTGCCGGTGTCGCTGGTTCCTCTGCTTTCGGCGCTGGTGTCGCTGGCTCTTCCGCTTTCGGCGCTGGTGTTGCTGGATTCTCTTCTTTCGGGGCCGGTGTCACTGGCTCTTCCACTTTTGGCGCAACTGAGACTAAGGTTTCTGATTTCGGTACTGATACTGCTGGTGTTTCCACAACTACTGGTGCCGTTTGTTTAACAGTAGTAGTTTGCTCTCCAGTTACAGTATCTGTCTTTGTTTCAACTTCATAACTTTGACAGCTACCAGAATTATCAATCGACACTCGCTGTCTTTTGACTTCTGTATTTCCATCTTTTAGAAAAGCTTCTTCGCTAAAATATAATTTATTATTAGCAAAAATCAAATCTCTATTTGCAATACGATTTATCTCAACCAAACTATCAACAGATAACCCCGTTGCTCCACTAATAGCACTCAGTGTATCTCCCCACTTAATTGTGTAGTGTGATAAATTGTCTATATTTTGAATATCAGCTTTTACTTCTGCAACTGTTCTGGCTACCCAAACACCATCTTGTTCATTAGCTGAAACAGTTGGAGCTAAAAAGCCCAGTCCCAATAAAATCACACCTGTCGCAACAATTGCACCAGTTCTTAATTTTCTAAAGCCACGTAGGGATAATGTCCCTCTAACATTTGTTTGTCTCATTGTTTTCCTCACTATTTTATATTTGTAAAAGGCAAAGTCAGCCACAGCAGGCTCATCTACCTTTGCAGTATGTAAAGGTATCTACAGGTTTTCTATTTATTTAAAAGCAAATTATGAATAAATTTTTATGCATATTTGAATATAGAAATTGTAAATTGTTCTTCCACTGAATTCCACGATTTTAGTATATCATATCCACCAGCAAAAGTACAAAGAAAGCGATTGAAAGCAATGATTTTCACCACTGCTTTCGGCTCTATTTTGTATTGTTAAATATCCATTCTCTATCCACCATTCTGGAATAGAAAAACAAGATGCAGTCTCTGTTTTAGACTAATTTTTTCAAACTTATTCGCTATCCAGCAGAAGCTCTTTTGGTTGTTTTCTAAGGAGATTGCTTGAAGCAAGCGCCATAACGAGAACCACTAGAACCAAGGCTAGGACAAAGACGATGATAAAGTCTGATGTCTGAATGGAAATGTCTAGACTTGACAAGGTCTTGCTAAAGCCATCTACTTCTGCACCACCACCAAGGTTAGAGGCTTGAGCTGCCTTGCTAGCCTGCTTGGCAACACCTGAAGTGACATTGGCAAGGACAGTATTTCCGATTGCACGCGCTGTGTAAGTAGCTAAGAAGTAAGCGGAAACAAGAGCAGGGATGGCAATCAAGATGGATTCAGTGATGAATTGACCCAAGATACTTGCCTGCTCGAGACCGATAGAGAGGAGAATTCCCACTTCCTTGCGACGGGCATTGATCCAAAGGCTGAGCAAGAGGGCAAGGAGAAGGACTGAGAAGCTCAAGCTACCCCAGAAGAGGAGATTGGCCATCTTGTACATACCAGAGATGGATTGCTCAAGAGCTGGGTAGTTAGATGAGCTCTTAACAAGTGTATAGCTCTTCCAGTTGATACCACTGATGCCATTCAACTCTTTCATAACATCATCCAAGTTCTTATCCGCTGTTACAAAGAAGGTTGCGTCCCCATAAATAGCTGTGTCTTCTGTGTATCCATAAAGTTTAGCAGCCGTATGGATGTCTGTGATTGCTGTATTTTCATAGAGTTCTTGTGAGTAGGTTACTGCTGACTTATTATGACCATCAAAGAGTCCCTTGATTGTCACTTCGACTGTTTCCTTGGCACCTTTTTCATTGTCTGCATCATAGACATTGGAGTCTAGTTTGACCTTATCCCCGACTTTCCAGCCGTGTTTGGCTGCCAAGTCCTTGTGCAGGAGGATCTTGTCCTTGTCATCGTTGGTTAGGTGCTCACCTTCGACCAGCTTATAAGAACCAGAGACAAACTTGTCTTCTTTAGAGGAGTCATTGACACCTGTAATCATCAAGCTACTTCCAAAATGTTTGGCACGGTCAGGAGTCAGATTTTTCTTGGTTTCTGGCGTTTCGATGAGTTCATATCCAGTCAAATCTCCAATGGCATTAATGCGTTTAACATAAGACTCAATGGCCTTGTTTTCGGTGATTTTTTTGATATCTTCACCCTTGATATTCCCAGCACCACGTGGCGTCCCTTGATTAACGCGACGATTGATTTGCATGGAGAAGCTATTGGTGATATTTTTAAATGTCTCCTGAGAAGCCTTGGCAGTAGCTCCCTTGATCGACAAGCCGACCAAACTCAAGCTCGCCATGAGGAGAATAATCAGGAAGATGACAATCGATTTGAAAAACTTCCTTGTAACATAGGCAAATGCGTTGTGTAACATAGGTTCCCTTTCTAGATTTTATTCTATTTTATAGTTCGAACAGAAAAAGCTCATATTATTTCGTCGTATTGCGAGTTTCAGTCAGTTTCTTGTCCTTCAATTCAAGTGTAATATCTGACGCTTGTGCCACTTCTTTGCTGTGGGTTACGACAATTACACATTTACCTGTTTTCTGGGCAAGTGATTTGAGCAGTTCGACAATATCTCCAGCAGTTTTAGGGTCCAGATTTCCCGTTGGCTCATCTGCTAGAATAACTGGAGCTGCTGATACCAAACTACGAGCAATGGCAACACGTTGTTGTTGACCACCTGATAACTGGAGAACATTCCGCTTAATCTGACTTTCATCCAAACCAAGCTCAAGAAGTGTATCCTTACTTGCCTTTTTGTTGACCAAGCGGATATTTTCCAGTGGAGAAAGATAATCTATCAAGTTATAATTTTGAAAGACCAGGGAAATATGGTGCATGCGATGGTAAGAATAACCCTTCTTACGAATGTCCTCTCCTTGGAAAAGTATAGAACCTTCAACAGGACTATCTAGACCAGCCAGTAGGGACAAGAGTGTGGATTTTCCTGCTCCTGACTCACCAATAATACTGTAAAATTTCCCGGGTTCAAAATTATAATTGATCTGATATAGGACTGCTTCAGCAGTGTTCTTATAACGGTAGGTAACATCTTGTAATTGTAATAAAGTCATGATTTCTCCTTCTTAACTAATAGATGATAAAATTTCTTTCGGCGATTTTCTAAATAAGAATAGGAAACAAATGGCTACAGATAAGCAACTAATCAATAACAGAAAGACATAGGACTCTGCAAAAGATAAGATGCTGGTTGATAAACTGCTTGCTTTGGCTAGTGTATCTTGTAAGCTTGCCTGTTCTCCACTGGCTAGGACAGTTTGGAGCAGATAGGATGTAATGGCATTTCCAGCGATAAAGGATGGAAGCAAAGCACCGAGAGATACCAAAACAACCTCTAAACAGAATTGTAGGAAGATTGAACTCTTACCTTTTCCAAGTGCCAGTAAAATCCCCACTTCGTAGACCCTTTCTCTCAACCAGAGAGACAAGACCAAAATTAAGGCTCCAGCTCCTGCTATCAACATCCCATAAAGGAAGATGATGAGGAAGGTTTGGAAAGTTGCAACTGAGTCTTTGATTTGTTCAAAAGCCTTATTTTCCTTTTCAACTTGATACCCTTGATTTTCCAAGGCCAAGTTTTCTACCTGCTTCATGAATCCGTCCATTTCCTTAGGATTTTCTACATAGAAGCGAGCTGCAGTAACTTGAGGTTCACTATTCCCAAAAAGGGTCTGGCTACTGTCATAGTCTGTAAAGACCTGGTTTTCACTGAAGTCAGAAGACAAGCCTGTGAATTTCTCCTGTTTTTTACCAGAAAAGATGCCAACAATCTCAAACTCCACTGTTTGCCCTTTTCCAGCTTCTGACTGACCAGCATCTAAGGCAATCTTGTCATGAAGCAAAAGACTATTCTTCTTAGCCAGCTCTTCGTGGATCAGGATTTTCTTGGAATCCCCTTTTTGAAGGTGTCGCCCTTCTTTTAGGTTGAAAGCTGAACTGGTAAAGGTAACATCCTTAGATGAATCTTCAAGAGCCGTTAAGCTAACCAAATTCTTATCCGCAGCTGACAAATCATCACGCTCCACGCTCTGCTCGCCACTCACTACTTCCTTATCTTTCAGTTTTGCGACCGTCTCGAGTTCAGGAGAAACATTTTCCAGTCCCTTAATCTTGCTTACAGATACTAGGTCCGACAGATTGAAAGTCTGACCATTTTCTATCTTCTTAATAGAAAAAGATGTGTTGAGTGATTTGTAAAGATTGGTTTCAACCGTTTTGTTGGACTTCATCAGCGTCAAACAAGCTGAAATTCCTGCTAATAGGATCAATAAAATCAGAAATAAAATAAAACTTCTCAACCGTTTTCTGCTGACATAGGCCCAAGCTCTTTGGATTGGATTCATTTGTCACCTCCATATTTGTAAGACTATTATAAAACCCAAATATGAAATGTTTATGAAATGCGAAAAAAGAGCAAAAATTTTTTGCTCTACGTAAATTAGATAAAAAACAAAAGAGCTAGCCTAAGCTAACTCTTATCCTATGCGGAGAGAGGGACTTGAACCCTCACGACCTAAAGCGGTCACAGGATCCTTAGTCCTGCGCGTCTGCCAATTCCGCCATCCCCGCGTCGATTACTTTACTAGTATATCAACTTTTGAGATGCTTGTCAATACTTTTTTCAATTTTTTTCAGATAAATTACTCTGAAAGTTCATTTAAATTTTCATCTACTAACTTAGCTCCAAGTGTATTTTTGAAATGGCCTAGAGCAAATTGATGATTTTCAGGCCAGATAGAAGCAACGGCTGGTTGAACAATCTCGATATCATATCCTAGATTATAGGCATCTATAGCTGTATGTAGGACACAGATATCGGTCAAAACCCCTGTTAAGATAACTGTAGAAATTCGACGCTCTCTCAAGCGGATATCCAGGTCAGTCCCTGAAAAAGCTGAGTAATGGCGTTTATCCATCCAAAAGACACGACTGTCTGAACCATGCTCTTGATAAAATGTACCCAAATCTCCGTATAAATTGCGTCCACTAGTCCCAATCAAATTGTGAGGAGGAAATAGCTTGCTTTCTGGATGGAAACAATCGTTTTCTTCATGAGCATCGATAGTAAAGAAGATGTAATCTCCGCGTTCAAAAGCTAACCGAGTCACCTTACTAATGGCTTCCGAAATAGCTTGAGCTGGAGCACCTGCTGTCAATTTACCACTGTCGGCAACAAAATCTTCTGTATAATCAATCGAAATCAAAGCTTTAGTCATTAGTAATCTCTTTTCTTCACTTCTTCAAAAATATCTGAAATCAAGACCTTAAGATAGGTTCCCTTCATTCCAAGTGAGCGACTTTCAATAATCCCTGCAGACTCAAGTTTACGAAGAGCATTGACAATCACAGAACGGGTGATTCCGATACGGTCTGCAATCACAGACGCAGTCAACTGCCCTTCATTTCCATTTAATTCCCCTAAAATCGCTGAAACAGCACGAAGTTCGGAATAAGAAAGGGTGTTAACCGCCATGGTGACAGCAGTACGGCGACGGATATTTTTCTCATCTTCTTCACGCTGGAAGTTGAGGAGTTGAATCCCAACAACGGTACTGGCAATCTCAACAAGGATCAAATCCTCATCTTCGAATTTTTTATCATTGCGCCAAATAATCAAAGAACCAAGGCGAATCCCTGATACATGAATCGGTGCAATGGTTGTCAAGCCATCTGGAAAATCCGAACGACTCTCTACAGGGAAAATACTCAAATCATGATCAACTGTCAGATTTGCTTCTGTATCGTAAATCATGTTCGCACCTTGAATGTAGTCATCTGGGAAAATCTTAGTTTGGAAGAACTGCTCTACACGATCCGTATTGGTTTTATAACGCATAAAATAGCCAAGGAGACGTCCCTTGCTATTTACGATACAAGCATTACAATCAATAATATCTGCCAGTTGACGCGTAATCGCATTGTAGGGAAGTTCTTCCTGCAACTGCTCCTCCGAGCGCTTCAGGATAGAAGTAATTTTTCTTGTTTTTTCTAATAAATGTGCCATTTTTCACCTCGAATTTAATCGCTATCATTATAACATAAAAAGCTTGAATTTTCAATTATTATCTGAAAATTGCTTATTTAATTGCAATTTAGACTAGCTGAAATATTTTAGAAAAATAGATTTTTATCATTGACAAACTAATTTATTTTTGATATCATATTATCATAAGAAGTTGGATGGATAATACCTTTCCATTTCACCTATCCTTTGCTATCACCATCTTCTTTCACCCTTGGTCTCCTTATATAAAAAAGCGATTCATTTTGAACCGCTTTTTCTTATTTGTCGCCCTTGTTACGAATAACAAAGCCTGTTTGCTTTTCGCTTGAAGTATTGCGTGGTTTTTTATTGTCTTTATTACGGTAACGTCTGTCTTTATCAAAACGATCATTGCCACGACTTCCTTTTTTGAAATCATCACGACGACCATTGCCACGGCGATTATCACGACGGTCATCTCCACGACGACCTCCCTTAGTTTTACCACCGAAGCCATTACCTGATGGTTTAAATGGCAGTGGTTTTTCACGTGCAATCTCCACTTCTGGAAGGCTATCCGGATCTTGAACAGTCAGACTCAAGATATACATAGCCAATTCTTCTGGAGTAAATTCGGCAGCTAGCTTACGAGCATCCTTACCAAATTTCTCAAAGTTGGCACGGATAGTCTCATCTGCAAAATCACGTTCAATTTTCTTGAGAGCTACATGTTTTTTTGCTTGGAAGGCTTCTTCTGCACTTGCAGGTTTGAGACCTTTCATACGTTTCTTAGTCAAGTTTTCAATAATTTGAAGGTAGCCCATTTCATTTGGAGCAACAAAGGTAATCGATTGACCTGACTTACCAGCACGACCTGTACGACCGATACGGTGAACATAACTTTCAGGATCTTGTGGAATATCGTAGTTATAGACATGGGTCACACCTGAAATATCCAAACCACGCGCTGCCACGTCTGTCGCAACCAAAACATCAAGGTTACCGTTTTTAAAGTCACGAAGGACACGAAGACGTTTGTTTTGGTCTAGGTCTCCATGAATCCCTTCTGCACGGAAGCCACGAATTTTAAGACCACGAGTCAATTCATCCACACGGCGTTTGGTACGGCCAAATACGATAGCAAGTTCTGGTTGTTCCACATCCATGAGACGTGTCATGGTATCAAATTTTTCTTGTTCTTTAACACGGATGTAGTATTGGTCAACCAATTCTGTTGTCAATTCCTTGGCAGCAATCTTCACATGTTCAGGTTCTTTCATAAACTGAACACCAATACGTTTGATAGCATCTGGCATAGTTGCTGAGAAAAGTAAGGTTTGACGGCTTTCAGGGACACGAGAAATAATAGCTTCGATGTCTTCAAGGAAGCCCATGTTGAGCATTTCATCCGCTTCGTCAAGGATGAGCGTTTCAATATCTTGTAATTTCAAGGCCTTGCGTTTAATCAAGTCCAAAAGGCGACCAGGTGTTCCCACCACGATATGGGCACCAGATTTAAGAGCCTTAATTTGTTTTTCAATGCTTGATCCACCATATACTGAGCGTACTTTCACTCCCTTGCTACGACCAAAGCGGAAGAGTTCCTCTTGACTTTGGACAGCGAGTTCACGAGTTGGAGCGATGACCAAGGCTTGGATGGTTGCTTCTTCTGTACGAATTTTTTCAAGGGTTGGCAAGCCAAAGGCTGCAGTTTTCCCTGTACCAGTCTGTGCTTGACCGATAACGTCCTTACCTTCAAGGGCCAAGGGAATAGTTTGTTCTTGGATCGGACTAGCTTCTACAAAACCAGCTTTTTCAATCTCTGCTAGCAAATCAGCAGACAAGTTTAATTCATTAAATTTCACGTTTTTCTTCTTTCTAAAGGTGGTGCGAAGCCACCCTATAGGGCTTATTTTATACTTTTCTTTTTATGACGTATTTTCATATACTGGATACAAAATCGTGTTGCTTCTTTTCCACAAAAGAAAAGTACTGTTTTCTTTGCAACCTATCTAGTATAACACAAGACCAGAGCAAAAGATAGTTAAATCCGTCGATAAAGTCATGTAAACGATTTTCCTTAGAAAATGAAGATAAAATTTCCACTATTTCATTAACTTTTTTAAAGCGTAGCAGAATTGTGCAAAAGTTTTTTTCTTGTGCTAGAATGAAAGTCGAAAAGGAGGAATTCTAAATGTTAACTTATGATTTAATCGTTATCGGATTTGGTAAAGCTGGTAAAACACTAGCTGGTAAATTGGCTTCAGCTGGCAAAAAAGTTGCCCTCGTTGAACGTAGCAAAGCTATGTACGGTGGAACTTGTATCAACATTGGTTGTATCCCAACTAAAACTTTGCTAGTTGCTGCTGAGAAAGACTTGTCTTTTGAAGAAGTGATTGCTACCAAAAACACTATCACTGGTCGCCTCAATGGTAAAAACTATGCTACTGTCGCAGGTACAGGCGTGGATATCTTTGATGCGGAAGCTCACTTCCTTTCAAATAAAGTCATCGAAATCCAAGCTGGTGATGAAAAGAAAGAACTGACCGCTGAAACAATCGTCATCAACACTGGTGCTGTTTCAAACGTCTTGCCAATTCCAGGACTTGCTACAAGCAAAAATGTCTTTGACTCAACAGGTATCCAAAACTTGGACAAATTGCCTGAAAAACTTGGTGTCCTTGGTGGCGGAAATATCGGTCTTGAATTTGCTGGTCTTTACAATAAACTTGGAAGCAAGGTTACAGTTCTAGATGCCTTGGATACTTTCCTACCTCGTGCAGAACCTTCCATCGCAGCTCTTGCTAAACAATACATGGAAGAAGACGGTATTGAATTACTTCAAAATATCCGCACTACTGAAATCAAAAACGATGGTGACCAAGTGCTCCTCGTAACTGAAAACGAAACTTACCGTTTCGACGCCCTTCTCTACTCAACTGGACGCAAACCAAATGTAGAACCACTTCAACTTGAAAATACAGATATTGAACTAACTGAACGTGGTGCTATTAAAGTAGACAAACATTGTCAAACAAACGTTCCTGGTGTCTTTGCAGTTGGAGATGTCAACGGTGGCCCTCAATTTACTTACATTTCACTGGATGACTTCCGTGTTGTTTACAGCTACCTTGCTGGAGATGGCAGCTACACACTTGAAGACCGTCTCAATGTACCAAACACTATGTTCATCACACCTGCACTTTCACAAGTCGGTTTGACTGAAAGCCAAGCAGCTGATTTGAAACTTCCATACGCCGTTAAGGAAATTCCTGTTGCAGCAATGCCTCGTGGTCACGTAAATGGAGACCTGCGCGGAGCTTTCAAAGCTGTTGTTAATACTGAAACAAAAGAAATTCTTGGAGCAAGCATCTTCTCAGAAGGTTCTCAAGAAATCATCAACATCATCACTGTTGCTATGGACAACAAGATTCCTTACACTTACTTCACAAAACAAATCTTCACTCACCCAACCTTGGCTGAGAACTTGAATGACTTATTTGCGATTTAAGTTAAAATCTCATCTTAACTAACAGCCCTCTGTGGGCTGTTTTTACTTCTGCAGAATCTCAAATCCGTCTTTTCCCTCTTTTGTGATATAGTAGCCAAACTTTATTTAGCAGTCCTAATTATATATTGAGTTTCAGGTCACTCTTTCAAATATCAGCAATACATATGACTTTGAATAACTCGCTTCAACTCATCGTTTTATGAGTAATTTAAAAAGATATTTTGCAATGATTGTTTCGTGCCTAATTAGGTAAATTAGGCACTCTTCGCGCGAGTCGTATGTATATTTTCATCGAAAGAATACTTCAAATTTCTTCGTTCTTGATAATATGAGCAATACTCCGCAAAATGTTTAAACTTTATCATTGTAAAAAATATCGAAAGAAATCCCATATTACATTAGTATATATTTGGTATGGGATGAAATTGACTTTCGAAAATATTAACTATATAATGTCTGTAAACAAGAAACAATGAGGTAACGATATGAATAAAACAGAATTACTATTACAAAGACTAGATGATATTGGTCAGTCTCTAAAAGATTCTAGACAAGCACTAGCTTTGCTGGCACTTGGTTCTTGCGGATCAGAAAGAGAACGATTGGATCAGTACTCCGATTTGGATTTCTTTGTTATTGTAAAAGATGGCTACAAGCAGGCCTATATCCAGGATCTAACTTGGTTAAGTAATCTAGAACCAATTGCATTTCACTACCAAAATACAGTGGACGGACATAAAGTTCTATTTGAAGATGATGTTTTTTGTGAATTTGCTATCTTTGAAGCTCACGAACTAGTAAACATTCCTTTCGCTGAAGGCAAAATTATCTGGAAGGAGGTCGGTTTTGATGGAACAATCTGCCAGCCACAAAGATTGCCATCAAAAGAAAATAGAGATCGTGAATGGCTGTTGGGAGAAATTTTATGCAACCTATATATAGGACTAGGTCGCTATCAACGAGGGGAAAAATTGGCTGCTTATGATTTCATCCAAAACAGATCTGTCAAGCTCTGGACTGAACTAATCAATTTGGAAAAAACTTCTAAATCTAATTTTATAGATATTTTTAACAGCAACAGACGATTTGAAAAAGGTTATCCAAATGAAGCCAAACAATTACCCTACTTTTTGCAAGGTTACGAACGAATTTCTGAATCTGCTCAGGCACTCCTAGAATATCTTGATAAACACTATCCTCTTAACGCATTTATAAAAGAAAAAATTCGTAATTTATTATAAAAGAGACTTTCCAAAAAATAATCTAAATCCCAAAAGTTAGGTATCTTTGTCAACTATAATGGATTAATGAAATTTTAAAACCTGCAGAAGGTAATTGATGTCCTCTCCTTTCTTATGTTCAGAGCAAGAAAGATTTATTTCTTAAAGTTGCCAAAGTTATCAAATTCAAAGATATTGTATTTGATTGGTTTAATCAGAACCTAAAAAGCACCTCTAAGGTTACTTCTTTAGTTGATCTTAGAGGTTACTTTAGTTATTGGACTACTGGGCGCAGTATGATATAATAGAAACATGAAATTAAAAACTACTTTGGGTCTCCTAGCTGGGCGTTCTTCCCACTTCATCTTGAACCGTCTTGGTCGTGGAAGTACGCTCCCAGGAAAACTTGCCCTTCAATTTGATAAAGATATTTTACAAAATCTAGCTAAGAACTACGAGATTGTCGTGGTCACTGGAACCAACGGGAAAACCCTGACAACTGCCCTCACTGTCGGCATTTTAAAAGAAGTTTATGGTCAGGTTCTGACCAATCCAAGCGGTGCCAATATGATTACAGGGATTACGACAACCTTCTTGACGGCCAAATCCTCTAAAACTGGGAAAAACATTGCCGTTCTAGAAATCGATGAAGCCAGTCTATCTCGTATCTGTGACTATATCCAGCCAAGCCTTTTTGTCATCACGAATATCTTCCGTGACCAGATGGACCGCTATGGTGAGATTTACACAACTTACAAGATGATTTTGGATGCCATTCGTAAGGTTCCTACGGCTACTGTTCTCCTTAATGGAGACAGTCCACTTTTCTACAAGCCAGCTATTCCAAATCCTGTAGAGTATTTTGGTTTTGACTTGGAAAAAGGACCAGCCCAGCTGGCTCACTATAATACAGAAGGGATTCTCTGTCCTGACTGCCAAGGCATCCTCAAATATGAGCATAATACCTATGCAAACTTGGGTGCCTATATCTGTGAAGGCTGCGGATGTAAACGTCCTGATCTCGACTATCGCTTGACAGAACTGGTTGAGTTAACCAACAATCGCTCTCGCTTTGTCATAGACGGCCAAGAGTACGGTATTCAAATCGGTGGACTCTACAATATCTACAACGCCCTAGCTGCGGTTGCTATTGCTCGTTTCCTCGGTGCCGATTCCCAACTCATCAAGCAGGGATTTGACAAGAGCCGTGCTGTCTTTGGACGCCAAGAAACCTTCCATATTGGTGACAAGGAATGCACCCTCGTCTTGATTAAAAATCCAGTCGGTGCGACCCAAGCTATCGAAATGATTAAACTAGCACCTTATCCATTTAGCCTATCTGTCCTCCTCAATGCCAACTATGCAGACGGTATTGATACCAGCTGGATCTGGGATGCTGATTTTGAACAAATCACTGAGATGGACATTCCTGAAATCAATGCTGGCGGTGTTCGCCATTCTGAAATAGCACGTCGTCTACGAGTAACTGGCTATCCAGCTGATAAAATTACTGAAACAAGTAGTCTGGAACAAGTTCTTAAAACCATTGAGAACCAAGACTGTGAGCATGCCTATATCCTAGCAACTTATACTGCTATGCTGGAATTCCGCGAACTGCTGGCTAGTCGTCAGATTGTTAGAAAGGAGATGAACTAATGGTTTATACTTCACTTTCCTCAAAAGCTGGCAATTACCCCTATCAGCTCAACATTGCCCACCTCTATGGAAACCTCATGAATACCTACGGGGACAATGGAAACATCCTCATGCTCAAGTATGTGGCTGAAAAACTAGGAGCCCATGTGACGATTGACATCGTTTCACTTCATGATGATTTTGATGAAAACCACTACGACATTGCCTTTTTCGGTGGCGGTCAAGACTTTGAACAAAGTATTATTGCAGACGACCTACCTGCCAAAAAAGAAAGCATTGACAACTACATCCAAAACGACGGTGTGGTTCTGGCTATCTGCGGTGGTTTCCAACTATTGGGTCAATATTATATTGAAGCTTCAGGGAGACGTATCGAAGGGCTAGGTGTCATGGGGCACTACACCCTCAACCAGACCAATAACCGTTTTATCGGGGACATCAAGATTCACAATGAAGATTTCGATGAAACCTACTATGGATTTGAAAATCATCAGGGCCGTACCTTCCTCTCAGATGACCAAAAACCACTGGGACAGGTTGTCTATGGAAATGGAAATAACGAAGAAAAGGTCGGCGAAGGTGTTCATTATAAGAATGTATTTGGTTCTTACTTCCACGGGCCTATCCTCTCTCGTAATGCCAATCTGGCTTATCGCCTAGTCACTACCGCCCTCAAGAAGAAATATGGTCAGGACATTCAACTCCCTGCTTATGAGGACATTCTCAGCCAAGAAATCGCTGAAGAATACAGCGACGTCAAAAACAAGGCAGACTTTTCTTAAACAAAGTGAAACTATATCAAAGAACTCCGTTATCTTGTCGGAGTTTTTTTGTCTTTTCTTTTACCCTTCTCCCTTGCATTTTCTCTCATTTTTTGCCAAAATAGAGGGGTAGAAAGAAGGTAGCATATGTCTAAATTACAACAAATCGTAACATATCTTGAATCAGAAAAACTAGACGTCGCTGTCGTATCTGACCCCGTCACAATCAATTACCTCACTGGCTTTTACAGTGATCCCCATGAACGCCAAATGTTCCTCTTTGTTCTAGCGAATCAGGAACCTCTCCTCTTTGTCCCAGCCCTTGAAGTGGAACGTGCAAGCAGCACCGTTTCCTTCCCAGTTGTCGGCTATGTGGATTCTGAAAACCCATGGCAAAAAATGAAACATGCTCTTCCACAACTTGACTTCAAACGTGTCGCTGTTGAGTTTGACAATCTCATCTTGACCAAATATCATGGCTTGAAAACAGTTTTTGAAACTGCTGAGTTTAACAACCTCACTCCTCGTATCCAACGCATGCGCCTCATCAAATCAGCTGATGAAGTGCAAAAAATGATGGTTGCAGGTCTCTATGCTGACAAGGCTGTTAATGTTGGCTTTGATAATATTTCTCTTGATAAGACAGAGACAGATATCATTGCTCAAATTGACTTTGCCATGAAACGTGAAGGCTATGAAATGAGCTTTGATACCATGGTCCTGACAGGTGATAATGCTGCAAATCCACACGGTATTCCAGCAGCAAACAAAGTTGAAAATGATGCTCTTCTCCTCTTTGACCTTGGTGTTCTAGTCAACGGCTATGCTTCAGATATGACTCGTACAGTCGCTGTTGGTAAACCAGACCAATTCAAGAAAGATATTTACAACTTGACTCTTGAA
The DNA here is from genome assembly GCF_020089495.2 of Streptococcus mitis subsp. hohhotensis. Lineage (GTDB taxonomy): Bacteria > Bacillota > Bacilli > Lactobacillales > Streptococcaceae > Streptococcus > Streptococcus hohhotensis. Next base: position 2,860 of record NZ_JAIRCA020000017.1, on the reverse strand, counting down.
GCCCAACAAGCTGCTCTTGACTTTATCAAGCCGGGTGTGACTGCCCATGAAGTGGACCGCGCTGCCCGTGAAGTCATCGAAAAAGCTGGTTATGGTGAGTACTTCAACCACCGTCTCGGTCATGGTATCGGTATGGATGTCCATGAATTCCCATCTATCATGGAAGGAAACGACATGGTCATCGAAGAAGGCATGTGCTTCTCTGTTGAACCAGGTATCTATATCCCTGGTAAAGTCGGTGTTCGTATCGAAGACTGCGGTGTTGTTACCAAGGATGGCTTTGACCTCTTTACAAGCACCAGCAAAGACTTACTTTATTTTGATTAATATTCATCTAATACTCAATGAAAATCAAAGAGCAAACTAGGAAACTAGCCGCAGGTTGCTCAAAACACTGTTTTGAGGTTGTGGATAGAACTGACGAAGTCAGTAACCATATCTATGGTAAGGCGATGTTGACACGGTTTGAAGAGATTTTTGAAGAGTATAAAATCTTTCCACAATAAAACGCATAGTATCAAGGTTTTCAACACCTGATACTATGCGTTTTTCTTATTTGAAAGACTTTTTACTCAGCCCCTTTATACTCAATGAAAATCAAAGTGCAAACTAGGAAGCTAGCCGCAGGTTGCTCAAAACACTGTTTTGAGGTTGCAGATGGAAGCTGACGTAGTTTGAAGAGATTTTCGAAGAGTATTACTTAATCTTCTTGATACTTTGACTAAGGATAAATCCTACAATCATCCCTACCATATTTTGCATGAAATTTGGTAAAATTTCTGGTAGGGCTGATGCCCAGCCATTCATCAATGTAGAACCCAAGGCGTAACCCCCTACCATGGCAATCGTTGCTAAGATAAGGCCTAACCACTGAGTTTTCCCTTTAAATCCTGCGAAAAATCCCTGCAAGCCATGGTTAACCAAGCTAAAGAACATCCACTGAGGATAGCCTGATAAGAGGTCAATCAAGAAACCTGCTAGTCCTCCTACTACAGCCCCTTCACGACTACCAAAGTAGAAAGCCGTAAAGAAGACACCTGCATCTAAAAGAGTTAGAATGCCTGTCGGTGTTGGAATTTTTAAGAAATAACCTAGAACCACAGAGAGGGCGGTTAATAGGGATACAAGGGCGATTTTAGTTGTTTTGGTTTGCTTCATATTGTCTTACTCCATACTGATCTGCTTGTGCAATAGCACGATAAACGAAAGCCTTAGAGCTTTCTACTGCTGGTAAAAGTTCATCACCTTTAACCAAGTGACTGGCAATGCTAGAGGCAAAGGTACAACCTGCACCAGCATTTTGCCCTTGGATAACAGGATTTTCTAGGACTGTAAAGTTTTGTCCATCATAAAAGACATCCACAGCCTTGTCCTGACTAAGGCGATTGCCTCCCTTGATAATGACTGCTGGCGCTCCTAAGTCATGCAATTTCTGTGCTGCAGCCTTCATGTCTTCCAAGGTTTTAATTTCCTGACCAGCCAATAATTCTGCTTCAGGAAGATTAGGTGTAATCACACTGACATAAGGGAAAAAACGAATCAGTTCTTGGCAGAGCTCACTAACAGCCACATCGTGAGTTTCCTTGCAGACCAAGACAGGATCCAATACCACAGGCACTCCTGGACGTTGCTTGATAAAGTTCAAGGCCTTCTCAGCCACACTGACAGTAGGAAGAAGACCAATCTTAATACCTGCAAATTCCACATCACGCAAGCTATCTAATTCATGTTGAAAAATGGTATCGTCAGTTGGAAAGACTTCAAATCCTTTTTCTGTCAAGGCTGTCAAACAAGTCACTGCTACAAAGCCATGCAAGCCGTTCAAGGTATAGGTAGCCAAATCAGCTGACAGGCCACCACCACTAAAAATATCATTTCCAGAAAGTGCTAAAATACGATTATTCTTCATAACGAATCTCCTTTAAATATAAACCATTTGGTGCTGCAGTGGGACCCGCAAGCTGCCTGTCCTTTTTCTCCAAGATCAGGTCAATCTGCTCTACTGGCATTCGATTATTTCCGATTTTGAGCAGTGTCCCCACCATATTGCGAATCTGTTTATACAAGAAACCATTTCCTGAAAAGGTAAAGGTCAAAAACTGACCTGTCTCATCAACTGCTAAACTAGCTTCTGTGATGGTGCGAACCTTATCCTCTACACTAGTCCCAGAGGCTGTAAAACCGGTAAAATCATGGGTTCCCTCTAGCTTTTTGATTGCAATCTGCATCTGTTCCACATCGAGTGGATAGGGAAAGTGAGTGGCATAGTGACGGCGCATAGGATTCTTGGGACGTCCTCTATCCACAATAAACTCATAGGTCTTGCTATGTCTAGCATAACGGCAATGAAAATCATCTGACACAAGCTCAATCGAAACCACATCAATATCTTCAGGGGACTGGGTGTCAAGAGCAAAACGGAGTTTCTCCTCATTCATCTGACAGGGCATGTCAAAATGAATAACCTGTCCCAGAGCATGAACCCCACTATCTGTCCTACCAGCACCGTGAACAATAATAGCTTGCCCCTTATTTAACCTGGTCAAGGTTTTTTCAATTTCTTCCTGAACGCTACGCGCATGGGGCTGGCGCTGAAAACCAGCAAAGGCGTAACCATCATAGGAAATAGTTACTTTATATCTCGTCATAACTTCTATTTTATCAAGAAATTAGTCTCGTAACAAGCTAGAAAATTTATAATTGTCTGGGTACAATATTTCCCAAAAGAAAAACTTAGGAAACCAATCCGAGCCTACTGAAAAAGTCATCAAATTGATGGCTTTTTTGTTATACTAGAGATGAGGTGAAATGATGCTTGATAATCAGTTAACTATGGATGTCAGTCCTTATTCTAGTTTGT
>NZ_JAIRCA020000016.1 GCF_020089495.2 Streptococcus mitis subsp. hohhotensis | reverse complement strand
GATATTAGGGTCTTTAATATCGAGTAGTTTTGTGATAAAATGTAATTGTTCCATATGATTCTTTCTAATGATGGTTTGGTCGCTTTTCATTATAGATCTTATGGGACTTTTTTCTACAACAAAATCGGCTCCATAATATCCATAGGGGATTTACCCACTACAAATATTATAGAGCCAAAAAAGTAAAAAGGGTAGTGAAACTCCTTGCTATACAGGGGATTAGCTACCTTTTGCTTGTTTTAGAAGTGCCAGTGTACTAGTCTAATTTCAGTATCATGTGAAATCAAAAAGAACATAAATTTCTGTTTCGGGAACATATAAATTATGGTTTTGTTTAGAAACTCTTCTATTGATTTCTTAGAATACAATAGTGCCTATAAGAACTGTTGAATTTCAAAGTATTTACTTGAACTATGATATGTCTGGAGTAGACTGTCAACAAAAGCTGCAGTATGATTGTTTTTGTCGCTTATATCTACAACCTCAAAACAGTAGCTTGAGCGGACTTTGTCAAACTTGGCTGAAACTTTCTATTTGCAGATAATGGTCTAGTTTGTTTTTTGAATGTTGATAAAGATAGAAAGGCAAGGCCATCTTGGCGGCAAAAGTGTCATCCTAGCTTGATTTACTGAATAAAATCCATTTCCTTTAGTGAAAATCGAAAAAACTTGTGTTATAATAAGGAAGATTAAAATGTGAAAAAAGGAGATTCCTAATGGGACGTAAATGGGCCAATATCGTAGCCAAGAAAACGGCTAAAGATGGAGCTAACTCTAAAGTATATGCAAAATTTGGTGTAGAAATCTATGTAGCAGCTAAGAAAGGTGATCCAGACCCAGAATCAAACACTGCTTTGAAATTCGTTATCGACCGTGCCAAACAAGCCCAAGTGCCAAAACACGTTATCGATAAAGCGATTGATAAAGCAAAAGGAAACACAGACGAAACCTTTACAGAAGGACGTTACGAAGGTTTTGGACCAAACGGTTCAATGCTAATCGTTGATACCTTGACTTCAAACGTCAACCGTACAGCGGCTAATGTCCGTGCAGCTTTTGGTAAAAATGGCGGAAACATGGGCGCTTCAGGTTCGGTTTCATACCTCTTCGATAACAAGGGTGTTATTGTATTTGCAGGTGAAGATGCGGACGCAGTCTTTGAGCAATTGTTAGAAGCAGATGTGGATGTGGATGATGTAGAAGCAGAAGAAGGAACAATCACTGTTTACACAGCTCCAACTGACCTTCATAAGGCTATCGTTGCCCTTCGTGAGTCAGGTATCGAAGAATTCCAAGTGACTGAATTGGAAATGATTCCTCAGTCAGAAGTAGAATTGTTAGGGGATGACCTTGAAACCTTTGAAAAACTTTACAGCGTTCTTGAGGACGACGAAGACGTACAAAAGATTTATACGAACGTAGACGGGTTCTAATTTAACCTAGAGAACATGATCCTAAGTGAAAAAATCACTTGGGATTTTTTAAATCAAAAAAATAGTTCTCTTGGAAACTTTCTTTCTTGACATCTCTTTTCAAAGTGGTAAAATAGTTCTCACGGAAACTTATTTAGTTCCTAGGAGAACTAAATGTGATGGTTAGAAAGGAGTTAGTATGGATAAACCGATGTTAGTCTTTAAGCGTTTTGGTCATCAGATTCACCTGATGGTGCAAAAGGAAGCCAAACGTTGTGGTATTGAATTTATGGGTGGGCCTCAAGGTCAGGTTGTTCGTTTTTTGGATAATCGTGAGAAAAACCAAGACTTGGTCTTGATTAAAGATATAGAGCAGGAACTCAATATTACCAAGTCTGTTGCTAGTAATTTGGTCAAGCGTATGGTGCAAAATGGTTTGGTGGAATTGGAGGCGAGTCCTAGCGATAAGCGGGCAAAATTTGTTCGTTTGACGGACAAAGCACGTTCTCAGATGCAAGAGGTTAAGGCCTTTTTTGAACGAATAGACAAGCAGTTGATGGAAGGCATTGATGAAGATGAATTACTGATTTTTGAGAAAGTCCTTGCTCAACTACAGGAAAATATCAAGAGAATAGGAGGAGATAATGAAGAAATTAGCCAAAAGAATTAGTAGAAAAGAATGGGGGATGATTTTACTAGCCATTCTCTTTACCTGCTTTTCGGTCTACCTAGAGTTGGAAGTACCGACCTATATCTCTAAAATCACTGATTTGCTTGGAACTCAGGGAACCAACTTGGATGAGTTATGGCAGCCAGCAGGTATGATGGTGGGAATGTCCTTTCTGGCCTTCTTGTCCGCAGTTGCAGTTGGATTTTTTGCGTCCAGAGTGGCCGCTTCTTATACTAGTAGGCTGAGAAGTGATATTTTTAACCGAGTTTTGGATTACTCGCAGACAGAGATTAAGAAATTCTCTATTCCCAGTCTCCTAACTCGTACCACCAATGACATTACTCAGGTTCAGATGTTGATTACCATGGGCTTGCAAGTAGTTACGCGTGGTCCGATTATGGCTATCTGGGCTATCGGGAAGATTTTAGGTCATTCAGAATACTGGCTCTGGGCCGTACTTGTGGCAGTGATTGTCAATGTTTTGATGACGACCGTTTTGATGACGCTAGCCTTCCCAAAACAGTCCTTGATTCAAAGTCTGACTGATAAACTGAACAGTATCACTCGTGAAAGTTTAACAGGTATTCGCGTTGTTCGTGCCTACAATGCTGAAAAGTACCAAGATGAAAAATTTGCAGCAGCAAATGATGAATTGACACGCTTGAATTTGTTTGTCAACCGTCTTATGGCTATTTTGAATCCTATCATGATGGGGATTTCAAGTGGTTTGAGTGTGGCGATTTACTGGATTGGAGCCTATGTAATCAACGATGCTGCTCCAACAGAGCGTCTGCCTCTCTTTAGTGACATGGTTGTTTTCATGTCTTATGCCATGCAGGTTGTCATGGGCTTCCTTCTCATGGGAGCACTTTTCATCGTTCTTCCCCGAACTCTGGTCTCTGCTAAGCGGATCAACCAGGTTTTAGATTTGCATTCTTCTATTCAAAACCCTGCTCAAGTGCAGCTGGCTGATGAAAACCTCAAAGGTCAGGTCGAGTTTAAGGATGTGACCTTCCGCTATGCGGCAAATTCGGAGGCGGTTATTGAGAATGTTAGCTTTAGAGCAGAAGCGGGTCAAACAGTGGCCTTTATTGGGTCAACTGGTTCTGGTAAATCAACTCTGGTCAATCTGATTCCACGTTTTTACGACGTATCAGTAGGGCAAATTCTGGTGGATGGTGTCAATGTTCAAGACTATGACTTGGAAGAGTTGCGCAACAAGGTTGGTTATATCCCTCAAAAAGCGGTTCTCTTTTCAGGCGATGTCAAGGGCAATTTAGATTTTGGACGCAGTCAAGAAACACCACTTAGTGAGAAAGCTATGTGGCAGGCTTTGGAGTTGGCCCAGTCTAAGAACTTTATCGAAGACAAGGAAGCTGGCTTAGAGTCAGAAGTGGCCCAAGGAGGAACCAACTTCTCAGGTGGTCAAAGACAGCGTCTGGCTATTGCGCGTGCCTTGGCTAGGAAGCCAGAAATCCTCATCTTTGATGACTCCTTCTCAGCCTTGGATTACAAGACAGACCGAGTTCTACGCCAAGAGCTAGCAGAGAAAACCAAGTCTATGACCAAGCTCATTGTCGCACAGCGTATTTCAACGATTATGGATGCAGATTTGATTTTGGTCTTGGATCAAGGAAAAGTCGCGGGACAAGGCACCCACAAGGAACTTCTAGCTAATAACGAAGTTTACCAAGAAATTGCCTATTCACAACTATCGAAGGAGGAATTGGAACATGGAAAATAAGAAAATGTCTCTCTGGAAACAGAGTAAACCCTATCTTGCAGGTCTCCAGTTTGCCCTTCTAATCGCCTCTCTAGCAACAATCGTATCCAATATCATTACTGTATATGGTCCAACCCGTATCAAGGAAATGACCAATATTATTGCCAGTGGTCTGGAAACAAGTGTGGATGTCGCTGCGGTTGCAGCTATTGGTGGTTTTTTGGCCGTGATTTATGTGATCGGACTTCTATCAAATTATTTACAGGCATTTCTGTTTACAACAGCTATTCAACGTTTTTCAGAGCGTTTGAGAAGAGCCATTGCAGAGAAAATCAATAGCCTACCATTGGGATATTTTGATGGACATTCTCAGGGGGATACCTTGTCTCGTGTAACCAATGACGTTGACACTGCAGCCCAGTCCCTCAATCAAAGTTTAGGAACAGTTCTCTCATCTAGTTTACTGGTCGTGGCGGTCTTAGTAACCATGTTTGGCATGAACTGGATTTTAGCCTTGGTGACGGTTGTTTCAACCCTTATTGGTTTTGCTTTCGTGTCTGTCTTTATGGGCAAATCACAGGGATTCTTTAAGAGTCAGCAACAGGATTTGGCAGCTGTAAATGGTTATGTGGAAGAAATGTACTCTGGTCATAATGTGGTGACCAGCTACAATGCTATCGAGAGAACGAAAGAAGAGTTTGCGAAATTAAACCATCGTCTGTATGACAGTATCTGGAAGTCTCAGTTTATTTCAGGGATTATGATGCCGATTATGGTGTTCATTGGGAACTTTAGCTATGCCTTAGTGATTATCGTTGGTGCAGCCTTAGCTCTGAATGGGCAGATTAGTATAGGGATTATCGTTGCCTTTATGGCCTACGTTCGTATCTTTTCTCAGCCTCTTTCACAAATTGCCCAAGGGATTACTAGTTTGCAGCAGGCTAGCGCAGCCATGAGACGTGTCTTTGAATTCCTAGCTGAAGAGGAAATGGAAGACGAATCCCATAAAGCAAGACAATTGAGCGATATGAAAGGTCAAGTAGTCTTTGATCGAGTCTCCTTTGGTTATACACCAGAGCGAACCATTATCCATGACTTTTCTGCGATTGCTCATGCAGGTCAAAAGGTTGCCATTGTCGGACCGACTGGGGCTGGTAAGACAACCATTGTCAATCTTTTGATGAAGTTCTATGAGATTGATAAGGGAAGTATCCGCATCGATGGTGTGGATACCAAAGAAATGAAGCGTTCGGAAGTACACGATGCCTTTTCAATGGTCTTGCAGGATACTTGGCTCTTTGAAGGAACCATTCGCGACAATCTTATCTATAACCAAAAGGGGATTAGTGATGAGCGCGTGATTGAAGCCAGCAAGGCTGTAGGGATTCACCACTTTATCATGACTCTACCAGATGGTTACGATACCGTCTTGGATGATACAGTGACCTTGTCTGTCGGGCAAAAACAACTCTTGACCATCGCTCGTGCTTTGCTGAAAGATGCACCGCTCCTAATCTTAGATGAGGCGACTTCTTCTGTTGATACCCGTACAGAGGAATTGATTCAGAAAGCTATGGATCGTTTGATGGAGGGAAGAACTTCCTTTGTCATCGCCCACCGCTTGTCAACCATCCGCAATGCTGACCTGATTCTTGTTATGAAAGATGGCAATATCATCGAGCAAGGAAGTCATGAGGAGCTAATGGCGCAAGCAGGCTTCTATGCTGACCTCTACAACAGTCAGTTTACAGAAGACGAAGCAGAAGAATAAATCGAAAGAAGGCTTGACGGCCTTCTTTTTCTGCACTATACTAGAAGACAAGTGCTTCCCTATAAGCAAAATTTGAGTAAATGATGAGAAAATATATGAAAAATTATCAAGAATGGTATGGCCACGTTGCTGGTAAGATTGAAAATAAGCCCTTTCTTCTGAGATTGTTAAGAATTTTCAATCAGTTCATGACAGTAGTTATGCCTATAGTTTATCTAACTTTATTAGCCACTACCTATCTCCAACAAGGATTTGGGAAACAGGTCTTGATGTATGTGTTTGTTCCTGCGGCAGGTTTTGTGATTTTGTCCTTTCTCCGTAAGAAAATCAATGCTCCTAGGCCTTATGAGGAATGGAATATTAATCCCTTGTTTGACAGAGATAGTCCTGGTCAGTCTATGCCCAGTCGTCATGTCTTTTCAGCAACCATTATCTCCATGGCTTGCTTACATGCTAGTCTATCGGTAGGTTTAATCTTGTTGATCTTATCAGCCATCCTCGGTCTAGTAAGAGTCCTAGGTGGTGTCCATTATCCCAAGGATGTCTTGATTGGTTATGCTTGCGGACTTGTGTGGGGTGTGCTTTTCTTTCTATTTTGACTTGTAAGTTAAGGTGATCTTAGAACCACTTACGGGTCTAAAGTAACCACTTGCTTTTTTGCTCTTGTTTTCTTATTTTACCTTTGATATAGTAGAGTCAGAAAGGAGATGGAATGAAGTTACGAATCGAAATTGACAGCAATTTAGAGGAAACTGAAATTGTCATCAAGGCAGCGACTTTGACGGATGAGATTGCGGATTTACAGCGCCTCTTGCAAGAGTCCAAGTCTCCTAGGTTGATTTTTTACAAGGGGACGGGTGAATACTACTTAGACTTGTCAGAAATTCTCTTCTTTGAGACGGAAGGTAGCAAGATTTATGCCCATACCCATAAAGATGCCTACGAGGTTCGGCTTAAACTCTATGAGTTGGAGTCTATCCTGCCCCGTTATTTCAGTCGAGTATCCAAGTCGACCATTACTAATATTCGGCAAATCTATTCGGTGGACAAGTCCTTTTCAGGAACGGGCACCATTTCCTTTTATCAGACCCACAAGGAGGTTCATGTCTCACGACATTACCAATCCCTCCTAAAAGAAAATCTAAGAAACATGAGGTAAGAACATGAAAAAGAAAGCATTTGGTATTGTGTTGCTTATTTTGGCGGCTTTAGTATTATTGCAGGGGAATTTTGGAATCCCTTCATTCGGTGGGCAAATTTGGCCCTTGCTTGGTATTGCATTTTTTGCCTATCAATCAGTTGGAGCTTTGTTGCGTCGTCACTTAACTTCAGCCTCTTTTACAGCTCTAGTAGCCTTAATGATTGCTAACCACTTTTATGGCATTTTACCAATTCCCAATCAGTCATTGTTCTGGGCAAGTATTTTAATCGTAATGGGTGTCAGCGCACTCACTCATTCTAACAGAACTTGGAATGGGAAAAAATGGTGGTATGATGGTAAAAAGACCATTCTTACAGATAAGGAAGTTGCTTTTGGGACTGGGACTTTCTACAAGCAAGAGCAAGAATTGGTAGAAGATCAAGTAGAAGTTGGTTTTGGCAATGCCAAGATATATTATGACAATGCAGAGATGTTGGGAGATAGCGCAACCTTGAAGATAGAAGTCGGTTTTGGGAATGCAGTTATCTATGTTCCTCAACATTGGGGAGTTGATTTAAAGGTAGAAACTTTCTGTGGCGTAGCCAAGGCAGATACTCCTCTAGCCCCAACCAGCAAAACCTTGATTATCCGTGGAGATGTGGCCTTTGGGAAGTTGGGAATTGTCTACGTTAAATAAAAAAATCTTCCAATTCCCTTGCAAAAATGAAGAAAGTGTGATAACATAGTACGGTATGTGGTGCTAGCACATCCGCTATATTAGATCTAATAGGAGGAAAACACAATGGCTAAAGTATGTTACTTTACAGGTCGTAAGACTGTATCAGGAAACAACCGTTCACACGCGATGAACCAAACAAAACGTGCCGTAAAACCAAACCTTCAAAAAGTTACTGTTCTTATCGATGGTAAACCTAAAAAAGTTTGGGCTTCAGCTCGTGCTTTGAAATCAGGTAAAGTTGAACGCGTTTAATAATAAAAGTAAAGGAGACCTTAGGGTCTTTTTTCTTTTATTACGGGTATAACATCATTTGAATAATAGAGTAAATATCCGCTGAGACAGTATTCTGCTTTTACACTTGGGCTGAAATATGATAAAATAGAGTATCAACTAGTTGAGGTAAAAAGGATGACTGTAAAAATTAATACAAAAGATGGTCAAATCGAACTAACAGATGAAGTGATTGCAACTATCGTAGGTGGTGCAACAACTGAGATTTTTGGTGTGGTCGGTATGGCTAGTAAAAATGCCCTCAAAGATAATTTCCAAGCCCTTCTAGGTAAGGAAAATTATTCCAAAGGTGTTGTTGTAAAGGCAGCCGAAGATGGCAGTATTGCAGTTGATGTATATACCGTGTTGAGCTACGGAACAAAGATTAGCGAAGTGTCAAAAAACATTCAAGAGCGTGTTCGTTTTAGTTTGGAAAACCAACTTGGAATTACTGCTCAGACTGTAAATGTCTACATTCAAAATATCAAAGTTGTAGGAGAATAACCGTGTCAAAAATTACTACTAGCTTATTTCAAGAAATGGTGCAGGCTGCATCAACTCGCTTGAATAAGCAAGCTGAATATGTCAATTCATTAAACGTCTTTCCAGTTCCAGATGGAGATACTGGAACAAACATGGGAATGACCATTGAAAATGGAGCTAAAGAAGTTGCAGACAAGCCAGCTTCTACTGTTGGAGAGGTAGCGAGCATTCTTGCCAAAGGTCTTTTGATGGGTGCGCGTGGGAACTCAGGAGTTATTACGTCTCAGCTTTTCCGTGGATTTTCACAAGCTATCAAGGATAAAGACGAGTTAACAGGTCAAGACTTGGCCCTTGCCTTCCAATCAGGTGTGGAAGTTGCTTATAAGGCCGTTATGAAACCAGTTGAAGGAACGATTTTGACAGTTTCTCGTGGGGCTGCTATCGGTGCTAAGAAAAAAGCTGAGCAAACAGATGACGCTGTTGAAGTCATGCGTGCAGCCTTGGAAGGTGCTAAAACAGCTCTAGCTAAAACACCAGACATGCTTCCAGTATTGAAAGAAGTTGGCGTTGTGGACTCAGGTGGTCAAGGATTGGTCTTTATCTACGAAGGTTTCCTTTCTGCCCTTACTGGCGAATATATTGCATCTGAGGACTTTGTAGCGACTCCTGCCAACATGAGTGAAATGATCAATGCAGAGCACCACAAGTCTGTAGCTGGTCATGTAGCGACTGAGGACATTACCTTTGGTTACTGTACTGAAATCATGGTAGCTCTTAAGCAAGGCCCAACCTATGCCAAAGATTTTGATTACGAAGAATTTCGTAACTACTTGAATGAGCTTGGAGATTCTCTCCTCGTTGTTAATGATGATGAAATCGTCAAAGTCCATGTCCATACAGAAGATCCAGGTCTTGTTATGCAAGAAGGTCTCAAATATGGTAGCTTGGTCAAGGTAAAAGTTGACAATATGCGTAACCAACACGAGGCACAGGTTGAGAAAGAAGCTGCTCAAGTTAGCAAGCCTGCTGAAGAAAAAGAGTATGCTCTGATTGCTGTGGTGGCTGGTAAAGGTCTAGCAGATATCTTCCGTTCTCAAGGTGTAGATTATGTTATCGAAGGCGGTCAAACTATGAACCCTTCAACAGAAGACTTTATCAAGGCTGTTGAACAGGTTAACGCTCGTAACATCATCTTCCTACCAAACAACAAGAACATCTTCATGGCAGCTCAATCTGCAGCAGAAGTTTTGGAGCAATCAGCAGTAGTGGTGGAAGCTCGTACTCTTCCTCAAGGTTTGACAAGTCTTCTTGCCTTTGATCCAAGCAAGTCAATCGAAGAAAACCAAGAGCGTATGACTGCTGCTCTTAGTGATGTCGTTAGCGGAAGCGTCACAACAGCCGTTCGTGATACAACCATTGATGGCTTAGAAATCCATGAAAATGACAATCTTGGTATGGTAGATGGGAAAATCCTCGTGTCAAACCCTGATATGCACCAAACCTTGACTGAAACCTTGAAACATATGTTGGATGAAGATAGTGAAATCGTAACCTTCTATGTCGGTGAAGACGGGAGCGAAGAACTTGCCAATGAAATTGCTCAAGAAATCGCAGAAGAATTCGAAGACGTTGAAGTTGAGATTCACCAAGGTCAACAACCAGTTTACCCATACCTATTTAGTGTGGAATAAGATTAATGAAGGACTGAGAAATCAGTTCTTTTTTTCTTTTTAAATAATGAAATCGGTATCTTTTAAATAAAAACCAAAATAACATTCATAAATAAACGTTAAAATAGAAAATTCAGAAAATTTCTTCTTTTGTCTTGAAAAATTTTGAAAAAGTGGTATGATAGTAACAAGTTATTTTTAAGAGGAAAGAAAGGGGAACAATGGAGAAAATCAGTTTAGAATCTCCTAAGACGGGGTCGGACCTAGTTTTGGAAACACTTCGTGATTTAGGAATTGATACCATCTTTGGTTATCCTGGTGGTGCGGTCTTGCCTTTTTATGATGCGATATATAATTTTAAAGGCATTCGCCACATTCTAGGGCGCCATGAGCAAGGTTGTCTGCATGAAGCTGAAGGTTATGCCAAATCAACTGGAAAGTTGGGTGTTGCCGTCGTCACTAGCGGACCGGGAGCAACCAATGCCATTACAGGGATTGCAGATGCCATGAGCGATAGCGTTCCCCTTTTGGTCTTTACAGGTCAGGTGGCGCGAGCAGGTATTGGGAAGGATGCCTTTCAGGAGGCAGACATCGTGGGAATTACCATGCCAATCACTAAGTACAATTACCAAGTTCGTGAGACAGCTGATATCCCTCGAATCATTACGGAAGCTGTCCATATCGCAACTACAGGTCGACCAGGCCCAGTTGTCATTGACCTACCTAAAGACGTATCTGCTTTAGAAACGGACTTCATCTATTTACCAGAAGTGAACCTACCAAGCTATCAACCGACTCTTGAGCCAAATGATATGCAAATCAAGAAAATCTTGAAGCAATTATCCAAGGCTAAAAAACCAGTCTTGCTAGCTGGTGGTGGGATTAGTTATGCTGAAGCAGCTACAGAATTAAATGAATTTGCAGAACGCTATCAAATTCCAGTGGTAACCAGTCTTTTGGGACAAGGAACGATTGCAACGAGTCATCCACTCTTCCTTGGAATGGGAGGCATGCACGGGTCATTCGCAGCTAATATTGCCATGACGGAAGCGGACTTTATGATTAGTATTGGTTGTCGTTTCGATGACCGCTTGACAGGAAATCCTAAGACCTTCGCTAAGAATGCTAAGGTTGCCCATATTGACATTGACCCAGCCGAGATTGGCAAGATTATCAGTGCAGATATTCCTGTAGTTGGAGATGCTAAGAAGGCCTTGCAAATGTTGCTGGCCGAACCAACAGTTCATAACAATACTGAAAAATGGATTGAAAAAGTCACTAAAGACAAGAACCGCGTTCGTTCTTATGATAAGAAAGAGCGTGTGGTTCAACCGCAAGCAGTTATTGAACGCATTGGTGAATTGACGAATGGGGATGCCATTGTGGTCACAGACGTTGGTCAACACCAAATGTGGACAGCTCAGTATTATCCCTACCAAAACGAACGTCAGTTAGTGACTTCAGGTGGTTTGGGAACCATGGGATTCGGAATTCCAGCAGCAATCGGTGCTAAAATTGCTAACCCAGATAAGGAAGTAGTCTTGTTTGTTGGGGATGGCGGGTTCCAAATGACTAACCAGGAATTGGCTATTTTGAACATTTACAAGGTGCCAATCAAGGTGGTTATGCTGAACAACCACTCACTTGGAATGGTTCGCCAATGGCAGGAATCCTTCTATGAAGGTAGAACATCTGAGTCGGTCTTTGATACCCTTCCTGATTTCCAACTGATGGCACAAGCTTATGGTATTAAAAACTATAAGTTTGACAATCCTGAGACCTTGGCTCAAGACCTTGAAGTCATCACTGAGGATGTTCCTATGCTAATCGAGGTAGATATTTCTCGTAAGGAACAGGTGCTACCAATGGTACCAGCTGGTAAGAGTAATCATGAGATGTTGGGGGTGAAGTTCCATGCGTAGAATGTTAACAGCAAAACTACAAAATCGTTCAGGAGTCCTCAATCGCTTTACTGGCGTTCTGTCTCGTCGTCAGGTTAATATTGAAAGCATCTCTGTTGGAGCAACAGAAGATCCGAATGTATCGCGTATCACCATTATTATTGATGTTGCTTCACATGATGAGGTGGAGCAAATTATCAAACAGCTCAATCGTCAGATTGATGTGATTCGCATTCGAGATATTACAGACAAGCCTCATTTGGAGCGCGAAGTGATTCTGGTTAAGATGTCAGCACCAGCTGAGAAACGAGCTGAGATTCTAGCGATTATTCAACCTTTCCGTGCAACGGTGGTAGACGTAGCACCAAGCTCGATTACCATTCAGATGACAGGAAATGCTGAAAAGAGTGAAGCTCTATTGCGAGTCATTCGACCATACGGTATTCGCAATATCGCTCGTACGGGTGCAACTGGATTTACCCGCGATTAAAAATCCAACTTAAATTTGTTAAACCAGCCTAAAAGGCAATAAATAATAGAAAAGAGAGAAAAACTATGGCAGTTCAAATGGAATACGAAAAAGATGTTAAAGTAGCAGCACTTGACGGTAAAAAAATCGCCGTTATCGGTTATGGTTCACAAGGACATGCGCATGCTCAAAACTTGCGTGACTCAGGTCGTGATGTCATCATCGGTGTACGTCCAGGTAAATCTTTTGACAAAGCAAAAGAAGATGGATTTGACACTTACACAGTAGCAGAAGCTACTAAATTGGCTGACGTTATCATGATTTTGGCACCAGACGAAATCCAACAAGAATTGTACGAAGTAGAAATCGCTCCAAACTTGGAAGCTGGAAATGCAGTTGGATTTGCCCATGGTTTCAACATTCACTTTGAATTTATCAAAGTTCCTGCAGATGTAGATGTCTTCATGTGTGCTCCTAAAGGACCAGGACACTTGGTACGTCGTACTTACGAAGAAGGATTTGGTGTTCCAGCTCTTTACGCAGTATACCAAGATGCAACAGGAAATGCTAAAAATATTGCTATGGACTGGTGTAAAGGTGTTGGAGCAGCTCGTGTAGGTCTTCTTGAAACAACATATAAAGAAGAAACTGAAGAAGATTTGTTTGGTGAACAAGCTGTACTTTGTGGTGGTTTGACTGCCCTTATCGAAGCAGGTTTCGAAGTCTTGACAGAAGCAGGTTACGCTCCAGAATTGGCTTACTTTGAAGTTCTTCACGAAATGAAATTGATCGTTGATTTGATCTACGAAGGTGGATTCAAGAAAATGCGTCAATCTATTTCAAACACTGCTGAATACGGTGACTATGTATCAGGTCCACGTGTAATCACTGAACAAGTTAAAGAAAATATGAAAGCTGTCTTGGCAGACATCCAAAATGGTAAATTTGCAAATGACTTTGTAAATGACTATAAAGCTGGACGTCCAAAATTGACTGCTTACCGTGAACAAGCAGCTAACCTTGAAATTGAAAAAGTTGGTGCAGAATTGCGTAAAGCAATGCCATTCGTTGGTAAAAACGACGATGATGCATTCAAAATCTATAACTAATTGATAGAAATTAAGGTGAAGGCGAGTTGGGGGACTAACTCGCTTTTATAATCAATTCATATCTCTTTTTAAGAGGATGGATTGCGATAGTATGAAATAGTCTAGGAGAAAAAGATGTTAAGTTCAAAAGATATCATCAAGGCTCATAAGGTCTTGAATGGTGTGGTCGTCAATACACCGCTTGATTATGACCATTATTTATCGGAGAAGTATGGTGCTAAGATTTATTTGAAAAAGGAAAATGCCCAGCGTGTTCGTTCTTTTAAAATTCGTGGTGCCTATTATGCTATTTCTCAGCTCAGCAAGGAAGAGCGTGAACGTGGGGTAGTCTGCGCTTCTGCGGGAAATCATGCGCAGGGAGTAGCCTATACTTGTAATGAAATGAAAATTCCTGCTACTATTTTTATGCCCATTACTACTCCGCAACAAAAGATTGGTCAAGTTCGCTTTTTTGGTGGGGATTTCGTGACCATTAAACTAGTTGGAGATACCTTTGATGCCTCAGCCAAAGCAGCTCAAGAATTTACAGTCTCTGAAAATCGTACCTTTATTGATCCTTTTGATGATGCCCATGTTCAAGCTGGTCAAGGGACAGTTGCTTATGAGATTTTAGAAGAAGCTCGAAAAGAATCGATTGATTTTGATGCTGTCTTGGTTCCTGTTGGTGGTGGCGGTCTCATTGCTGGGGTTTCTACCTATATCAAGGAAACAAGTCCAGAAATTGAAGTCATTGGAGTAGAGGCTAATGGAGCGCGTTCCATGAAGGCGGCCTTTGAAGCTGGTGGGCCAGTCAAACTCAAAGAAATTGACAAATTTGCGGATGGGATTGCTGTACAAAAGGTAGGTCAATTGACCTATGAAGCAACTCGTCAACATGTTCAAACCTTAGTAGGTGTCGATGAGGGATTGATTTCTGAAACCTTGATTGACCTTTACTCTAAGCAAGGGATTGTTGCAGAACCTGCTGGAGCGGCTAGTATTGCTTCTTTAGAAGTTTTAGCTGAATATATCAAGGGGAAAACCATTTGTTGTATCATTTCTGGAGGAAATAATGATATCAACCGTATGCCAGAAATGGAAGAACGTGCCTTGATTTATGATGGGATCAAGCATTACTTTGTGGTCAATTTTCCACAGCGTCCAGGTGCTCTGCGTGAGTTTGTAAATGATATCCTGGGGCCAAATGATGATATCACACGTTTTGAGTATATCAAACGAGCTAGCAAGGGAACAGGACCAGTATTAATTGGGATCGCTTTGGCAGATAAGCATGATTATGCAGGATTGATTCGTCGCATGGAAGGTTTTGATCCAGCTTATATTAACTTAAATGGGAATGAAACGCTCTATAATATGCTTGTCTGAGGACTAATAAAAAAATATCATATTATTTGCACAACTGATGTATAGGTGTTATAATGAGGGTGAAGAAAGGGGGCGATTCCTATGGACTTAGGAAATCTATCGTGCTATTTCTACTACAACTCACTATAGCACCTATTATTTTTGATTCTGTTTATATTAAGGCGCCAGAATTACTTACTATATAAGGAAATTTTTTGAAATCCCCAATTGTATAGATCTCTAATTTGAAATTTCTCTAAATATAATAGGAATCAGAAAAAATAATCAATGTTTATGAGATGGTTGTTAGGTGAGTCGGCTGAAAAAACTCGTGAGATAAACAATAGTGCTAGACATGAAATGGCAAGTGCTGCTGTTTTCAAATGACTAGCTGGGAAGCGGGTATGTAATCAGAAGGTGAAAGATTGGACAAAGTAAGTAGTACCGGTTGTAAAACGAATAAGATATAGATAAGGACAGGAAAGGAACCAAAGAAGGAGAAAGAAAAACGGAATGGTTTAGAGATAGTGTGGAGTGAAAGACTATCTTTAGTGGACTTGTTGATTTAAAAGGAATATATAGAATGAAATAGTAAATCCTGTCTATCCTATTGAGAAACTGGCATTCAGTATACATGAATATTTTTACAAGTTTAAAGTTTAATAATGCAATTGTTTTTTAGGAGCATACTAATGGGTTATAGTAAGCAAAAACCTATATATTATCGGCTTTAAAAAGGAAGTAAGAAGATTCTGGGTCATTTATTTTATTGAATATATGTTTTTTTATTGACAAAAGACATAAAAACGTATAGAATAATATAACGTAAAGAAGAAAATAGGAGAAGAACATGGCTAAGTCAAACTTTGAAAAAGTAGAAGCAGTTGTTGGCTGGGTTCGTGATAAGAAGATCACAGGCTACCGTATCTCTAAAGAAACGAATGCACGTGAAATGTCTATCATTGCTCTAGCGCAGGGTCGTGCAAAAGTAAAAAATATTTCATTTGAAACAGCTCTAGGTTTAATTGATTTCTATGAAAAAAATCATGAAAAATTTGAAGATTAATCTTTGGATAATGGCGGATTCTTAAATTGGGTCTGCCTTTTCATTTTTAGGACAGCAAAAAGACTGCACAATTGATGCAGCCTTTTCTTTTTATTTAAGATAACGTTGAAGAAATTCTTTTGTTCGGTTCTCTTTAGGATTGGTGAAGAGGTCTTCTGGTTTACCTTCTTCAGCAATAACCCCCTTATCCATAAAGATAACACGGTGTGAGACATCACGAGCGAATTCCATTTCATGGGTAACTACAATCATAGTCAAGCCTTCTTGGGCTAGTTCTTGCATGATTTTGAGGACCTCTCCAACCATTTCTGGATCGAGAGCTGATGTTGGTTCGTCAAAGAGAATAGCGTCAGGATTCATGGAGAGGGCGCGAGCGATGGCCACACGTTGTTTTTGACCACCTGAGAGTTGTTTTGGTTTGGCTTGCCAGTAGCGTTCACCCATGCCGACCTTTTCCAAGTTTTCTTTGGCAATCTTTTCAGCTTCTGTACGTTCACGTTTTAGGACAGTTGTTTGAGCGACGATTGTATTTTCAAGCACGTTGAGATTTTCAAAGAGGTTAAAGGATTGGAACACCATCCCCAACTTTTCACGGTATTGCGTGAGGTCATAGCCTTTTTCGAGGACGTTTTGTCCATGATAAAGGATTTGTCCATCAGTTGGCGTTTCAAGAAGGTTAATGGAGCGTAGGAAAGTTGATTTTCCGCTTCCAGAGCTTCCGATGATAGAGATGACTTCTCCCTTGTGGACAGTCAGAGAAATGTCTTTTAGCACTTCGTTTTGTCCATAGGATTTTTTGAGGTGTTTAATTTCAAGGATTGCTTGTGTCATTATTTCAAATCCTCCGTTTGCATTTGGTTAGCACCTGTAGTATAGGTATCCATGTCCATTCGGCGTTCAATGAAGCGTAGGATACGTGTTACGGTGAAGGTGAGGACAAAGTAAATCACGGCGATGATTGTAAATGTCTGGAAGTATTGATAGGTTTGCGTCGCCACGGTATTTCCTGAGAAATAAAGTTCGACAACAGAGATAACGTTCAATACAGATGTATCTTTGATATTGATGACAAATTCATTACCCGTTGCTGGTAGGATGTTACGAACTACCTGAGGGAGGACAATCTTACGCATGGTTTGATTATGAGTCATGCCAAGAGCAGTCGCGGCTTCAAATTGTCCTTTGTCAACTGCTAGGATACCACCACGAACGATTTCAGTCATGTAGGCTCCGGTGTTGATTGAAACGATGAAGATAGCAGCCAGTGTACGATCAAGGTTGATACCGAAAGCTTGGGCAGTTCCATAGTAGATAACCATCGATTGAACGATCATTGGCGTACCACGGAAAATTTCGATATAGACATTGAGAATCCAGCCGACTAGTTTTTGTAGGCCATAAATGGCTTTATTCTCAGATAGAGGAGCAGTACGGAAGACACCAATGGCAAGGCCGATAATGAGACCTATGATGGTTCCGACGATAGAGATTAAAAGAGTGATACCAGCACCACGCAAGAGTTGTTGCCAGTTTTCAGAAAGAATTTTAGCGACTTGGCTAAAGAAACTACTGCTAGTCTCTTCAGTTGTTGTAGCTTCGGCAGGCTGTTCCTTGATCATACGATCCATCAAGGCAACTTGGTCATCTTTCGAAATGGTTTCAATGCTGGCATTGATTTGGCTAATACGATTGTCATCTTTACGAAGTCCAATGGCAATAGCTGTATCTTCTTCTCCAGTTTTGAAACCTGGTTCTACTTGAACCATCTTGAACTTAGAGTTGGCAGCTTCAGCAGTCAGTGCTTCTGGGCGTTCAGAAACATAAGCATCGATGACACCAGCCTCAAGAGCTTGGCGCATTTGAGCGAAGTCTCCCATGGCAGTTTCTTTTTTAGCACCTGGGATTTGTGCAATCAAGTCGTAGAGGTAGACCCCTTGTTGAGAAGTGATTTTCGCACCGTTAAAGTCATCCAAAGATTTTGCATTTGCGTAGGCAGAATCTTTTTTGACTAGTAGGACAGGTTCGCTAGTGTAGTAACTACTTGAAAAGGCAATTTCTTGTTTGCGTTCTGCAGTTGGACTCATACCTGCGATAATCATGTCAATCTTACCAGAAGTAAGGGCAGGGACTAGACCTTCCCACTTGGTCTTAACAACCAAAGGTTCTTTACCTAAGTCCTTAGCGATTTTTTTAGCAATCTGGACATCGTATCCATTGGCATACTGGTTGGTTCCATCGATTTTGACAGCTCCGTTGCTATCATCATCCTGGGTCCAGTTAAAGGGAGCATATGCTGCTTCCATCCCGATGCGTAAATATTCATCAGCTTGAGCAACATTGACAAGTCCCAGCATCAGCAAGAGACTTGTGAAAATAGATAAGTATATTTTTCTCATGATTTCTCCTATTTCTAATCTATTAAAAAATAACTGTCTCCTATTTTATCGAAAAAAACTCTATTTTTCAATATGGGTAAGCCCTTACTTGAGAAAAAATGATATAATGATAGCAAAGATAAAAAGGGGGCTTGTTTGATGAAAAAAACTTTTTTCTTACTGGTGTTAGGCTTGTTTTGCCTTTTGCCACTCTCTGTTTTTGCCATTGATTTTAAGATAAACTCTTATCAAGGTGATTTGTATATTCATGCAGACAATACGGCAGAATTTAGACAGAAGATAGTTTATCAGTTTGAGGAGGACTTTAAGGGCCAAATCGTGGGACTTGGACGTGCTGGCAAGATGCCTAGCGGATTTGACATAGACCCTCATCCAAAGGTTCAGGCCTCGAAAAATGGTGCTGAACTAGCAGACGTTACTAGCGAAGTAATAGAAGGAGCAGATGGTTATACTGTCAAAGTTTATAATCCAGGTCAGGAGGGTGACACAGTTGAAGTTGACCTTGTCTGGAACTTAAAGAACTTGCTTTTTCTTTATGATGATATCGCTGAATTAAATTGGCAACCTCTGACAGATAGTTCAGGGGCTATTGGCAAGTTTGAATTTCATGTAAGGGGAGATAAGGGTGCTGAAAAACTCTTTTTCCACACAGGAAAACTTTTTAAAGAAGGAACGATTGAAAAGAGTAACCTTGATTATACGATTAGTTTAGACAATCTTCCGCCTAAGCGTGGAGTTGAATTGCATGCCTACTGGCCTCGAACTGATTTTGCTAGCGCTACGGATCAGGGCTTGAAAGGGAATCGTTTAGAAGAGTTTAATAAGATAGAAGGCTCGATTGTTAGAGAAAAAGATCAGAGTATGCAGCTCGTCACTTGGGTGTTTCCTTTGATACTTTCCATTTCCTTGTTATTGAGCGTCTGCTTCTATTTTATTTATAGAAGAAAGACCACTCCTTCAGTCAAATATGCCAAAAATCATCGTCTCTATGAGCCACCAATGGAATTAGAACCAATGGTTTTATCGGAGGCTGTTTA
This sequence comes from Streptococcus mitis subsp. hohhotensis, assembly GCF_020089495.2. Classification (GTDB taxonomy): domain Bacteria; phylum Bacillota; class Bacilli; order Lactobacillales; family Streptococcaceae; genus Streptococcus; species Streptococcus hohhotensis. The sequence goes on along the minus strand of NZ_JAIRCA020000016.1, from coordinate 28,771 downwards.
CTCGACCTCCTTGGAGGAAGTGAGTCCCTTGGTCAAGGGGGCTGGAAAATTCACCTTTGATCAACTGATTCAAGCTACCTTGCTAGATGTGATAGACCGTGGGAATGTTTCTATCATTTCAGAAGGAGCTGCAGTTGGTTTGAGGCTGGTGAAAGAAGATGGCTTGTCAAGTTTTGAGATAGACTGTCTAAATCTGGCTTTTTCAGGCAAAAAAGAAGAAACTCTTTCCAATTTGTTTGCAGATTACAAGGTATCTGATAGTCTTTATCGTAGAGCAAAAGTCTCTGATGAAAAACGGATTCAAGCAAAGGGGCGTCAGCTCAAATCGTCTTTTGAAGAAGTATTGAAAGAGATGCAAGAAGGAGTGAGAAATCGAGTTACCTTCTGGGGGCTTCCGGATTATTATCGTCCCTTGACTGGCGGGGAAAAGGCCTTGCAGGTGGGGATGGGACTCTCCACTATCTTGCCCTTATTTATCGGATTTGGTTTGTTCTTGTACAGTTTAGACGTTCATGGCTATCTTTACCTCCCCTTGCCAATACTTGGTTTTCTAGGTTTGGTTTTGGCTGTTTTCTATTATTGGAAGCTTCGACTAGATAATCGTGATGGTGTTCTGAATGAAGCAGGAGCAGAAGCTTACTATCTCTGGACCAGCTTTGAAAATATGTTACGGGATATTGCGCGATTGGATCAGGCAGAGTTGGAAAGTATTGTAGTATGGAATCGCCTTTTGGTCTATGCGACCTTATTTGGCTATGCGGACAAGGTCAGTCATTTGATGAAGGTTCATCATATTCAAGTGGAAAATCCAGATATCAACCTCTATGTAGCTTATGGCTGGCATAGTATGTTTTATCATTCAAGCGCGCAAATGAGCCATTATGCTAGCATCGCAAATACAGCAAGTAATTATTCCGTATCTTCTGGAAGCGGAAGTTCTGGCGGTGGCTTCTCTGGAGGCGGAGGTGGCGGCAGTATCGGCGCCTTTTAAAGAGAGCTATCACTGGCTGAAAAAATATGCTATAATGGAAGATAGAAAAAAGGAGTAATCTATGTATCTTATTGAAATTTTAAAATCTATCTTCTTCGGGATTGTTGAAGGAATTACGGAATGGTTGCCCATTTCCAGTACAGGTCACTTGATTTTAGCAGAGGAATTTATCCAATACCAAAATCAAAATGAAGCCTTTATGTCCATGTTTAATGTCGTGATTCAGCTTGGTGCTATTTTAGCGGTTATGGTAATTTACTTTAACAAGCTCAATCCTTTTAAACCGACTAAGGACAAACAGGAAGTTCGTAAGACTTGGAGACTATGGTTGAAGGTTTTGATTGCGACCTTGCCTTTACTTGCCGTCTTTAAATTTGATGATTGGTTTGATACCCACTTCCATAATATGGTTTCTGTTGCTCTCATGTTGATTATCTATGGGATTGCCTTTATCTACTTGGAAAAGCGCAATAAAGCGCGTGCTATAGAGCCAAGTGTAACAGAGTTGGACAAACTTCCTTATACGACAGCATTCTATATCGGACTCTTCCAAGTTCTTGCCCTTTTACCAGGAACTAGCCGTTCTGGGGCAACGATTGTCGGTGGTTTGTTAAATGGAACCAGTCGTTCAGTTGTGACAGAATTTACCTTCTATCTTGGGATTCCTGTTATGTTTGGAGCCAGTGCCTTAAAGATTTTCAAATTTGTGAAAGCAGGACAGCTCTTGAGTTTTGGGCAATTGTTCTTGCTCTTGGTTGCGATGGGAGTCGCCTTTGCAGTCAGCATGGTCGCTATTCGTTTCTTGACAAGCTATGTGAAAAAACACGACTTCACCCTTTTTGGTAAATACCGTATCGTGCTTGGTAGTGTCTTGCTATTGTATAGCTTTGTCCGTTTATTTGTATAAGAAAAACCTTGAAGGGGTAACTCTTCAAGGTTTTATACTCTTCGAAAATCTCTTCAAACTGCATCAGCTATATCTGCAACCTCAAAACAGTGTTTTGAGCAGCCTGCGGCTAGCTTTCTAGTTTGCTCTTTGATTTTCATTGAGCGTTAAAATCCAGTCACGGTAATCCCCAACAGGCGGACATCTCTTTCTTTCTCGTCTAACTCTTCATAGAGTTGCAGGGCTATTTGGCTTATCTGACTAGCATCCTGCGTTTTTTGATCCAGACTTTTTCGTTTAGTCAGAGTTGAAAAGTCCTCGTAGCGGATTTTCAGAATGACAATTTTTCCAGCTTTTTCTTGTTGACTGAGATTGAGAGCGACTTTTTCTGATAGGAGAGCCAGCTCTTTTTTGATGTCTTCCTCGGCACGGAGAATCTTCCCGTAGGTTTTCTCCTTCCCGATTGATTTACGGATGCGATTGGATTTGACTGGGGAATTGTGAATACCACGAGCTTTTCGATAAAGGTCATAGCCCAGTCTGCCAAAGCGGTCTATTAGGGTCACTTCAGGAACTTCAAGTAGATCAGCGCCAGTAAAAACTCCCATTTGATGAAGTCTTTCCACCGTCTTTTTTCCTACTCCATGAAACTTGGAAATATCCATTTGTTTGAGGAAATCCTCAGCCTGGTCAGGTAGAATCACTGTTAGACCATGTGGCTTTTGATAATCGCTGGCCATTTTAGCTAAGAATTTGTTATAAGAAACGCCAGCAGAAGCAGTTAGATGGAGTTCTTGCCAGATATCCTCTTGAATGAGGCGAGCGATTTTGACCGCTGACTTGATACCGAGTTTATTTTCTGTTACATCCAAATAGGCTTCGTCAATGCTCATGGGTTCAATCAAATCTGTATAACGCTTAAAGATAGCTCGAATCTGGAGTCCCACAGCTTTGTATTTTTCATAATTCCCTGAGATAAAGACGGCCTGGGGACAACGCTCATAGGCTTCTTTAGAGCTCATGGCAGAATGGACACCAAAAGCTCGCGCCTCATAGCTACAAGTGGAAACGACACCACGCCCACCTGTTTGCCGAGGGTCGCTGCCGATAATGACAGGTTTTCCTCTGAGTTTAGGATTATCTCTGATTTCGACCGCAGCAAAAAAGGCATCCATGTCAATATGGATGATTTTTCTTGACAAATCATTTAATAAAGGAAAAATCAACATGTCTACTCCCCTTTTTACCGCTTATTTTCTTTTATTATACCCTTTTTTCTGAAAAAAAGAAAAAAGGCCTTATTTTTTTCAAAAATATAATACAGTTTGGGATAAAATATAGACTGTTTTAGAAAAGAAAGTGTAAAAATAGGGATTTATCACTTGTTGAAATCGGTTACTGTGTGGTATACTTGTCTCATGAATGTAACAGATGGATGTTACTAGAAAGAAAAAAGAGGACATTAACATGGTTGTTAAGACAGTTGTTGAAGCACAAGATATTTTTGACAAAGCTTGGGAAGGCTTCAAAGGCGTAGATTGGAAAGAAAAAGCAAGTGTATCACGCTTCGTACAAGCTAACTACACACCTTATGACGGAGACGAAAGCTTCCTTGCAGGACCAACAGAACGTTCACTTCACATCAAAAAAATTGTAGAAGAAACTAAGGCTCACTACGAAGAAACTCGTTTCCCAATGGACACTCGTCCAACTTCTATCGCTGACATTCCAGCAGGATTTATCGATAAAGAAAACGAAGTTATCTTTGGTATCCAAAATGACGAACTCTTCAAATTGAACTTCATGCCAAAAGGTGGTATCCGTATGGCTGAAACTACTTTGAAAGAAAATGGATACGAACCAGATCCAGCTGTTCACGAAATCTTCACTAAATACGTAACAACAGTTAACGACGGTATCTTCCGCGCTTACACTTCAAACATTCGTCGCGCTCGTCACGCACACACTGTAACTGGTCTTCCAGATGCATACTCACGCGGACGTATCATCGGTGTTTACGCACGTCTTGCACTTTACGGTGCAGACTACTTGATGCAAGAAAAAGTAAACGATTGGAATGCAATCGAAGAAATTGATGAAGAAACAATCCGTCTTCGTGAAGAAATCAACCTTCAATACCAAGCATTGCAACAAGTTGTTCGCTTGGGTGACCTTTACGGAGTTGATGTTCGCAAACCAGCTATGAACGTTAAAGAAGCTATCCAATGGGTTAACATCGCCTTCATGTCTGTCTGCCGTGTTATCAACGGTGCTGCTACATCTCTAGGTCGTGTGCCAATCGTATTGGACATCTTTGCAGAACGTGACCTTGCTCGTGGTACATTTACTGAATCAGAAATCCAAGAATTCGTTGATGATTTCGTTATGAAACTTCGTACAGTTAAATTTGCTCGTACAAAAGCTTACGACCAATTGTACTCAGGTGACCCAACTTTCATCACAACTTCTATGGCTGGTATGGGTAACGACGGTCGTCACCGTGTTACTAAGATGGACTACCGTTTCTTGAACACACTTGACAACATCGGTAACTCTCCAGAACCAAACTTGACAGTTCTTTGGACTGACAAATTGCCATACAACTTCCGTCGCTACTGTATGCACATGAGCCACAAACACTCTTCAATCCAATATGAAGGTGTTACAACAATGGCTAAAGACGGATATGGTGAAATGAGCTGTATCTCATGCTGTGTGTCTCCACTTGACCCAGAAAATGAAGAACAACGCCACAACATCCAGTACTTCGGTGCGCGTGTAAACGTATTGAAAGCCCTTCTTACTGGTTTGAACGGTGGTTACGACGATGTACACAAAGACTACAAAGTATTTGATATCGAACCAATCCGTGACGAAGTTCTTGAATTTGAATCAGTTAAAGCTAACTTTGAAAAATCTCTTGACTGGTTGACTGACACTTATGTAGATGCTTTGAACATCATCCACTACATGACTGATAAGTACAACTACGAAGCTGTTCAAATGGCCTTCTTGCCAACTAAACAACGTGCCAACATGGGATTCGGTATCTGTGGATTTGCCAACACTGTTGATACATTGTCAGCTATCAAATACGCTACAGTTAAACCAATCCGTGATGAAAATGGCTACATCTACGATTACGAAACAATCGGAGAATACCCACGTTGGGGTGAAGATGATCCTCGTTCAAACGAATTGGCAGAATGGTTGATCGAAGCTTACACAACTCGTCTACGTAGCCACAAACTTTACAAAGACGCAGAAGCTACTGTATCACTATTGACAATCACATCTAACGTTGCTTACTCTAAACAAACTGGTAACTCACCAGTCCACAAAGGTGTATACCTCAACGAAGATGGTTCTGTGAACTTGTCTAAACTTGAATTCTTCTCACCAGGTGCTAACCCATCTAATAAAGCTAAAGGTGGATGGTTGCAAAACTTGAACTCACTTTCTAGCCTTGACTTTAGTTATGCAGCTGATGGTATCTCATTGACTACGCAAGTATCACCTCGCGCTCTTGGTAAGACTCGTGACGAACAAGTTGATAACTTGGTAACAATCCTTGATGGTTACTTCGAAAACGGTGGACAACACGTTAACTTGAACGTTATGGACTTGAACGATGTTTACGAAAAGATCATGTCAGGTGAAGACGTTATCGTACGTATCTCTGGATACTGTGTAAACACTAAATACCTCACTCCAGAACAAAAAACTGAATTGACACAACGTGTCTTCCACGAAGTTCTTTCAATGGATGACGCATTGAGCTAATCAAGTTCTTAAATAATGAAAAGGAACCCTCGGTCAAACGACTGAGGGTTGTTTTTGGGTTCTGATACTCTTCGAAAATTTCTTCAAACCACGTCAGCTTTATCTGCAACCTCAAAGTGGTGCTTTGAGCAATCTGTGGCTAGCTTCCTAGTTTTCTCTTTGATTTTCCTTGAGTATTAAATATTTTAAGTCATTCTCTGAAGTGTCGTACTTGGTTAAAAAGAGTTGGTTGAGTTGAGGAAATAATTAAAAATAAAAATACCACACTTTGTAAGGAAACAAGGTGTGGTTGCATTTTATCTCTTAGACCAGGTTCTCTTCATAAAGAGAAGGAGGATTGGGTATATCTCCAAACGACCTGCAATCATAGCAAAGGAGAGGAGAATTTTTGAGATAGGGCTAAAGATTGAGAAACTAGATGTCGTTCCTAGAATAGGTCCGATATTATTGAAACAGCTAAAGACAGCGCTGGTAACGACCAGGAAATCATTGCTATCGAGGCTGACAATAAAGATAAGCGCTAGCAAAATCATTGAATAGATGACAAAGTACTTGAGAATCTTATGCTGGGTATCTTTGTCAATCACTGTTTTATTAACATGGAGAGTCAAAACACGGTGGGGCGATAGGATTGACAAAATTTGGTTTTTGGCAATTTTTGAAAGGATAAGGCCTCGAATAACCTTGAGTCCACCTGCGGTTGATCCAGCAGAACCACCAATTCCCATGAGGAGGAGAAGGATAAACTGGGAGAAGAGGGGCCAGTTGGTAATATCTCCGTAACCAAAACCAGTTGTCGTAATGATATTGGAAACTTGGAAGAAGGCCATTTCAAAACTCTTTGAAAATCCCGGGTAGAGGTAGAGAGTATTAAGGCTAATCAAGCCTGTAGAAACCAGAACAATGACCAAGTAAGCTCGAAGTTCTTCATCTCCAAAGAAGGCCTTGACGCGACGGAGCATGAGGTAGTAGTAGAAGTTGAAATTTACTCCAAAAACCAGAACTCCTATACTAACTAGATAGGTAATCAGTGAGCTGCCATAGTGAGCAATTCCATCGTTATAGACGGTAAAACCCCCTGTACCCGCAGTACCCATGGCAATGACAAAACTATCAAATAGGGGCATGCCAGCCAGATAATAGATGATGACAAAGAGGGAGAAGAGAGCCAGATAGAGGAGATAGAGAATCTGGGCAGTATTTTTGAGTTTGGATACAACCTTACCAAAGACGGGACCAGGAACCTCAGCCTTCATCACTTCTAGGTGGCTATTTTTGGCATTGTCCATAATAGCAAGTGCAAAAACAAGCACTCCCATCCCTCCAATCAAGTGGGTAAAACTTCGCCAGAAGAGGAGGGAACGGCTGAGAACTGAAACGTCGTTCAGAATAGTGGCTCCGGTAGTTGTAAAGCCAGAACTAATCTCAAAAAAGGCATCAATAACGCTGGGAATTTGCCCAGCAAAAACAAAGGGGAGACCACCAAAGAAAGACCAGAGGATCCAACAGAGGGCAACAATTAAGATTCCCTCCTTGGCATAAATCCGTTGATTTTTTGGTTTTTCCAAACTCCCTGAACCGCCTAGCAATACGAGAATCCCTATTGTTGAAAAGAGGGCTGTAAAAATTTGGCTAGATTCATGGTAATAGATAGCAACAGCCACAGGAACCAAAAGAAGAACAGCTTCAATCAGAAGTAACTTTGAAAGGAGATAACGAATCATACTTTTATTCATTTCTTACCTCGCGATCAAGTCATAAATCTTGGTGATGTTTGGCAACAAAGTTGTTACTAGGAGCTTATCTCCAACTTCTAACATATCCTCCCCAGTTGGGAAAATAGTCTTACCCTTTCGAATAATGGCTGCAATAAGAACCCCTTTTTTCAATTTCAGTTGAGAAAGAGGTTTGGCGGTCATCTTATTAGCTTCCTTGATATGGAATTGCAGGGTTTCGATTTGGCCATTGGCTAGATGGTGCATGGCTTGAAGGTCTGAATACTGGGCATTAACACGACCACGAATAAAGTGCATAATCGTATCTACAGCGATGCTTTTAGGTGTGATGATACTTGAAAAATCAGGTGCATTGATGATCTCGAGGAGACTGGTACGATTGACCTTGGTAATATTTTTCTGTACACCTACCCTGTCAAGAAACATAGAAGTAATCAGATTTTCCTCATCGACTCCTGTTAGAGTTGCAACGGCATCATAGTTTTGAGCACTTTCTTCCAGCAGGATATCTTTTGCGGTTCCATCTCCTTGAACGATGTAGAGATTTGGGAATTTCTCGCTAAAGAAGCTAGCGATTTCAGGATTGATTTCAATAACCTTGGTATCGATACGACTGTCTTTGAGAATACCTAGTAGATAATAGGCAATTCTACCTGCTCCAACGATGAGGAGGCTCTTCACGGCACGTGATTTGAAATAATTATGGAAGAGCATCATATCAACACGGTTACCAGTGACAAAGATTCTATCTTTATCCTGTATGGTCATGTCACCACTTGGGATGATAATTTGATGATCTCTTTCTATCGCACAGACAATGACATTGCCAAATTTTTTCCGAAAATCAGAAATGGGCATTTGGCAAAGACCACTGGTGGATTTGACGATAAATTCCATGAGGCTAACGCGTCCACCAGCAAAGCGTTCGACAGAGAGGGCGTTGGGGAAGTCAATGATATTAGCGATAGCGCGGGCAGCCAAGAGCTCAGGGTTAACGATAAGAGAAAAACCGAGAATATTCTTCTCTTTGAAATAAGAGTTAGAGTATTCAGGATTCCGCACCCGAACGATAGTCTCTTTAGCCCCCATTTTCTTGGCTAGAACGGCTGCAATCATGTTTACTTCATCGTACTCAGTCAGGGCGATAAAGATATCACAATCTTGGACACTGGCTTGCTCAAGGATGGTAAAATCAGCCCCGTTACCAAGGATACCTATGATATCAAAGCGATTGACAATATGATTGAGGACGGCTTCGTCTTGCTCAATCAGCAAAACATCGTGCTTTTCTGCAACCAAGGAGCGACAGAGGGCAAAACCAACTTTTCCCCCTCCGACAAGGATAATTTTCATAATAAAACCTACTTCTTCATTATGTAACTATCATACCTTTTTTCAAGAAAAAATGCACCTACTAGCTAATAACTAGGGTTTTTAGTAGGAAATTTGCTATAAGGTAAAACTATACCCTAACCAATTAAAATAGCTATTAGCGACTTTCTCTGAAATATGGTATGATAAAGGATATACAAGGAGATAAAATGAATAATAATTTACTAGTATTACAATCAGACTTTGGTCTGGTTGATGGTGCGGTATCGGCTATGATTGGAGTGGCTTTAGAAGAATCTCCAACCTTAAAAATTCATCACTTGACGCACGATATCACGCCTTATAATATTTTTGAGGGGAGTTACCGTCTCTTTCAGACGGTGGATTACTGGCCTGAGGGAACGACTTTTGTATCGGTTGTCGATCCAGGTGTCGGCTCGAAACGTAAGAGTGTGGTTGCCAAGACTGCAAAAAATCAATACATTGTCACGCCAGACAATGGAACGCTTTCTTTTATCAAGAAACACGTTGGCATTGTAGCTATTCGTGAGATTTCTGAAGTGGCCAATAGACGTCAAAATACAGAGCATTCTTATACATTTCACGGTCGTGATGTCTATGCCTATACTGGTGCTAAACTGGCCAGTGGTCACATTACTTTCGAGGAAGTGGGGCCAGAGCTTAGTGTGGATCAGATTGTAGAGCTTCCAGTCGTAGAGACTATCATAGAAGATCATCTGGTGAAGGGAGCTATTGATATTCTGGATGTGCGTTTTGGTTCGCTTTGGACCTCTATCACGCGAGAAGAATTTTACAAGCTGGAACCAGCATTCGGTGATCGTTTTGAAGTGACTATCTATCACGCTGATATGCTGGTTTATCAAAATCAGGTTGTTTATGGCAAATCATTTGCAGATGTGAGAATTGGGCAACCAATCCTTTACATCAACTCTCTCTATCGTTTAGGTCTGGCAATTAACCAAGGTTCTTTTGCTAAGGCTTATAATGTAGGTGTCGGTTCATCTTGGACCATTGAAATAAAGAAAATAGAATCATAAAATAGGAGAATATAGATGAAAAATCAATCAATTAAACAAGTTGTTGCTATCGGTGTTGGAGCTGCGCTCTTTGTTGTCATCGGGATGATCAGCATTCCGACACCTGTTCCAAATACAAGCATCCAGCTTCAGTATGCGGTACAGAGCCTCTTGTCTATCATTTTTGGCCCAGTAGTTGGTCTACTTGTTGGTTTAATTGGACATGCAGTGAAGGATTCTCTTGCTGGTTACGGTCTTTGGTGGACTTGGATCATTGCTAGTGGACTCTTTGGTCTAGCTGTAGGACTCTTTAGAAAATACATTCGAGTAACACAGGGTGTTTTTGAGTTGAAGGATATTTTCTTCTTTAACCTCATTCAGATTGTTGCAAATGCCCTTGTTTGGGGTGTTTTGGCACCACTTGGAGACGTTGTGATCTACCAAGAAGCAGCTGAAAAAGTATTTGCCCAAGGGATTGTCGCAGGTATTGCTAACGCTGTAACTATAGCTATCGCAGGTACCCTTCTCTTGCTAGCTTATTCACGTACACAGACTCGTTCAGGAAGTTTGAAAAAGGACTAATACTCTTCGAAAATCTCTTCAAACCACGTCAGCTTCGCCTTGCAGTAGGTATGGTTACTGACTTCGTCAGTCTTATCTACAACCTCAAAACGGTGTTTTGAGCTGACTTCGTCAGTCTTATCTACAACCTCAAAACGGTGTTTTGAGCTGACTTCGTCAGTCTTATCTACAACCTCAAAACGGTGTTTTGAGCAGCCTGCGGCTAGCTTTCTAGTTTGCTCTTTGATTTTCATTGAGTATAACATAAAGGAAAAGGCTGGGAAACCGGTCTTTTTCACTGTTTATAGACTAGTCAGGTAACCAGACTAGGATAGGAATCTTGTTGGCGCTAAGATTTTAAGAGAAGAGTCTGCAAGAAGGGGTTAATTTATGATAAAATAGAAGCCTAAGAAGCGAATGAAGAGAGTAAGATGAAAGAAGCTATAATTGAGTGGAAGGATTTCTCTTTCCAGTATGAAACGCAACAAGAACCGACCTTGCAAGGGGTGGACTTAACCATTTACAAAGGAGAGAAAGTCTTAATTGTTGGGCCATCTGGGTCAGGTAAGTCTACCTTGGGTCAGTGTTTGAATGGGATTATTCCTAATATTTATAAGGGTCAGACATCTGGAGAATTTTTGATAAAGGGGCAAGCAGCCTTCGATACGAGCATCTATGATAAATCTCATCTGGTCAGCACCGTTTTGCAGGATACAGATGGGCAGTTTATCGGTTTATCCGTGGCAGAGGATTTGGCGTTTGCTCTGGAAAATGATATGACAGCTTTAGATGAGATGAAAAGTCGCGTTCATAGATGGGCTGAAAAGTTGGACCTTATTTCTTTACTGAATCATCGTCCTCAGGATTTGTCAGGTGGACAAAAGCAGCGGGTCAGTCTGGCTGGTGTCTTGATTGATGAGAGTCCGATTCTCTTGTTTGATGAGCCACTTGCCAATCTTGATCCCGAGTCAGGTCAGGATATTATCGAATTGATTGACCAGATTCATAAGGAAGAGGGGACGACGACTCTTATTATCGAGCACCGTTTGGAGGATGTTCTACATCGACCTGTGGATCGGATTGTCTTGATAAACGATGGTCGTATCCTCTTTAATGGTAGCCCTGACCAGCTACTGGCGACTGATTTATTGACCCAAAATGGAATTCGAGAGCCCCTTTATCTCACTACTCTACGTCAATTAGGTGTGGATTTAGTCAAGGAAGAACAATTAGCAGATCTGGATAACTTGTCTATCTCAAAAGGTCAGATTCAGTTGCGGACGGAACTGGTAAAAGAAACCCCAGAATTGCAGTCACTCTTTAAATTAGAGGACGTGTCTTTTTCTTATGATGATAGACCGATTTTAAAATCCCTACATTTAGATATTAAAAAGGGCGAAAAGATTGCCATTGTCGGGAAAAATGGAGCAGGGAAATCAACTCTAGCCAAGGCCTTAAGTAGATTTATCCAGACAGAAGGTTCTTACCTTTGGGAAGGCCAGGATATCAAAGGAGATTCTGTTGCAGAACGGGCGGAACGAGTAGGCTATGTGCTGCAAAATCCTAATCAAATGATTTCAACCAATATGATTTTTGATGAGGTGGCTCTAGGGCTCCGTTTGCGAGGTGTGGACGAGCAGGAAATTGAAACGAGAGTCTATGAAACTTTGAAAATCTGTGGTCTCTATGAATTCCGTAATTGGCCTATTTCTGCCCTGTCATTTGGTCAGAAAAAACGTGTCACCATTGCTTCAATTTTGGTCTTGGGGGCTGAAATTATCCTCTTAGATGAACCAACTGCAGGTCAAGACCAGAAGAACTATACTGAGATTATGGAATTTCTTGAAGAACTGCATCAAAAAGGACATACCATTGTCATGATTACCCATGATATGCAATTGATGCTGGATTATTCTGATCGTGCTCTTGTCATGGTGGATGGGGAATTGATTGCCGATACTAATCCAGCTAGTCTGTTGAGTAATCCTGAGCTGTTAGTAAAAGCCAATCTAAAAGAAACCTCTATCTTTAACTTGGCCAAGAAATTAGATGTGGATCCACTTGCTTTAACGGCATTTTACAAAGAAAGGAGAGAAGGATGCAAGCTAAATTAATCGGTTACCAGCATAGAGATACTGTGATTCATCGCTTGTCAGGAGCTGGGGAACTCCTCTTTTTCATTCTCGTGTCATTGGCTGCCATGATTAGCTATGATACCAGACTGCTTGTTCTGATTGCCATCTTTTCGGTCTTTCTCCTCTATTTGTCAGAAATCCGCTTTAAAGATGTTTCCTTTGTAGCCGTTTTTGCGACGGTATTTGCTATTTTAAATGTCTTAATGGTCTATCTCTTTTCTCCCGAATATGGGGTTGGGCTTTACGGCGAGAGAAGTGTGATTTGGCAGGGAATCGGAGTCTACACTCTGACCAGTCAAGAGCTCTTTTACCTGCTAAATCTGGCCATTAAGTACCTTTGCACCATTCCTCTGGCTATTATCTTTTTAATGACGACTCATCCTAGTCAGTTTGCTTCTAGTTTAAATCAAATCGGTGTGCCTTATAAGATTGCCTATTCTGTCAGCCTGACCTTGCGCTATATTCCAGATTTGCAGGAAGAATTCTTTACTATCAAGATGTCTCAGGAAGCGCGTGGGATGGAATTATCCAAGAAAGCTTCTCTTATGCAACGAATCAAAGGCAATCTGCGTATTATTACTCCTCTGATTTTCAGCTCACTAGAACGCATTGACACCATCGCGACCGCCATGGAGCTTCGTCGCTTTGGAAAAGAGAAAAAGCGGGCTTGGTATAGTTACCAAGCCTTGAAAAAAGGAGACTATCTTACCTTGCTCTTGGCAGCCTTGTTTTTAGTAGCTAGTTTACTACTTATCTTGCAGAATCAGGGACGATTTTACAACCCTTGGAAATAGCTTGAAAAAATTGAAAAAATCAAGTCGTTTCTATTGACAATGATTCTGAAAGTGTTATACTAAGAAAGTAGTTTCGCTGATTTACTTCAAACCTGTTGTGAGGTAAGTTAACGATGCCTTAACCACGCTGTTTGCTGAGCTTGACTCCGGGCAGTGTGGCTATTTTTTTGCAATGGTGAAAGGAAGCAAGTCATGACAAATCACATTGTATTATTTGAGCCACAAATTCCACAAAATACAGGCAATATCGCGCGTACCTGCGCTGCAACCAATTCTCCCCTCCATATCATCAAGCCTATGGGCTTCCCTATTGATGACCGTAAGATGAAGCGAGCTGGGTTGGATTATTGGGATAAGCTGGAGATTTATTTTTACGACAGTTTGGAAGATTTCATGTCTCAGATGAAGGGCAAACTCTATCTGATTTCGAAATTCGCGGAAAAAGTCTATTCTGAGGTGGATTTATCGACTGACGAGGACTACTATTTTCTCTTTGGACGTGAAGATAAGGGCTTGCCTGAGGATTTTATGCGCGAACATCCTGAGAAAGCTCTTCGTATTCCTATGAATGATGAACACGTTCGCAGTCTCAATGTGTCTAATACCGTCTGCATGATTGTCTATGAGGCTCTCCGCCAGCAGAATTTTGCAGGTCTTGAGCTCGTTCATACCTATGAAGTGGATAAATTGAAATAAAAAATGAAAATGAAAATAAACAAAATGCTTGCGCTTGCAAGCGTTTTTTGTTATGATAAAAGAGTCTTCAGGGCAGGGTGTGATTCCCGACCGGCGGTAAATTTGACTAGCTATTTTAGCTTTCTCGTCGTTGTCTGGTCTCGATATACTTTAAGTATTATCTTCGACTGCGACGCCTAGATAAATCTAAAATATCTTAGCCAAATAAGTCCGCGAGCGCAAGCTGATGTGGTGAGATTCCACAACCGACAGTATAGTCTGGATGGGAGAAGACGAAAGAATAGCTTTGTCTGTTCTGATAGATTTATAGCTGAACTGTAACCGCTTGCTTGAATTTCCTTAATAGAGTGAGAGGGAACTTTTGGGATATAAAAAGTGAGAATAGATAGAGGAATCCTTTCTAACTTCTTCTGATTTTATAGAAAATTGGAGGAACCTGTTATGACAAACACACGTCGACTTTCGACCATTGCGATTTTATCAGCCATCTCATTTGTGCTGATGTACTTTGACTTTCCGCTTTTGCCAGCGGCGTCCTTCCTCAAGATCGAATTTAGTATCTTGCCAGTCCTTGTGGGTTTGGTGGTCATGGATTTGCCTGCTGCTCTAGGAATTCTCTTGCTTCGCTCGCTCTTGAAATTGCTTCTTAATAGTCAAGGAGTGAATACTTACATTGGTTTGCCGATGAATATCGTAGCTTTAGGAGTTTTTGTCATCGTATTTGCTTTGATTTGGAAAAAGGAACGGACAGCCCTTCGTTTCCTACTAGGCTCTCTAGCTGGGACTATTGGTTTAACCGTGGCTATGTTGGTTCTCAATTATGTTTATGCTGTTCCTTTGTACGCTAAGTTTGCTAACTTTGATATTGGAAAAATTTTGGGACTTTCCAACTACCTAATGACCATGGTATTACCTTTTAACTTGATTGAGGGAGTAATCTTTTCCGTTTCATTCTGGTTGTTGTATATTCTCTTGAAACCAACCTTAAAACATTATGAAAGATAAACAAACATTTTTAATGAAGGGCAGTTTTGCCCTTTTACTTTTCGTTATTCTTGGCTACATGGTCAAATTTTACCCTGAAACGCTGGTCGGTTTTGACCAACCGATACAGACTGCCGTTCGAGGAGACTTGCCAGATTACTTGACTATTCTTTTCCGAGCCATCACACGCCTGATTGATATCCCAGTGATTATCACTTGGGTTGTCATCGTAGCCTTTATCTTTTATCGTAAGCGGTGGAAGATAGAAAGTTTCTTCATGCTAGGGAATTTGGCTTTGGCTGGTCTTTTAATCGTGACCTTTAAAAATATCTACCAGCGCCCACGACCAGCTATTTTACACTTGGTTGAGGAGAAGGGATTTTCCTTCCCAAGCGGCCATTCTCTGGCTGTAACCTTGCTGGTCGGTTCTCTGATTGTCATTCTCAGTCAACGGATTAAAAATCCAGTCTGGAGAAAAATCGTGCAAATCGTCCTTGGTCTCTACCTAGTCAGTGTGCTGGTATCAAGGGTCTATCTGGGAGTTCACTATCCATCAGATGTCCTTGCCAGTCTCTGTGTGGGCTTGGGAGTCCTGTTTATCGAGTTTCCCTTCTATGACAAGCTCCGATTCCAATGGCGATTTAAAGGCAAGCAGAAGTGATGAAAAAGATAAAAAATTATACAAAGATAAGGATATAAAATATATATTTTAAACATGTTTTTGAAACTTGATGTACTTTAATAAATAAAGCAAGGAGGAATAAAGTGTGGACATGTTACTAGCGACACGCTTAAAAAACAAGAGAAAGGAATTAAAATTATCTCAAAAGGAATTGGCTAAGGGGATTTGTGAGCAAGGACAGATTAGCCGTATGGAGCAAGGTAAATACTCACCCGGGTCAGAATTACTCTTTCAGCTATCTAAGCGATTGAAGGTGAGCATGAATTATTTCTTTGAAGAGACTGAGGTTTCTAGCTTGGAAAATATTGATAAGTTTAAAGAACTATCTAAGAAGTTTTTGGATGAGAGGGAATATGAATCTCTCCATTACATATATGAACTAGAAAAATCTAAACGTGCTCGTTTATCTGCTAAAGATCAGATTTATTTAGACTGGATTGATACATTAGTTCAATTCCATTATCTGAATCATCAAACAGAGGCAGTTGCGAAATTGGAAAAAATACTGTTGTCTCTGAAAAAATCTGATTTTTACTATCTACAGCTGGGAAATACCTTGGCTAATTTTTATTTTGATATGGGGCAGGAAGACACATATCAGGAGCTCTATCAACTTTTAAAAGAGAATATCCAGTCATTATCTGTTCATCATTTGGAACAATTAGAATTGATGATTAAATTCCGATATAACTATTGTAGATATTTGTGGTTGAATGAACAAACATCTGAAGCTATAGAAGAGATTACAGAAACAATAGCTATTTGTAAAAGATATAATAGTAGTTATCGATTAGCAGATTTGTATTGTTTATTGGGAAATATAAGTGTGGGATTTGCTGAAAAGGATAGGATACTAGGTTTTTATCAAGTATCTTATCAGCTTTACAAGCACGAAGAGAACCAGAGAATGATGATGGAAATTGAGAAGGAAATGAAATTATTGGAAAGTGAAGATTAAGAAAAAGATTTGTATTTTTAGATAACTTAAATTCATATTTCAAAAAAAATAAGAAATCTACATAAAAATTATTGACAAACTAAAATTGATGTGTTAGAATATCGTCAATAGTTAAGGAGGTTTAGAAGATGAAAAGATTTCAAGTTGTCAAGCTATGTATATTAATTGCTTTATTGCTTCTATTTCTATTTAATGTGTTAAGTGGCTCTTTATCTGTAACAACTAGAGGAGTTGATCCAGGACCAGCATATGGAATTTCACTTTAAAGATATCCAACATATCGCTTCATAAACAGAATTGAGTTTTACTTTCAAAAATAAATCAGATTCTGATGGAGGATTTAGTCCTTAAGTGTTGTATTAGTGTATTGAGACTTCATTTATCTGGATGTTGAAGTTTTGCTTGTGAGATTTATCTAAAAAACTCTTTAACTATATTTATAAAGGCTTTATAGAATTTTCCTTTCCGGAAAAAGAATTCTAAATAAAATTAGGAGAATCACCATGGAAACATTGTCAAATCTTGAGATGTTACCAGTTGCACCTCTTCCTACGCAAGTTGAAAGATTATGCGACTTTACATGCTCGGTTACAGTCGGTTAGTCTTAAATGCTTTTAGAACCTCTTCTTATTGAAATGTTGATGTCTGCATATAAAATATTTCATAATTCTTTATAGTTTGACAGTTCATTTTTAAGAAGTTCAAGTTTAATAGGCGCTTTCATGTATTTAATCAATTGTAGATTATTTACGAAAGTTTAAGATAGTTTAATTATATAGGAGAGGTGGGTTAGTCTACTTCTCTTTCTTTATATACGAGGAGTAATTAATGGATGTTCTTGAGAATTCAATACAACAATTTGATTCTAAAGTTAAGTATGTTTCTTCTGACTGGGTTTATTTTGGCTATAATAAGAATTTATCAGATTCGGGATGGAAAATTCACATAAGTTCACAAATGAAAGATGCGGTTAGTATCTTTACACTAGTAGCATCTTTTTTACGCGAAATTGAATGTTCATTTAAAGTTGTTAAGGATATTGAAAGTTTAAAAAAGATTAACTCTCCACGAGAAACGTCACCTATAGCCAATAAATTTATGACAATTTATCCTGCAAATGATAAGCAAGCTCGTGAAATAATATTAGCGTTACGTGAGAAACTTGCTATATATTTTTCTCCAAGAATATTGTCTGATTTTCAATGTGGAAAACATTCACCGCTGCACTATAGATTTGGTTCATTTAAAAAAATACAAGAATATGACGAAAAAAATCACAAAATTATTTATTTGTTGAAAAACGAGGAGGGGAATTGGGTAGAAGATGTTCGTAAAAATTTTCCTGTGATACCTGATTGGAAGGAGGATCTTTTTACTCCAGAAGAGAAACAGGAGTTATTTGGAGAGATAGGGAGAATACCTGAGAATCATTTAATAAATAACTATAAATTTGAAATAATATTAAAAAAATCTAACAGAGGGAATGTATATAGAGCTAAAAAGAAAGATACTGGGGAAAAAGTTATTGTGAAACAAGTGCGCCCTTTTGTCAGCAACGATGTTGAGGGGAAGCATTTTGCTATCGCTGAGATAAAAAATGAAGCTAATATGTTGAAGATATTAGATTCTCAGCTTTATACGGCAAACTTTATAGATGAGTTTGAAGTTGATGGAGACTATTTTGTTGTTCAAAGTTTTATTGAAGGATATAGTTATTTTGATTTAATTGGGGAAGAAAGGTTTTCTTATAGAACAAAATTAAAATTAATAGATAATTTAATATCAATTGTTAATTCTATTCATAGTTTAGGATATAAGATTGTAGACTTATCGCCTACAAATTTTATTTATAGAGAAGATGGTTCTATATTTTTAATAGATTTAGAGAATGTATCTCTGATAAAAGATGTACGACGATATGTAAAACCCCCTTTTATGGTAAATCCAGATAATGACCTATCTGAGAGTTCGATTAATCAAGATTATTTTGCTGTAGCCATGACTAGTTTTGCTATTTTGGTTGGTAGAACATTAGCTTTTTCGCCGGGAGACAATCTGTACGATATTAGTTGTATTGATAAAATAAAACAAGCGTTACGAATCGCTAAAAATATGGAATATATATCAGAGAGTGTGTATTACTGGTTGATTTATCTGTTGAATTTAAGTGAAGCGAAAGAATCTACTAATATAATAAAGAAAATTAATGAAATTGAAATTTTGAATATTGATATGTCAGAGGTGGATTTTAATGTTAGTTGTTATGATTTTAAAAAGGAATCTGAGAAAATAGCACATTTTATTTTATCCCAAAATATTGATAGCACAGGTCGTCTTTTACCTTCAAATGAATTTGGAGAATTTGTTAACCCGATATCTTTTCAGCACGGACTGTCTGGTTATATAATATTTGTTACTCAATGTTTATCGTCTTCTGAACTGAAGTTAGTTAAGCAATGGGTTCAAAAGATAGAAATAACAAGAGATAGCAAGAGTTATCTGTATCAAAATTCATTGTATTTTGGTGCGTCAGGATTTTTATGGGCTTTAATATTATTGTTTGAAAGAACAGGTGATATTTTTTATAAAAATAAAGCTACTACTCTAGTAAGTGAAATATTGTTAGGTTATAATGATATTAGCGAACAGGATTTTGTTTTAGGAAAAGCAGGTGTTTTGCTATCTCTTATGAGGTATTATGAGTTGGAAGGAACCGCCTATCTTGAAGAATTTATCCATACTGCAATTTCTGAACTTCAAGAGGAAATCGGTCAGGATTTTTCACAATATAATTCCTTGTTTGATTATAGTTTTGCTCATGGAAAAGCAGGAATAGCATATGTTTTGAATGAATATAAAATTTTATTTGATAGTAAGAAATTTGATTCCATAATAAGTATTTTTACAGAAGAAATTGCAAAAATATTATCACAAGAAATTTTGAAAAATAAAAATAGTTACAATAATTTAGAGCTATCTTGGTGTGATGGACTATCAGGGTTGATTCTATATCTTTGTTTGGTCGAACCTCTAAAATACTCTAAGTTAATTTCGGAGGCTAGAGTGGTGATTCTTAACCACCACCTGAGTATGGAAACATGTTATTGCCATGGCATTGCTAGTCTGTTACAAACTTATGCGTATGTATTTGGAGATAAAGATAAGAATGATATAGTTCAGTTGCTTCTTACTAAGTCTTTTAGAAAGTATGATGAACTTCTTGTTTTTCAAAGTGAGAATCGAAATTACGATTATTTTGATTTTGGTATTGGAACTTTGGGAATATATTGGGCACTGTTAGAATTTCAATTTCCTTTTGAACTGAAGAAGGAGGCGATTCAATGAATACTTTTTTGACTAATAAAAGTTATCGAATGTTGCTGATTAATCAATGGGTTTCGTCATTTGGGGATACGCTGTTTTATATTTCCTTTATTTCGTATGTATCGGGATATAAATTTGCTTCATTAGCTGTTCTTTGTATAACAGTTTCGGAGACTTTGCCACAGATTTCTCAGTTGTTCACAGGTGTTATTGCCGATTTTCAAAAAAATCGTGTCGCAAAATATATTGCTATATTGGCAAGTAAGTTTCTGCTTTATACTCTATTGACACTGTTTGTAGCGGATAAGAACTTCTCTATGGGGATGGTTCTCCTTATTTGCGGAATCAATCTTTTATCAGATACCATGAGTTATTTTGCGGGTGCTATGATTTCTCCTTTGTATGTGAGGATTATCGGAGATGATATGACAGATGCTATGGGGTTTAGACAGGCAACTGCTGGTGTAGTTAATATTCTCAGCAACCTTATAGGTGGAGTTTTGATTGGGGTTATCAGTCTTCAGATGTTTGTAGGTTTGAATGCTTTGACCTTTCTTTTTGCACTGTTGGGTGTGGTGCTTATTCGTACTTCTTTGAGAGATATTGAGGGACAGATGGAGGTTGGTAAAAGATTAACCGCAAAATCTTTTGGAGAGCATTTCCTCCATTCAATGAAGATATTGTCAAGTTTTCCAGCAATCATCAAATTAATATTCATTGCAGCTATGAACCAAGTGATTTTAAGTATTATTACCCCTTTAACGACCTTGATGTTGATCCATCATCCATTTATCTTCCTTGACACTGGGCAATCCATTGCAGTCTTGTCCGTGGTTATTTTTTCAGGAACGATTGTGGGAAGTTTTCTGAGCGGAAGTATCTTAAAAAATATTCCCATAAAAATGATTGCTTACTTTGAAGAAATTATGCATCTCTGTATTCTCTTTTCTTGGTTGACCAATCAGTTTCTCCTTTTATTGGCAGTTGTCTTCTTATGCGCAGTTGCTGTAGGAATGATGGGACCTCGGATTTTCAACCTTGTATTTTCGATGGTTCCAGAGGAAGTTATGGGAACCATACAGTCAGTGCTTGGAGTGTTTAATGTTGTTGTACCAGGAATTCTTAGTATGCTCATCGTTGCATTAGCGAGTGCTACAAACCTAAAAACCACAGTGATTCCACTTTTTATTTTTGTGTTGACTGCCTTAGCGATTGTGAGAGCAATGAAAATAGAGTAATAGTAGTATGAACTATTGTCTCTTTTGTGGATGGGAGTCCTGTTTATCGAGTTTCCCTTCTATGACAAACTCCGCTTCCAATGGCGATTTAAAGGCAAGCAGAAGTGAGTATCAAATTCCTTTGAGGAGAAAGAAATGAAAGTCAATATAGCAGATCTTCATCCGACTCAACTATACTTATCAGAAAAGAAGTTGCAAGATATTCAGATGCTTTATCAGTCGGTAGAACTAAACAATGTTGATCCAATTAGTATTCTTGCCTTTGGAAATTGCTTGTTGATTACAGATGGGCATCATAGGGCTTATCAGGCTTTATTGGCAGGTTGGGATACGATTTCTGCTGAGTGGGATAGAGATGGTGGTGATGAACTATATCACCTCTATGCGCAAGCTTGTGAGGAAAGAAAGATTTACTCTGTTCTGGATTTAAAAAATCATATCTTAGCTCAAGATGAGTATGAAGCAAAATGGTATAACTGGTGTGATGGTTTTAATCAAGCAACAACTCTCTTATTGAAAAGGAAAGCTGATGAAACAGATTTTACAAATAGATAATGCACTACGTCTCGTTCCTTATTGTAAGGTCAATCATTGTGAGGAAGCTTTTGCTTGGTATCAGGATGTGAACTTGGTTTACCTCGTAGATGGGGTAAAGCTTCCTTACAGTCAAGAAACTTTGGAAGCCATGTATTCCTATTTGGATCAGCATGGTGAACTTTTTTGGATTGAAGTCAAGGAGAAGGGAGAATGGTTTCCAATTGGGGATGTTACACTATCTCAGGATAATCTCCCCATTGTGATTGGGAATTCAGCTTACCAACATCGAGGACTTGGAAAAAAGATTCTAAGTGCTTTGATTGAATTGGCTCGAGTAAAAGGATGGAAAGAATTGAGAGTCAAGGAAATCTACACCTACAATCATGCTTCTAGGAGGTGTTTCAAGTCGCTTGGATTTGTTGAAAATGGAGCAACAGAAAAAGGAACGAGTTTTGTATTGAAATTAGTCTAATCTAACTTGTTTTTTAACTAAAAATCTGATAAACTAAGTAGTAATTGAATAGGAATCTGCAAGACTAGTAACTCAAGGGAAGTATGACAGGGAGGAGAGCCGTGACTGCAAGCTCTCTATATGAAATCTGGGTGAATTCACTTGCGCATGGATTTAGAAATGAAGGTCTGACTTGTCAGATAAAAACGGATGGTACCGCGTGTCAACGCTCCGAGTGGAGTTTTTGGCATGTGGTTTTCTTTTTATCTACGAGAGACTGATGGAGGAATTATGTCAACTATTGAAGAACAATTAAAAGCGCTTCGCGAAGAAACGCTGGCTAGCTTGAAGCAGATTACTGCTGAAAATGAAAAAGAGATGCAAGATTTGCGTGTCTCTGTCCTTGGTAAAAAGGGTTCGCTCACTGAAATCCTCAAAGGGATGAAAGATGTTTCTGCTGAGATGCGTCCAATCATCGGGAAACACGTCAATGAAGCTCGTGATGTCTTGACAGCTGCTTTTGAAGAAACAGCTAAGCTCTTGGAAGAAAAGAAAGTTGCTGCACAATTAACTAGCGAGAGTATAGATGTGACGCTTCCAGGTCGCCCAGTTGCGACTGGTCACCGTCACGTTTTGACACAAACCAGTGAAGAAATCGAAGATATTTTCATTGGGATGGGTTACCAAGTCGTGGATGGTTTTGAAGTGGAGCAAGACTACTATAACTTTGAGCGTATGAACCTTCCCAAAGACCACCCAGCCCGTGATATGCAGGATACTTTCTATATCACAGAAGAGATCTTACTCCGTACTCATACATCTCCTGTGCAGGCGCGTGCCATGGATGCCCATGATTTCTCTAAAGGTCCTTTGAAAATGATCTCACCAGGGCGTGTCTTCCGTCGTGATACGGACGATGCAACCCACAGTCACCAGTTCCACCAAATCGAAGGCTTGGTTGTTGGGAAAAATATCTCTATGGCTGACCTTCAAGGAACCCTTCAGTTGATTGTGCAAAAAATGTTCGGTGAAGAGCGTCAGATCCGTTTGCGTCCCTCTTACTTCCCATTCACAGAGCCATCTGTTGAGGTGGATGTTTCTTGCTTCAAGTGTGGTGGAGAAGGCTGTAACGTATGTAAGAAAACAGGTTGGATCGAAATCATGGGTGCCGGTATGGTTCACCCACGTGTTCTTGAAATGAGTGGTATCGATGCGACTGTTTACTCTGGATTTGCCTTTGGTCTTGGTCAAGAGCGCGTAGCTATGCTCCGTTACGGAATCAACGATATCCGTGGCTTCTACCAAGGAGATGTCCGCTTCTCAGAACAGTTTAAATAATGATTAGAAAAGTAGAAATGCCAGATGTTGAGGTGTTGGCTAAAATAGCCAAACAAACCTTTCGTGAAACATTTGCTCATGATAATACGGAAGAGCAGTTACAGGAATACTTTGCAGAGGCTTATAGTCTGAGAGTTTTGTCAACTGAGTTGGAAAATCCAGAATCCGAAACCTATTTCATTATGCATGAAGAGGAGATAGCTGGTTTTCTCAAAGTCAACTGGGGAAGTGCTCAGACTGAGAGAGAATTAGAGGATGCTTTTGAAATTCAACGTCTCTATGTGCTACAAAAATTCCAAGGATTTGGATTCGGTAAGCAACTGTTTGAATTTGCTCTTGAACTTGCTACAAAAAATAGTTTTTCTTGGGCTTGGCTAGGTGTTTGGGAGCATAATACAAAAGCTCAAGTATTTTATAATCGATATGGTTTTGAAAAATTTAGCCAACATCATTTTATGGTTGGTCAAAAAGTAGATACAGATTGGTTACTGAAAAAGAAATTAAGGTAAGAAGATGATTCTTCTATTGAAATGATAGGAAAGGAAAAGAACTAGAGTGATAACTGTCATTCTGGAAAACTAAATTATGCTTGTATCTTATAAATGGTTAAAAGAATTGGTGGACATTGATGTGCCATCACAAGAGTTGGCTGAAAAAATGTCAACTACAGGGATCGAGGTAGAAGGTGTGGAATCACCAGCTGCTGGTCTCTCAAAAATTGTCGTCGGTGAGGTCGTGTCTTGCGAAGATGTGCCAGAAACTCACCTCCATGTTTGTCAGGTTAACGTTGGCGAAGAAGAAGCCCGTCAAATCGTTTGTGGTGCACCGAATGTACGTGCTGGGATCAAGGTCATGGTGGCACTTCCAGGAGCTCGCATCGCTGACAACTACAAAATCAAAAAAGGGAAAATCCGTGGCTTAGAGTCACTTGGAATGATCTGTTCACTTGGAGAATTAGGTATTTCTGACTCAGTTGTCCCGAAAGAATTCGCAGATGGGATCCAAATCTTGCCAGAAGATGCAGTTCCTGGAGATGAAGTCTTCTCATACCTAGATTTGGATGATGAAATCATCGAACTTTCCATTACACCAAACCGTGCAGACGCTCTTTCTATGCGTGGGGTGGCTCATGAAGTGGCAGCCATCTATGACAAGACAGTCAACTTTAAAGAATTTACTCTTTCAGAAACGGACCAAGCTGCAGCAGATGCCCTTTCTGTCAGCATTGACACAGATAAGGCGCCTTACTATGCCGCTCGTATCTTGGACAATGTGACTATCTCACCAAGTCCACAATGGTTGCAAAACCTTCTCATGAACGAAGGAATCCGTCCAATCAATAACGTTGTAGACGTGACAAACTACATTCTGCTCTACTTTGGTCAACCTATGCATGCCTTTGACTTGGATACCTTTGAAGGGAGTGACATCCGTGTGCGTGAAGCGCGTGCTGGTGAAAAATTGGTGACTTTAGATGGTGAAGAACGTGACTTGGACGTGAATGACTTAGTTATCACTGTCGCAGACAAGCCAGTAGCTCTTGCAGGTGTCATGGGTGGGCAAGCAACAGAAATCTCGGAAAAATCTAGTCGCGTTGTCCTTGAAGCTGCTGTCTTCAATGGCAAATCTATCCGTAAAACTAGCGGTCGCTTGAATCTTCGTTCTGAGTCATCTTCTCGCTTTGAAAAAGGCATCAATGTGGCAACAGTCAATGAAGCCCTTGATGCGGCGGCTAGCATGATTGCAGAACTTGCTGGTGCGACGGTTCGTAAGGGCTTCGTTTCAGCAGGTGAGCTTGATACTTCTGATGTGGAAGTTTCTTCTACCCTTGCAGACGCCAACCGTGTTCTTGGAACAGATCTTTCATACTCTGATGTTGAAGATGTCTTCCGTCGTCTTGGATTTGGTCTCTCTGGAAATGCAGATAGTTTTACAGTCAGCGTACCACGTCGTCGTTGGGACATCACCATTGAAGCAGACCTCTTTGAAGAAATCGCTCGTATCTATGGATATGACCGCTTGCCAACTAGTCTTCCAAAAGACGATGGAACAGCTGGTGAATTGACTACGACACAAAAACTTCGTCGTCAAGTTCGTACCATTGCTGAAGGGGCAGGTTTGACAGAAATCATTACCTACGCTCTGACAACGCCTGAAAAAGCAGTTGAGTTTACGGCTCAACCAAGTAACCTTACGGAACTTATGTGGCCAATGACAGTGGACCGTTCTGTCCTCCGTCAAAATATGATCTCAGGTATCCTAGATACAGTTGTTTACAACGTGGCTCGTAAGAATAAAAACTTGGCCCTTTATGAGATTGGGAAAGTTTTTGAACAAACTGGCAATCCAAAAGAAGAACTTCCAAATGAGATTAACAGCTTCGCCTTTGCCTTGACAGGCTTGGTTGCTGAAAAAGATTTCCAAACAGCAGCCGTTCCAGTTGATTTCTTCTATGCTAAAGGAATCCTTGAAGCCCTCTTTGCTCGTTTGGGACTAGAAGTGACTTATACAGCGACATCTGAAATTGCTAGTCTTCATCCAGGTCGTACAGCAGTCATTTCACTAGGTGACCAAGTTCTTGGTTTCCTTGGTCAAGTGCATCCAGTCACTGCTAAGGCCTACGATATTCCAGAAACTTATGTGGCAGAGCTCAACCTTTCAGCCATCGAAGCCGCCCTTCAACCAGCTGCTCCATTTGTGGAAATCACCAAATTCCCAGCAGTCAGCCGTGACGTTGCCCTTCTTCTCAAGGCAGAAGTGACTCACCAAGAAGTTGTGGACGCTATCCAAGCTGCCGGCGTGAAACGTTTGACAGATATCAAACTCTTTGACGTCTTCTCAGGTGAGAAATTGGGACTTGGTATGAAGTCAATGGCTTATAGCTTGACTTTCCAAAATCCAGAAGACAGCTTAACGGATGAAGAAGTCGCACGCTACATGGAAAAAATCCAAGCGTCTCTCGAAGAAAAAGTCAATGCAGAAGTACGTTAAGTTATTAGAGTTTGAAATAAAAATTTAGACTTAAACATAAAAAACGAATAAAACTAGTTTTCTGGAGAGTCAGAATTTTGTTTTATTCGGTTTTTTTGTTTTTAAATCTTAGGTCTTGTTAGTGTGAATGAAGTTGTTCTTATATACTTTCTTGATTTCGCTTTTATAACTGTTTAAGACTACAGTAGATTGAAATAAACTGCGAACAAATCTATTGGGGAATTCAACCAAGTTTATAGCAATGTTTTAGAAGTTTCAATGTGCTGTTTCAACTTCGGCATGAAATAAAATCTAAGTGTATTTTTATATCTCTGTCTAATAAATTAAAATACTTGATTTATTAGTATAACAATGATAAAATTAATCTGAAAACAGTGTCTGGGAGATAACTTTAGTTAATATATATATTGATCAGCATTGCCGTTTTCACTAGTTTAATAGATAATAAAGGAGTCTTTATAGATGGGAAAAAATCATTCTATGAGTCGAGTAGAACGCTCACGTCGTGAGAAGGTAACTCGTTACTCTGTCAGAAAAGTAAGTTTTGGTGCGGCCAGTGTGGCGGTCGCAGCATTTTTCATGTTTTTGGGAAATGGTGCAGTGTATGCAGCAGAACCAAATGTAACAGCAACAGATCCTGCCCTAGCAGCTACTCCAGCAAATAATCAGTTGGATGAAAATTCTGGTGCCAGTGACTCGACTGCTCCGAAAGCTCAAGCAGACACAACTACTCCAACACCTGCTGATGCTACTCCAGCGCCAGTAGTATCATCTACTACTTCAGCAATAGAAGAAAAATCAGCAGAAAAAAACACTGAGGCATCATCTGCAGAAGCAAATAGCGTAGAAAACAAACAACAAACAACAGTGAAAGCTGAAGAGCCATCTACGACATCAGTAGCAACAACAAAACCTGCAGAAGAAACTGCAACAACAGAAAGCAGCAAGCCAAAAGTACGTAAAAGACGTGCTGCAGCCCCTGCCTCACCAGCGACTGCAGCTGATGCCGATACAGATGCAAATCAAGTTTTTGAAGCTCCAGAAGATGGTGCAAGTGTAGACTATTTGGCGGCTAAATTAAAAGCTTTGCCTGAAACAGTAGAGAATGAGAAAAAACTTGCTAACATAGACCAAGTTGGTGCTACCAAAAGTATAAATCCAGGTGAAGTGAGTGAATTGGATGAATTTGGTGGTTGGAAGGCAGTCAATGGCGGAAAATTCGGTGTTGCAAGAAAGACAGATAACGGGGTATTTTCTATTGAGACTGTGAATACGGTTCGAACTCAAAATGGGAAAGATAAGACGTGGTTGAATGAATCTTCTTTTGAACGCTCAAAGAATTATGCACTATTCCTGGGGTTGGTGAGGACTAAAGCGACAGAACAAGAAGAAGTTGATGATCGTAGTAAGTATACGCAAGAAGGGGACTATAGTAATAAAGGGAAAGGGGTGACAAAATACAAGGGAATTGAAAAAACGTTTAAAAACTATTCACCCGAGACAGGTTCTGATGTTACTGTGTCTTTCTATACTGGTATTACAGGAGATATTGATGGTAATAAAGCTGGTTATAAGGTTGAGGTAATAGCAAAAACAGATGAGGGAAATGAAACTATAATTTATAATCAATCTTTTTATCCACAAAATGAAATTAGTGATGAAAATAAAATAGTTAAAAAACTTAATTTGGGAGGAGATGCCGTATTAGAAACTATTAGATCCAAAACTGAAGATAAGAAAAACGAATTGACTAAGAAATTGGGAGAGGATTCAAATAAGAGAAGATTAGGAACTTCTCATGGAACTTTTACTAGTAAAAATATTAGCTTAGCTTCTGGTGTAACAGAGTATACTGTGCGTATTAGTGCAGCGGATAATAAAAAATTGGGGATGGGATTTCAAGTTCCATGGAGGCAGTATGCTCTACCAGTTGTTGGAACAGGGTTTAGAGTTACTCAGGATACTAGGAAAGTAGCTAAGGACTTAGCTAAAAAAGTTTATGATGAATTAGCCAGACAAAAAGAAAAAGACACAAAATGGTCTACTCCTGAAACCAAGGCTGATTATGAAGAAAAATTGAACAAAATTAAGGAGAATTTGGATATTACATCTACTACTGCTAATTACAAAACAGTAGTGGAAGAGGCTCTAGAAAAACGGAAACAGCTGGACGAAGAGCAGCAAATAAAAAACAAAGCTAAGGAAGCAGTAGATGCAGCATTAGCAGAAAAAGCAAAAGCAATCGAAGCTAACGACAAACTTACAGATGCAGAAAAAACAGCAGCTAAAGAAGAAGCTAAGAAAGCAGCAGACGAAG
>NZ_JAIRCA020000015.1 GCF_020089495.2 Streptococcus mitis subsp. hohhotensis | reverse complement strand
CGATTCCGGAATTTTGTTTTGAAATATTTACGTAAGCGTGGAATATCGTCTACTAGCCCTTCTTCGCTACTAATCAATTCATGTAGGCAAATCATTCCCTCTTGATCCCAGTCCGATAACTCCCACAAATGAAGGTAATATTCATTTCTACACTTATATACAATTCCCTGGACTTCTTCATACAATTCTTTAAGCATAATCTTCCCCTTTCTGTGTACAGTCTAACAAATTCAAAAACACTTTTAGCACATTTCATCCATTCTGCACCCTTTAGCTCCTCAACTGCACAAAAAAGAGAGGTCTTGCCTCTCTCAGGGTTATAATTCTGCGATTTGGTTTAGGTTTACTTCTGCAACTGTGTCATTACCAAACATAGAGATAATCATCTTCACTTTATTGTTATCAATCTCCGTAATCTTACCAGTGTAGTCTGCAAAAGCTCCATCAATAATACGTACAGTTTGACCAACTTCAACATCGATATCAAACTCTTGTACAGTTTGTCCCATAGAAACCAAGATATCACGAATTTCTTGTTCCAATAATGGTGTTGGTTTTGATCTATTTCCGTGAGATCCGACAAATCCTGTAACATTTGGTGTGTTTCGAACAACAAACCAAGCTTCATCTGTCATGACCATTTCTACAAGAACATAACCTGGAAAGCGATTTTCTTCTACTTCTTTTCTCTTTCCATTTTTTTCAACTTGCACTGTTTGTGTTGGAATTTCAACGCGTAGAATATTATCCAACATATTGTAGGTTTGTGCACGTTGTAATAGATTTTCTTTTACCTTATTTTCATAACCAGAATAAGTTTGTAAAACAAACCACCCTTTATCAAAACTATCCATGATATTTCCTTTCATAAATAGAAGATTTCTAGTGTAATTAACTCCACTAGCCTTCTAAAAAATGTTAATAAATCGAATCAAACCTGAAACAATCAACTGGTCAAAAATGTAAATAATTATTACAAAGAAAGCTGTGTATTCCATGATAGAACGAAAATCTCTCCAGCTTTCCTTGCGAGTTGGCCATGTTGTGTCTTTAAGAAGTCTAAAAATATCTCCAATAAAACGCATCGCTCTCTCCTATCTCGTTTCTCTGTGTGTAGTGTACTTGCCACAATGCTTACAAAATTTATTTACTTCTAGTCGTGTAGGCTTGGGGTTTCCACTAATCTTGATTGAATAGTTTCTCGAACCACAAACCGCACAAGCTAGGCTTGCTTTTTTTAGTGCCATAACACCTCCATCCTATCTATTATAACAAGAAAGCTAGGCTTTGACAAGCATCTTAGCGAAATAGATTGACTACCGAATCCCATATTGTTTGAGCCTTTTCCTTAATCTTAGCATCCGAGATAGCCCGACTAGCCTCATCTACTAGACTTTGCGCACGTCCTCTAATATCAGACAAATTATCATCTGTCTGGCTATTATCATTGGTTTGTACTTGTCTTTTTGTGTTAGCTGGTGCAATTCCATTTTGCTTATAAGCATTTTCAACTGTAAAGGTACTTCCTGGTGTATAAGGTAAAATGGTATTTGCAATATTTCTGAAGACATGGGCTGCACCGTTTGAAGTAGATCCTGCTAGATAGTGATTTTCATCAGTGGTCGGGAAACCAAGCCAGTGACTAATCACCACATCCGGAGTATAACCAATTACCCACTGGTCACTTGTGTACTCCGGATTGAAAACAGCTTCAGTTGTTCCAGTTTTTCCTGCCATGACATAGGCTGCAGGCGATGAACTAATACCGGTTCCGTTGGTAAATGTCCCCAACATCATACTAGTCATCTTGTCAGCTACAGACTTATCAATCACCCGTTTTTGTGAATTTTTATGGCTCGCAATGACCTGACCACTAGCATTTTCAATTCTACTAATAAAATGAGCTTCCGGCATTAAACCTTCATTTGCAAAGGCTGCATATGCTTGAGCCATTTGCAGAGGATTGGTTTCGACGCCACTTCCCAAGGCGACACCAAGAACACGGTCGACCTTATCCATGTTGAGTCCAAATTTTTCTCCTGCCTCAAAAGCCTTATCAACACCCAAATCATTAACAGTAGCAACAGCAGGTAGATTAAGCGATTCTGCCAAGGCTTGATACATGGGAACTTCTCGACTCTTTTTGATTCCTGCATAGTTATCCACCTTATAGCTGTCATACTGCATGGTATGGTTATCCAAGAGCTTATTCAAAGCCCAACCTGCCTCAACTGCTGGTGTATAAACAACTAAAGGCTTAATTGTAGAACCAGGGCTACGTTTTGATTGAGTTGCATAGTTGAAATTCCGGAATCCAGTTTTATCATTGTCAGCAACCTGACCGACAACTCCACGAACTCCCCCTGTTTTCGGTTCGAGAGCTACACTTCCTGATTGAGCAAACGTTCCATCCTCTGCCCTCGGAAATAGAGCTGTATTTTCATAGACAACCTGCATATTTGCTTGGTAGTTTTGGTCCAGCTCTGTGTAAATGCGGTAGCCATTATTTACGATTTCTTCCTCTGTTAGATTATACTTAGAAACGGCTTCATTAACCACCGCATCAAAGTAAGAAGGATAGCGATAATCTGAAATTTTCCCTTCATACTTATCGTGCAATTGCGAAGTCATATCAACTTCTGCAGCTTCGGTTTCTTGGTTTTTATCAATGTAACCCGCTGCAACCATATTTTGTAAGACAGTGTCGCGACGATTAGTCGAATCTTGTACGGAATTCAAAGGATTATACAGTTCCGGCCCTTTGAGCATCCCTGCCAGAGTCGCAGCTTGATCCAGACTCACTTCTGATGCAGAAACTCCAAAGTATTTCTTACTCGCATCTTCTACACCCCACACACCATTTCCAAAATAGGCATTGTTAAGGTACATGGTTAAGATCTGATCCTTACTATATTTTTTTGTTAATTCTAAGGCAAGGAAAAATTCTTTCGCTTTTCTCTCAACAGTTTGATCCTGTGATAAATAGGCGTTTTTAGCCAGCTGTTGGGTAATAGTAGAACCACCACCCGAACGTCCAGCAGTTACAATAGCCAAGAAGAAACGACCATAATTAATCCCGTCATTTTTATAAAAAGAGCGGTCTTCTGTCGCAATAACGGCATTCTGCAAATTTTTATTGATATCAGTCAATTCAACATAAGTTCCTTTTTGACCAGACAAGGCACCAGCCTCCTTTTCTTCACGGTCAAAAATGATAGTCCGAGTTTTCAAGGCGTTTTGCAAATCGTTAACATTGGTTGACTTAGCTACAGCAAACAAATAGGTTCCAACTAGCAAGCCTGCACTCAAACCTAGTATAAGGACAATCTTTGTTAGATGATAGCGACGCCAGAATTTTCGAATCGGACCTACTTGGGCTAATTTTTTTCTATCACTGCGAGAACGACGCAAGCTAGTAGACCCAGAATCCTCTGATTCACTTGTTTCTTTTTTAAAAAGAGAAAGAAATTTCTCAAATAATTTATCTAATTTCATGCGTTTATTTTATCATCTTCATCATAGGAAGACAAGAATTTAGCTATTTCCTATCCAAATAGGGCTTTTTTTGTTACAATATCTGTATGAAATTCACATTTACATTACCAGACTCTCTACCTCAAATGACGGTAAAGCAATTACTTGAGGAACAACTCCTCATCCCTAGAAAAATCCGTCATTTTTTGAGAATCAAGAAACATATTTTGATAAATCAAGAAGAAGTTCACTGGAACGAGATGGTAAATCCTGGAGATATTTGCCAGTTAACTTTTGACGAGGAAGATTATCCCAAAAAAGAAATCCCTTGGGGCAACCCAAACCTCGTTCAGGAAGTTTATCAAGACCAACACTTAATTATTGTGAACAAACCAGAGGGGATGAAAACGCATGGTAATCAGCCAAGCGAAATCGCCCTTCTTAACCATGTCAGTGCCTATGTTGGCCAAACCTGCTATGTCGTTCATCGTCTAGACATGGAAACCAGTGGTTTGGTTCTCTTTGCCAAAAATCCTTTTATCCTACCTATTCTCAATCGCTTATTGGAGAAAAAAGAGATTTCTAGAGAATATTGGGCACTCGTTGACGGAAATATCAGCAACAAAGAACTTGTTTTCAAAGACAAAATTGGGCGTGATCGCCATGATCGCAGAAAACGAGTAGTTGATACAAAAAATGGGCAATATGCTGAAACGCATGTAAGCAGATTAAAGCAATTCCCAAACAAAACTTCCTTGGTTCGTTGCAAACTAAAGACCGGGCGAACCCATCAGATTCGTGTGCACCTTTCGCATCATAATTTTCCTATTTTAGGCGACCCTCTCTATAATAGTAAATCAAAAACAAGTCGGCTTATGCTCCACGCCTTTCGACTATCCTTTACCCATCCGCTTACTCTAGAGAAATTAAGCTTCACTACCCTATCAGATACTTTTGAAAAAGAATTAAAAAAAAATGGATGATTGTGTCATCCATTTTTCCATATAAGAAAAGCAAGACCAAGAGGTCTTGCTTTTTATCGACTCATGAATTATTTAGCAATTTTTGCGAAGTATTCAAGAGTACGAACAAGTTGTGCAGTGTATGACATTTCGTTGTCGTACCATGATACAACTTTAACCAATTGTTTACCGTCAACGTCAAGAACTTTAGTTTGAGTTGCGTCAAACAATGAACCGTAAGACATACCTACGATATCTGAAGATACGATTGGATCTTCTGTGTAACCGTATGATTCGTTTGAAGCTGCTTTCATAGCTGCGTTCACTTCATCAACAGTAACGTTCTTTTCAAGAACTGCTACCAATTCAGTAACTGATCCAGTTGGAGTTGGAACGCGTTGTGCAGATCCGTCAAGTTTACCGTTCAATTCTGGGATTACAAGACCGATAGCTTTCGCAGCACCAGTTGAGTTAGGAACGATGTTTGCAGCACCAGCGCGAGCACGGCGAAGGTCACCACCACGGTGTGGTCCGTCAAGGATCATTTGGTCACCAGTGTAAGCGTGGATAGTAGTCATCAATCCTTCAACAACACCAAAGTTGTCTTGAAGAGCTTTAGCCATTGGAGCCAAGCAGTTTGTAGTACATGAAGCACCTGAGATAACTGTTTCAGTACCGTCAAGAACGTCGTGGTTAGTGTTGAATACAACTGTTTTAACGTCGTTTCCACCAGGAGCAGTGATAACAACTTTTTTAGCTCCACCTTTAAGGTGTTTTTCAGCTGCTTCTTTCTTAGCAAAGAAACCAGTAGCTTCAAGAACGATTTCTACACCGTCAGTAGCCCAGTCGATTTGTTCTGGATCACGTTCAGCAGAAACTTTAACGAATTTACCGTTAACTTCGAATCCACCTTCTTTAACTTCAACAGTACCGTCGAAACGACCTTGAGTTGTGTCGTATTTCAACAAGTGTGCAAGCATAACTGGATCTGTAAGGTCGTTGATGCGTGTAACTTCAACACCTTCTACATTTTGGATACGACGGAAAGCAAGACGACCGATACGTCCGAAACCGTTAATACCAACTTTAACTACCATTAGTGATTTCCTCCTTATGAAAATCATGAAATTTTTATTGTGAAAAGAGTAACTTGAATCACTACAAATCACCTTTCAACAAACCTATTATATAACTATTTGAGTTGAATTGCAAGTACGGGCGTTGTTTTTTGTCTATACCCCACTTATTTTTCTTTCTCCTTTGAAAGCCTATACTACTGTCTTTCTTTGTCTACCTAGTCATTTACCGGTTTCCTTTTAAAATGAAAAGTGAAAATAGAAAAGCTAAAAATTATTTTCAATCTTCCAATTTTACAAAAAAGAGACAGGAAATTCCTGCCTCTAGGCTGATAACAATTATTTACGGCGTCCTGGTCTTTCTTTGTAGCCATAGTAAGCATCTGCCATGATTTCTTCCATGTCAGCTACCATTGGCAAGCGTGGGTTAGCAGGTGAACATTGATCTTCATAAGCAAGTAAGGCAATTTCATGTAAGCTGTCTTTCCAAGCTTTTTCATCAATTCCTTGATCCTTGAAGTTCATCTTGATACCTACTGCAACACCAAGTTCGTAAACAGCTTTAGCGTATGCTTCAACTGCTTCTTCTGGAGTTGAGTGAGGCAAGCCAAGCATTTTCGCGATATCTTGGAATTTCTCATCAGCTTTCCAGTAGTTATATTTAGGCCATGTAGTTGTCTTAGATGGACGAGTTCCGTTGTAACGGATAACATATGGAAGCAAGATTGCGTTTGTACGTCCGTGAACAGTATGATGAACACCACCAATCTTGTGAGCCATTGAGTGGCTCATCCCAAGGAAGGCATTGGCGAAGGCCATACCAGCCATTGTAGACGCATTGTGCATTTTCTCACGAGCTTCTGGGTCAGCTGTCTTAACAGATTTTTCTAACCATTCAAAGACAAGTTTGATTGTTTGAAGCGCAATACCATCTGTATAGTCGTTAGCAAAGTTTGAAGTGTAAGCTTCAGTCGCGTGAGTCAAGACGTCCATACCAGTGTCAGCTGCGATGAAATCTGGAACTGTTTCAACCAAAGCTGGGTCAACAATCGCAATAGTTGGTGTCAATGAGTAGTCAGCCAATGGATATTTGCGGTTGTTTTTCTTGTCAGAGATAACGGCAAATGGTGTTACTTCTGAACCTGTACCTGAAGTTGTTGGGATACCGATGTACTTCGCTTTCTTACCAAGTGATGGGAAGCGGAAGGCACGTTTACGGATATCCATGAATTTTTGAACCAAGTCACGGAAGTCGATTTCTGGTTGTTCGTAGAAGAGCCACATAACTTTTGCCGCATCCATTGGTGAACCACCACCCAGAGCGATAATTGTATCTGGTTCAAATGCTTTCATCACTTCAGCACCACGTTCTACAGTTGTGATGTCTGGATCTGGTTCAACATCTGAGAAGACTTGGATAGTTACACGGTTGCTACGTGCGTTCAATTGATCGATAACACGTTGAACGAAACCGAGTTTTTCGATAGATTTGTCTGTAACAATCAGAACGCGTTCAATATCTTCACATGTTTGAAGGTATTGGATAGAATTGCGTTCGAAGTAAATTTTTGAAGGAACTTTAAACCATTGCATATTATTTCTACGTTTCCCTACTTTCTTGATGTTTAGGAGGTTAATAGCGCTCACGTTATCACCAACAGAGTTACGTCCGTATGAACCACATCCAAGTGTCAATGATGGGATGAAGGCATTGTAAACGTCACCGATACCACCGAAAGTAGATGGAGAGTTCCAGATAATACGCATAGCTTTGATTTCTGTACCAAAGCGTTTAGCAAGCTCTTCGTCTTTTGTGTGGATAGCTGCTGAGTGACCAAGTCCGTTAAACTCAACCATTTGACGAGCCTTTGTAAGACCGTCTTCTGTGTCTTCAGCTTTTAGGACAGCAATAACTGGTGACAATTTTTCACGAGTCAATGGTTCTTTTGGTCCTACTTCCTCACATTCTGCAGCCAAGATATTTGTTCCTTCTGGAACACTGAATCCTGCTTGTTCTGCAATCCATGCTGCTGGTTTACCAACAATGTTTGCATTTAGTTTAGCACCAGCACAGTTTTTGCTGTTTGCTTTCACACCAAAACAGAATTCTTCAAGAAGTGCTTTTTCTTTTTTGTTTACAAAGTAAGTGTGGTATGATTTGAATTCTTCTACAAAATCGTCGTACACTTCTTTATCAATGATAACTGCTTGCTCTGATGCACAGACCATCCCATTATCAAATGATTTAGACATAACGATGTCATGAGCAGCTTGACGAAGGTCAGCAGATTTTTCTACATAGGCAGGAACGTTTCCGGCACCTACCCCAAGAGCTGGTTTACCACATGAATATGCCGCTTTAACCATGGCATTACCACCAGTTGCAAGGATAGTAGCAACACCTTCGTGGTTCATAAGCGCTCCAGTTGCTTCCATAGATGGCTCTGTAATCCATTGAACACAGTTTTCAGGCGCTCCAGCTGCGATAGCGGCATCACGAACGATCTGTGCTGCGTGGGCTGATGATTCTTGAGCTGATGGGTGGAAAGCAAACACGATTGGATTACGTGTTTTCAAAGCAATCAATGATTTGAAAATAGCTGTTGAAGTTGGGTTGGTTGTTGGAGTGACACCACAAATTACACCAACAGGTTCAGCAATCTTCGTCAACCCTGTAATTGGATCATCTTCGATAACTCCAACTGTTTTAACTCCACGCATATTGTTCACTACGTGTTCACAGGCAAATAGATTTTTCGTTGCCTTATCTTCAAATACCCCACGACCAGTTTCTTCAACTGCATGTTGTGCCAGTATACCATGCGCGTCAAGTGCTGCAACCGAAGCTTTTGCTACAATATAGTCAACTTGTTCTTGGTTCAACTTGCGCATCTCATCAAGTGCAACCAAGGCTTTTTTTACGAGACCATCGACATGCTTTTCAGCAGCAAGTCTCTTTTCCTCTGGTGTCATAGTTTTTTTATCAGCCATATTTTCCTCCATAGCTTTCAAGGATTTAATCCTTTGTTAATTTTTTCACAAGTTTATTATAACGCATTATTTCAACTTTGTAAACAGTTTCATAAACATTTCACAAAGAATTTTTAGTTCCTTGTGAAATTTTTCTCATTTTCTTTTCTTATCAGGTTTTTTCTTCAAAGTTTGTGAAACTTATTTCAAATATTTTTTTATTTCACAAACTTACTTGGAAGAGGGATTTGGAAAGAAAGGGATTTGCAGGTAAGCGCTTACTTTGCGTTTCTAATAATACCTCCTTTGATAAGGAGGCTTTATTTTTGTTGAAAAACGCCTTGTTTAAAGGTCCCTTCATAAACAACTTCTTGTTCTGTTGTTAGTTTCCCTTTTCCTTCAGCCTGACCATTTACAAAATCACCTTCGTAGGTCCAGCCTTCTTTGGATTGAAAGGTACCTTTTCCGTTGAAAGCTCCATTGTTGAAACC
This sequence comes from Streptococcus mitis subsp. hohhotensis, assembly GCF_020089495.2. GTDB lineage: Bacteria > Bacillota > Bacilli > Lactobacillales > Streptococcaceae > Streptococcus > Streptococcus hohhotensis. Next base: position 39,366 of record NZ_JAIRCA020000015.1, on the reverse strand, counting down.
ACCTGTATATTGGTCTCCATTTTGGAAGGTGATGGTTCCTTGACCATTCATTTTACCTCGGACAAGACTGCCGTCATAAACAATCGTTCCATTATCCAGTTTTAAGACACCTTTTCCGGGAATATTTAGAAAAAAGACGAGTACAGCACAGAAAACAATGGTAACTACTGCCAAAATCTCTAAACGTGGACGAGTCAGATAGACACGATACTTGTCGTAAAAATTCTTAAGATTTTCCACCTTCACTCTCCTTTTCTAAACGTTCTAGCCAAACTTGACACCCCTCTTGAACACGCCGATAAGTTTCCTCAAAATCTCCTGTATACCAAGGATCTGGTACACTTTCAGATGCAAATGAGTAAATCTTATCTTGACAGTCTGCTGGACACATCTGACGTAAGTCAGAAACATTTGAAGCATCCATGCCGATAATATAATCAAAGGCTTCAAAATCTTCCTTACTAATCTGAAGCGATGTCTTATTCTTGTCATAAGGAATCTGATACTGTTGAAAAATCCCTTGAGTGCCCTTATGAATCGGATTGCCATGTTCCCAAGAAGAAGTCGCTCGACTTTGGATTTCGTAGTTATCTGTCATTGATTTCATAACAAACTCAGCCATAGGGCTACGGCAAATATTCCCCAGGCAGACAAAGACTAGTTTTTTCATCCCATTTCCTTTCTTTTATAGAAAAACGGGAGTTAGTGATCCCGTCTTATTTTTCAATTGCACCTTCGAGTGAAGCTGTTTCTTTCAGCGGTAATACTGTCTTGATAGCAGCTAGTTCAAAAGTCAAGTAAACTCCATCTACATCAAGAACAATTGTTTTCTTTTCTGTATCTACTTCATCGACTGTTCCATAAAGTCCACCGATTGTAATCACTTCATAGCCTTTTTGTAGTTTATTTAAGCTTTCCATACGTTTTTGTGCTTGTTTCTTTTGAGAGCGTTGCGTAAAGAACATCAAACCCACCATAGCCACAAGAATGATTAAAAATGTATATTGCGATTCCATTATATTCTCCTTTGTCTTTTACATAGGACTACTATATCAAATTTCAGCTACTTTTACAAGATTGTACCTTGCTTTTCTAGTAAGAAAAAACCAGAGCTTGCGCCCTGATTTTTAGAATTATTTCAAGTTTTGAACGACTTTTACAAGATTTTCGACAGTAAAGCCATATTCTGCCAATACTTTTGGTGCTGGGGCAGAGGCTCCGAAGGTATCAATACCAAGAACAGCACCATCTAGACCAACATATTTGTACCAGTTTTGAGTTGCACCCATTTCGACTGCAACACGACGGCGAACTGCATTTGGAAGAATTTCTTCCTTGTATGCTGCATCTTGTTTATCAAAGACATCTGTAGATGGCATGCTGACTACGCGGACTTTTGCGCCTTGACTAGCCAATTCTTTGGCAGCTGAGACAGCAAGATTAACCTCTGAACCTGTCGCAATCAAGATGGTATCAAAGTCGACTGCATTTTCATAGACAACATAGGCACCTTTCGCAACCTTGTCGAAGTCTGTTCCCTCTTCAACAGTCAAGTTTTGACGGGTCAAGACAAGGGCAGTTGGTGTTTTCTCACTTGTCACTGCAAGGTACCAAGCTGCTTGCGTTTCACGCGCATCTGCTGGACGGAAAACATTCAGATTTGGCATGGCACGAAGACCTGCTAAATGCTCAACTGGTTCGTGCGTTGGACCGTCTTCCCCAACCGCGATTGAATCGTGGGTAAAGACATAAGTCACAGGAAGACCTTGCAAGGCTGACAAGCGGACAGCTGCCTTCACATAGTCAGAGAAGACGAAGAAAGTTCCACCGTATACACGAAGTCCACCGTGAAGGGCCATCCCGTTCAAGATAGTTCCCATGGCAAATTCACGAACACCAAACTGGATGTTACGGTTCAAACGATTAGCATCGTCTTGAAGTCCGTCAGTCTTGATATAAGTCATGTTTGAGTGAGCTAGGTCAGCTGAACCACCCAAGAAAGTTGGTAACTTAGCTGCCACAACATTCAAGGCATCTTGGCTTGAATTACGAGTTGCTTGAGAGAAGCCATTTTCTAAGGCCGGGAAGTCTGCTGGAGTCACTTCAACTGGATCACGTCCATCAATAATGGCTTCTACTTCTGCAGCCAATTCTGGGTGAGCCTCTTTATAATCGGCAACTAATTTTGTCCAAGCTTCATAAGCTGATGCGCCACGGTCTGCAACATGTTCTTTGAAATCAGCATAAACTTGTTCTGGAATTTCAAATGGTTCATAGTCCCAACCGAGAGCTTGACGAGTAGCTGCAGTTTCATCTGCTCCAAGAGGAGCACCGTGTACTGCATTAGTTCCTTGTTTATTTGGAGAACCGTATCCAATAACAGTCTTCACTTCAATCAAAGATGGTTTGCCTGAAGCTTTAGCTGTTTCGATAGCAGCATGGATAGCTTCCAAATCTGTTCCATCTTCAACCAAGGCAGTATGCCAACCGTAGGCATTGTAACGGTCACGAACACTTTCTGTAAAGGAATCCTTTGTCTCACCATCCAAGTTGATGTCATTTGAATCATAAAGAACAACCAACTTATCTAGTTTTTGCAAACCTGCGTATGAAGCTGCCTCGCTTGAGACACCTTCCATCAAGTCTCCGTCTCCACAGATAACGTAAGTATAGTGGTCAAAGATATTGTAGCCTTCGCGGTTATATTTGGCTGCCAAGAAACGTTCTGCTTGGGCAAAACCAGTAGCAGTTGAAATCCCTTGACCTAAAGGACCTGTTGTAGCATCAATTCCTGCTGTATGACCAAATTCTGGGTGACCTGGTGTTTTTGAACCCCATTGACGGAAGCTCTTGATTTCATCCATGCTGACATCTTCAAAACCAGAAAGGTGAAGAAGGGCATAAAGAAGCATTGAACCATGACCTGCTGAAAGAATGAAGCGGTCGCGGTTAATCCAGTTTGGTTGAGCTGGATTGATACGAAGTTGTTTTGTAAAGAGGCTGTATGCCATCGGAGCCGCTCCCATAACCACACCTGGGTGACCTGAGTTGGCTTTGTTGATAGCGTCAATACCTAGGAAACGAATTGCATTAACAGATAGATTTGACATAGAATTTCCTTTCTATTTGAGGTGATTATTGAATCACACATTCTATTTTACTATTATATGAAAATTATCCGTATCATGCAACATACGGATAACCTCCAAAGAATATTTTTATATTATAGCAAAGCTTTAAATTGAATGTTAGAGTCTTGTTCAAAACAATCATCAAAACCACGTGGATGATGGTATTCTACTAAGTGTTGATCTTGAGGATAAGTGTACTTACCGCCAACTTCCCAGATAAATGGATGGAAATCGTATTGCAAGCGATCTTTTCTCATTTTCCAAAGTTCTAGAATCTCATTAGTAGAAGCCATGAAGTTAGACCAGATATCATAGTGAACTGGGATAATGACTTTGGTACGCAGATTTTCTGCCATACGAAGAAGGTCGATAGATGTCATTTTATCTTGGATACCTACCGGATTTTCACCATAGTTATTCAAAGCAACATCAATTTTAAAGTCTTTACCATGTTTTGCAAAATAGTTTGAGAAGTGAGAATCTGCACCATGATAGATGGTTCCACCTGGTGTTTCAAAGATATAGTTAACAGCCTTTTGAGCCATTTCTTCATCTGTAACAGCTAAGCCAGTAAGTTCACCGCCTGTCTCATCAGCACCGTTCACTGGGAGAGTTACCAAGCAAGTACGGTCAAATGATTCTACTGCATGAATCTTCATATCTTTTAATTCGATAGTGTCACCTGGTTTAACAACGATGATACGTTCTTTTGGAACACCCCATCCTTCCCAGATTCGTCCACAGTGGTAAGGACCGATAAACTTAACATGCTCTAACTTAGGATTGTTGAGAATTGCTGCAGCTGTGTATGGGTCAATATGATCACTATGGAAGTGTGAAACTAAGTAATAATCTAGTTCGTTGATAGAAAATGGATCGATAACCATCGGCTGAACACGCAAGTTTGGTTGCAACTTACGAACACCTGCCATATTTGCCATTTGGTGCCCACGAACCATATCTTTCACTTTTTTGGTTGATTTTCCACGGTTTGACCAAAGGTCCATGACAACGTTAGCACCACCTGGTGTCTTAATCCAAGTACCACAGTTGCCTAGCCACCACATGGCAAAATTGCCTTCAGGTACGACTTCTTCTTCGATTTCTTCGTTCAACCATGTTCCCCACTCTGGGAAAGTAGCTAAAATCCATGACTCTCTTGTAATTTCTTTGACATTTGGCATATGTTGCCTCCTTTGGATATAATTGTTATCTTTGAGATTAGTATACCATCCTTCAAAACACTAAAAAAGACCAAGAAAAACACAGGTTTGTGTTCATCATTGGACTGTCCTTCAAATATCTTCCAAAAAAGCTTGAACTACTATTTCTTGATTTATAAGTGTTTGAACCTCTTCTTGGAACTTACTAGCCAACTTACTGTCTACAATATAAGACGAAATAAGACTAGAAAGATTTTCACTGAAACTTTTGCTCTCATTACGAAATATATTGTGTTTAAGATAGTCTAGCATTTTCAAAATATCTTCTGCTTCAAGGATAGGATTAACCCTTAAAATCGGAAATCTGCTATCCAAATCATCATTAGTAGTAATCACTACATCAACTTGTGCAATATCTTCCACACTCTTAAATTGTTCTGTTGTAAATACAGTGCCAATTTGCTCATTTGGAAAATAAAGTTTGCATTGTTTCAGCAAAAGTCTCGAAACCGCAACACCTTCATCACAAACGAGATAAACTTTTTTCATATTTTTTTGAGACGATGGTGTATACTTTAAAAATCCTCCAATATGAATCGTCAAATAGGCAATATCATCGTCTGTTAGCCGAATAAACCATGCTCCTTCTAAAATTTCCGCAGATTTTCTAGTGACTAAAAATAATTCTCCATACTTGGATCGAATTTGTTTTGTTAGAGGATTTTTAGAAAAAATACCGTAAGTCTTTCTAAATAACAAGGCTTTACAGTGGATCATCAAATTTCGTAACAAATCATCCTTGTTCTCAATCTCCATTCGGATTTGTGATTCAAAATACCAGATAAATTCTTCTAAAGCAAGTTTTAATTGCCGAAAATCATCACTTTCTGCATGAATATCCAAATCTTTACGATAGGAGAGGAGAAGAACAGCTACAAGAGAAACTTCAAGTTCTGACAAAGAAATTTCAAACTTTTGAAACAACCGTTCTCCTAATTTCTTAGACACCTGATACTCTATTCTTTTTCTTATCAAAGAAAATTCTTTCTCTATATCCTGATGTCTTTCTTGATACTGTTCAACATTATGACAGCTTAACAGCAAATAAGGTAGAACCTGCAACATAAAAGTTACTTCATGATGGTTTATTTTCTTCCCTAAATCTTGTTCAACTAAAGGAACCTGTTCCTTAAAAAATTGGTTCATTTCAACAGAAAGCAAACACTCACCATCTAACCTCTCTTTCATCTTATCTTCTAAAATAGATACAAAAGTGGCATTTTCTTCCATAAAAATATGATATAGAAGCGATTGAAGATACTGAATTTTATTAAGGGGGTGGGCATGAAGATGGTATCCCTGTGACTTGCTCACTTGCAAGGTCACCTGATATTGTTCCAAAGTTAGTTGATAACGAATACTATTCAAATCATTGAGAACAGTATTCCTAGACACCTCTGTTAACTCCATCAATTTTTCAATCGTAATACGTTCTTTAGAAATACCTATCCATAGTAACATTATCATCATACGTTCATGCGTACTCATGATATAATCGTACGAATCTACTTCCGATAATAGTTCACAACAAGCATCTCTCTGCTCTTCCGTTAAGTGAATACCAATTCGTGGAATACTAATGATATGAAGCGCCTCGTCACCCAAAGCAGCATTGATTTTGTCAATGTGATAATAAATTTTCCTTCTTGACTCTTTCAAATCTTTTGAAATCGCCATAATCGTTTTGGACGTTTCTTGATCCATCAAATATTGAAGTAAATCACAACTTGCCTTATCCAGTACCATATTTCATACTCCTCTATCAATCAACTGCCTTGAAAACAACTTTATAATAGTATCACATTCACTAACGCATTTCAATTATCAACAGTAGTCTCTTAATAACGAATACTTACAATTACAAAAGCGAGGCTTGGATCGAAAGGTCCTAGCCTCTTTTCAATTCAATTTCTTATTTCTTTTGACCGTAATAAGCATTTGGTCCATGCTTACGTTGGTAGTGTTTTTCTAGAATGTACTGAGGAGCAGGTTCAACTCTTGGATTGATTTGTTCTGTAAAGCGATTCATCTTTGATACTTCCTCTAGTACGACAGAGTGATAAACAGCATTCTCTGGATTTTTTCCCCAGGTGAATGGACCGTGATTGCGTACAACAATACCTGGTACTTCAACAGGATTGAGACCACGACGCTCAAATTCTTCTACGATAACCAAGCCAGTATCTTTTTCATAGGCTACTTCTACTTCGTCCTTGGTCAAACTACGGGCGCAAGGGATTGAACCGTAGAAATAATCTGCATGGGTTGTTCCGTAGAAAGGAATATCGCGTCCAGCTTGAGCCCAACCAACTGCTTCTGTCGAATGGGTGTGGACCACACTAGCAATCTCTGGCCATGCCTTATATAACTGCACATGAGTTGGAAGGTCAGAAGATGGTCTTAAATCTCCTTCTAGAACTTGGCCATCCAAGTCCGTCACCACCATGTTTTCAGGTGTCAATTCGTCATAATCTACGCCTGATGGTTTAATAACAATGACACCTAGTTCGCGATTAACTTCCGATACATTTCCCCAGGTAAATTTAACAAGTCCATGTCTTGGTAATGATTGATTGGCATTACAGACTCGTTTACGCATATCGTTTATTACTTGATTCATCTTACATCAAACCTGCTTTCTTAATTAGTGGGTAGAGAAAAGCTTGCGCCTCTTGAATGACTGCGCGTGTTTCTTCTACAGTTTCACAATTTTCAGACCACATTTCGATTAGGAAAGGTCCATTATAATTGGTTTGTTTTAAAATATCGAAAGCTTCTTCCCATTTGACACAACCTTGCCCAAAAGTTACATCTCGGAACTGGCCCTTTGAACTTTCTGTCACTGCATAAGTATCCTTGAGATGGAGAGCTGCGATGGCATGATGCCCAAGATAAAATTCACTGTAGACATCATTATGCCATGCAGATACATTACCAATATCTGGGTATACAAAGAGGTAGGGAGAGTCAATCTCTTTTTCTACAGCCAAGTATTTTTCGATGCTATTGATGAAAGGATCATCCATAATTTCAATAGCAAGTACCACCTGAGCTTCTTCAGCCCAGTCACAGGCTTTTCTCAAATTTTTGATAAAACGTTGGCGTGTCTGGGGTGACTTTTCCTCATAGTAAACGTCGTAACCAGCTAATTGAATCGTACGAACTCCCAAATCCTGAGCTAATTCGATACATTTTTTCATGAGTTCCAGAGATTTTTCCTCTAGAACTGGATCATTTGATCCCAATGGGTAACGACGATGTCCTGAAAAACAGATAGAAGGAATACGAACACCAGTTTCATAAATCGCTTTGACAACTGCCAAGCGCTCTTCCTTGCTCCAGTCCAGTCTTGCTAAACGCTGGTCACGTTCATCAATAGACATCTCGACAAAATCAAAGCCTAACTCCTTAGCAAAATTTAAACGTTCTAGCCAAGTAAAGTGTGTTGGGGTTGCCTTTTCATAAATTCCAATTGGACGTGCCATGGTTTACCCCCAAATTCGTCTGATTTCATCCTTGAAGGCACGCGCTGCTCCTGCTGGATCTGCAGCCTCTGTAATTCCACGACCTGCGATAAAGGTAAAGACATCAACACCTTCAAAGAGTTTGAGAGTATCTACATCTAGACCACCTGTTACAGATACACAGAAGCCCATGTCAATGAGTTTTTTAACCTTATTAAGGTCTTTTTCACCCCAAGTTTCACCAGCAAGAAGAGCATCACGAGATTGGTGATAAATAGCTTGTGAGATACCTGCATCTAGCCAAAGCTGAGCTTGTTCAAAAGTCCAATCGCCATAAAGCTCGATCTGGATTTCGCCTCGTTCTCCTCGTTCAGTCTTGATAGCCTTTAAAGCTGCTTCCATAGTAGGGATGGTTGCACAACAGATACAAGTCATCCAATCGGCACCACGAACGGCATTATTTTTGGCAACTGTTCCACCAGCATCGGCACATTTTGTGTCTGCCACAATAATCTTATCTGGAAAAAGGCTTCGCAAGACTTCAACCAGTTCACTTCCAACTTGTAATAAGCAAACAGTTCCAGCTTCGATAATATCTACTTCCTGACCAACAGAAACAGCTGCTTTAATCGCTCCTTGCAAGTCTGAATGATCTAATGCAACTTGTAAATTAGGTATTCTTTTTGTCATCTCTTTATTCCTCTTTCTAACTTTCCAAATCCAATCCCTCGAGATAAGGGCTATCCTTAGATTCTTCAATCATCGCCAAGACATCTTCCTTAGTCTGGCAAGCCTGTAAACGTGCGATAGAATCTTCTAATTCAAACAAGGCAATAATCTGTGGAATGGCTACACTTGTGTGAATTTTTGAGCTTGTTGCTGCTAGTGCCAACAAAACTGAAACTTCTTTCCCATCTGAAAATACAACAGGATTTTGTAAGGTGATCAATGAAAAGGCATCTCTTTGCACTCCAGCTTCAGGTCTAGCATGGGGCATAGCCATACCTGGCATTAAGATATAGTATGGGCCATACTCTTCAGTCGATTCGATAATAGCATCGTAATACTCTGGCAAAATTGCTCCACTTTCAATCAAGGGATCTACCGCTACCTTGACTGCTTCTTTCCAATCGTGAGCCTCTAAACCTAGTCGGATCGAGTCATTGTCAATTAAAGCTTGTTTTAAATTCATATCTGCCTCCTTTATTTAAAGAGGGAGAAGGACAGAAACGATAACTCTCAGTTTCTATCCAGCCCCCTCCAACCTTTTACTGTAGTGCTTGACTGAGTTTTTCAGTGATTTCTTTATCATCCATCAAGTTGTCAAGCCCAATTAACTTCCCATTAGTCCGACCTTCTAATTCTTGGATCAAATGAAGAGAAGCGATTACGATATCATATCCTGCTGCTAAACCTTTAGCTTCACCGACACTGCATGAATTGACTGTAAAATCTGTTTGATTAAGCTTACGGAGAGCATTTTCAACCTTCATCTTGATAACCATTGATGAACCCATTCCATTTCCGCACGCTGCTAATACTTTAACCATTTTATTTCTCCTTTTCTAGATACTAAGCTTCTTCTTGAACTTCACCGTTGTAATATTTCTCTTTATCTTTTGCTTTGGCAAATTGAAGTTGAGGAATAACAAGCAAGAAGAGACACACAAGTACATAACCAACAATACCAAGGTATTTGAAGATATATCCAAATCCAAGCCATGGGAATTCAAAGTCGATATTTCCATGGTAACCACCATAAGATGCTAAATCAAGAAGAGCTACACAGAGAGCTCCTAAAGCAACTTGGAGAACACCTGAGATGAAGGATAGGATAACAGCCACTTTCCATCCGCCGCGTTTATCAGCGTAGACCGCAATGGCTGCATTGTCAAAGAACACTGGTACAAATCCTGTAATAATAAGAATCGGATTTTTAAAGACGATGAGCAAGACAATTGTGATCAATTGACCAATCAAACCAAAGGCAAATCCTGACAAGACAGCGTTTGGAGAACCAAATCCATAAGAAGCTGCAACGTCAACCGCTGGGAATGAGCCTGGCAACAATTTGTTTGAAATACCTTGGAAGGCGTTTGTCAACTCAGATACGAACATGCGGACACCTTGCATCAAAACGAACAAGTAAACTGAGAAGGTAAAGGCTGTTTGAATAATGTACATAAAGAAATCTTGTTTAGCAGGATTGAATAGATTTCCTGAAGTGATGACTTCTTTATTAGACATAATGTCTGGACCCAAGATTAAAAGAATGGCTCCGAAGAATACGAGCATCAAGGTAGCAGATGCAACAACTGTATCGTGGAAGATTGAGAGGAACTTAGGTAATTTAAGATTGTCTAAACTTTCTTCTTTCTTACCAAAGCGTCCTGCTACTTTATCTACAAACCAGATTGCAAATTGCTGTTGGTGACCAATCGCAAATCCGCCACCACCAGTCAAGCGTTGAGTTGCCTCAACAGTCATATTTGAACTAACTGCCCAGTAAAGTCCACAGATGATACCAATCGCTGCTATACCGTAAGCATTGCGCAATTGTGGTACTAAGAATAGAACCATAAGAGATACTGTTGCAGCTTGTTGTACCATGATGTGACCAGTAATAAAGAGGGTTCTTACCTTCGTAATCTTGCGAAGAGCTACGAGCAAGATATTTATTCCGAAACCAATCAATAGGGCTGTAGTTGCAGTTCCAACAAAATCTGGAAACTCTGCTGCAATTTTGTTGTTTGCTGCAGCAAGTCCAAAGTAAGGGTCGATAACCGCTGCACCAATTTGGAATTTGTAGTTAAGGGCTGCTAAGATCGGACGGAAGGTTGTAACCAAACCACCCGCACCCACGTTGAGCAACATATACCCTACTGTTGCTTTAACAAACCCTGAGAAAACGTCATGGGCAGGTTTTTTCAAAAGTGCGTATCCTACCAACACCAATAAACCTACGAAAAATGCGGGATTCTGCAAAATATTGCTAGAAAACCAATTTAGAACACTTGAAATGACTTCCATAATTGTTCTCCTTTTGAATTGTTTTTGTAGTTTTATTATATATTTTGAAAGCGCAAACAAAAAGACCAAGAATTACACATCGGACTGTTCACTCTTGGACTGTATGATTTATGATATTTTAATGATTAGCTTAGTTTCTCGTAGCTAGATAAAATGGAAGAATTTTATCATAAGATTTCAGTAGGGCTTCTACGATTTCTTCTTCAGATGAATTCTCTGTTATAGGGACATCTATTTTAACTAACACTTTTCGGACTTCCTGATTGGATAGTTTATTTCTTAAAATTTGACGATTTTCTTCGTTCGCCTCCCACCGTTGACTTTGACCATCAGAGTAGACTAGATAATAAACACCTTCAACGGTTGGAACTTTTAAAACTTTGGCCTGCTTGCCTAGAGTTCGCTCATCTTTCTTACGCTCGATGAAACTGACCTCTAAGGAAATTCCAAAGTCAGTAGATGTCCCATACAAACGAAGAGCCAACATAGGTTCTGTTACTTGTCCGTCTCTCTGTAGATAAACCCAAAAATGTGGTCGTAAACGTTGCGCCTGATTCATCCACTGGCTAGTCTGTTGAAGTTGCCATTCTGGATGACTTGCTTGAAAGGCTTTAGCCAGTTCTGTAAAAGCCTTTCGAGCCTCTTGGCCTTTGTGGCGCAATTCCAGCATTTTCTCTCGCTCTGCTCCCGCCTTATCAGGATTACGGTACTGCAAATCAGCAAAGTCTAAATAGTCTCTTATCTTATTCAACATTAATTTAATCTCCTCCAGCTAGCAAAAAATCAGGATAACCCTGATTTTACTTATTCTGTATCTACAACGACATAGCGATTTGGCTCATCACCCTCAGAGTAACTCGTCACGCCATCCAAACGTGAAATAATACGATGAATAATCTTGCGTTCGCTATTCGACATTGGATCTGTCTGATGACTGCGCCCTTCTTCTAAAACACGAGTCGCCAATTTTTGCGCATAGGTCTGCAAGACTTCTGCACGGTGTTCAACATAATCATTGACATTAATAGTAATGTAGAAGGTTCTTGAATAGCGGTTGTAAAGATAATTTTGAGCCAACAGTTGCAAGGCCTTCAATACTTTACCATGATAACCGATAATACGCCCTGGTTCGTTAGTATCAATTTGCAAATTGATACTACGACGGTTATAATCATTTGAAAGTGTGGCTTCAACATCCATGTCACCAATAATCGTTTGAACATAAGTCGTGACTTCCGTAGCTACTTGTTCAATATCAAAGCTCGGTTCAACTTTCAAGCCCAAGTCTTCTAGTTCTTGACTTTCAGTTTGCTCAGTTTGGCTTTCAATAATAGGTGTTTCTACTTCTTCGAGAGCAGTTTCTTCAAGTTGTAATTCATTTAAGATCTCAATGTGACCAGTTTCTTCCAAGATAGTGCTGGCATGTCTTTCATGTTTTAAAATTTCAGCCTTGACTTCATCAGAAATACCTTGGCCTCCCTCTTCAATCTTTTTAATTGCCTCTACAACATGACCCAAATCAACAGTTGCTTCACTGACTGTTTTAACAGGCTCATTCAAATCATTAATTTGCTTTGGAACTCCCTTTACAGCTTGTTGGTTTGCTTTTACAACTGTCGTTTCACTAATAGCATCGATATCCACTTGAGCTGGTTTTTTACCAAATAAGCCAAGAAACCCTTTTTTCTCACGAGAAATGACTTTGATATGAGCCTTCATTCTTGGAATATCTAATTCTTTCAATCCTTTCTGGATTGCTTCTTCAACAGTTGAACCTGTAAATACTACCATTATCAGATTCCTCCTTATTATTTCGTTTTCTGAGCCTTTTTCTTGGCTTTTCTTTTTCTATTTTCCAAATCTTTCTGTGCCTGTACTACAGCCTCGCGCTCTGCAATAATCTTGAATGGATTATTCAAGAAATAGGTTTGCAAGACTTGATAAGCATTAGACACTGCCCAGTAGAGAGCGACTCCGCTCGGAGCATAAACCCCAAAGATAAAGATCAAGACTGGAATCCCGTACATCATCGCAGTCGTAGCTCCATTTCGCTCAGACAAGGCTTTGTTGGACAACCAAGTACTTAAAAAGGTAAATACTGCTGCTAAAATCGGAAGAACAAGGGTTGTATCCACACCACCAAGGTTAATCCATAAGAAATGACCTGTCTTTAAAAAGTCAACTCTTGATAGAGCTTGGAACAAGGCCAAGATAACCGGCATCTGAATCAAAATCGGCCAAAGAGAATCTGAATGTCTGACACCCATTTCTTTAAAGACTTTACGCATTTCTTGCTCTAGCTTGGTTCTGCTTTCCATATCACGACCTGGATATTGTTCTCGAAGCGCCTTAATGCGTGGTTGAGCTTCCTGCATTTTTCTGGAAGCCACCATTTGCACTTGAAAGACTGGCAAGAGGACTGTACGAATCAAGACCGTAAAGAGAATAATCCCCACTCCGATACTGATATCAAATGATAAAAAGCGAATGATTTCCGCAAAGAAGTAAACAAATTTACTCCAAAAATCAGCCGATTCGGCTGTAATATCGCTAGTTGTCCCATTTGTTACACAGGCTGTCATGATAAATAGGGACAGTCCTAGCAAACTAGTCAACTGTAGTTTCTTTTTCACTCCCATTTCCTTCCTGGTAAATCTTTGATAATTTTAATACGTGGAGTAGATTTTTCTCCATCTCTGCGTATCCCAAGGTTTCGACTCCTTTTCGAGCAATGACAACAAAGTCGACATCTTCTACCAGACTCCCTTTTGCATTCTGGATAATATGTCGAATTCGTCGCTTAATTTGATTTCTAGTGACGGCATTCCCCAGTTTTTTGCTAACTGATAGACCTACTCGAAAATGGTTTTTCTGATTTTCTAATTGGTAGACAACAAATTTGCGATTGGCAAAACTTGTTCCTTCCTTGAAAATTGCCTTAAAATCTTTCTCTCTTTTTACACGAAAGTTTTTCTTCAAAACTCAACTCCATCTATTAAATTACTACTATTATACCATATTTTTCAAAAAAGCCAATCATAGCAAGGTTTTGGACAATTTCACCATAAAAAGAAGCTGGAAAAATCTCTTTCCCAACTCCTTGTACGGAATATTTTTACTAGTTTTACTTATTTTTTCAAACGTTCAACGTCACGGGCAATAACTAGCTCTTCATCTGTTGGAATAACCAAAACACGAATCTTCGCTGCCTCTGTTGAGATGTCTCCTGTCACGCCAAAGACGTTCTTTTCTGGATCAACATCACAGCCAAACCAAGAGATACCTGAGATAACATCTTCACGTACATTTGCAGAATTTTCACCGATACCTGCAGTAAAGATAATAGCATCTGCTCCATTTAAGACTGCAAGGTATTGACCGATATGTTTTTGGATACGGTCAACATACATTTCATAGGCTAAAGTGGCGTCATGATCCCCTTCTTCCATAGCAGCAATCACATCGCGCATATCACTAGATTTGCCTGAAACACCCATAAGGCCTGATTCACGATTAAGGACGCGACTAATATCTTCGGGCGTGTTAAAGTCCTCTGTATATTGCATTAAATAAGGAATGATAGCTGGGTCAATATCTCCTGTACGTGTTCCCATCATCACACCACCAAGTGGAGTGAATCCCATTGAAGTATCGACAGATTGACCACCCTTAACAGCTGTAATAGAAGCACCATTACCGATGTGGCAAGTAATCAATTTCAAGTCCTCTAATGGACGGCCCAAGAGTTTTGCTGCTTCTCCTGCTACAAACTGATGGCTTGTACCGTGGGCACCATATTTACGAACCTTGTTTTCTGTGTAATATTTTGTTGGGAGAGGGTAACGATAAGCTTTCTCTGGCATACTTGTGTGGAATGAAGTATCAAAAACAACTACACTGGTAATGTCTGGCAACAATTCCTTGAAGGCACGAACACCTGCCGCATTGGCTGGATTGTGAAGAGGAGCCAACAAGCTCAACTCTTCAACTTTTTCTAAAACATCTCCCTCAACGACTGTTGATTCTTTGAAATATTCTCCACCTGCAACAACACGGTGACCAACACCTGTAATTTCATCATAAGCCTTGATAATATCGAAACGAATCAAGTCATCCAATAAGATTTTAACAGCTTGTGTGTGATTTTCGATATCCAAAATTTGTTGTTCAGAACGGCCGTCAAATTTTACAGTTGAAATTGAATCTTTCAAACCGATACGTTCAATCAAACCTTTCGCCAATACTTTTTCTTCTGGCATTAAGTATAATTGCCATTTCAAGCTTGAACTTCCTGCATTGATTGCAATTGTTTTTGTCATAACAAGACTCCTCTTTTAAGCGTTTTCATCTATTATAACAAAATCTATTTTATATTTCAGTACCTTGAGTCCATTTTTGAAAATTTTCTTTAAATTTCATTAAAACACTTGCATCTTGCAAGCTAGCAAGTGGATAAACAAAAGGCTCTACTCCTATTTCATTTTTCTTCTGTAAGATAAAAATGGTCTTGGATTGTTTGGCATTGGCAAAGAGATTTTCAGGCAAACTAATCATAGCAACCAGACTTGCCTCTTCTTTCAACCACCCTTTCAACAAATCACTTTGAGGACTGGTCAACAAATCACTCGGAGCGAGAAAAATAGCGTAGCCATCTGACTTGAGATACTTAAGTCCTTGTTCCATGAGCAAGTGATGGGCATAAGTATGTTCTTGGCTAGAAGCAACTTGATGGCGCGACGCAACGGCATCATCAGGATAATAGCCGACAGGTAGGTCGCTGACGACCACGTCGCTTTCTTTGAGCATTTGTGGACGAACGGCATCTCCTTGGACAAAGCCAGCCTGCAAACCAATTACATCTGCCATGCTAGCTGCCAAATCAATCAGCAAATCATCCACTTCCATTCCCAAGTAATCCACCTTTTTATCAAGCGAGGTCAAGAAAGTAGCCCCCAGAATCCCCATCCCGGAACCCATTTCGAGGATAGTAATTTCCTCCTCTTTAAACAATTCTTCCACAATAAACACCAAAAGTAAAGCAATGGCATCTGGCGTAAACTGGTGATTGGCCTGTAGGGGCTCTGTCTGCCCAGCCTTCATCAAGAGAAACTGGTAGGTCTTGAGCCATTCTTCTTTGCGAAGCGCTAAGCGTTTAAGGGCATGATTGTTCTCCTTGACCTGCTCTAGCTCAGTCTCACCATCCAAATAGATGCTGTTTTGCTCCACCAGGGCATCATAAAAGTTGGTCGCCAAATCACTTTGGATGACTTGGACATTCCCTAGTAAATACGTATAAGCTTGTTCAATTTTTTCAAAATCCATATTCCTATCTTATCAAATTTCCCTTCTTTTTTCCATCCTTATAGAAAAATCACTCCCTGACTAGGCGAGTGATTTTTGGGATACTGTTAAAAAGAGCTCTGAGTAATTTCCTTGAAACAGGTCTTCAGCGCTATAGAGGATCTGACTATGCACAGATGAAAAACCGTGCTGAATTAGCTTGTTTTCCAGTTCAGGCAATTCAAATCCATGATGGTTAGCTTCTGTCTTAGTAAAATCAGCAAGTAGGAGTTGTCCATCTTCCTTCAAATGTTGATGAAACAGTGAGAGAGCTTCATCCAAATCAGGCATATGGTGAAGAACCCGACAAACAACAATGAGATCAATCTCTTTCTCCAAGGGATTTTTCAATAAATCTTGCTCCAAAAACTGGATATTCTTGATGTCTTGCTGCTCCGCTTTCAAACGAGCTTGCTCCAGCATTTTCTCAGAAATGTCTACAAGAATGACAAACTTAGCTTGTTTGGCTAGGGGCAAGGTTAACAGACCCGTCCCACCACCGAAATCCAAAATTTCTTTGTCTGATAGAAGATCAATCTGTTTCTCGACTGCTTGACAAACCAAGTTTGCAAGGAAGATATTTTTAGGGGAATCAAAAGTTTCTGCTTTGTGGTTAAAATCATGTTTCATATCTTTAGTTTAGCACAAAGTAGCTTGGTTGGCTAGGAGTTCTCTTTCTTTTCTGATTTTTTCTTCTCCACTTTTTCGCTTGAATCGGTCGCTACCTTTGCCTTTTTATCTGTTTTCTCTTCTTTGATTTTGACTGAAGGAAAGATGAATTCATATTGACTCTTAGGTGTACGAACCGTCGTCACCAAGCCAGTTTTCTTCTTTTGATAGCTTACCTGACCTAGATTAAAGACCTGTTCCCCACTTTCCTTATCAACCTTATCTTTGGTTCGCTTGGCCATAGCAAAAGCAATCAGCTTTTCTTTATTTAAAGCATAGTCTTGATAGTGGGCGACTTGCCGGTTCAAGTAAAATTGTAACAAAAGACTAAAGATGGCTGCTATGGTGACTGCATAAAGGAGAACACCTGCCTTAACTTTTTTCTTTTTCCACACGATAGATGAACTCCCTTTCTAAGCCTTTTTGGAACTGGAAACGAAAACGAACCAGTTGATTGTCCTCTGTAATCTGTGCGGATTTGAGGCCATAAACCATCGGCTGATAACCCCGTCCACTGGCATCTGTTTTACGAAAATCGTCTGACTTGGACTTACCGATAGCGATGTCCTTGCCATCTTGCTTCATATAAATGCGATTGCCTTCCACTTTTTCAAACTGCGAACGGTCTAATTCTGCCTCCAGCTGGTCCACAAACAAGAGCCACTCCTTTTGTTCGCTTTGCTGCTGGTAGCGAACTTCTGAAATGAGGAGCTGACTCATGGCTTGAAAGAGAAGTAAGCTTCCACTAATGACAATAAGAGCAATCAGAGATTCCAACAAGGTAAAAGCCTTGACCTTATGGCTCTTTGATTGCCAACAACTGTTCTGAACCATGGTAGACCTCCAATCCTTTTTCACTAGAAAACACCTGAACCTCCACTCCGTTGATGTTTACCTGATTTTGACCTGTCTGCAGAGCCATCTTAGCTACCCTCAAGACTTCTTCCTTTTGCAAGATTTTTGCTTCTTCTTGCCTATTTTTCTGAATTTGTCCCAAAAGGAGGGTCGCAATGCTGGCAAAAATAGCTAGAGCAACTACTGCTTCCAGTAAAATCACTGCCCTAATTTTTTGTTTCCTTAATGCGTTTAATTTTTCCATTTCCTAGATATAATTGATAGCGAATCGCTCCTTTACTGGTCTGAAATTCAACCTTAGCCAGGGACGAATTGCCCCCAGCTCGGTCAAATGTGATACTTTGGCCTGATGGTGCCTGAATTCCTTTAGGAACTATCAACTTTTGACTGCCATTGCTAATCGTCTGCCCATCTAAGTTCAGACTAATCTTTTGCTGACTGGCTACACTGCGTTTTTGGGTTTCCTGATAGAGTTCTTCAAACTCCATAAAGAAAATCTGCTCCTCTACCGCCGCAAAAGTAGACTGAACAGAGCCGGACAAGCCCAAGGCAAGGATACTCACAAGACCCAAAACCAAGAGACTTTCCAGCATGGTAAAGGCCTTAATCATTGACTTTACGATTTCCCCCTCCATTTTTTGTATAGTATTCATTATAGGCTTTAGCCTGTTCTTTTGTGATTCGCCCATCTGCTTGTAACTTGCTTAGGCTAGCATCTTCATTTTTATCCAAGCTATAAAGTTCTGCCTGACTTTCTACCACCTTAACAACAGCAGCTTTTCCTTTGTCATTGACTGCTTCTTTTTGCTTGGTCAAATTAGGTACAAAGAGCAAGAGAAGCACGCTGATGATGAGCAAGACCACCAACATTTCCACAAGTGTAAAAGCTTTAACCTTAGCTTTTTTCAAGAATGTCATCATTTTTTTCATTTTAAAAATTCACCTCCATATTTTGATACATGGGCATGAGCATTGCCGCATAAAGTAAAACAATAATCAGTGCCACAAAGATAAAAACCAGTGGCTGCACCAAATTCATGGTGCGGTTGACTCGGGTAAAAAAGGCTTCCCAGGTTTTTTCAGCATAGATTTCCAACTCACTCCCCAGCTTAGACTTGACTTCACCATACTCGATAATGAGACTCAACTCCTTTTTAAAGAAAGGATAGGTTGCTATGGTTTGAGAAAATTCGCGGCCATTTTGTAGGGATTGAGCTAGGTCTTGACCGATTTCTTTAAAGAGCTGGGAACCTTGTTCCTGCATCATTTGAAAAATCTGCGTCAACTCCAGCCCTTGAGAAATCATATTCCCCCATTCACGCGCATAATAAGCTGTCAGATAAGTCTGCACAAAGATTCCAAGAAAAGGAAGGCGTGCTAGGATAGAAAAGACGCGCATCTTAGAACTTCTTTTATAAAAAGTTAGTGCTAAAAGGGCAAGTATGGAAACAAACCCTACCATTCCTAGAAAAATTTGTGGCAGATTACCAATGATTTGGGTGGCAATATTGCTACTATCCAGTTGTGGTAGTAGGTAGTTCCGTAGTCCCAGCATGATTAAAAGAAGAAAACCTAGCAAAATCAAGGGATAGGTCGCTACCTCAATTAGTTTTTTCTTGACCTTGGCAAGATTGTCTAGATACTCTTCTATCTTTCCCAAACTCAGGTGAAGATTCCCATGAACTTCCGCTAGGGATAACTGAGTGACAGTAGCACTTGAAAATCCCAAACTTTCCATCATTTCTGAGAATGATTTCCCCTGAGACAAACCTGTGCGCATCTGGGTCACACACTGCTTGTCCAACAAAGCACTCCTATCTAAAAAGGAGATGGTCTCCACTAGATGAAAACCACTGGAAAAGAGATTGTTAAACAAGGTGATGATATTTTTTTGCTTAGCTGTAGCTAATTTTTTCCGTTTCAGCCTGAAGACTTGTGATATGTCCATCTTCAAGAAGCTGGTCAATCTGTTCATTCCAGCTAGTTGGCTGGTGTTCTTGATAGTCTTTGTTGGCAAAGTCAACGATTCCTCCTCCCCCAATTAATCTCTGGTAGCAGACTCCCTGCAGAACGACTGCCAATTCCTCCTCACTCACACCCAACTCCAACAGGCGCTCATAAACACCTCGAATACTCTTGGCATGAATGGTTGAAAAGACTGTCGCCCCTGTCAAACCGGCTCTGACCACTGCACGCGCCGTCTCGCTGTCTCGAATCTCTCCGATAATCAAGAGATCAGGACGATGACGCAAAGAAAGTTTGATGAGATTTTCATAGGTTAGTCCGATTGCTTCATTTAGCTGCAACTGGAGCATGTCGTCCTGCTTGATTTCGACAGGATCTTCTATGGACATAACTTGCTGTCCTTTAAAGAGAGATTTAGCCAATTCATGCATCAAGGTCGTCTTACCACTTCCGACTGGACCAGCAAAGAGATAAAGACCACGTTGCCTGTACTGCTTACCCAGTTCTCCAATATCCTGAAACCAAAAATGCAAATCCTGCTCCTCATCGTGCAACAAACGAATCACTAAACTCTCATGCCCTCGATAATCACCTACAGTAGATAAACGTAGGGACGCCATCTTCTGGTCATATTCATAATCACAGGAACCAAGTTGACTACGTCGCTTTTCTCCAACATTCATACCCGCCACAAACTTAAAGTGACTGATGACGGCCGCAAATTTTTCAAAATCATAACAACCGATTTTACAGCGCTCGTCTCCGACCCTCATATGAAGCTCATAGGCGTCTAACTTGGGGACAAAATAAATGTCTTGCGCCCCTTTTTTTCGAGCTGAACGAATGATTTCTTGTGCAATTTCTTGAACCATACTTACCTCCTCACCTATACTATTCGCAAAGATTTGGAAAAAATAAAAAAGCAACTCCAAAAAAGTTACTTTTTCTCTATCTTAATTTCATACGGCAAGAACGGTGCCTTTCCTGACCAGTTTGTTTTTCATAGCCTGGGCGTAGTTTTTCATCTGGGATAACCTGCTCATCCTGCAAAAGAGCCAAAGAATGGTATTGTTGTAAATACTCATCACATTCATCACACCAGCGTTGATCTTCTGGATCCCAAAAAATGGTCATCAAGTCGCTTCTGCTTTTATAAAGAGGAGATTCCTGTTCCAATCTAAACCAGCAAGTTTTGTAGTATTTGAGAGCATCATAATACTGGTCAAATTTCTTACTAGCTACAATATCTTCTTCCCAACCTTCTAAGAACCACCAGGGTTCAAAATCTCCATACATTTCTATAACACGATACATATTCATTCATTCCTTTGTACCGTATATTATAACTAATTCCATTAAACAAGAAAAGAAATATGCTCATTTCTTAATTTCCAGATAAAAAATCCAGCCATCTGATGGATGACTGAATTTGATCTGCTGCCTTACGGACTAATAGTCACATAATAAAAAAGCAGAAGCTAGTCTCTAACTCCTGCTTTCTATCTTATGCTTGATATCGTTTCACACCATCTAGATACGTAGCTACCAATTCTAAATCTTTGTCTAAAACAATAAAGTCTGCATCATAACCTTCACGAATTTGTCCACAGACATCGTCAATATTAACAGATTTAGCTGGGTTGAGGCTGGCCATCATGACTGCTTCATGTGGATTTGCAATACCCCACTCGACTACATTTCTCATACCATCTTTAAGTTTGAGGATAGAACCTGCCAAATTACCAGTAGATTTGAGACGTGCAGTTCCATTTGCTACTACAACAGGGAATTCTCCCAACATATAGTCACCGTCTTCAAGCCCACCAGCTGTCATACAGTCCGTAATAAGAGCGATGTTTTCTGTCCCCTTCTGCTTAAGTAAAATCTCACAAGCTTTTGGATCTACGTGATAACCATCACAAATCAATTCTGCGTAAGTATGTGGTAGCTCATACATAGCTCCTACCATACCTAGTTCGCGGTGTGTTAAACCACGCATCCCATTATAGGCATGTACCCATACACTAGCTCCAGCATCAACTGCCTTCTTAGCTTGTTCAAATGTCGCATCTGAGTGTCCAAGTGCAACTGTCACACCTTCACCTGTAATAGTACGTACAAAATCTTCCACCCCATCACGTTCTGGTGCAATAGCGATTTTATTTAGCATCCCTTTTGCAGCATCTTGCCAAGAATGAAACTCCTCAACACCCGGGTCTCTCATATAAGTTGGATTTTGTGCCCCCTTAAAAGTTTCTGTGAAGTATGGACCTTCATAATAAATCCCACGAATCTTAGCACCTGTTGCTTCTTTATAATGGTTTCCAAGATTTTCAGTGACTGCAAGCAATTGCTCATAAGTGGCTGTTAAAGTTGTGGGCAAGAAACTGGTAACACCGGTACTAAGAAGTCCTTCACTCATAGTATGCAATGTCCCTTCAATGTTGTTGTCCATCACATCTACACCTGCATATCCATGAATATGAGTATCCACAAGACCTGGTGCAATGCTATAACCAGTATAGTCAAGAACCTCTGCTCCTTCAGGAATTTGATCCACATGTTTCCCAAATTTGCCATCAACAAGTTCTAAGTACCCACCGCGACGAATGCCAAATGGATAGAAAAACTGATCTGCTTTAACGTAATTAGGCATAATAATGACCTCCTTAAAAGATTACTTTTGATATTTATTATGTCAATTACATTATAAACTTTTCTGATTCATTTGTAAATGGTATAGACCTATTTTCTAGAGATATTTTAAAAGAGCTGTAACTTATCAAAGTAACTTCCATCTCTCTCCCAAAACTGGAAGTTACTCTCAGACGACGAATTATGCTAGAATTAAATCTGAGACTTTTCGCAAGCTAACTAGGATATCGGGTAATGAATTTAAACCTTCTGCTCATTAGCTTTATATGGTATAATGGAAGTTAATTATTGATAGGAATCGGATTGTAATAAATGAGAGAAAAAACTAAGCAAGCAAATCGCTCACGAGGAAAATTCAAACCAGAAACACGCAATTTATCAAATGATGAGGTTAAAGAGATACTTCTTCAAAAAATTTCAGAAGAAGAGCTATCTGTACCTGAAGATGAAAAAGATATAAGTTTGTTGTTAAATATTGACAGCAGAGAAAATAAATTTAATGTAGTTTCATTATTCAGCGGTGCTGGAGGACTTGATTTAGGACTTGAATTGGCTGGGTTAAGTAGCGTTATTGGTGATAAAAAAGCTTTAGAATATTTCAATTCTGGAAAAGAGACATTTAATAAATATCGTTCAGAAAGTATTTTTCATACGATATATACAAACGATATGTTTAAAGAAGCTAATATGACTTACAAATTAAACTTTCCTAAACATGTCACTCAGCATGAAAAAGACATCCGAAAGGTTTCTCATTTTCCAGAATGCCAAATTATGATTGGGGGCTTTCCTTGCCCTGGATTCTCAGAAGCTGGACCACGACTTATAGATGACCCCAGAAATTTTTTATATATCCATTTTATTCGTGCACTCATTCAAACTCAACCTGAATTTTTTGTAGCAGAAAATGTTAAGGGAATGATGACTTTGGGTCGTGGTGAAGTATTAAATCAAATTGTAGCTGATTTTGCAGCGGCTGGTTATACCGTCACTCCTCATTTAGTAAATGCTAGAGATTATGGGGTTCCTCAGTTGCGTGAGCGAGTTTTTTTAATTGGTGTTCATAAAGAAAAAATCGAACAAAAATATGGTTTTCATTATCAACTACCAGAGGCTACTCACAGTAATCCTAATGAAATTGACTTACTCGAAGAAAAACTACCTTTCGTAACACTAGAACAGGCTATTGGGGACCTTAAAAATAACCCAGGACCATATTTTCAAGGTGAATACTCAACAATCTACATGAGTCGAAATAGAAAAAAGAGTTGGTCTGAACAATCTTTTACTATTCAGGCATCTGGTCGCCAAGCTCCTCAACACCCAGGTGGTGAACCTATGACAAAAATTGAAAAAAATAAATGGATTTTTAATGGCGATATAAATAGGAGACTTTCTATAAAAGAAATCGCCAGAATTCAAACATTTCCAGATTGGTTTGAGTTTTCAGATGGCGGAAATATGAAACTTAAAGAAAATGGACGAATTGATAAAATTTATAAGCAAATTGGAAATGCAGTCCCTGTATTATTAGCAAAAGCTATTACTCAACCCATATCAGATTTTATATATAAGGAAATTGTTAAAGGAAAATAATATGGAAGCGAATATTTTAACAGCAGTTATTAACATTATAAAGAGTCATAACTCCAATCTTCAAGAAATTTATATGGGTTCTAATCGAGCTAATTCAATGGGAGATGCTCTTGAAAAATATATTGTCGATAGCTTTGCTGACACGATTTTAGAAGATGACGAATCAGCCCGAATACTGAAAGTAAATCAAGTTTTTTCATATCTGGGTAATGATTCTAATCCACCTGATGCTATGTTGAAAGGCGGAGCAGCCATTGAAACTAAGAAAATCGAAAGTCGTAATTCTCAGCTTCAACTTAATAGCTCAAGTCCTAAATCTAAACTTTACGTTGATGATTCTCGATTAAAACAAGCTGCTCGTGAAGCAGAAGAATGGAGTGAGAAAGATTTTATTTATTCAATCGGTTTTGTAAATAATAGACAGCTCAGAGAGTTAGCATTGATTGACGCCTCTGTTTATTGTGCTGATAAGATAGTCTATCAAGATATTTTTGAAAAAATAAAATACGGCATATCAAGCATTCCAAACGTTAATTTTTCACCAACTCAAGAACTTGGGCGAGTAAATAAGATTGACCCATTAGGAATAACAAGTCTTCGTATTCGTGGTATGTGGCTACTTGATAATCCTTTTACTGTTTTTAAATATATTTATACCCCAGTAGAAGAGGCTGATTTCAACTTATTTGCATTAGTATCATCACAGCATTTTGATAACTTTAACAATAAAGATGAGCTACTATCTTTAGCTAATAATACATGCAATCTATCAATTATTGATGTAAAAGTTAAAAATCCAAATAATCCTGCACAACTTATTGATTGTAAGAAAATTAATTTTCACTTTTAACTCTATTGAGGTAAATAATGAGTTTTACGAAAAAACAAGTATCAAATTTTCTAAATGATAAAATTCTCTTTAGATTCACTATTTCTAGCGATTTTATAATTGATTTTCACGAATACAAAGAGTTTTTTACATTTGATGAGCTTGAAAAAATTATAAAAAGTAACCTTACTTATTGGAGTTCAATTTATGACATAGCTCCCAATAATTTTATGTCAAATTGGAAAAATTTGAGCGATAAGTTTAATTTAATAAGAAAATATATCTTCGAGCTTGAAGAATTGAATATCGATAAAATAAATGAACAACTTTACTATAATTTATCAAGTAGTCGTGAATCAATAGAACAAGATAAGATGGTATACATATTATCAATAAGTTCTCCTATTGACAAAGATTCAGAAATTCGTAAACTAAAAAGTTTCGTTTCTTTCTATACTCAACAATCTCAAGACAATCTTAATGAAGCTATCAGAAATTTTATTTATCTCTCTAAGTATAATAATGCTATAGGTAGTTATTTATCAAATACCTCTCAATATGTATTTTATCCAGCACTATATTTACTTAGAAAAAACTTTTCAAACATTAAAGAGAATATATCTGATTTTGAAACAAATATAGTAGCTCCTCTAGCTAGCAAGTTGAAAGATATCTCAGACAACTCCGATGAACAGTATAGAGAAATTACGTCATTCACAGAAGATAAACATAATAAAATTCAGGAACAATTCGATGAAAAAGTTTCTGAGTTTGCTGAATTTCAAAAATCTCTCAACGACTGGCAAAAAGAAAAGCAAAATAAGCTTAAAGATTTAGAGGAAACATATAAAAATAAGCTTTCTCTAGAGGCTCCAGAGCAACTTTGGAATGAGCGTGCTATAGAACATCAAAAGCGAGCTACAAAATGGACATGGTTCCTTATTGGTGCAGTCTTAGCTTTAATATCTGTTTCAGTAATATTAGTTCTCGTGATACACGACTATTCTTTAAATGTTATCAAAAAAGAGATTCCATTCATATCTGAGTCATTTATACTTATTTCGGTCATTTCATTTTTTATCTACATTGTTAGAGTGTTGATAAAGATTGTGATGTCAAATCATCATTTGGCTACTGAATACAGACAAAAAGCAGCTTTGACGAGATTTTATCAATCTCTAACTTATGCTGGAACTGACATCGATAAAGACGAGCGACTAATAATTATTAACTCATTATTTAGTAGAGTTGAAACAGGACTAGTAAAAACAGATACCTCAAATGATAGCGATACAATTTTAGCTATTTTATCAAAGAATATAAAATAAAAACGGCAATTTGCCGTTTTATGCTTTTATAAGGTGTCTGAACTCAGATTTTTTTAGACTGCTGGATGTCATACTTCCTTTCTCCAACTCTTCTCTTTTTAAATACAAGTTATTTAGATTTGACTGGTTTGTCTTGAGCTGTTTGCAAGGCTGTAGCAATGGTATCTGCATACAATTTAGCTCCTGCTTCAATCTTACTATTGTCACTTCCGAAATGGACTTGGTCTGTTCCTGCCCAGATTTCTGGATGTTCCTTAGCAACTTGATTCCAATCTGCTATCGTGATGTAAGGAGTCTTCTCTGCCAATTCTCTCATATAGGCAGCAGCCTTCTCAACGATTGCATAGGTCTCTTTTGTCTTATCTCCTTCATAAGGAGTCACCAAAACCATATGGTGTCCCTTAGGAAGATTTTTCACGATACTGTCCCAATCTTCCTTGTAATTTTCAGGATTATTTACCCCAGTTGCAATAACCACCATCTTTGGTAGAAATTTATTCTGGCTATTATTTAGCATGATTTCATTGGCAGTCTTGGTTGTTCTGCTGACTTGTGCATTAATCTGTGCCCCTGGAAGGGCTGTCTGCAGGGCTGTATTTGCCCTTAAAGCCACTGAGTCACCAATTAACATAGTGCCATCAGCAATTCCTAAACTATCAGCTTCTGCTCGTTCTGCCATCACCTTGGTCTGGCCAAGATTTGTTGCAGCTTGCTTCAAACCATTGACAGTCAGATCTGTCTCAAACGCTCCCACTTGTGGTGCCAAGAAAGTCACTAAGAAGACAATGAAGGCTAAGATTCCTGTACTTGTTGCAAGAATTGCGTGAATATAAGGCAGGGGACGAAGAGTTTGTATAATAGGTGTATTCTTTCCTGCAATCCAAGGTTCCAATACATAGAATGACAGGCTAGCAAAGCCATAAGAAAAAATCAAAGTCAGTAACACAGCAAGAAGATTTGATGTCAACTGTGAGAAAATGATATAGAAAGGCCAATGGAAGAGATAAACCGCATAGCTAGTATCTGCTAAAAAGCTAATCATCTTTGGTTCCTGCACATGAGGTGTCTTTTCATGTAAAACACGCGCTGCAAGGATCATAGCAAGAGCTGCAAGACTGGCAAGCAAGAAGCCTATAAGATAGACAAAAAGATAAGTGAATTTGACAAAGAAGGTCAAAATGAGTAAGAAGCCAAAACCTCCTCCAAAAACTAAAAGGGTCTTGCGTAAATCCCAGATTTTATCCAACTGCTTGACGAGGGAAGTCGTCTGACGAACGCCTACAATAGTTGCTAGCACACTTCCCAAAAAGAATGGATAGACATGAGTTAAACTGGAGAAGTAAACAGAGGAATAAGAGGTTACTAGAAAACTACCAATAAACATGGAGAAGAAGCTGATCAAGAAGGCAACAGCAGATAAGAGAAAGACCATTCCCCTCAACTGACCATTTGATTTAGCCTGTTTGGATAAGAACCAAACTGCTAATCCCCATAGAATATAGTAATGAACCTCCACAGCCAAACTCCAATTATGAACAAACAAATGAGGAATGAACTGAGATTCATAACTCCCACCTGTTAGGAGTTCGTAGAAGTTGGTCATAAAGCCTAAGACACCCGCAATCTGACCTCCAATTCCAGCCACATAGTCTTGGCGAACTAGGAAGGTAAAGGGCATGGTTACTAAGACCATCAAAACCACAGGTGGCACAATCCGATAAAAACGTCTTCTAAAAAATCCTATCAAATCAATCTCATGATTTTTAGAAAATTCTTCGATAAGTAGAGCCGTAATCAGAAATCCTGAAAATGTGAAAAAGACATCTACACCAAAGAATCCTCCAGGAAAGATGGTCTGAAAGAAATGATACAAGAGTACCAGTAGTAAACCTGTAATTCTAATCAAGGAAAACCATTTAATGCGCATACGAGTTTATTCTCCCTTTCATTATACACTTTATTCTATCAAAAAAAGAAGAAAAATCCCAAGAGAAAACTTAGGATTTTTAGCTTATATCAATTCCATTTTAGAAATTACGGCCTGACTTATTATAGCCATATTTTTCCACAAAATACTCACGGAATTCCAAGAGATTGTCATCCATGATGGCTTGTCGCACTTGCTTCATCAGGTTAAGCAAGAAGTAAAGATTGTGGTAGCTAGTCAAGCGGATACCAAAGGTTTCATCAGCCTTGAGCAGGTGACGAAGGTAGGCGCGTGTATAGTTCTTACATGTGTAGCAATCACATTCAGGATCCAGTGGCGTAAAGTCCTCTGCAAACTGAGCATTTTTAACAACTAATCTTCCTTGACTAGTCATACAAGTTCCATTACGAGCGATACGAGTCGGCAAGACACAGTCAAACATATCCACCCCACGAATCACCCCATCAATCAAGCTATCTGGCGCTCCCACCCCCATCAGATAACGAGGTTTATTTTCAGGCAGCAGTTGAGTTGTAAAGTCCAAGACCGCATTCATCTCTTCGTGGGTTTCTCCCACTGCCAAGCCACCGATAGAGTAACCTGGGAAGTCCATGCTGACAAGATCATGAGCCGATTGGCGACGCAGGTCTTCAAATCCTGCCCCCTGCACAATCCCAAACAAACCTTGGTCATGTGGACGACGGTGAGCCTTCAAACCACGCTCAGCCCAACGACTGGTACGCTCGATTGATTTCTTAACGTAGTCATAAGGCTGATAAAACTGAGGACATTCGTCAAAGGACATCATGATGTCTGAGCCCAGATTATTCTGAATAGAGATAGCTTTTTCTGGCGATAAGAACATCTTGGAACCATTGAGATGGTTTTTAAAGGTTACTCCTTCTTCTGTGATATTTCGGCTATCTGCTAAGGAATAAACCTGAAAACCACCACTATCTGTCAAAATAGGCTGGTCCCAATTCATGAACTTGTGGAGACCACCAGCGCGTGCGATGAGTTCATCTCCAGGGCGAAGCCAGAGATGATAGGTGTTTGACAGGATAATTCCCGAACCCATCTCCTTCAATTCTTCAGGTGACTGAGTTTTGACAGTGGCTTGTGTCCCAACTGGCATAAACATAGGCGTTGGGAAGGTACCGTGGGGAGTGATGATTTCTCCCAGACGAGCTCCTGTGTGTTTTTCTTTCTTAATCAAACGATATTTGATTGGTGAATCTGACATTTTTTACCTCCGAAGCTGGGAAAAACAGTCCCAGTTCATACTTTGTGCCCAAGGGCATACTGTATGATTTTATCAAAAAAAGCTGGAACTGTCACGAACTATGGTGTATAATGAGAGAATGAAATACCCAAAAATTGATTTAAAAACCGTTCGTCTGCAAGCCAGACAATTTCAGGCTGAAAATCCCCGCCTCTTTCTCGTCTATCTCTTACCTAGCATGCTGGTTATCTTGTCTGGCTTCCTCAATCCCTTAGAGCGTATCAGCGAAGCAATTTTAGAACAACCCTTTTTAAGCGTGTTTGGCCATGTATTCCAAGCCTACCTTTTTCCTCTATTAGTCTCCTTTATCGGAACTATTCTTCTAACCAGTTCAGTTTATACAACGCTGAAACTCATCAAGAATCCAGATACAGAACTATCAGTCAAAAATAGTCTGGCTCTCTTTAACGAAGAGTACTTTTCACAAACCTTTTTGACTCTCCTTCTCAAACGCTTCTATCTCTTCTTATGGAGCATTCCTAGTTTACTCGGGATTTACTTCCTCTTTTACAGTAGTTTTCTAGCAAAGAAATTCGTTGTCCTTCACCCCGAGTTTCCCAATCTGGATCTCACGTCAATTGAAACCGAGCGTTTCCTCATAACCTTTGGTCTTTACTTTCTAGCAAGTATCCTCTTGATGATTGTCGGAAATAGTCTCTATATTCCACAATACTATGCCTATTCTCAGGTAGAATTTCTCCTCTGTGACACTCTCAACTTGGGACAAGCCAAACCAGGACAAATCCTTAAAACCAGCCGTTTCCTAATGAAAGGTTATAAGGTTCAGCGCTTTGTTCTAGACTTACAACTCCTTCCTTGGTACTTCCTCAATTGGATTACCTTTGGAATTGCTAGTTTTTCACTCCTCCCCTATATTCAAATCAATAAAATAATTTTTTACCGAGCAGTACTAGCTCGAAAACGTCCAAAAGCTTGAAGGTTTCCCCTCAAGTTTTTTTTCGATCAATGAGTTTCTCCGCCTACCAACTTGAGGTCTTGATTTCCATGTTCTATCATGGCGCCGATTGCTGCTTCTATCCCTCGCCTAATATCCACTAAACTCATAGCTGGAGTAGTCGGTCGATTCACCACCTGTTCCATCATATAAGGAATATGCATAAACCCTGCCTTAACATGTGGAAATTTCTTTTCTACTAAATAGAGGGCCTGATACATCAAATGATTGCAGACAAAAGTCCCTGCCGTATTGGAAACAGAGGCCGGTAATCCCTCTTTTTTTATAGCTTGAACCATTGCTTTAATCGGTAAACTACTAAAGTAGGCCGAAGCACCATCTGGACGAATAGGAAGGTCAATCGGTTGATTACCCTCATTATCAGGAATCCGTGCATCGTCTTGATTAATAGCCACTCGCTCAGGTGTCAAGCTAGACCTTCCACCAGCTTGGCCAATACAAAGGACAAAGTCAGGTCGATAACGACTCATCTCTTCTTCCAATACTTGGGCCGATTTGTGAAAGACTGTCGGCACTTCTAGCCAACGAACCTCAGCACCATGGATTTCAGCTGGTAAACCTTTAATGGCCTCCAAAGCTGGATTGACCTTTTCCCCTCCAAAGGGCTCAAAACCTGTCACTAATACTTTCATTTCTAACTCCTCAAAACCAATTCAATGAAACTCTTTTCTTAAAAACAAGTATAACATATTTCCCTTATTCTGGAGTGAAAAGGACTAGCGAGGCTAGGATTGATCTTTGAGTTTATTAAAAAAATAAAATACTAATCAATGCCAAAATAGCTGGACCACCTTGCTTCAAAATAATTTTCTTATCTGCTGTGAGAGAGCCATAAGTCGCAGCCCCAATCACAAATAAGATAAAAATAGTCACAATTTCTAAATTCTGTGAGAAATAAATACCATACAAGAGAAAGACTCCTAGCAAAGCATTATAAATCCCTTGATTTTTAAACAATGAACTTACAGACGGACGAGCCAGTTCTTCCTTTTCCATGTTAAAGACTCGACTAGTCGCATCTGATTGCGTTACAATACTTTCCAAATAAAAAATGTAAAAATGCTCCAAAGCAACGATTGTTGCTAAAATGATTGTAATAATTGACATCTATTTCTCCTTAAATTTCTATATTTTCAATACCCAAAACCAATTTGTTTAATAAACGGCTGAGTTCTGTTCTTTCAGACTCTGTTAAGATACTTTCCATCGCTTCCTTAACCTTGATATGTTTCAGAGGAGGATTCACCACTAACTGCTCCTTGGCATACTTCGTAGCTTCTACCAACACTTCCCGCTGATTTTCAGGATTACGATGACGCTCCACCAAACCTTCCTTTTCCAGAATTTTAAAATGTCGGGTCAAAGCAGCCTGATCAATCTTCAAACGCTCCTGAACCGCTATTTGATTACAAGGGGAATGCTTCAGCAAAAATAATAAAATCTGATACCGTGTCAAACTAATCCCAAGTCTTTTTTCAAACAATTGCGTGCTCGCTTGCTCAGACAAGCGGAGTTGATAAAGTAAATCTTGAATCTCTAACATTTCTTTTCCTTTTTTAATTGATTTATCAATAGTTGACTTATCAAGTATAATGCAAAGTAAAATAGATTGCAAGAATGTTGATTAAAACATTACAAAATGCTAACTTTCAATTTTCCATTCATATTGACAAAGAAAAAACGAACGAGACTCGCTTCCTATCACGAAAGCTAGATCTCATTCGTCAAAATGATATTACAAAGTCTGGTTTATCCATTCATTGAAACGTGAACGTGGTCATAGTGGTTTTCTGTAACGCTACCACGGTCTGGCATTGGGTTCCAAGTATTAGCTGGTCCATATTTGCTATCGAATGGAGCATAGAAACGTTGTCTCCAGATAATGTAACTAATTCCACGGCTGGCCATGTTTTGAATAGCGTATTCCGCAATCTTATCCCCTAGTTCTGAGCTTTCTGGTACCATGAAGTCGATAGCCAAACCTTTTCCGTGATCTCCACTGTCTCCTGGACGGTAACCACTAAAGGATGTGATGCCAAACAAGTTGGCGATTTCTTCTTTAAAGGCAGCTGTTTGTGGTTGGAGGCCTGCATTTTCAGATTTCGCTACCGCAAGTCCAGCATAATCGGGCGCAGCTGGAGCTGCGTAAGTTGTTGAAACTGTTTTCTTCTCTTCTGGTTGATAAGTAGAAACTGCTGTTGTAGCTTCATTTGATGATGCTACTTCTTTTACTTCTTCTGAACTTGTTGCAGTTATTTCGGTTGCTTTTTCTTCTACTGGCGTTGTAGTTGCTTCCACTGTTGAAACAGCTTGTGGACTTGCTTGAGTTTCATCTTTCTCAGCTGGAGTCGTTGCCTGAGGAGTTGCTTCTTCAACTGGACTGGTTGTTTTGACTGTTTGCTCCGTTGACGTAGAAGTGTTTGTAGATGATGCCACTTCTTCTGCAGTAGTCACTGTCTCTGTAACTTCTGAACTTGTTGCTACTTCTTTTGTTCTTGTAGTTTCTACCGCTTTTGGAGCTTCTGCAATCGGTTGAGAGAGGTCTGCAACCTGAACAGTTTGATCATCAACCGTCACTTGATTGGTTGTCAAATCTGCTGTCGCAGTTGTCACTTCTTCACTAGAGTCTGCTTGAGGAGTTTGGATTTCAACTTCTGTTACTTCTTCTGCTTCATTGACAGTCGTTGTCAAAACAGTTTCTGGGAAAATCAAGTCCATATTCGTGATTTTATTCAAATTCGCAAGAACTGTGACATCTACACCCAAGGCTTCTGCAATTGTGCTCAAGGTATCACCATACTGAACGGTATAACTTGTTTTGTTGTCCGTTTTAGTCAAATCATTTTGAATTTGCTCAACACTACGTGCAGTCCAAAGAACTTCTTCTGCTTGAGTTGCCAATACTGGGGCAAATGACAAGGCTACTGTTGAGGCTAATAATATTCTTTTCTTCATTCTTTCAAATTCCTTTCAAATGAGTACCTGTCTATCATAACACAAAAAATGCAGAAAAAAAGCCCTCTCGGGCCTATTTAACAGAACTGTCTATTCCTTGTAACAAACTTGGTTACTTGAAATAGTTTGTTAGGTCTCTGTCACAAAACTGACACAATCTTTTTATCGCTCAGCCTTAAAAAAACGGGAAATATCTGCTAACGCTTGAATTCTGTGATTCCTTTCATAAGTTGAGTCTAAAAAGTTGATACTTTGAATCTTACTATTCTGCGCGAATTCCACATCCAGAGTCCGATCTCCTATATAATAAGTCTTCTCAGGATTCAGCTGATACTTATCTAACAGATAGGTAGCCACTTCCGGATTAGGCTTGCGCGCAAAGCCACTCTGACTGGTTAGAATCTCTGTAAAATAGGGCTCCAAACCCAAGTCTCTGAGAATGGTGAAAGCGTTGTTCCCCTTATGAGTATATATAAACTGCTGAATTCCTGCTTCGTCTGCCCACGCTAGCACATCACGCGCACCTGGCATCAAAACTACCTGAGCATTCTTCTCAGCCAGACTCTGGGCACGCACCTGATTTATCACTTCCACATCCAGCTTTCTCTCTTCTGCCACCTGCACAAGTAAATCCTGCACAGAAAACTTGAGGATAAACTCTCTCACCTGCTCCTTATCATAAGGAATAGAAAACTGAGCAAAAGTTTCCTCAATCCCTGACAAAATTGCTTCGTAAGAGTCCAATAAAGTCCCGTCTAAATCCCAAATAAAAGCTGTTTTTTGCATTTCCTATCCTTTCAAGCTCATATAACGCTGGTAACGATAACGTAGAAATAACCAACGAAAACCATTATCCAAAAGGGTTCCGGCCCAAATACCAGGCAAGCCCCAACCAAGAATAATCCCCATCAGATATCCTGTTCCAATACGGATACACCACATTCCTATACTTGTCGCATAAAAGGGAAGCCGAGCATTGCCCAAACCCTGCCAGACTGCTGTATAGATGACTGTTCCTATCGTCATAGGAGTACCAAGTAGTGAAAACAGTGTCACTAGAACACTAGCCTCAACCGCTAGAGGATCAGTCGTATAGAGATGAGTTAGTGGTACACCCAAGGCATAGATACTGAAGGTCAAGGGTAACATGAGGACCAGAGAAAGCCAAAAGACTTGTTTACTCAAACTTGCGACTCTTTTCCGATCATCCTCTCCAACCGCTCGAGCCACCAGCATGACCGTTGCCGTAGCGACGCCAAAGGCAGGCATGTAGTTAAACTGGGTCAAGACTTCTCCGACCGCATTTCCCGCCACTGCCTCCGTTCCAAAAAAAACGACCAAGGCAATGATAACGACATCACCAGCCCGCATCATAAGCCGCTCTCCAGCTGCTGGCAAAGCTAAAGTCAATAGTTCCTTATCTAAACCAAAAGTCGGTTTCTCAAAAGGCAACTTTAATTGCGACCACAAAATCACAAGACCTACCAAACGAGACAGAATTGTCCCCCAAGCAACACCAGCTATCCCCATATCCAGAACAAAAATAGCTAGACTTGAAAAAAGAATATTCAAGGCATTGGATAAAAAACTAACATAGAGAGGCAAACGTGGATTATGCGTTGCACGAATCAAGGCTCCCAGACTCGTCATCAAACCTAAGAGAACAATCGATCCACCTACCAAAGATAGGTAGAGGCCTCCACTCTCAGCTACATCTCTCTCTGTCCCCAAAAGTCCTATCATCTCTTGCCCAGCTAAGATGGATAAAGCTCCTAAAAGAAAACTTAATAATAATGTAATCTTCAAGGACTCGGTCACATGGTAAGCTAGCATAGATTGATCCTTCTGCCCCAAACTTTTTGAAATAACACTGGAAATAGCAGCTCCCAGAGCAATGAAAATCGCCTGATAAATGGTGATAATATTGCCAGCTACTGATACGCCTGAAATGGCTATCAATCCTAAATGAGCAATCAAATAACTGTCCACCATCCCCATGAACATCTGCAAAAAGTTTTCGCCCATAGCTGGCAAAGCAATATTAAGAATGTCTTTATTTTTCTTAAACAATCCTTCCTCCTGATGAAAAGAAACTCAGTTGGTTTCCCAACCGAGTTTACTCCCTCTGTCTTAAAGTCCTAGATAAGCCTCAACCGCTGCTTGCATGTCAGCAGCCGCCACAGTTGTCTTATGACGAACTGGAGCTATTTCAAGGCCATCAACTGCTGGCGGCACTGCCACTCCTGAAATATCATGTAATTGAGCCAAGGCTTCAAAGTCGCCAAGCCCTGATTTTCCAGTTACGGCTTCTACTGCAACCACTGGGAACTTGTATGGACTCGCTGTTGAAGCAATCACTGTCTTAGTCACATCGCCAGTAGCAGCTTGGTATTTCTTATAAACTGCCGAGGCAACCGCCGTATGTGGATCCTCGATATAAGAATCTGACTCATAAACACGCTTGATTTCTGCTGCCGTCTCTTCCTCAGTCGCATATTCAGCTGCAAAGAGGTCCAAAATCTCTGCATCAAAATTAGTCAACTCATATTGACCTTGCGTATTCAAGGCATTCATAAGTTCAGCTGTCTTAACTGCATCATTCCCCAAAAGATGGAAAATCAGGCGCTCCAAGTTTGAAGATACTAAGATATCCATAGATGGGCTAGTTGTTACCTTAAACTCACGCTTCTTATCATAAACACGTGTCTTGAAGAAGTCTGTCAAAACATTGTTATCATTTGAAGCACAGATCAATTTACCAACTGGTAGACCAATTTGTTTGGCATAAAAGGCAGCCAAGATATTTCCAAAGTTTCCAGTCGGCACTGTGAAGTTAACCTTATCACCAACCACAATCTCACCCATCTTAATCAACTGAGCATAGGCATAAACATAATAAACAATCTGTGGCACCAGACGACCAATGTTCATAGAGTTAGCTGATGAAAATTGCAACTTGTTGGTAGCCAATTTTTCACGAAGAGCCACGTCGTTAAACATGTGCTTCACATTTGTTTGGGCATCATCAAAGTTACCGTCTATAGCGATAACATGAGTATTGTCGCCAGTCTGAGTGGTCATTTGTAACTCTTGTACCTTGCTGACACCATTCTTTGGATAAAAGACGATAATCTCAGTACCAGGCACATCCGCAAAGCCCGCCATAGCAGCTTTCCCAGTATCGCCAGATGTCGCTGTTAAGATGACAATCTTATTCTCCAAACCATGTTTCTTAGCCGCAGTCGTCATAAAGTATGGCAAGATAGACAAGGCCATATCTTTAAAAGCAATCGTTGAACCATGGAAAAGTTCCAAGTTGTATTGCCCGTCTAATTTCACTAATGGCGCGATAGCTGGAGTATCAAATTTGCTATCGTAGGCATTGTTGATACAGTAGTCCAACTCCTCAGCTGTAAAGTCATCTAAAAATGCTGACAAAACTAACTTAGCTACTTCTTGGTAAGAAGCATCTTTCAATTTGTCAAAGTCCAAATCTATCTTTGGATAAGTAAGCGGTGTAAATAAACCGCCGTCCGTCGCCAAACCTTGCAAAATAGCTTGGCTAGCAGTTACTGTATTGTTGGCATCACGCGTTGATTGATAAACTAATGTCATTACTCTCTATCCTTTATCTATAGTCTCTTCCATTATATCATGATTTTTCAGAAAATTCTCCCTTTATAAGAGAAATTATAGGCTCAATTCTTCTTTCAAAGGCTGTAAATAGGTCATTTCTTGCTTATTTCTCATCTCCAGTCCTTCCTCAGCTAGTAGTAGTAAGTCTTTGGAAAACTCTATAATCGCAGTTTTCTCCTCATATGTTAGCTTTTTCTTAGAAAATTGTCGTCTTAAAAGCTTATAATTTCGCCCAAATTCTTTAAAGAAAGGTGCTGTTTCTGAGTAAGCTTCTAACTTATCTAAATTGACCAACAATCCCAAGTGAAAAGCTGCTGAAGCGAAGGTTCTATCTAGAGATTGAGTACACACACTACGAAACTCAACTGTTCCGCGAGTCGTTAAGTCTTGGTACTGATAACTACGATGGGTTTCAAAATCCTTCTCTTGAGGATAAATAATAATCTCATCCCCATTAAGATTAAATGCTTGGATTTCAGTTGTAGCCAAATAGTCCCTTGCCTGAATCGGATAAAAATAATAGGTTTGCCCATCGCGTTCCGCAGTAAAAATTGCAGAATGATCTAGATAATCAAAAAAATCATCCTCATCTTTAAAGAGGCTAGCATTGACACCAACATTCTCTGGATAGATACCATGCATAGATTCTTCCCAGAAAATATCTCTTGAGATTTTTGTATCCCAATCAGCACCTGTAAACTCAGAATTTGCAAATAAATAAGCCTTAGCCCCTTCAATTTGGGTAAAAGCATTAATCACTCGTAAGTAGTTAGACTTTGAAACATCCAACTGAACCTGACTCCCACAAATAAACGCTCCGTATTCAGGGAAATGATGTAAGTCTGATTTAGTCATATTTCTACTCAAATTCAAATAGTCCATCAACATCTGATAGCGTGGGTAAGCCACTGGACAATTCTCATTTTTATCCCAGTTGGGATGAATACCACAGCCAACAATAGCATGATTTAATTCAGCTAACTTCTTCTGGATTGCTGTCATATAAATACTAAAACGTTCTTCAACCTCTTGTATCGTTTCAGCCTTACCAAATGCAAACTCAATCGTAGTATAGGAAACTTCAAATAAAATAGCATCCTGACTTACTGACTCCACTAACTGAATAGGAGTCCCAAAATCATCTACCTTTTCGACAGTAAAATCCAAAGCAGAAACTAAATATCGGAATAAGTGTTTGATAACTTCAACATCTGTGGCATCCCCTTCCAAATTTACAACAGGATATTCCAGTTCAATCCCGACAAACAATTCAGGATTTTCTTTAATATTTTTCAAATACCGATGTTTTAATAAATCGATAGAACGAGACATACTTCCCTACACTTTCATAATCTAAATAAAATTTGAATAACTATCATTATACCAAAAATAATATAAAAAAGGAACGAAGATTTACAACGTTCCTTAACTCTATACTATACCGGCGGCCGGGGTCGAACCGGCACGTCCTTGCGGACACTGGATTTTGAGTCCAGCGCGTCTGCCAATTCCGCCACGCCGGCAAATAGTAACTGGGGTAGCTGGATTCGAACCAACGCATGAGGGAGTCAAAGTCCCTTGCCTTACCGCTTGGCTATACCCCAATAATATAAAATAAAATAGGCGAGTGATGGGGATCGAACCCACGCATGCCAGAGCCACAATCTGGTGTGTTAACCACTTCACCACACCCGCCATAATTCTATTAACACGGGCAGTAGGAATTGAACCCACACTGAAGGTTTTGGAGACCTTAGTTCTACCTTTAAACTATGCCCGTAAAATGGAAGGGGAGGGATTCGAACCCCCGAACCCGAAGGAGCGGATTTACAGTCCGCCGCGTTTAGCCTCTTCGCTACCCTTCCAAAATATATAAATGGCGCGAGACGGAATCGAACCGCCGACACATGGAGCTTCAATCCATTGCTCTACCAACTGAGCTACCGAGCCTTATTGCGGGAGCAGGATTTGAACCTACGACCTTCGGGTTATGAGCCCGACGAGCTACCGAGCTGCTCCATCCCGCGTTAATACAAAAGGAGGATGTGGGATTCGAACCCACGCACGCTTTTACACGCCTGACGGTTTTCAAGACCGTTCCCTTCAGCCGGACTTGGGTAATCCTCCAAAATAGTTTATACGGGAACAAACCCGTGTCCTCTTAGTGAAAAGATAATGTTT
The DNA here is from genome assembly GCF_020089495.2 of Streptococcus mitis subsp. hohhotensis. Lineage (GTDB taxonomy): Bacteria > Bacillota > Bacilli > Lactobacillales > Streptococcaceae > Streptococcus > Streptococcus hohhotensis. Next base: position 324 of record NZ_JAIRCA020000015.1, on the reverse strand, counting down.
CAATTCTCTAGTAATGGACTAAACACTATGGGCACGAGTGGACTCGAACCACCGACCTCACGCTTATCAGGCGTGCGCTCTAACCACCTGAGCTACGCGCCCAAGTTAAAAACTTGGTAAAAAGAACAAAGTTCAAAGCGGGTGACGAGAATCGAACTCGCGACAACAGCTTGGAAGGCTGTAGTTTTACCACTAAACTACACCCGCTTAAATGGGAGTTAACGGGATCGAACCGCTGACCCTCTGCTTGTAAGGCAGATGCTCTCCCAGCTGAGCTAAACTCCCTAGAGCTAAGCGACTTCCATATCTCACAGGGGGCAACCC
>NZ_JAIRCA020000014.1:361-59652 GCF_020089495.2 Streptococcus mitis subsp. hohhotensis | reverse complement strand
TGGGCTTTTATCTGTTTTATCATGGGAAATCCCTCCTTAACTATAAGTTTATCACATAAAAAAGAAACCCAAATACAGAATTGTATTTGAATTTCTTAACTTAATGACATTGATAAATAGACTTGTTTTTTTATTTTTTTGACGTATACTAATAATAGAAAGCGCTTTAAATTAAATAAAAGGAGGTTTTATGAGGAAAGTAAATAAGGACATTTTATTCTTAACTGGAATCATAGTTTTATGTTTTGGTTTTTTATTATTTCACATCAACCCCTATTATGGCGGACCCGATGATACACTGAAAGAAACGATAAATTTATTCTTTTGGCAACTATATTGGAGACCTATAGGAACTCTCAGTATCGTTTTGGGTTGCATTATGACTTTCAAAGGATTGAAAAAATAATCTTTTGATCATGACGAAAGGAAATATTTTATGATTAAACTGAAAATATTGTTTTTCGCTGTTCTATCAAGTCTAGTATTCTTAGTCTCAACATCTACGGTTTTTGCTGATGTCTATCCTGGTACAAATTATGAAATTGTATCTAATCATGTTGTAAAAGATATCAACACAGGAGAGCTATTGTCATTTTATACGACTGAACTTAGGGATACCTATTTGGAGTCTAAATCTATGTATCAGACTCGTTCTAATGCAACTGGTGTTGCAGACTATAGAACTAGCTACTCTTACTCTTACTCTTACAAGAGCAGTGCCACATCAGGAGCTCGAAGTTCAACTGCCTATGGTGGAAAAGCTGGAGCTACCCTAACTATAAGTGCAGGTGTTGGCTTTTCTGCTCCTGAGTCTGGATTTGGACTTAGTTTAAATCACTCAGTCTCCCATAACGTACCACCCTACACTTATGGTTATATTAGACTAAAAGCATCTTACACAGTAAATGTTCGTAAATTAGAAGTTAGATACTTAGGCACCAACAAATGGGTTCCTGCTGGTCAAACCTCTACTATATCGAATGTTAGCGTTTGGAGCGAACTAGTCACTTGGAAATAACTTATTAGATAGATCTGGACTTTACCAGGTCTATCTTTTTACTTTAAAAAAAGAACCTTGCATAGCAAGATTCTTTTAATGTCTGACTTAAATAATTGTTCTTCTGGGAACTAAATCGAATTAAGCTTCGATTTCTGTAACCATACCTGAACCAACAGTACGTCCACCCTCACGGATAGAGAATGTAGTACCTTGTTCTACGGCGATTGGGTGGATCAACTCAACGTCGATTGTCACGTTATCACCAGGCATTACCATTTCAGTACCTGCTGGAAGTTCGATTGAACCTGTAACGTCAGTAGTACGGAAGTAGAATTGTGGACGGTAGTTGTTGAAGAATGGAGTGTGACGTCCACCTTCTTCTTTAGTAAGGATGTAAACTTCACCTTTGAATTTAGTGTGTGGGTTGATTGAACCTGGTTTAGCAATAACTTGTCCACGTTCGATTTCATCACGTTGAACACCACGAAGAAGGACACCTACGTTATCTCCGGCAAGACCTTCGTCAAGTTGTTTACGGAACATTTCAACACCAGTAACAACTGCTTTTTGAGTTTCTTCTTTGATACCAACGATTTCGATTTCGTCGTTGACTTTAACGATACCACGGTCAATACGTCCTGAAGCAACTGTACCACGTCCAGTGATTGAGAATACGTCCTCGACTGGAAGAAGCAATGGTTTGTCAGTGTCACGTTCTGGTTCTGGGATGTACTCATCAACTGTGTTCATCAATTCCATAACGATGTCTTCGTATTTAGAGTCACCTTCAAGGGCTTTAAGAGCTGAACCTTGGATAACTGGAAGATCGTCACCTGGGAAGTCGTATTCTGACAATAGGTCACGGATTTCCATTTCAACCAATTCAAGCAATTCTTCGTCGTCAACCAAGTCAACTTTGTTCATGAAGACGATAAGGTGTTTAACACCAACCTGACGTGAAAGAAGGATGTGCTCACGAGTTTGTGGCATTGGTCCGTCAGTTGAAGCTACTACAAGGATAGCTCCGTCCATTTGAGCGGCACCAGTGATCATGTTTTTAACGTAGTCCGCGTGTCCTGGAGCGTCGATGTGAGCGTAGTGACGTTTTTCAGTTTCGTACTCAACGTGCGCAGTGTTGATTGTGATACCGCGTTCGCGTTCTTCTGGAGCAGCATCGATAGACGCATAGTCTTTCGGTTGGTTAACTGATGAAGGCAAGCGACGTGCCAAAACAGTTGTGATAGCTGCAGTTAGGGTAGTTTTACCGTGGTCAACGTGTCCGATAGTACCAATGTTAACGTGTGGTTTACTACGATCGTATTTTTCTTTTGCCATTTGAGTAAAAGCCTCCAATAAAATATATTTTATAGATAGACAGTAGGCAATACAGTCTAACTTTCCTTACTATTTTATCAAATTTCAGCTAAATTGCAAGTGTTTTACAAAGTTTTTGTGAATTATTCTTAATCAGCTAATCTAATCGGCACTTCTAACCCTATCACTATAAAAAGAAAAATCAGGGGTCTCCTGACTTTTACTTGGTTAATTCTATTTCTCGTTCTTTCATTATTTTATGATTTTCATACAAACGTGATAAGAACTTAGAAATTTCTTTTAAGATAGAATAAGTTGGTACTGCGACAATCATACCAATGACACCATAGATATTACTTGATAACAAAAGTAATACCAAAATTGTAATTGGATGAACCTTCATCACTCCACCAACGATTCGAGGGTAAAGGATGTTCCCATCCACTTGCTGAATGATCAGCATGTAAACAACTGCAATCAGCATTCTATGAGGATCAGTAAAGACATTTGCGACAATCATTGGAATCAAACCAATACTTGGTCCTACATAAGGAATGAGATTAGCCAATCCTGAAAAGATGGCAAAAACCAAAGCGTATTTCAAACCGATTACGCTATATCCGATAAAGGCCAAACAACCAATAATAATCGCATCAATTGCGACTCCACTAATATAGCGAGCAATGGTTGCATTCAAATTTTTTAAAAGGCCTGCAATATGTAGCTTATCTCTCTTTAAAACAGTGCGTTCCAGCATCGGTAAAAATTTGTGACCATCTAACAAAAAATAAACCAAAAACACAGGGGTCATAATAATAATCAAAACGGTACTAAAGAGAGCTGATAGGACACTTCCGACACTATTGGTAACGCTATTTAGGATATTTTGTAAAATATCTACATAGGATAAATTTAACTGTTGAATAGTCGCTTGAATATCTAAATTTTGAAAGGCTGGATAAGTAGATAAATCCACAATCAAATCTTGTAAACGACTATAGATAGTCTGGCTAGTCGTAATCAAGCTGGTCAACTGATTGACCAAAATCGGTAACAGATACACTACCCCAATGACAAGTCCCCAAACCAAGGCACACAAAGTTAGTAGAATACCAATGATACGATTAATTTTGAAATACTTTTGTAAAAAATTTACAATAGGATTGGTCAAATAATATAAAAAACCACCTAGAAGAAAAGGAATCATGATGGTGTTTGCGACGCTTACAAAAGGTGTAATAATCGTTCCCATCTCTCTCCATAAATAGAAGATGATTGTTAATAGTAAAATCTCACTGGTCCAAAAAAATAATTTATTCTTACGAAACATGAGGTACCTCCATTCATCTATTTTACCATACTTTCAAAAAAGCTTCTTTCTTATATCATGAAACTGGGAATATTTTTTTCTTTATGTTAGAATAAACTTACTATGAAAAAAATCATTTTAACTCTACTAAGCTTATCCGTTATTGGCTCAGCATCTACTGTTGCTGCTCAAGATTTTAATGTTGCTGCAAAACATGCCATTGCTGTTGAGGCAAATACTGGAAAAATACTTTATGAAAAAGATGCAACTCAGCCAGTGGAAATCGCTTCAATCACAAAATTGATTACTGTTTACCTGGTCTATGAAGCCTTGGAAAACGGAAGTATTACACTATCCACTCCTGTAGATATTTCTGACTATCCTTACAAATTAACAACTAATTCTGAAGCCAGTAATGTTCCTATGGAGGCCCGTAATTATACTGTGGAAGAGTTGCTTGAAGCAACCCTGGTATCTAGTGCCAACAGCGCCGCTATTGCTCTAGCTGAGAAAATTGCTGGCTCAGAAAAAGATTTCGTCGATATGATGCGAGCAAAACTCTTGGAATGGGGAATCAAAGATGCCACCGTTGTCAATACAACTGGTCTTAACAACGAGACTCTAGGAGATAACATTTACCCAGGGTCTAATAAAGATGATGAAAATAAGCTCAGCGCTTATGATGTTGCTATCGTTGCTCGTAACCTCATCAAAAAATACCCACAAGTCTTAGAAATCACAAAAAAACCTTCTTCTACTTTTGCTGGGATGACAATCACTTCAACCAACTACATGTTAGAAGGCATGCCTGCTTATCGAGGTGGTTTTGATGGCCTTAAAACAGGAACGACAGACAAAGCTGGAGAATCTTTTGTTGGTACTACTGTCGAAAAAGGAATGAGGGTTATCACAGTTGTTTTGAATGCAGATCATCAAGATAATAATCCTTATGCTCGTTTTACAGCTACATCTTCCCTAATGGATTATATTTCTTCTACATTCACACTTCGCAAAATCGTTCAACAAGGCGATGCCTATCAAGATAGTAAAGTCCCTGTACAAGACGGAAAAGAAGATACGGTCACTGCAGTGGCCCCAGAGGATATCTATCTAATTGAACGTGGTGGGAATCAATCTTCCCAATCTATTCAATTCACACCTGATTCTAAAGCAATCCTCGCACCACTTGAAGCTGGAACAGTAGTTGGCCATTTGACTTACGAAGACAAGGATTTGATTGGTCAAGGTTACATTACCACAGAACGTCCTAGTTTCGAAATGGTAGCAGAAAAGAAAGTTGAAAAAGCCTTCTTCTTAAAAGTTTGGTGGAATCAGTTTATCCGATTTATCAACGAGAAATTATAAAACATACTGAGCAAAAGATTGCTCCAAAATAGAAACAGCCCAAAAAGGCTTTAAAGTCAAAAACGCATAGTATCAGGTATTAAACTTGATATTATGCGTTTTATTGTGGTAATATTTACTTCGTTTTCTCCTAAAATTGAATTTTATCCCAGTCTTTTTTGAGATATTTTATTCATTAGTTTAGGAAGACAATTACTAATTTCCGTTGGCAAGACCACATAATGTTCTTGAGCTAATTCTTGAGCTATCGCTGAATGAAGATGAGTCGCTACGGTTACACGCTCATAGAGACTGGCCTGTCGGAATTGACCTGCAAATCCTGCAATCATTCCAGCCAGTGTATCTCCCATTCCCCCAGTCGCCTGATAGGGACCGCCAACCTGTAACTGGTAATAATCAGATTGGCCAGCTTGCCAAATACGAGTAGCTGGACCTTTCTCTACCAAAATTGTTCCTTGAGGGAAAGAAGTCAGGGCACTAGCTGTTGTAGCTTCGTTTTGCTTTTCAATCGTAATTCCAGACAGTTTTTCCCACTCCTTTTGGTGGGGAGTTAGGATAAGCTGGTTAGATGGAAATGACAAACTTGTTCTGGCAAGAATGGTTAAGGCCCCTCCGTCTATAATCAAAATCTGATTTTGGCTTAAATTAACAAAGACTTGTTTTACTAGATTTTCTCCAAAAGCATCGTCTCGTAAACCAGGCCCCAGCAAGACAACTTCTGCCTTCTCCAATTGCTCTTTTAACAATTGCTGGTCTTGAAGAGCAAAGGCCATAGCCTCAGGTAAATGACTGTGCAAAACTGGGATATTTTCTCTATCTGTTCCAATAGTTACCAATCCTGCACCGCTTTTTACAGCTGCTAAAGCAGCCATGATGATGGCACCACCATAAGGATAAGTCCCACCCAGCAACAGCAGACGACCGTAGTCTCCTTTATGACTGGTACGAGAACGTTCAATAATGACTTTTTCTAGTAAGGTTTGATCAATCACCTTCATCTTTTTTCCTCAACTATCCTTTATCTGATTGTTTTAAAACAACTTGATAGACTTTCTTAGTCCACTCTTCTAAGTCTTCTCCAGCATAGTCAAGATAATGCACCCTATCTTGTATTTTAGTTGGAATAATATTTTCAAATTGGCTCTTATTATGAGTTGGAATAATACAAATATACAACTCACTAAATAAATTCAACATGTCCTTAATTTTTGCAACATGGTAGCCATCAAAAATATAACCAGTAACTTTAATCAAATCTGTATAGATAAAATGAAAACTCACTCCAGGAATAAACTTATCTTGTAATTCTTTCTCTGAAGGAGCTCGACCTAATAAACGCTCCATCGCTAATCGATAACCAGAACTTGTATTTGACCACCCTAACATGACATAGTCAAAATAATCTATCGGATCCCATGCAGCATTTCTACTATCCAAAACCAACTCCTCAGCATCTCGCCCAAAGGCTTTCACAGCAGATAAGAGCTGACCTGTTTTAAAGATAGAAATCGCTGCATCTATAGTCGTAGTATGACTACAGTAGTCTGAAGTCACTAACCTCTTATGTAGATCATAAGTCGAGGCTACTCTTTTATCTGTAGGGGTAAATGGTGGCAGAAAGGGATGCTGACAGATGTAATCTAAAATTTCTTTTTTTAAACAAGAATCAGCACACTCAATACTTGTTTGACGTTTATGAAGTTTTTCGTAAGCTATAAATTTAGCAATTTTTTCTAATTCCCACTCTTGAATATTTGGATAATCAATTAGTGCTAAGTAGTATATTCCATCCCATTGTAAACTATATTCCCCATTATAAATTTTTAAAATCATCTAATCACCTCACTCCATTATACAACAAAAAGGAGGCGCATACCTCCTTTTATAAACTTATTTCTAAAATTTAATACTCATTTCTGCCATTTCAGATATAGCTATAAAAAATACACTCTCCTCAGCGAATTTTCTCTTATTTTCTATCCAATGTCCGAAGTGCTGCTTGATAAGTTTGCTCCATCAGCATGGTAATGGTCATAGGGCCGACACCTCCAGGGACTGGCGTGATATGACTAGCAAGTGGGGTAATTGCCTCATAATCAACATCCCCACAGAGCTTACCATTTTCATCACGATTCATCCCAACGTCAATGACTACCGCACCTGGTTTGACAAAGTCAGCAGTCACAAACTTAGCACGACCGATTGCGACCACAAGAATATCTGCTTTCGCAGCCACCTTGGCGAGATTATGGGTGCGTGAGTGAGTCAAGGTCACTGTTGCATTCTTGGCCAAAAGAAGCTGAGCCATGGGTTTTCCAACGATATTGGAACGACCGATGACGACCGCATTTTTACCTTCCAAGTCAATCCCATATTCATGGAACATTTCCATAATTCCTGCAGGTGTCGAAGGAATCATGACTGGATGTCCAGACCAAAGACGCCCCATGTTTAGCGGATGGAAACCATCCACATCCTTTTCTGGATCAATGGCTAATAAAACCGCCTCTTCATCGATATGTTTTGGTAATGGTAACTGAACCAAAATCCCATGCCAAGCTGGATCCTGATTGTATTTGGCAATCAAGTCTAACAATTCCTCTTGAGTAATGGTATCTGGAACTCGCACTACTTCGCTACGGAAACCAGCCGCAAGGGCAGAACGTTCCTTGTTGCGAACGTAGACTTGGCTGGCTGGATTGTCCCCAACCAAAATCACTACCAAACCAGGCACTAGACCTGTTTCGTCCTTTAATTTTGCAGTTTTTTCAGCCAACTGCCCCTGCAATTTGGCCGCTAAAGCTTTCCCATCAATAATCTGTGTCATATCACTTCTCTTTTCTTTCAAATATCTTCCATTATACCAAAAACTGCTAGTACCCTCTAACACTTCTTTCCTAGGCAATCCTATAGTTTCAAACTATAAGAAAAAGCTCTGGTTGAGCTTTCACTAATCTTCTCTTGAACATTTAAAGTTGACTACAAACAACTCCACAAGGATAACTTACAAAACCTTACTCAAGAAGTCTTTAGTCCGTTGTTCTTGGGTTTGTTCAAAAATCTGTTCTGGTGTTCCGTCTTCAACAACCACACCGTCTGCCATAAAGATGACACGGTCTGCCACCTCACGGGCAAATCCCATTTCATGAGTTACGATAACCATGGTCATTCCTGACTTGGCTAGGTCTTGCATAACAGCCAGTACCTCACCTACCATTTCAGGGTCCAGGGCTGAAGTCGGCTCGTCAAAGAGTAAAACATCTGGTTCCATTGCCAAACCACGCGCAATGGCAATCCGCTGTTGCTGGCCACCTGACAAACTCTGTGGATAAGCAGTTGCCTTATCTGGTAAACCAACTTTTTCCAAAAGTTCCTGAGCTCTCTTCTCAGCAACTTCCTTACTTTCACCTTTGGTCTTGATAGGAGACAAGGTGATATTTTCCATAACAGTCATATTAGGAAAGAGATTAAATTGTTGAAAAACCATGCCCATCTTCTCACGCATGGCAAACAGGTCATTCTTCTTGTCCGTAATATCGACTCCCTCAAAGATAACCTTCCCTTTAGTTGCTTCTTCCAACAAATTCATAGAGCGAAGCAAGGTAGATTTCCCGCTCCCCGAAGGACCGATGATCACGACAACTTCTCCTCTTTTAATCTCGAGGTTGATGCCCTTCAATACTTCATTCTTTTCAAAGGATTTATGTAAATTTTCAATTTTTATCAAGGTTTCTGTCATTATTTCTTATCTCCTTGTCCCATACGTTTTTCAAATGCTTTCAAGGCTACTGTCAAAATAGAGGTCATAATCAAATAATAAAAGGCTGCAAATAAAAGTGGAGTTAGAGGTAGATAGGTTGTTGTAGAAACCGTAGTAGCCCCATTCCACAACTCCATAACACCGATAGCTGATAAGAGGGAGCTGTCCTTAATAATGGTGATAAATTCGTTCCCCAATGCTGGCAAAATATTTTTAATTGCTTGTGGCAAAATCACATAGCGCATGGCATTTTTAGGACGAATCCCTAAAGAATAGGCCGCCTCTAATTGCCCCTTAGGAACCGCATTAATTCCGGCACGAACAGTCTCAGAAACATAAGCACCACTGTTCATAGAAATAATCAAAATCCCTGGAATCAGACGAGAAAGATCAACACCCAAAATCCCAACCTGAATAGTCGGAGCATTGATGTGCATAAGGGCAAAGGCAATCATAATCTGAACCATCATCGGTGTCCCACGGAAAATCCAAACGTACAAGTTGGCGAGCCAGACAAGCGGTTTAAACTTTGAACGTTGCCCAAAAGCCAAGACAACACCCAAAATAGTTCCCAAAAAGACAACACATATAGAAATAAGAACCGTCACAACAGCCCCATAGTTAAAATAAGGTAAATACTTAGGTAAAAAAGAGAAATTCATAGTCACACTGCTTTCTAAAATAGAATACTGTATGATTATAACATGAATTGAATTAAAATTCAAACTTTTTATCCAATTTATTCAAAAAAACTTTAAACTAGTAGAATTAGCGAGAAATCTTAGTTTTTTCTAGTCAAGTTGGCCCCCTTTATGGTAAAATAGTAACGATAAGAAATGAAGGAGAATCAAAATGGAATCACATTTGGTTAGAATCATCAACCGCCTTGAAGCAATGGCAAAAGACGGCGGAAATTTAAAACGTAATTTTGAACGCGAAGGAGTTGTTGTTGCAGAAGTTGCATACAGCCACGACGAAGAAAACGGTTCAATCTTTACCCTTCGTGATGTCGAAGCTCACGAAACTTATACGTTTGACAGCATTGACTTGATTGCAATGGAGATTTACGAACTCCTTTACTAATATAAAACAAGCTGGGATTGCCCCTGCATGTCTAACCAAAATCCTTTTTGTCTCACAAATAGGATTTTTTTATAGTCCAAATCCACTAAGATTTTCATTGTAACAACTTCTCAAAGCTACAATCTTTTTACTTGCTTTACACCCCAATCCTGTTATAATGAGAGTATAGAAATTTGACTATTTTTGACCTTTAAACAGGTCAGGCTAAAGAAAGAAATGAGGTAGATGTATGCTTTGTCAAAACTGTAAAATCAACGACTCAACAATTCATCTTTATACCAATCTCAATGGAAAACAAAAGCAAATTGACCTCTGTCAAAACTGCTATAAGATTATCAAAACAGATCCTAACAATAGCCTCTTTAAAGGTATGACAGATTTGAATAATCGTGACTTTGATCCTTTTGGTGATTTCTTCAATGACTTAAACAATTTTAGACCTTCTAACAACACTCCTCCTACTCCCCCAACCCAATCAGGTGGAGGTTACGGTGGTAACGGCGGTTATGGTTCCCAAAATCGTGGACCTGCTCAAACTCCACCACCAAGCCAAGAAAAAGGCCTGCTGGAAGAATTTGGTATTAATGTAACTGAGATTGCTCGTCGTGGCGATATCGACCCCGTTATTGGACGAGATGATGAGATTATCCGTGTCATCGAAATTCTCAATCGTAGAACTAAGAATAATCCTGTTCTTATCGGTGAACCAGGTGTCGGAAAAACGGCCGTTGTCGAAGGTCTAGCTCAGAAAATCGTTGATGGAGATGTTCCGCATAAACTCCAAGGTAAACAAGTTATCCGCTTAGATGTAGTTAGCTTGGTCCAAGGAACAGGTATCCGAGGACAATTTGAAGAACGCATGCAAAAACTCATGGAAGAAATTCGCAAACGTGAAGACATCATCCTCTTTATCGATGAAATCCATGAAATTGTTGGTGCGGGTTCTGCGGGCGATGGCAATATGGATGCAGGAAATATCCTCAAGCCAGCCCTTGCTCGTGGCGAACTGCAACTGGTCGGCGCAACTACCCTAAATGAATACCGTATCATTGAAAAGGATGCGGCCCTAGAACGTCGTATGCAGCCTGTTAAAGTCGATGAACCAACGGTGGAGGAAACAATCACTATCCTCAAAGGGATTCAAAAAAAATACGAAGACTACCACCACGTTCAATATACCGATGCTGCGATTGAAGCAGCTGCAACTCTTTCCAATCGTTACATCCAAGATCGCTTCTTACCTGACAAGGCCATTGACCTCCTAGATGAAGCTGGTTCTAAGATGAACTTGACCTTGAATTTTGTCGATCCTAAAGTGATTGATCAACGCTTGATTGAGGCTGAAAATCTCAAATCTCAAGCTACACGGGAGGAAGATTTTGAGAAGGCCGCCTATTTCCGCGACCAGATTGCCAAGTATAAGGAAATGCAAAAGAAAAAGGTCACAGACCAGGATACTCCTATCATCAGCGAGAAAACCATTGAGCACATTATCGAGCAGAAAACCAATATCCCTGTTGGTGATTTGAAAGAGAAAGAACAATCTCAACTCATCCATTTAGCCGAAGATCTTAAGTCTCATGTTATTGGTCAAGATGATGCAGTCGATAAGATTGCCAAGGCTATTCGCCGTAATCGTGTTGGACTTGGTACGCCTAACCGTCCAATTGGAAGCTTCCTCTTTGTCGGGCCAACGGGTGTCGGTAAGACAGAACTTTCCAAACAACTAGCTATCGAACTCTTTGGTTCTGCTGACAGTATGATTCGCTTTGATATGAGTGAATATATGGAAAAACACAGTGTAGCTAAGTTGGTCGGCGCCCCTCCAGGTTATGTTGGCTACGATGAGGCTGGGCAATTAACTGAAAAAATCCGTCGCAATCCATATTCTCTTATCCTCTTGGATGAAGTGGAAAAAGCTCATCCAGATGTCATGCATATGTTCCTTCAAGTCTTAGATGATGGACGTTTAACAGATGGTCAAGGACGTACCGTCAGCTTCAAGGATGCCATTATTATCATGACTTCAAATGCAGGTACAGGTAAGGCTGAAGCCAGCGTTGGATTTGGGGCTGCTAGAGAAGGACGTACCAACTCTGTTCTTGGTGAACTCGGTAACTTCTTTAGCCCAGAGTTTATGAACCGTTTTGATGGTATTATCGAATTTAAGGCTCTCAGCAAAGATAACCTCCTTCAGATTGTCGAGCTCATGCTTGCAGATGTTAACAAACGTCTTTCTAGCAACAATATTCATTTAGATGTAACTGAAAAGGTCAAAGAAAAATTAGTTGACCTCGGTTATGATCCAAAAATGGGAGCACGCCCACTTCGTCGTACTATTCAAGACTATATTGAGGACGCAATCACTGACTACTACCTTGAAAATCCAAGTGAAAAAGACCTAAAGGCAGTTATGACCAGCAAGGGCAAGATTCAAATCAAATCTGCCAAAAAAGCAGAAGTTAAAACTTCTGAGACAGAAAAATAAATACTATAGAAAAGGAGTAGAAAATGAAATTTTTCTGCTTCTTTTTGACTAAAATAACTGTAATTTCTTGACAGCTTGCCCTTTGTCCATTATGATAATAATAACGATACTAGATAATGAGGAAAATTCAATGGCAAACCCAACTTTTGGAGAAAAAAAAGCGAATACAGACTATGTTGCACGCTATGGAGTGTATGCAGTTATCCCTGACGCTGAACAAAAACAAATTGTTCTTGTTCAAGCACCTAATGGTGCTTGGTTCTTACCAGGTGGCGAAATTGAATCAGGTGAAAATCATCAGGAAGCCCTAAAGCGTGAATTGATTGAAGAGCTTGGTTTCACAGCTGAAATTGGTACCTATTACGGACAAGCTGACGAATATTTCTACTCTCGTCACCGTGATACCTACTACTACAATCCTGCCTACCTCTATGAAGCGACATCTTTCAAGGAAGTTCAAAAACCACTAGAAGACTTTAATCATATTGCCTGGTTCCCTATTGACGAGGCTATTAAAAATCTCAAACGTGGTAGTCATAAATGGGCCATTCAATCTTGGAAAAAACAGCATAAGATTGACTAAATCAAGCTACTTTATTCAAAAAGTGCTATAATAGTATTAGAAAATCGGAGGAAATATTATGAAGCTTATCAATACGACAAACTCACACTCGCAACTTGTAAAAGGCCAGCTAGAGAGTACAGATGCAACTCTTGTTGAGGTCTATTCTGCTGGAAATACAGATGTTATTTTTACCCAAGCTCCGCTTCACTATGAAATCCTCATCTCAAATAAACACCGTGCTATTCGAGAAACTGAAATCGAAGCCATCCAAGAATTTTTCTTGCAACGTAAAATTGATAAGGACTCTATTGATGAGGCCAATATCAAAACCCTCTACTCAGAAAAATTAATTGGGATTTCGATTCCAATCAAATAAAATTTTGGAGAGATTAGAAAGCTATTGAACCTTATAGACCAAACATAGGTTCTGACTTGCTTTTTAAATTGTCTCCAATTTTTTATCTTGAGATCTTATCATACAAGATTTTATAGACAAATAATAAAAAAGATTTGATTCTGCTTCTCACACAATCAAATCTTTTTCTTTTATTAAAAACGAATCGTTTCACGTGTTTTCTCATACGAGGTAACAAAGCGGTTGGTTACACCAGGCTCTGCCACTTCCAATGCTTGAGAAATCTTGTCAAATGAAGCGTGGTAATCAAATTCTTTCTCAAAAATGTCCAAAGCTTCATTAAAGGCTTCTTGAATGCGCTCATCAAATGAGCGGTAACGGTTAGAATATTGTAAGAGTTGTTCTGTCAAGGTTGCATACTGAACAATATTATAAGTTTCCGTTTCTAAAGCTTCCATATCATTCGTTGCAATTTCAAGAATACGGTTAACTGATTCTATATTGACTAAGTTTTGATCTAATTCAGCCATTAGATCTTCCGTATTATTACTTGCTGTAAAGAATAACTTCAAGAAAGTTTGTGGAATACCAGGTAGGTTCCGTTTTTCCATATATCTCTTGATTGTATGGAGACGATTAACATATACATTTGCCTTTTGACGTGCATTGATATCATCTTTCTCAATTCGTGCAAGACGCTCACTAACTGAAATCTGTTCATCTTCAATCTCTTTAAGATTTTCCTGTAAAGATTCAAGATTTTCTTCAAGAATTGAATATGCTTGAGTTGGTTCATCTTGATTTGAAGTTGCCTCAATAATAGCAGTCTCAAAGTTTTCTAATTCACCCTGTAAACGACGAACATGACTTGCATCCGATTCAGAAAGTAAATAACTTTTACTCAAACGCTCAATATCTTCTATCAATAAAGCATTATTTTCCTTCATGTGTTGAAGATAAGTAGGAAGTGTTGCTACTAAACCTTCTACCACTTTCTGTGCAGCAATTTCTCGTGTAAAAATATCATAAAGTGCATTAATCTCTTCTTGGATTTGAGTATTTTCATACTCAGCATTATCCAACTCTAATTGCGCAATATTCTCATGATTTTTCTTGAGAGCTTCATAAAGCAGTTGGAAACGCGCTTCAATATCCGTTTCAGCAAAATGATAATTAGCATCTAAAAGTTTACGATAGCCATCCTCTAAATCTTCTAGCTGATCAGGTAGCTCTTTAGATAATGTTGTTACGACTGCTGGTATACGATCAACAATATGGGTCAAAGCCAAAATATGATTTTCAGCATTATCCAAAATCACAGCAGCTTCTACTGGGTCACCAGACGAATTTAAAGTTACAAACTGAGAAAACTCTGATTGGATATTTTCCAATTGTTTTTCAATTTCAGATAAGCCTTGTCCATATTCTTCAGAATGATCAGCAACTCTGTGTTGTAACTCTTCAAACAAGTCCAAGGTATGAAGAACACGTCCACTATTTTTAGACTCTTGTTTCTCCAAATCTGCCAAGGCATTGCGAATTGCCGCAATATCTTCTTCAATCAAGGTAATTTGACTCTCGATTTGATCAATTTGATGACTAGCCTTGAAAAAACGGAATGAGTTATTGTAGCCTTCTGCCTCGAAAAGATTATTTTCAATATCGGCAAAAGAATTAAGAGATAAATCAACCCATTTTTGATTCCATTCACGGAAAGTCACCTGACTTTGTCCAATCAAGTGCATATTTTTTACTGCTTCAACTTCATCGTTTACTGGAAGATTGTACAGCTCTTCTTTTTTCTCTTCTAAAATTGCTAGTTTACTTTCATTGCGTTTCCTTACATAGATTGCGATAGCATAAGCAATGACCAATAAAACTGCAACTGCAATTATCAAATAAATTACTAGGCTAGCAGACATATTAAACTCCTTTTTTTACTTGAAACAATCGTAATGATTATATCATATTTTTTAGACCAAGGGAACTACTTCTCCCGATTTTTTAGACATCAAGTGTACTATAGACAGCATTTTCTTCGATAAACTCACGACGAGGCTCTACTCGATCCCCCATCAACATATCAAAGATTTTATCTGCTTCTGCAGCATCATCCACAGAAACTCTGGCCATCAAACGATGTTCAGGATCCATGGTTGTTTCCCATAACTGATGGTCGTCCATTTCACCTAGACCCTTATAACGCTGAATAGTCGGTTTGGTACGACCTTCACTATAACGGGCCAAGGCTTCTTGGAGTTTGATTTCTTGATCTGCACCTGGCTGGATGTATTCTTTAATCTCACTTCCAACCTTGACACCATAGATTGGTGGTTGGGCGATATAAACATAACCAGCTTCTAGGATTGGTTTCATATAACGATAAATCAAGGTCAAAAGAAGGGTACGAATGTGGGCTCCATCGACATCGGCATCGGTCATCAAAACGAGTTTTTGGTAACGGGCTTTCGAAACATCAAATTCTGCTCCAAATCCTGTTCCCATCGCTGTGAAAAGACTACGAATTTCTTCATTAGCAAGAATCTTATCCATACTAGCTTTTTCAACGTTCAAAATCTTACCGCGAATTGGAAGGATAGCCTGAAATTCACGGTTACGACCAGATTTGGCTGATCCACCAGCTGAGTCTCCTTCGACGATGAAGAGTTCTGTTTCCGCAGGATTGTTAGAAGAACAGTCTGCTAGTTTCCCTGGAAGGTTGGAAATTTCCAAACCAGATTTTTTACGAGTAACTTCACGCGCACGCTTGGCAGCCACACGAGCCTTAGCAGCTAAAATCCCTTTTTCCACGATACGCTTGGCGATCTGTGGATTTTCCATAAGGAAATCAGAGAAGGCATCGCTGAAGAGGCGATTGGTAATCTTGACCACTTCGCTGTTTCCCAGTTTGGTCTTGGTTTGTCCTTCAAACTGTGGATTCGGGTGTTTAACTGAGATAACTGCAGTTAATCCTTCGCGTACATCTTCCCCTGTTAAGTTGTCTTCATTATCTTTAAGCAACTTATTTTTACGAGCATAATCGTTGATAACACGAGTCAAGGCTGTACGGAAACCTTGTTCATGCGTTCCACCTTCATGGGTATGAATATTATTGGCGAAACTCATGACGTTTTCATGGTAACCCGTTGTGTACTGCATGGCTACTTCAACTGTGATATCATCCATCTCACCGTCAGTATAGATCGGTGTATCAAAGATAACATCCTTGTTCTCGTTGATATATTCAACGTAACTAGCAATCCCACCTACATAATGATAATGCTTGGTTTGTTCTAAACCTTCACGCTTATCTGTGATGGAAATTCGTAAACCACGATTTAGAAAGGCCAACTCTTGAATACGTTTATTTAATTTATCGAAATCAAATGTTGTTGTTTCAGTAAAAATTTCTGGGTCTGGTGTGAAGTGAACCGTTGTTCCCGTTTTATCTGTATCTCCGACTACCTCAAGGTCTGCGACAACATGACCACGACGGTATTCTTGGTAATAAATCTTACCATTTTTATGGACATGAACGTCTAATTGAGTTGAAAGGGCGTTAACAACTGAGGACCCCACTCCGTGAAGACCACCTGAGACCTTATATCCGCCACCGCCAAACTTTCCTCCAGCGTGAAGAACAGTAAAGACAGTCTCAACGGCAGGTCGACCTGTTTTTTCCTGAATATCGACTGGGATACCACGCCCATCATCGACAACAGTAATCGAATCATCTGGCTCAATAAAGACTTGGATATGGCTAGCAAATCCTGCCAAGGCCTCGTCAATTGAGTTATCAACAATTTCCCAGACTAGATGGTGAAGACCTTCTTTTGAGGTTGACCCGATATACATTCCTGGACGCATACGAACAGCCTCTAAGCCTTCTAAAACTTGAATTTGACTGGCATCATAATCTTGTGCCTGCAGATTTTTGATTTCTTCTGTCATCTTTTCCCTTTTTCTTACATGTCTAATACTTGTCTTAAATTCACGATACTAGTAAACAAGTGGGTAGCTAGTCCTGCAGATTGCCCTGCTTCAATATCAATCGGTCGATCACCAATGACAAGGCCAGAGCTAATCTGATACTTTTCTCTTAAATAAATCATGGACTCAGGATTTGGTTTTCTCTTAAAGCCTGAGTTAGAAGTCACCACTTCTGTAAAATAAGCTGCTATAGAGGTTTTTTCTAAAATTTCTAAGACCTGATCATTTCGATGAGAGACCAAAAAATGACGGCCACCTTGATTTGAGATATCTTTCAATAAATCAGCAACTCCATCAAACAAAATCGGATGTTCTAGCTCTCTGGCTTCATTTTCCTTGTACTTTTCTAAAAAATGCTCTAAATTGGGAGCGAATGTCTCAATCGCAAAATCAGTAGAAACCTTTAAAGCCTGATAGACGCTGTCATGGTCCTGTGTGATACCATACAGCGCTAAAGTTTCAACAAATGCAGCTGTTGAAGTTTCATAATTATCCAGTAAAGTTCCACCTAAATCCCAGATGTAATCGTGATATTTCATACCCTTCATTATAGCATTTTTTTATGAAAAAAGCGATGATTTCCTAGATTTTTCCAAGTAAAAAACGAGAGTTTGACTCCCGTTTTACTGATTTTTACCAAAGACATCTCGATAGAGCATTCCTGTTCGTAAAGTCTCTGCATCTCCTCCTAATTGCTCTACCAGCTCGTAGGCAAAGGCAAGGGCTGTCGAGGGACCTCGACTGGTTGTCAAATGACCATCCACCACTACTGTTTCCTTGACGTAGTGACCATCAAAAATTTGCTCTTGAACACCATCATAACAAGTGTACTGCTTGTTTTTCAATAGCCCTGCTTGATTGAGGGCAATTGGCGCAGCACAAATGGCTGCTAGTTTTTTTCCTTCTTGCTCGAAGCTTTGCAATTCTTGCATCAAGGCCTGATTATCGCGCAAATGTGCAGAACCAGGCATGCCGCCAGGAAGAACAACCATATCATAGTCTGATAAATCACCATCAAAGACACGATCTGCTCTGACTTGGATTGCATGCGAACCAGTCACTTGCTCTTCAAACCCAACCATATCACAAGTGATATTTGCCCGACGCAAAACATCCACAACTGTCAAAGCTTCAATTTCTTCAAAGCCCTGAGCCAACATAACTGCTACTTTTACCATGATTTTCTCCTTATTTGATTTGTTTTAATACAACCTTTTTCCGCTTGAATGGGACTTTTCCGCTCTTTTCTTCAGCTAGATTGGTCTGGTAACTCATAGATAAAAGTAAGCCCACACCAATCAGATTACTGATAATAGCCGATCCCCCTTGAGAAATAAAAGGCAAGGGAATACCCGTCAAAGGAAGCAAACCTGTCACGGCACCGATATTCTCAAAGATATGGAAGAGCAACATCATAATCAAACCTGTGGAAATATAGGTGTAGAACTGGTTATTTGATCTAAGAGTAATCTTCAACATACGGTAAATCAGCATGAGATAAAGGGCGATAACAAGGACAGAGCCAATAAAGCCAAAATCTTCTGCAATGACCGTGAAAATCATATCCGACTCTCTAACTGGAATAAGCAGATTCGAAGCATTAAATCCTTGACCAAATAAGCCACCGCTTCCAATGGCAATCTGTCCTTGAGCCTGTTGGTAAGTAGTTGTTTGGGCAAAGTCAAATGGATTAAGCCAAGCCAAGATACGATTGATTTGGTAGGTCGGCATGCCCAGTTGATGGAGAAAAGCCCGACCGTCCTTGCTGATAAAGATGGCTAGAAAACCAGCAATTCCTGTTACAGCAGTCACAAATACTGGGATAATAATTTTCCAAGAAACGCCCGATAATAAAACGATTCCTGAGAAAATAGCCACAAAAACTAAGGCCGTCCCCAAGTCACTTTGAAGTGCCAAAAGAACTAGGACTGGAATGGTAAAGAGAATCATCCAGAAAATCAACAAGAAGTCCAGCGGAACTGTGCGTCTCCATTCCTTATGTTTTTTGGTAAACTGGACAATCACACGAGCCAACATGAGGATATAGGATATCTTCATAAATTCTGACGGTTGGAACAAGGTAACACCATTTACCGATACCCAGTTTTTGGCACCCGTTGATGCAACTAAGCTTGGATTATAAAAGACAATCGGTAAAACCATAAGTCCCAAGCCTAAAATATATAGAAAGGGTGTCACCTTCCAAAGAAATTCAGTATTAAAGAGCATGACGATAAAACCAATCACAAGTCCCATGGCGATCCAGGCGACCTGCTGCCCTAAAATGGGCAAAATATTGTTTGGATAATCATGACTAACAGCTATATAAATAGCCACCACGCCAATAACCAGTAGAAAAAATACTGGCAAGAGCAAACTATAATCGACTCTAGAGTCGAGAGAACGTTTCATATATACTAACCTTATACTTTCATACAATATTATTTATCAAAGTTCATTTAAAAATTTATCAATAGCCTCATCAACTTCGGATCGAGAGACGGTTTTAACGGTCGCTTCTTTTGCTAGAGAAGTCACAATTTGTTTGCCATATCGCTTTCCGACAATTCTCCTATCCAAAATAAGAGTTAAGGAACGTTGGTGTTCGCGTCTCATACTTCTTCCCAAAGCCTGTTTTAAACGAATAATAGCCATTGGCAACTGATAATCATAAAAGGCATTTTTTCCTTCTTGAATCAATTCCTGATTGATTTTTTTCGTCAAGGGCTCTTGGGGATTTTGGAAAGGAAGTCTTGGTACAACTTGAATCACAAAAGGATGACTTGAAAAGTCAACTCCCTCCCAGAAACTTGCGGCACCAAGCAGGATTTGTTGTTCACCTTTTTCAAAGCGCTTCTTAAGCTGATGAACATCCCCATTTTTATACTGGGCTAAATGACTTACAGGGAGTAAATTTGATACTGCTAGAAGCATGTCTTTGGCAGTAAAGAGAGCCAAAATCGGTTGCTGGAAAGCTTGAATTTCCACTAGTAAATCAGCTACCTCTTTGGCGTAAACTTCTAAGGAAGTTTCTGTCACCAGAGGGAAATCTTTGACCAAGACCACTTCTTGATTCTGTTTTCCCCGAGCCTCAATCTTGATAAATTTGGCTTCAGGATAACCTAAAAGGGCTGCCAAAGAAACCCTCTGACTAATTTCAAGAGTGGCCGACACTCCCAAGACTTGACATGAATCAGGCACTAAGGAAGATAGAAGAATACGGCCTGATTTTGTAGAAGAAATCTGAATTTTCTTCTGACTCGTTTCAGTTGCTTCAAGCCAGTAATCACCTTCAGCTGTAAAATAGCGAACCAGTTCCTCAAAACCTTCTACTTCTAATTCTGAAAAATACTGGTGGAGATTGGCCAGAGAATCTAAGATATTTTTTCTAGATTTGCCAGACTGAAATTGTTCTATCAAGTAGAGGCACTCAAAGCGAATACTTTCTAATATTCGTTGCTGGACCTTATTTTGCTCCTCCAGTAAAGCCTTATCAAGCAAATCGATAATAGACTGGATATCGTAGGTCTCTTGAAGCAGATTTTCTAGAGCCAACAAACCTTTTTGGACTTCATCAATAATCAATAAACGGTCACTGACAAATTCAGGATTATCTTCAAGTCTGGTTACAAGATAGGCATGATTAGTCACTAAAAGCTTGCAGGTTTGTGCCCTTTCTTGACTACGTTTCCAAAAATCTTCCGTCACAAATAAGCTCTTGGACGATAAATTCCCATCATGACGAAGGTCTGTTAGAAAATGTTGGTAACGGTAGAGTTGACCAATCTCATCCAAATCTCCTGTCTCAGTCTCTGTCAGCCAGACCAAGACTTGCATTTTAAAGCGTCTAAATAAGCGATTTTCATCATTTTCCTGCAAGGAACGATAAAAGGCATCCAGCTTCAGATAATTTTGAGGCCCCTTTAAACTATGAATATCTATATGGAACACTTCCTTAAGACGTTTACCCTCTTCTTCCATGATTTGATTTTGAAGAATCTTTGTCGGAACACTAAGGACAATTTGACGCTCTTTCATTTGAGATAAAGCGGGTAAGAGATAGCCATAGGTTTTCCCAATCCCTGTCGGTGCTTGAATCAGAGAGACAGTCTCATCTTTCAATAGCAAGCTAACCTCTTTAGCAAAACTTTCTTGCTCTTCCCTTACTTCAAGGTTCAACAGAGAAATATTTTTAGAAAAATCCTGAGATAATTTTCGTGGCTCATTGGGAACTGCAAGTTTCTTGAAATACAGTCCTTGAACTTGGACCAAGTCAGAAGAGCTCAGGATAGATTGGCTGCGATAAATTTCTTCAATAACTAGGTAGGACTCATATAGGAGGGCGTCAGCCATTTCCAGCAAGTGTTCCAAGAGACCTTTAGGAAGCTGAGCCATCTTTTCCCGTAGAAATAAGAGTAATTCCGCAGTAGCTTGGGCATCGGAAAGGGCTGTGTGAGCGTGCTTAAGAGGAATTCCTAATTCTCGGCACAATATCGGCAAACTATATTTTTCCAGTTCAGGGAAAAAGACCTGGGACAATTCGACCGTGTCAACACGAGGATTTCTTAGTTCATAGCCTTCAAAAAATAAATTTTCCGCCAAGAGATTGGCATCAAACTGAACATTATGGGCTACAAAAATCCCATCCTCCACCAAGTCAAAGATTTTTCTAGCAACTTGCGAAAAATCAGGTGCTTGCGCCAGACGTTGATCTGTCAATCCTGTCAGTTCTTTGATATGAGCATCCAAGGGTTCATGTGGATTGACATCCGTCGTATAGTGATCGACGATTTTTCCGTCCTCAATCACGACAATTCCCACTTGGATAATTTTAGCCTTACTACCTGTGCTAGTTGCCTCTAAATCAACCACAACATAGCGATTACCAATCGTTTTCATTATAAAAAATTATACCAAAAAAAGGGCCATTTGGCACCTGCAAACATAGGATAATTTTCAAACTCAAGAACACTACTTGTCTTAAAATTCCCAGTAAACAGAGCATCCTAGCCTACTGATTTTTTGAAAATATTGGACAATAAGAAAAATTGAGAGAAGAAATGTTTGTATCTTCCTTCTCTCAACTATACATTTACTTTATTTAACCATATCAGGATCGTAATCATAAAATCCTGTATCAAGGAAACGGTTTTTAGGGTGTAACTTGCGTACTTCCTCATCCAGCAAGAAGGCTTGGTCATGGCTAAAGTTGCCCTCTTGGATCAAGCTACGGGCTTGGATAAAGAGTTTTGCAATCTCAACAAAGTTTTGACCTGGAGTATAAAGTCCTTCTAATTTCCAATGGGTAAAACCATGCTCCACCAATTCTGTCAATTTGGTCATCAAATCAAGGTCATTGTTGGCAAAGATGTGGGTCCCATGATTGTCTTCAAAGATAGAGTAATGGCTCTCAGGATCACTTGGCTCAGCCAAGAAAAGGTCACGCTTACGGGTCTTTTCATCATCGATATGCGTAAAGTTATAGTAGTTTTGCAAGAGCGGACGTTTGGAATGGTGAATAACACTAGCACCATACACCAAAACTTCAGCAGGAATTTCCAAAATCTCTGGCATTTTGAAGAGTTCAGCAGATGGAATTTCACGCGCCAAAACAGCCTCAGATGCGCCAGCCTTTTGTCCCCAGAAGTTAATCTGACGACTGCTAGTTACCATAGTCGAAGCATCGTAGATGGTCTTAAAGGAATAACCATCGCGATTGACCACATAAAAGACACCTGCATCCCCAATTGTAATGTAATCTGTCTTGATTTCTTCCAAGAAGTCTAGGAAAGGCTTGATACGGTCCATCATATCTTGGTGCATGAGGGCATTGACTGCAACGATCAATTCCTTACCAGCATCATGGACCAACTTAGCGATTTCACGCAATTGGTCATAACTAAAGGTTGTTGGCAGACGAAGGCCAAAATCTTTCTCACCGACATAGATACGATCTACGCCAGCTTCGAGCAGTTGTTCAACTTGTTCAATACTTTCAGCAGTTGCTGTAATGATAATCTTTTCCATAAGAAAAATTATACCACATTTCTATCAAATCAGCCAAGACTTATCAGAGTTTTACAAATAGGAATTATTTCAGTAACTTCCACTTGACTCACCAAAGTGGAAATTAGTCTAATACTCTTCAAACCACGTCAGCTTTATCTGCAACCTCAAAGCGGTGCTTTGAGCAACCTGAGGCTAGCTTCCTAGTTTGCTCTTTGTTTTTCATTGAGTATAAAACGGATTTTTACAAGAATAACTAGATGAAAGGCAAACCCAAAAGCATGAGAGAGCTTGCCAGTAACAATGATTTTGTATGCTATCCATAAATAGCAAACATCTCAAGCTCCATTAATCTTCAAAACATCATAGATAAAATCTAGTCCCCCAATTTAAGCAATTGATGCTGTAGGATTTATACATTGTTATAAATTTCTAGTCGTTTTGTTCTTATGATAAGAAAAATGGCATAGAAAAACGAGTATATCCAACTATGGAAATGCTCGTTTTTTTGCTAGTTAGAAGTGATTTTTTGATCAGTCTCATTTCTTTTTATAAAATTTATCAAGCAAGCGACCAACTATCTCATCTTTTTTCTATTTCTGCCAATATGCGTGACAGGTAGTAATGATAGCCAAAAATAGCAAGAGCAAGCAAGAGGATAGGAGCTCCTACTCCCAAGCTGATGGCAAGGACAGGGAAGAGAGACTTAACTAAGAACAAGCTACCAATGACTAAAATCATTAATATAACACTATAAACCAAGATCAAAACAATTGCTACTATACGATTTGAACGGTTCACCAAGTCCGTAATGCTACTCCAATTGGTTGACAGATTTTTTACGTCCTTAAAGTAATGGTGGCAAGAAAGGATGATACTAGCAAGGATCCATGCCACAAGAAGGTAAATCATCGAAAGGATGGGCAATCCTAGATATAGAGAAAGGCCAAGTAAAGTCAGAACTGGTAAAAAGGACTGGACAGCAAATATAATCCAAAATTTCACTTTCACATAACGAGCAAAGTCAAAGGGTAAACTCTTAAGAAAATCAACATTTTCCCTCTCCAAGGAAAAGGCAATTGAAGGCAGGCTGGTAATATTGTTATTGACAACTGCTATAAAGAGAGCTATAAAAAACAAGGGTAACCAGTATGTAGGATGAATATCTGGAACTATCTGAGAATCTCGGATTTTGGAAATCAGACCAATCATCATGAGATAAGGAAGGAAAGCACTTGTAAAAAGCACTGTAATCACGCCAGTTCCCTGTCCCAAGAGGGTGAGGTGGTAGCGTAAAACCATACGGAAAAAGCCCTTTTTAGTAGTTGAAATCCTCTCCTTACTGCGACGTTCTTTCTTGACCTTCTCCTCACTGTTAAGCAGAATCACGTCATAAAAATGAGGAAAAACCTTCTTTTTGGTCAGGTAAAGCAAGAAAACAGTTAAAGCTATCCAAGCGAGCAGACCCAGGATGGCTTCTGTTGAAAAAGGCTCCACTGCTATTTTGTAAAAGAGATGAAGAGGATAAAGGAGAAATGGAATGTCTCTAACTTTGTCAACAATACTTCCAAAAGTCGACTGTAGAAAGAGGACAAATATTAAAGGTATGAGAACTCCTATCCCAATCATCACATTCGAAAAAATAGACTGATACTTTCTGAAGACCGTAGTCTGAGCCAAGAAATGTACTGCCACTACCATCACTAAAGTAACAGAGACAAATAATAGGGCCAAGGACAGCAGCATCAAAGGCAAGCCCAGCCACAGAGAAGGAGCTAGCCTAATATAGAGGACTAGAAAATAAGCTAGGATTGGTACAATTCCAGTTAGAGCTGGCAAAAGGACAGACAGTCCTTTTGCAATTATAATCTCTGATTCTTTAAAGGCATAGGGCCTATACGATGCCAAGTCCTTACTCTCATAAAAGACATTGTAAAATGCAGTGAAAGAAGTTGAAAAGGCAAGCACCAGTAAAATAGCAACCATGCTACTAAAAAAACTTGGTATTTCCTCAAAAGGAAAACGAAAGGCTATATTTATAAACATGAAAAGCATCAAGAGACTGGAAAAAATGTAAGAACTTAGGACTCTAGCGGAAACATTTACTTTTTTTCCAGGATTTTTAGCTTGCTTCTTTCGTAGGTTAGCCAGATTAGCTTCTTGAGATGAATAGAGGATATTGATATCAACTAATTTTTTAATGACCTTGAGACGCATCTGAAACCTCCTCTTTTCTACCAGCAAGGCTAAGGTAGATACTTTCCAAAGACTGATCTGGATGGTCTTTCCTCAAGTCCTCCACGCTACCACAATAAATCAAATGCCCCTTTTTCAAAATAGCAATCCGATCACAAACTTGCTCGGCTACCTCTAAGACATGGGTTGAAAACAAGACTGTCTTGCCTTTTTGTGCATGTTCCTTCATCATCTGTTTCAAATCAAAAGCAGCCTGGGGATCCAAACCAGTCAAGGGTTCGTCCAAGACCCAAATATCAGGATCAGACAAGAGTGCTCCGATGACAAAGACTTTCTGACGCATTCCGTGAGAAAGGGTTTCAATGACCTGATAGCGATTTTCAGCAAAATCAAAAACGTTCAATAGCCTAGCTAAACTAGCTTCCAAGTCAGAGCTGCTCAAATCATAGGATGAAGCAAGCAATTCCCAAAATTCATTGGCCGTTAAGCGTAAAAATAAGTCAGGCGAGTCTGCTACATAACCAATCTTTCGTTTAATAGCCAAGCGATTTTCCGATAAATCCTGACCATCTACTAAAATACGACCACTGCTGGGAGAAATGATACTGACTAAAGATTTTATAGTGGTCGATTTTCCAGCCCCATTATGGCCAATCAAGCCCATAATCTCCCCATTTTCAATCTGCAAATTGAGATTGCTCAAGGCCTCTTTATCACCATACAACTTACTAACATTTTGAAATTCAATCATGAGAAATCTCCTCTCTTTATCTATGTAATTCACTATTATTATAGCGCTTTCATTTTAAAAATCAACATTTTATATAAAATAGTCAAAAACTTATTATTCAGTATTACGCAAACGTTTGCGTCAAGAAATAGTTTATGATAGAATAAAGAACAAGACTGACAAGTAAGAGGAAACATCATGCAAAATCAAACACTCATGCAATACTTTGAATGGTATCTGCCCCACGACGGTCAACATTGGACGCGTCTGGCTGAAGATGCTCAACACCTAGCTGATCTGGGAATTAGTCACGTCTGGATGCCACCAGCCTTCAAGGCCACAAACGAAAAAGATGTAGGCTATGGGGTCTATGACCTATTTGACCTTGGTGAGTTTAACCAAAAAGGAACTGTCCGCACCAAGTATGGTTTTAAAGAAGACTATCTTCAAGCCATTCAAGCCCTAAAAGCACAAGGAATTCAACCTATGGCCGATGTGGTGCTCAATCACAAAGCTGCTGCTGATCACATGGAAGCCTTTCAGGTTATTGAAGTGGATCCTGTAGACCGTACAGTGGAACTTGGAGAACCCTTCACCATCAATGGTTGGACTAGTTTTACCTTCGATGGTCGCCAAGATACCTACAATGACTTCCACTGGCACTGGTACCACTTCACCGGTACAGACTATGATGCCAAACGCCGTAAATCTGGGATTTATCTCATTCAAGGAGACAACAAGGGCTGGGCCAACGAGGAATTGGTCGATAACGAAAACGGTAACTACGACTACCTCATGTATGCCGACCTAGACTTTAAGCATCCTGAAGTTATCAAAAACATCTATGACTGGGCTGACTGGTTCATGGAAACGACTGGTATTGCTGGTTTCCGCTTGGATGCCGTCAAACACATTGACTCTTTCTTTATGCGCAATTTTATCCGCGATATGAAGGAAAAATACGGTGACGATTTCTATGTTTTTGGTGAATTTTGGAATCCCGATAAGGAAGCCAATCTAGACTATCTTGAAAAAACGGAAGAACGCTTTGACCTTGTCGATGTTCGTCTCCACCAGAATCTCTTTGATGCTAGCCGAGCTGGTTCCAACTACGACCTTCGTGGCATTTTCACAGATAGCTTGGTTGAACTCAAGCCCGACAAGGCTGTAACCTTTGTCGACAACCATGATACCCAACGAGGACAAGCCCTTGAGTCGACTGTTAAAGAATGGTTCAAACCAGCAGCCTATGCCCTTATTCTATTACGCCAAAATGGACTGCCATGTATCTTTTACGGAGACTACTATGGGATTTCAGGGCAGTATGCTCAACAAGATTTCAAAGAAGTCCTTGACCGCCTCCTAGCCATCCGAAAAGATTTGGCCTATGGAGAACAAACAGACTACTTTGACCATGCTAACTGTATCGGTTGGGTACGTTCAGGTGCTGAAAATCAAGCCCCAATCGCAGTCTTGATTTCAAATGACCAAGAAAACAGCAAGTCAATGTTTATCGGCCAAGAGTGGGCTAACCAAACCTTTGTAGATTTA
Organism: Streptococcus mitis subsp. hohhotensis; assembly: GCF_020089495.2. Classification (GTDB taxonomy): domain Bacteria; phylum Bacillota; class Bacilli; order Lactobacillales; family Streptococcaceae; genus Streptococcus; species Streptococcus hohhotensis. The sequence goes on along the minus strand of NZ_JAIRCA020000014.1, from coordinate 31,940 downwards.
CTTGAAAACCACCAAGGTCAAGTTACAATCGATGAGGAAGGTTATGGACAATTTCCAGTCTCAGCTGCTTCGGTAAGTGTCTGGGCAGCCAATACTATTTAATAGTTCATAATATTCAAGCCAGGTCCAATCGGATTTGGCTTTTTTGCATTTACAAAAAGACCTACCCAAATGGATAGATCTTTATACTCAATGAAAATCAAAGAGCAAACTAGGAAGCTAGCCGCAGGTTGCTCAAAGCACTGCTTTGAGGTTGTAGATAAGACTGACGAAGTCAGTCTCATATAAAATCCAAGGTGAAGCTGACGAGGTTTGAATTTGATTTTCGAAGAGTATTGCTTGATTACAATTTATCTGCTACCGCATCCAACAATTCTTGGATTTTAGCTTGGTTGCTTCCTCCTGCCATGGCCATGTCTGGTTTACCACCACCACGTCCATCGACGATTGGTGCTAATTCTTTGACAAGGTTTCCTGCATGAAGGTCTTTTGTCTTGCTTGCTACAAGAACATTGACTTTGTCACCGATAGCAGCAACTAGGACAAGAAGATCAGAGTAGTCTTTTTGTTTCCAGTTATCCGCAAAAGTACGAAGGGCACCAGCGTCAGATACAGATACTTGGCTAGCAATGTAACGGTGACCATTGACTTCCTTAACGTCCTTGAAGATATCGCCTGCGGCTGCAGCTGCGGCCTTTTCTTTCAACTCAGCATTTTCTTTTTGAAGTTGACGAAGTTGTTCTTGAAGTCCTTCTACCTTGTGAGGTACTTCCTTAACTTGAGGTGCTTTCAAGGTTGCTGCGACTGCTTTAAGAGCATCTTCTTGTTCACGATAGGCTTCAAAGGCTTCCTTACCAGTCACTGCCAAGATACGGCGAGTTCCTGATCCAATCCCTTCTTCTTTGACAATCTTGAAGAGACCAATTTCAGAAGTGTTGCCAACGTGGGTACCACCACAAAGCTCGATAGAGTAGTCACCGATTGTAACAACACGGACTTCCTTGCCGTATTTCTCACCAAAGAGGGCCATCGCTCCCATTTCCTTGGCAGTGTCAATATCTGTTTCAACTGTCTTAACTTCAAGAGCTTCCCAGATTTTCTCGTTGACTTGCTGTTCAATCGCACGCAATTCTTCAGCAGTTACCGCTTGGAAATGAGTAAAGTCAAAGCGAAGGAATTCAACTTCATTCAGAGATCCTGCTTGTGTCGCATGATTTCCAAGGATATTGTGAAGGGCAGCGTGAAGCAAGTGAGTCGCAGTGTGGTTTTTCATGACACGGTGACGACGATTAGTATCAATTGCCAAGGTATATTCTTGGTTCAAGGCAAGCGGTGCAAGGACTTCAACAGTGTGAAGAGCTTGTCCGTTTGGTGCTTTTTGAACATTGGTCACAGTAGCCACAACATTACCTGACTCGTCCAAGATTTGTCCGTGGTCAGCCACCTGTCCACCCATCTCAGCGTAGAATGGCGTTTCCGCAAAGATAAGTGACGCAGTTCCTTCAGATACAGCTTCTACTTCTGCATTGTCAGCCACGATAGCTACCAATTTAGAAGACAATTGTGATGCTTCATAGTTAAAGCGACTTTCCACTGTGATGTTTTGGAGGGTTTCATTTTGCATACCCATTGAGCCACCCTTGACAGCTGAGGCACGCGCGCGCTCTTGCTGTTCTTTCATGGCTGCTTCAAAACCTTCACGGTCGACAGTCATCCCAGCTTCTTCAGCGATTTCTTCAGTCAATTCAACTGGGAATCCATAAGTATCATAAAGTTTGAATACATCAGAACCAGCAATGACAGATTGACCTTTTTCTTTCAAGTCAGCTACGATACCTTGGGCAAAGTGTTGACCTGAGTGAAGGGTACGTGCAAATGACTCTTCTTCGCTCTTAACGATTTTCTCGATAAAGTCACGTTTTTCAAGAACTTCTGGGTAGTAGCTTTCCATGATTTTTCCAACAGTTGGAACAAGTTTGTAAAGGAAAGGCTCATTGATACCCAATTTTTGACCATGCATAGAGGCACGGCGGAGAAGACGACGAAGGACGTAACCACGACCCTCATTTCCTGGAAGGGCACCATCACCGATGGCAAATGAAAGAGAACGGATGTGGTCTGCGATAACTTTAAAGCTCATGTTGTCGCCATCTTGGTCATAAACCTTACCAGACAATTTCTCCACTTCACGAATGATTGGCATGAAGAGGTCTGTTTCAAAGTTAGTCTTAGCCCCTTGGATAACCGCCACCAAACGCTCCAAACCAGCGCCCGTATCAATGTTCTTGTGTGGCAGTTCCTTGTATTCGCTACGAGGAACAGCAGGGTCTGCGTTAAATTGTGACAAAACGATGTTCCAGATTTCAATATAACGGTCGTTTTCAATATCTTCTGCAAGCAGGCGAAGACCGATATTTTCTGGGTCAAAAGCCTCTCCACGGTCAAAGAAAATTTCTGTATCTGGTCCAGAAGGTCCCGCACCGATTTCCCAGAAGTTGTCCTCGATTGGAATCAAGTGACTTGGGTCCACTCCTACCTCAATCCAGCGGTTATAAGAATCTTTATCATCTGGATAGTAGGTCATGTATAGTTTTTCAGCAGGAAAATCAAACCATTCAGGGCTTGTCAAAAGCTCATAAGCCCAAGTGATCGCTTCGTCACGGAAGTAATCCCCGATAGAGAAGTTCCCCAACATTTCAAACATAGTATGGTGACGTGCAGTCTTCCCTACGTTTTCAATATCGTTGGTACGAATAGCCTTTTGGGCATTGGTAATACGTGGATTTTCAGGGATAATAGTCCCGTCAAAGTATTTCTTAAGGGTTGCTACCCCAGAGTTGATCCACAAAAGAGTTGGGTCATTTACAGGAACCAAGCTCACTGATGGTTCTACAGAGTGACCTTTGGTCGCCCAGAAGTCAAGCCACATTTGGCGTACTTGTGCACTAGATAGTTGTTTCATATTGTCTCCTTATTTACTTGTTTAATGTGATTGGCTTTCCAGCATTTCCACATAGTCAATCGCGACACAGAGGGAAATGACTAGGTCTGCATAAGCGTCCTCCAGAACCGTTACGGTATAGGTAGAGGTCAAATGGAAGAGTTCTTTCTTGATTTCCGCAATCAGCTGATCGCGATCATCCAGCAATTTGAAATTCAAATCCCAGATATTGCCCTCGATACGAAGACCTAGATTATCAAACTCATACTTATCTCGCCAGAAGGTCAACTTCTTACGAATGACAAAACTCGAGCCATCCCGAAGCTGAATCTCAAAACGAGGAAGCAAGGTCAAGATTTCTTTACTGATCTGACTGACCTGTTCACCATTAGCATCATAGATGGTAAAGGTTTTAGGAATCTTAAAAAATGATCCCTCCACCTGATAGGCGATTTCTCCCCTGTCATCCTTGATAGCGAAGCGTTCGCCTCCAAGACGAAACTTTTGTTTGACAAGAAATGTTTTCATCAACACCTCCAAAAAATCAAAAGACAAGCCCATATCACGAAGGGCGAAAAACCGCGGTACCACCTTCATTCAATGAACTTGTCATTCTCTTATTCTTATGCAATTGTATGATTGAGTAGCATGACTTCCTAGCTTAGATGGCTCGCAGCACCGCCACTTCTCTGGACTAAGACAAGTGAAAATCAATTCTCAACTTTCTTATTATAACGTTTTTTTAAGCTTGCGTCAACTGGAAATGATTCTAACCAATAGTAGTGAGTTAGGAGAGAAGATATTTTGAAAATTCACCTACTAGTTTTGAAATGTAAGTAGTAATATTTAATTTATTTCTAATACTTTTCCCTATTCTCATATATTGCCACTCAGAATAACCAACCTCAAGGATTTCTGGGACTTTTGTGAGTCCGTTATACACTACAATAAAATGCCCTTTATCATTCCAAAACTTGCCTAAAATTTCTGCATCTTCTTCTTTTGCTTTTAACTTGCTTTCTTGCAGATCTAAGCTTTCTGTTTGTACTGTTTTAATCTCTTCCTTGCTTCCTTGAGTTCCTAAAATATATCCCACAAAGTTTACCCAAAATAAGATAAAAAGCATAAATACGATTGTAGCATATTTCAAGAATTTCAACTCTTTCATTTTTCTATTATTCCTTTTAGTTTAATCAGTCTAAAATATTTTGTGTTCTCTAAATATTAAATAGTCTTCTAAATAGTGTCTTTCTTTATCTAAATCTAATTTCAAAGCCAATTTTTTCAATCACTTTTTGGATCTCATCTAGCGATACTAGAAACCATTCTTTAGGGACAAAGCTCTCTCCATTTGGTGATATTAATTCCACATCTAACTGCTTGTCTGCAAAATAATGATGAAGAGTCGTTTCTAATTTTCGAGCGCTGAAATTCTGAACCTCAAAACTAGCTACTAAACGGACAGGAGCATAAAGATAGGTTCCTTCTCTTTCTGCATTTGCTAACCGTTTTTCAATTTGATCCTGTGTAAAACCGATTTTATAGAGATTACGGATGTTAGCAATTTGAGGATTGCTACTCAAGGATTTCACTACATAGATATATCCAGTTGTAATTCGTTCGCTTGGACTAATACCAGTCATCACATCTTCTATCAATTCGGTTACCATTCGTCCATGTCGCGTTCTATCGTGTAAATTTGAGACAAAAGAACGGAGTAAGGCCTTCTTGTTTTCTGTACCATTTTCATACACGAGATGAAGTTCAGCATTAGTATAGCCATTCTTGTCAGTGAAGTCTTCTCCTTTAGAAACAACATAAACCATTACTCCATTATCCACATAGAACATACCAGGTTTAATTTCTTTTTCTTTTATCACATCAGACTTTCTGACTTGACGACGACCTTCACTAATTTCATCATGAACACGAGTAAATAATCCTTGATAATCTTCAAAATTGCCCATCCGTTTACGTGTTCGTGTTTTATCACGCGCTTGAATCGTTCGTTTATAACGTGAGATATCAAATAACGATTTTTCAGCACTATTCACTGACTCAAACAATTCATCTGATAAAATATCTGTTAAACTAGCAGGACTTGAAATAGGAGTCTCAGACTCAACTACATCTATTTTTAATAGCCCAAATTCATCATAAGGTTCTAATTTTCGGATGCTATCAGGAGATTTTCTAATACCATTTAATCGAGAAAATAAACTGCGTTCTTTAATATTTCTAGACTTTTGTGGCTCTTGTCCATTATTTACTCTCACCCAGTCTATAATTTCTAAAAATTTCTCTACTTCATGATCTGTAACTATTTTTTTCTTAGGTTTTAAAGGAGCTATTAAATGTTCGAAATCAGAATCATTAAAAATGTCAGTTAAATTTTTGAAATCAATCATTACCATTCTCCATCTTCAACTTCATCTGAGACAATTGTAACAAAGCATAAGCCAGTCTCTGTTCGTACGTATCGTTACTTGATTTATCTGGATGACGACCATTTTCTTTCAAAAATTGCTTAATTTGAGGATAAAGAATCAACAGTTCTTCTTCAGAAAACTCCATCTTCTGACCATCCATATAATCTTGTATTAGACGCAAAGTCGGAGCATCAATTTCACGTGATATAACTTCGTAAGCTCTCTGGAAAGGATTAATCTGATCAATCAAATCAATGGATAACTCATCAATATTCACAAATTTATCTGCCATTTTTAGGAAATCTGTTTGCCCTACTCCCTCTTTCCGTTCAGCTGATTGAACGACCGATTGACTAATAAACTGTTGACGAACTTCTTCAACTTCAGCACCACTTAAGTCAGGATAGATTTGTTTAATAATTGCTGGAATCATCTGCTTATTAATGACTTCTGCATCTGTTCCTGCAGCAATCGCAGTTTGGATACGCGGTTCTTGCAAGATACTAGCACGTAAATCATTCATATCATTTTCTATGATATCTTTTGTTCTTTGAGTGCTCGGCTCTTTTAAACCTTTCACAAACATTTCGGCACCAGAAGATTTCTGGTCATCTCGGTCTTTACGTTTGAATTTGAAATTTGGTGCTAAAACAGACTCCATCAAGAGACTAGCTGTAATAGCCTTCATAACATTATTCACAGCAAAGAAGACTTCATCATCTTGAGCATCAGGTTGGGAAATGAGATTGGTAAATTGAGCATGTGACTTATTGGAACTATCGCGTGTTACTCGACCTATAATCTGAACAATTTCTGTTAGCGACTGACGATAACCAATCGTTAAAGCATACTCAGCATACGGCCAGTCAAAACCTTCTTTAGCCATACCAAGTGCGATAATGATATCGAGATCATCCAAACTAGTCATCTTGTTTAGGTAATCCTGCACTTTTTCACGACCTTCCTCTGTGACAAGGTCAGCAACCTTCAATACACGACCTGTCTCCTCAGTAACCAACCATAATCCAGTCTTAGAATCTGGAACAGCTTGCCCCAGTTCGTCTAAAATTCGGTCAACTTCATCATACTTATCCTTTGTTGACTCACCTGAGTTTACATTGGGAATATGAATAATAGTTTTCTTGCTTGTGTCCAGCACCTCATGCAAAGCATCCGTGTAACGACCACGATAAAAGTTATAACCCATTGCAAAACTTTTCAGATATTGGTATCCCTCCAACTGTTCATAATAAGTATAGGATACCTTATCAAATTTTTGCTCATCTTCAGGTGCCAAAATAGGTACAGAATCTCCACGGAAATAAGACCCTGTCATTGCCACTACATGGGCTGTTGAATTGGCTAATATGTTTCTCAAGGCATTTCCTAAAACTGAATTATCATCTTGAGATACATGATGAAATTCATCGATAGCTAAAAGAACGTCATTAAAATCACTATCAGCTAGCTGTTCAAAGGCAAAACGCAAGGTGGCATGCGTACAGATTAGAACTCTATCGTCAGGTGACTCTGAATTCATAAAGTCTACAAACTGTTTTACCTTACTTTTGCTGGTTCCTTGTTCAGTCAAATTGTTTTTGGGAAGAACTTCCCAATCCCAGTAAAAACCATATTCTGTCAATTTTGTTGAACGAAACGATTTTCCGATAGACCTTTCTGGAACAGCTATAATAGCTTTTTTCAGCCCCTGAGCATGTAGTTTATCAAGAGCAATAAACATCAGAGCTCTCGACTTACCAGAGGCAGGAGGCGCCTTAATCAATAAGTGTTGAGAAGTTCTCTTAGCATATACGCGCGCCTGCATTTCACGCATACCAAGTGCATTATTTGATTGACTAGCACCTGTACCATTGTAATTGATTTCAAATATATTTGAGGTCATTTCGCTTCCTTTTCTGTCATCTCTTTGTACAGATTCAATAAGATACTGAGTCGTTCTTCATCTGATTCAAAAGGCTTTTGCTGGTAGGCACGTTCTACGATACCATCAATTTTTTCATGTTCTTGACGAAGACGTTCGTTCATCGGTTTATTGGAACCACCGTATAATTCAGCCAAGGTTCCACCTTCTTCTTCTCGAACATCTAGCATTTCAAAAACAGCTTCTTCAAGCATATTTTTCCGACTATCTGAAAGTTCTGGAAATGGGAATGTATTATAGACCAGTCCAGCTGAATAACGCAAACGTGTCTCTAATTTTCCTCCAATAGATTCTAACCAAACCATATGCATTTTGGATTCTAGGATACCAAGAAGCCAAATAGGAGCATTGTAAACAATACTTACAGCATAAGTGGCAATTGTACCTTTCTCCATGTAAGCGACTGGTATATAATCTCTACTTTCAGAAGATACTACAGGCATAACAATTGCATCTTCTTCACGATATTTATCTTGACCAAAACGCCACGGTTTATTAGCTACTGAATTTGAACTCTTACCTTTTGTATTCTCACGAAAATATTTCACTTTTTCAATACGACTCTTTATTTCAGGTATTTTCATAGCAAAATCTACTTCTTCATCATTAATCCAAATAGCAAATGAATACGTTCCATTCATGATATCAGTAGCATTAATTAGTTTTTTAAATAATTTCTCCGATTCTGGATATTTAGAAACAAACTTATTCTTTTCTTCAATAGTTAAAATAAGATTATCTTCACCAAATTCAGCACTTCCTTTTGTTATATTCTTTGGTAAACGACTTAATGGCTCTCTTCTTTTGTTTACTATAAAATTTGGTCCTTCTTTTAAATAGACATTTATATTATCTACTGCCTTTACTTCATCAAGTTTAAATAATTTTTTCTTTTCATTATTTATTCTTGAAATACCAACAATTGCAACAGTAACTCCAGCTTTATTTTTAGCACTATTTGACCAAGAAAACGATGGGTAAGCAAAACTAATTTCAAGACTATTTAAAATATTATTCAAGAAAAATGAGGCTTGTTCACCTTGAAAAATAGAATTTGTAGACACAAAGGCTAAATTAGTCAAATTATTTCTTCCTAATATGAATCTACTTCCTTTAACAAACCATCCTAAAATATAATCAATTTTTTTAGCACTAATTGGGAAAATAGCATTCTTTAAATCTTCTTTTTGAACCTTCGTTTGAGGACTTCTTCCCCCAGCCCCTATATACGGCGGATTCCCAAATATATAAACTTCGTCATCTTCCTTAGCATTCAACACAGTTTCCCAGTCAATTCTTAGAGCATTCCCACAGACGATATTTCCAGCTTCTCTTAAAGGTAATAGTCTTGGATGGACATCAGCAAGAGCTTCTTCCATTTCCACATTCATCTGGTGTTCTGCTATATACAAGGATAGTCTTGCTACTTCATGAGCGAAATCATCCAATTCAATTCCTGAAAACTGGGATAGAGAAATCTTAGATGCAGCAGCAATCAATTCTCCTTGATAAACAGCTTTTTCATTCAAGGAGTCACGAATTTCACGCTGTTTGACTAAGATATTAATTTCTAAACGACGAAGTTCTTTATAGGTAATGATGAGGAAATTTCCAGAACCACAAGCAGGGTCTAAAAACTTGATAGTGGCCATACGAGTGAGTAAATCTTCTAACTTAGGTAAGATTTGTCGTAATTCCTTGCGACGATGTTCCTCGCTAAAGTCACCACCTCCTATATAGTAATCAGCTCGTTCTTCTAATTCCATAAATCTTGCTCGTAGATTATCTAAAAACAGTGGTTTGATGACCTTCCTAATATTGGGCACGCTAGTATAGTGCATACCCGATGTTGATCTTGCTTCTGCATTTGCCACCGTTTGGATCATAGAGCCCAAAATATCTGGATTGATTTCATTCCAGTTTAACAATTCCCCTGCTTCAATGAGTAATTGACGAGTTCTTTTATTGAAAATAAGGTCATGATGTGGCTCTGAAAAAAGCTTACCATTTACATAGGGAAAATCTGATAACCACGACTCCAAATCCTGACGACTAAGTTCAGGCATATCTAAAACTGTAAATAGTTTTCTAACACACTCATTCAAGTCAGAACCATCTTCAGATGTCCTCAGCTTAATAACATTTGTGAAAGCTCCCTTGGAGATGATATTTGTATCTTCTGCAAATAGTAGAAAAAGAACACGAATCAAAAATAGATTAAATGATTTACCATCAATTTCAGTGATTGCTAGTTCAGGATTGATAGAAATTAGTTCGTCATAAAGTTTGGTGAAACGCTCTGCCGCTTTTACATCAGCAGGATTTTCCTTATCATAATCAATCTTTTCAATACCATTCCAAGGTAAGAAGAAATCACAATGGGCTGGTAAATCATTAAAAGAAATTGCTAGAGTCAGTCCTGTCTGTGTATCCTTTGCATATAATTCTTGAAAATCTGTTGTAATAATAAATCGAGATTTACGTACCTGACCATCCAACTCTTTATCAATCTCAGTCAGAGCAAGTAATGGCTGATTTTCAACTTTACGAAAATACAATCTGTTTTTTATTATAAAATCATCAGATGCCACTTTACTTGCTCTTGTTATGGTCGTTTTAGTAATGTCAAACAATGAAACAAAATCAATAATGAATGTCGATTTATTAATATTCTCTACTAAAACCTTGGTTCTATCCTCAATCTCAGTGATATTTAATAACTTTTTAGCCATTAGATACCTCCAAGAAACGCAAAAAGCCTACTGGATTTTCAGTAGGTTTCAATCTATATTTTTTGCATTTTTTTATTAGGTTATATATATATATGCATTTGCGTAATCTGACTCATTTTGAACTCCTTTGGAATTAAATTTTCAGAGATGCTATAAACAATACTAATAACTCTCACCCTAAAACTATTATACCATGATTTCTATTTTTTCTAAAAAACGAACCAGCTTGACTGATTCGTTTCGTAACTGCTAACTTCTACTTCCGATACATTTTAAACTGTAGGAAGAGATCGCTATATTTGCCTGTCCATTTATGGTCAAATTTCTCATAAACTTCTAAGTGTTTCATGGTTTCAGCATCAGGATAGAAGGCCTTGTCTTCTTTTTTCTCCTCTGGGAGTAGTTCCTTAGCTGGTAGGTTTGGTGTTGAATAGCCCACATACTCCGCATTTTTAAGAGCATTTTCAGGTTTCAACATAAAGTTGATAAAGGCATAGGCTGCATCTTGGTTTTTGACTGTTTTGGGAATGACCATATTGTCAAACCAAAGATTGCTGGCCTCGGTCGGAACCACATAGCGGAGGTTTTCATTTTTCTCCAGCATTTGGCTGGCTTCACCAGAGAAGGTCACACCGATAGCAGCGTTGTTCTGAATCATGTAGCCCTTCATCTCGTCTGCAACAATGGCCTTGATATTTGGAGTCAACTTGTAGAGCTTGTCTACTGTCTCTTCCAACTGCTGGGAATCCTTGGAGTTGAGGCTGTAGCCCAATGAGTTAAGCCCTAGCCCCAATACCTCACGTGCCCCATCAAAAAGCATGATAGAGTTCTTATACTCTGGTTTCCAGAGGTCATCCCAATGCTCAGGCGCTTCATCTACCATGGTTTCATTGTAGACAATTCCTAAGGTACCCCAGAAGTAAGGAATAGAGAATTTATTACCTGGGTCAAAGGACTGGTTGAGGAACTCTGGCCCGATATTTTCAAGACCTTCAAGTTTTGAATAGTCAAGCGGTACCAAGAGGTCTTCGTCCTTCATCTTGTTGATCATGTATTCACTAGGGATGGCTATGTCGTAGGTCGTTCCACCCTGCTTGATCTTGGTATACATGGCTTCGTTAGAATCAAAGGTCTCATACTGGACTTGGATGCCTGTTTCTTCTGTAAATTGCTCCAAGAGTTCTGGATCGATATAGTCTCCCCAGTTGTAGATGACCAGTTTTTGACTATCTCGGCTATTGATTTTACTATCTAGATGAGTCGCAATCCCCCACAAGACCAGGATAATAGCTGCAATTCCTGCTAAAAATGAATAGAGTTTTTTCATGCTTGCTCCTCCTTCTCACGTGAGATAAAGTAATATCCAACAACTAGGATAATACTAAAGAGAAAGACAAGGGCAGACAGGGCATTGATTTCTAGCGAAATCCCCTTACGAGCACGAGAGTAGATCTCGACTGAAAGGGTTGAAAAGCCATTTCCAGTCACAAAGAAGGTCACGGCAAAGTCATCTAGCGAATAGGTGAAGGCCATGAAATAACCTGCAATGATAGACGGAGTCAGATAAGGAAGCATGATTTCCTTGAACATCTGAAATTGACTGGCACCAAGGTCATAGGCCGCATGAATCATATCTCCGTTCATCTCCTTGAGTCGAGGCAAGACCATCAAGACTACGATAGGAATGGAGAAGGCCACGTGACTAGATAGAACGGTCAAAAAGCCAAGTGAAAACTTGAGTTGGGTAAAGAGAATCAAGAAGCTGGCACCAATCATAACGTCAGGTGCAACCATGAGGATATTATTGAGTGAAAGAAAGGCTTCTTGGTATTTCTTACGAGACTGATAGATGTAAATGGCACCAAAAGTCCCGATAATGGTCGCTATCAAGGCTGACAGAAAGGCCAAGAAAAAGGTCTGGGTCACAATTAACATAAGGCGACCATCACCAAACATGGTTTTAAAATGGCTCAAGCTAAAGCCTGTAAAGCTATTCATGTCGTTGCCTGCATTAAAGGCATAGCCAATCAAGTAAAAAATGGGCAGGTAGAGGACAAGAAAGACCAGTCCTAGATAAAGGTTGGCAAATTTTTTCATCGTTCTCTCCTTTCCTTGGTCACCCACATGGTGATGAACATGGTCAGAATGAGAATCACACCGATGGTTGAACCCATACCGTAGTTGTCATTGGTCAGGAAGTTCTGTTCAATAGCCGTTCCCAGCGTAATAACACGGTTACCACCAATCAAACGGGTCAGCATGAAGAGACTCAAACTTGGGATAAAGACGGATTGAACCCCACTTCGCACACCATTCATCGATAGAGGAAAGATGACATGTCGGAAAGTCTCCCACTTGGTCGCACCGAGGTCATAGCTGGCATTGATGAGATTGTTATCCATATCGTCCAAGACATTAAAAATCGGCAAAATCATAAAGGGAAGCTCGATGTAGCTTGCGACAAAGATAAAGGAGAAATCGGTAAAGAGCAACTGCTGTGAACCGATTCCGATAAATTCCAAGAATTGGTTAATAGAGCCATTCTGACCAAAAATCCCAATAAAGGCATATGCTTTAAGGAGCAAATTGATCCAAGTTGGCAGGATAATCAGCATGAGCCAGAGTTGACGGTGCTTGAGACGGGTCAAAAAGAGGGCTGTTGGATAGCTGATAAGCAGGGTCACAAAGGTCACAATTCCTGCATAGAGTACAGAGTTGAAACTCATTTTTAGGTAAGTCAAGTTTTGTGACGCAAAGTAGGACTTATAATTTTCTAAACTGAATCGACCTTCAATGTTGAAAAAGGATTGACCGAAAATCAAGACCAAGGGTGCAAGGACAAAGAGGGCAATCCAAAGCATGTAGGGCACTACAAAGAGTTTAGAGCTTGTTTTCTTCATCTCTTTCCTCCTCGATTGCATTGATCAGACCTGCTTCTTGCTCTTCGATTTCCACGTATTCTTCGATACGGGCATCGAACTCTTCTTCGGTTTCGTTGAGACGCATGATATGGATGTCTTCTGGCTCAAAGTCCAGACCGATTTCCTCACCCACGATGGCCTTACGAGTCGAGTGGATCATCCATTCATTTCCAAGTTCGTCATAGGCGATAATTTCATAGTGCACCCCACGGAAGAGCTGGGTATCGACCTTAACTTGGAGCTTGCCTTCTTCAGGAAGGGTAATCCGCAAATCCTCTGGACGAATCACGACCTCAACTGGTTCATTTGGCTTCATTCCCCCATCGACCGCTTCGAAGCGTTTGCCGTTAAACTCAACCAAGTAGTCCTCAATCATGGTTCCTGGCAAGATATTTGACTCACCGATAAAGGTGGCAACAAAGTGGTTGATTGGCTCGTCATAGATGTCCACAGGTGTTCCAGACTGAACAATCTCGCCATCATTCATAACGAAAATCCAGTCACTCATGGCCAGCGCTTCTTCCTGATCGTGAGTGACAAAGACAAAGGTAATACCCAATCGTTGTTGTAGTTCACGCAGTTCATACTGCATGTCTGTTCTTAATTTCAAGTCCAACGCTGACAAAGGCTCGTCCAACAAAACCACACGGGGTTGGTTGATGATGGCACGGGCAATAGCCACACGCTGACGTTGTCCTCCAGAGAGTTTACGGATAGAACGTTTTTCGTAACCTTCCAACTGAACCATCTTGAGAACTTCCGCTACGCGTTGCTCGATTTCTTTCTTGTCAATCTTGCGCAAGCGGAGCGGAAAGGCAACATTTTCAAACACATTCATATGTGGAAACAAGGCATAGGATTGAAAAACAGTGTGGACATCTCGCTTGTTGGTCGGGATGTCATTGATACGGACACCGTCCAGCAAAATATCTCCCGTCGTCGCATCCAGTAAACCTGCAATAATGTTTAAGATGGTTGATTTTCCTGAACCAGACGCGCCTAGAAGAGTATAAAATTTCCCCTCTTCCAACTCAAAGTTGATGTCTTTGAGAACCTTGGTGTTGCTGTCTTCAAAAACTTTAGAGACGTTTTTGAATTCAATAATTGGTTTTTTCAATTGTCATTTATTCCTTCTTTTTCATAGATTAACAGATCAGGGCTCTGTCAGGCCACTACTACCTCTTGTAAGAGATTGAACTGCCTACATTCTTCTGCACTGACGATAGGCTTTCATCCCCTTTCCATGACATAGCAGCAGCTTTTTAACTAAAACTTCCTACTTGCTTTCACCTAAAATACGGACCTCTCTCTCAAGAGTAACGCCAGAGTGTTCCTTGACTTTTTCGATCACAGACTCAATCAAGTCCTCGTAGTCTTTAGCCGTTCCGTCAGCAACATTAATCATAAAACCTGCGTGTTTTTCTGAGACTTCTACTCCACCAATACGATAGCCTTTCAAGCCAGCTTCTGAAATTAATTGACCTGCAAAATGCCCTACTGGACGCTTAAAGACCGAACCACAAGATGGGTATTCTAAAGGTTGCTTGAGTTCACGTAGATGCGTCAAACGATCCATTTCTTGCTTGATAACCTGATGGCTTCCTGGAGCTAGGGCAAATTTAGCTGACAAGACAACTGCACCAGACTCTTGAATGGCTGAGTGGCGGTAACCAAAAGCCAAGTCCTTGACAGACAGGGTCTCGATTTCTCCATCCTTGGTCAAGACCTTACAAGACTGTAAGATATGGGAAATCTCGCCACCATAGGCACCCGCATTCATAAAGACAGCACCACCAACGCTCCCTGGAATGCCACAAGCAAATTCAAAACCAGTCAAACTATGACGAAGGGCAATACGTGTTGTTTCAATCAAGTTGGCTCCAGCTTCAGCTTCGATGGTATAGCCATCAACTGAAACATTATTGAGCTTGTCACACAAGATGACAAATCCACGAATCCCACCATCACGAACGATAATGTTGCTGGCATTTCCAAGAACCATCCAAGGAATATTTTCTTGATTGGCAAATTTAACAACGCGAGCCAGCTCAAAACGATTTCGTGGAAAGACCAAATAATCGGCCTCTCCACCTACTTTTGTATAACTATAGCTATGCAAGGGTTCCTTGAAACGGATATCAATCCCTTCTAAGATTTCAAGCATGTTTTCTTTTACTGACATGACACTCTCCCTTTTACAAAATTCATTCCATTATACCATTTTTAAGACCATTTGACGACCCTAAAAAAATCTTGGACTTATTTTAAACAAAAAAGAGGTTTCCCCTCTTTTTATGATTTTTTGCAAAAGCTAGCCTTTGTCCCATAGGCAACCAGAACAAGTTCAAGTGCTAGGACAACTTCAACCAAGACTGGACTTGTAATCCATCCTACTTGAGCTAGAGATGGTACTAGATCAAAGAAGGCATGTAGACCATAGGCTGCTAGGAGATAAATCCATTTTTTCTGGCGAACAGCTTGGTAAACCCAAACTGTCAAAAGTAATTGGAAACCTAGAGCCAGAATCCGTTCAAAACCAAGCAAATAAATTTGCCAGACAGATAGCGACTGGATGGTTTTCAACATATTTTCAGACAGCAATTGCATAACCTGTGGATTCTGAGTTTGAACTGCCGAAAGAACGATGTAGAGATTAATCAAACTAGTAAGACCTAGGAAAATCAATTCCAAGCCACCATGCCCCAATCCATAGGCCAAGGCATCTGCTTTTTCCAAACTTCTCTTTTTCTCCAACCATTTGAAGAAAATAAGACGAGCAGTTTCCTCAAAAAATGCTGCCATGGCTAGGCCATAGATGATATAGACAAGCGGATGGTCTTGCAAGAGGGCAATACTACCGTCTTTTTGAGGATGAAGAACTATGATATGAATCAATTTTTCTAGAATTTGTGAAGAGAGAAAGAAGGCAACAGCCCCCAAACCCAAGACAGCTAGATTGATTTGATATTTCTTTTTGGCATACCAAATGCTCCCTAGCAAGAGAGCCAGCAACAGCACCATAGTAATGATAATATGAGTGGTCATTTTCGTCTCCTATTCTGCCTTTTCAATATCTTTTCTCATCTCTTCAACATTGAACTTAGCAAACAAGTATTGACGGTCTTGGACAGGAAAACGTTGGTCCAATTGGTCAACAGCTCCCACCTCAATAATGCCTTCCTTGATGACAAAGTCCATGACATGACCACCGAAGGTCAAATCATCTGAAATGAAGTGCAGATGGTAACCTGCCACACTGACCCCATGGAAAATCTCAGGCGTCCAGAAACCAACGATAGTTCCCGCCACATTGTCACGACTATATTCAGGTTGATGGGTTGCGACATCAGCAAACTTGGTATCGGGTGTCGACTTGGGAATCATGCGCACATGCATATGCGAAAATTCCCCACGAATCTTGATAGAGCGGAAAAGATTTTCCCCATCATAATAAGACTCGATTCGCTCTTCCAATTCCTTGTCCGTCATCTCAAAGCGCTGGCGGAAAATGACCTCTGCCTGATGTGGTACTACTGCTGCATAAGGAATAAGGGCATCTGGTGACACTTCCACAATCTCTGGTTGCTCTCCTGATCCTTTAGCCTGATAGGCCTTGCCATCCAAGACAATCAATTCTCCATCAATGGAATCCAAGGTTCCCAAACCAAGATCACCATGCTCTAGCAATTCTCCCACTGTCATGGTACCACCATAAAGGCCAGCCATCAAGGCTCCGAGGGTATTATATTGAAATAATTTCACTGGTTCCTGCACGTTCTTATCCATTCACTTTCTTGTCTGTTATTCTATAAATGTTACTCCTAAGTATACCACATTTGCCCCTAGATGTGAACGAGAGAAACACTCTAGACATTGCCAAGAAGGAAAAAAAAGGGTACAATGTAACAAAATCAAGGGAGGTCTGGAATGAAGAAACAAAGCAAGTACCAAGAGGTTGTTTCCTATCTGAAAAATAGTATCGAGTCTGGACGATTTCCGACGGGAAGCCGCCTGCCTTCTATTCGTCAACTGAGCCTTGACTTTCACTGCAGCAAGGACACCATTCAACGAGCTCTGCTGGAATTACGGCACGAGCAATACCTCTATGCCAAGCCCCAGAGTGGCTACTATGTCCTAGAACAAGGGCAACACCAGGATCTAGAAATCGAGGTTACGGACGAACATGCCAGCGCCTATGACGATTTCCGACTCTGTGTCAATGAAACCTTGATTGGACGAGAAAACTACCTCTTCAACTACTATGACAACCAAGAAGGATTAGAAGACCTAAGACAGTCCATTCACAAACTCCTCTTTGAGCAATCCCTCTACTGCAAGGCTGACCAACTGGTACTGACTTCTGGAACTCAACAAGCTCTTTTTATCCTCTCTCAAATTTCCTTCCCTAGCCAAGGCAAGGAAATCTTGGTGGAACAACCAACCTACCATCGGATGAATCGTCTCTTGATTGCTCAGGGATTGGACTATCAAACGATTGAACGAAGCATTGATGGGATTGACTTGGAGGAGCTGGAAGGCCATTTCAAGACAGGAAAGATTAAGTTTTTCTATACTATTCCTCGTTTTCACTATCCTCTGGGGCATTCCTATTCAGAGCAGGACAAACGGGCTATTCTTGACTTAGCTACCAAGTATGGTGTCTATATCGTAGAGGACGACTATTTGGGGGATTTGGACTCTAAAAAGGGCCAGACCTTCCACTATCTAGATACAGAGGAGCGCGTCATTTATATCAAGTCCTTCTCAACCAGCCTCTTTCCAGCCCTGCGGATTACAGCACTCATTCTGCCAAATACTATCAAAGAATCCTTTGTAGCCTACAAAAATATCCTAGACTACGACAGCAACCTCATCATGCAAAAGGCCCTATCACTCTATATTGATAGTCAATTATTTGAGAAAAATCGTTTAGCTCGCTTGGCCAATCAGGATGCTTACCAAAAACAAATCGAGGAAAGACTAGCTAAAACACCTTGTCCCCTTCCTCATTTCCCTCTTCACGATGGTTTATTACTAGATCTGCGACAGTATCCTAAAATCGCCAGCCTCAAACACAGCCAACTGGACTTGAACTTCTTTGAAGAGGCTTACTTGGATGCCTGTCCTTATCAATTTGCCAAGGTATCCTTAGAAAATCTAGAAAAGGTTTTAAACTATTTAAAAGCAGAATTGGATTGACTTCCAACTCTGCTTTTTTCTTATACTCTTCGAAAATCTCTTCAAACCACGTCAGCGTCGCCTTACCGTAGATATATGTAACTGACTTCGTCAGTCTTATCTACAACCTCAAAGCAGTGCTTTGAGCAACTTGCGGCTAGCTTCCTAGTTTGCTCTTTGATTTTCATTGAGTATTATTCTTCAACTTCTGTTAGGCTTGCTGCTTTTTCAAGATAGCTTTGGTAGGTACCATCATCCTTGAGTTTTTGGATGACCTTGTCCACCACTTCTTTCAAATCAGCACTATTTTTTCTAAGGGCAACGGCATTGGCTTCGCCGTCCTTCATCTTCAAGCTGACAGTTGCGACAGCTAAGTCGGCATTTTTAGCAGCATAGCTAAGGGCAACAGGCTCATCCATGTGAACAGCATCAACTTTTCCAGCCTGCAATTCATTAACTGCTTCACCCATATTGGTTAGGGAAGTCAGCTGAGCTTTTGGCAATTGTTCCTTGACCATAGACTCTGGAACAGTCCCTTTTTGAGCTGCAATGTTGGCACTTTCCAGACTAGTTAAATCCTTGTATTTTTCTACATCAGACTTACGAACCAAGAAACTAATCTTGTTTTCATAGTAAGGGATTGAAAAATCAAAGACTTCTTTTCTCTCGTCAGTAGCGCTAATTCCCGCAACTGCTAGGTCAGCCTTGCCAGTTTGAAGACTGGTCAAAACATTGTCAAAACTCATGCTTGAGATTTCCAACTTAACCCCAAGTTCATCAGCGATAGCCTGAGCCATGTCAATATCCGCACCGACTACCTGGTTTTTTCCGTCAACTAAGGATTGGAATTCAAAAGGTGCATAGTCAGGACTGGTCGCCACAACTAATTTCCCCTTTTGCTTAATGGCCTCAACAGCTGACTGAGAACCATTAGAACCCGACTGGCAAGCTACTAAGAAGAAACTTGCAAGAAAACTACATAAAACAAATATCCATTTTTTTGATTTCATAAATAAACAACCTCTCTGTTATTTTTGTATAATTATAACGCTATTCAAGGTGCTTGTCAAGTATTTTTTGAATTTTTATCTCAAAAATATTTTTTTCATTCAAAAAAAGGAGTTGTTAGTTGATTTCAAGCTCCTTTTTATACAGAATAAATCTATTTTATAGTTCGACAATCTTACCTGTTTCAAAGTAAACAACCCATTCACAGATATTCTTGGCATAGTCTCCAATGCGTTCCAAGAAGGCAATCACTTGGAAGTAATCACGGCCTGTAACGATAGCATCTGGATTTTTCTTAATTTCTTCTGTAGCCAAATCACGAATACTATCAAAGTAATGGTTGATTTTTTCGTCCATGGCTGCTACTTCATAGGCCTGGTCTACTGAACCATTCAGATAGAGTTCAAGGGCTGCTTCAACGAAGTTCTTGACATCGCGACCCATTCTCTTGATTTCTTCTTCAACAGCTGGGATACGTTGCTCCCCCTTCATACGAATGGCTGCTCTTGCAATGGAAACAGCATGGTCCCCCATACGTTCCAAGTCTGATACAGCCTTCAAGACTGTTAGAACAGTCCGCAAGTCCTGAGAAACCGGTTGTTGAAGGGCAATCATTTCAAATGATTTTTTCTCCAATTTCACTTCGTATTCGTTTACTTCTGCATCGTCTTCGATGACTTCTTTGGCCAAATCACGGTCATGCGTAACAAAGGCACGCACGGTCCGATTGATTTGAGATAGCACTTCTTGTCCCATAGCATAGAACTGGTTGTGCAATTTCTCCAAATCTTCTTCAAATTGAGAACGTAACATCATTTATCTCCTTATCCAAATTTTCCTGAAATATAATCTTCTGTTTCCTTGTGTTGTGGGTTTAGGAACATCTTCTTGGTATCGTTAAACTCAATTAAATCTCCATCTAGGAAAAATCCTGTCTTGTCAGAAATACGAGAAGCTTGTTGCATGGAACGCGTAACCAAGAGCATGGTATATCTATCTTTTAGACCATACAAGGTTTCCTCAATCTTACCGGCCGAGATAGGGTCCAAGGCTGAAGTCGGTTCATCCAAAAGAATGATTTTAGGACTAGTTGCCAAGACACGGGCAACACAGACACGTTGCTGTTGTCCACCTGAAAGCCCAATAGCTGAATCATGCAGACGATCCTTGACCTCATCCCAGATGGAAGCTCGTTGCAAAGCTTTTTCAACCGCTTCATCTAGAACCTGCTTGTCCTTCACTCCATTGATACGAAGCCCGTAAACAACATTTTCGTAGATAGACATAGGGAAGGGGTTGGGTTGTTGGAAAACCATACCGATTTCCTTGCGCAATTCAACTGTATCTGTACGTGGGCTGTAAATGTTGTGGCCGTTGTAAACCACCGAACCAGTTGTGGTTACCTCTGGATTGAGATCCCCCATGCGGTTAATAGCTTTGAGAAGGGTTGATTTCCCTGATCCAGATGGACCAATCAAGGCTGTAATTTCCTTAGGTTGGAAAGATAGGGAAACACTATTCAAGGCCTTTTTCTGATTGTAGTAAACGGACAGGTCTGACACCTGTAAAATCACTTCTGTCATACTGTTTCCTTTCTATCCAAAGTGTCCTGTTACGTAGTCATTGGTTGACTGTAGTTTGGCATTTTGGAAAATATTAGATGTCTTATCGTACTCGATCAAGTCACCCAAGTAGAAGAATCCTGTGTAGTCACTAGCACGCGCAGCCTGCTGCATACTGTGGGTCACGATGATGATGGTAAAGTCCTTCTTCAATTCCAACATTGTTTCTTCCAGCTGGGCTGTCGCAATCGGATCCAAGGCAGACGCTGGCTCATCCATCAAGAGGATATCTGGTTTAACAGAAATAGCACGAGCGATACAGAGACGTTGCTGCTGACCACCTGATAGAGTCAAGGCTGACTTGTGCAAATCGTCTTTGACCTGATCCCAAAGGGCAGCTTGACGAAGAGAGGTTTCCACAATTTCATCCAAGACTTGCTTGTCCTTAACACCTGCACGTTCATGGGCAAAAGTGATGTTGCGATAGATAGACTTGGCGAAGGGATTTGGGCGTTGGAAGACCATTCCGATGTGTTTACGCATCTCATAAACGTTGATTTCTGGACGGTTGACATCAATCCCTTGATAGAGGATTTGACCTGTGACCTTGGCAATATCAATGGTATCATTCATACGGTTGAGACTGCGAAGGTAGGTTGATTTTCCTGAACCAGAAGGGCCAATTAAGGCCGTAATTTTATTTTTTTCAAATTGCATATCGATGCCCTTGATGGATTCTTTTTTACCGTAGTAAACATGTAAATCCTTAGTAGAGAGGGCCACTTTCTCTTCAGGAAAGGTGATGATATGCTTTTCATCCCAATTATATTTTGACATGGCTTCTCCTTTAGGCAGCGGTTAATTTCTTATGTAGGTAGCTTCCGAGTTTGCGGGCTCCAAAGTTAAAGATCAAAATAAAGATCAAGAGAACTGCGGCAGAACCTGCTGATACGATGGTTCCATCTGGAATGGTACCTTCACTATTGACTTTCCAAATGTGAACAGCCAAGGTTTCTGCTTGACGGAAGATAGAGATTGGGCTGGTTACACTGAGAATGTTCCAGTTTGACCAGTCAAGGGCTGGAGCGGATTGTCCTGCTGTATAGATGAGAGCAGCCGCCTCACCAAAGATACGGCCAGAGGCCAGGACAACCCCAGTTACAATACCTGGAAGAGCTTCTGGAATCACGACATGGACCACCGTCTCCCAACGAGAAATCCCAAGAGCTAGGCCAGCTTCACGTTGCGTATGGTGAACATGTTTCAAACTGTCCTCAACATTACGAGTCATCTGAGGCAGGTTAAAGACCGTCAAGGCCAAGGCACCTGAAATGATTGAAAATCCATACTCAAACTGAACTACAAAGATCAAGTAACCAAATAGACCCACAACCACTGATGGCAGTGAAGACAAGATTTCAATACAGGTTCTGACAAAGTTGGTCACAGGACCTTTTTTAGCATATTCAGCCAGGAAAATCCCAGCTCCCATAGACAAGGGCACAGAAATAATCAAGGTAATGACCAAAAGGAAGAAGGAATTATAGAGCTGAATTCCGATCCCTCCGCCCGCTTGGTAAGAAGATGATTTGCCAGTCAAGAAAGACCAAGAGATGTGAGGCAAACCACGAACCAAGATATAGAGAATCAAGGATGCCAAGATGGCAACGATAATCCCTGCAATCGAGTAGAGGATAGCTGTTGCAATTTTATCTAATTTCTTAGCGTGCATAGTTTTTCTTTCCTCTTTCTTTCGTAATCAATTTAATCACACTGTTGAAGGCCAAACTCATCAAGAGCAAGACTAAGGCCAGTGACCAAAGTACATTATTATCAACGGTTCCCATGACGGTATTTCCGATACCCATGGTCAAGACAGAGGTCAAGGTCGCAGCAGGTGTTGTTAGTGAAGTTGGGACAACGGCTGAGTTTCCGACCACCATCTGAATGGCCAAGGCCTCACCAAAGGCACGCGCCATCCCAAAGACCACTGCTGTAAAAATCCCTGAACGCGCCGCCTTCAAGGTCACGCGCCAGATGGTTTGCCAGCGAGTGGCTCCCATAGCCAAACTAGCTTCACGATAGTGACGAGGCACTGCACGCAAACTATCCGTTGTCATAAAGGTTACCGTCGGTAAAATCATGACAAAGAGAACGAAAATCCCTGACAAGATCCCAAAACCAGTTCCACCAAAGACACTACGGACAAAGGGAACTACGACCTGCAAACCAATAAATCCATACACAACCGAAGGGATCCCAACCAGCAATTCAATAGCTGGTTGCAAGATTCTAGCACCTTTTGGTGAGACCTCCGTCATAAAGACAGCTGCACCAATGGCAAAAGGAGTTGCGATAAGGGCTGATAGGATTGTGACAATAAAGGAACCCAAAATCATAGGAAGGGCACCAAATTGTTTACCTGAAGGATTCCAAGTTTGTCCAAAAAGGAAATCAAAGATATTGACCCCATTTACAAAGAAGGTCGACAAACCTTTTTGGGCTACGAAAATCAAAATCATGGCCACAATGATGACAATCAAAGACAGGCAGGCAAAGGTCAAGCCTTTTCCTAATTTCTCTAGACGAGAGTTCTTTGAGGGAGAAAGTAATTTTTTAGCTAATTCTTCTTGATTCATTATTGACTCCCTTCTAGTGCTGTCACCGTTCCTACAGCATCTTTTTCAACCTTCATTTCCTTAACAGAAATATAGCCCATTCCCTTAACGATTCCACTTTGCGCTTCATCAGAGAGGACAAAGTTGAGGAATTCTGCCACCAATTCATTTGGTTGACCTAGGGTATACATGTGTTCATAAGACCACAAAGGCCAGTTATTGGTTGTAACATTTTCTGCAATCGGCTCATAGCCATTCAACTTCATGCGTTTCACCGAGTCATCCACATAGGCAAAGGCTAGGTAAGAAATGGCTCCTGGTGTCTGGGAAACAATGTTTTTGACCATCCCATTTGAATCCTGTTCTTGACTCTGCACAGCAGACTGACCATCCATGATAACACTATCAAAGGTTGCACGTGAACCAGAACTTGCTGCACGGTTAATAATAGAAATGGCTAGGTCTTTCCCGCCGACTTCTTTCCAGTTGGTTACTTGACCTGTGAAGATGCTACGGAGTTGTTCTGTTGTCAGATTTTCAACGTCAACTTCCTTATTTACAATCACTGCCAAGCCCGCTACTGCAACCTTGTGATCCACAAGAGCGGAGGCGTTGATACCGTCTTTTTCCTCGGCAAATACGTCTGAATTTCCTACGTCAACGGCTCCAGACTGAACCTGAGACAAACCTGTACCAGATCCTCCACCTTGGACGTTGACTGTTTTTCCAACGTGCGTAGAGCCGAATTCATCTGCTGCTGCTTCGACCAGGGGCTGAAGAGCCGTTGAGCCAACAGCTGTCATGGATTCTCCACGATCAATCCAGCTAGCACATCCCGCCAAAGAACCTGCCAGCAAGAGAGCTGCAAGGGATAGAGCGAGTTTTTTCCTTTTTTTCACTGTTTTTCTCCTTGAAAATAATGGTGAATGCTGTGAATTTTTTCAACTATTTATTTATGTTTTTCTTTTTTAAAATTGGGAGCCAACTAAAGTTCTTATACTCAATGAAAATCAAAGAGCAAACTAGGAAACTAGCCGCAGGCTGTACTTGAGTACGGCAAGGCGACGTTGACGCGGTTTGAATTTGATTTTCGAAGAGTATTAGCTTGGTTTAACTAGAAATTTGCTTAGTTACCATCTCCACCAATTTTGACTCAAAATGAAAGACAATTTGAAAAAAATCCATACTTCCACTATAACATAGACAAGCTACTTTGACTAGCATTTTCACTTGAATCTAAGGCCTTTTGGAAAATAATTTTTCAAAACATTTCCAGTCACCTTAGCAAAGCCCAAACCATTGCCTTGAACCAAAACTTGGTACCAACCATTTGGAAGACTTTCCGCCAGCTGAATGGTTTCTCCAGCGGCATACTTTACAAACGCTTCTTGGTCAATTGCAACGGACTGCTTGACCTGACTTGATTTCAAGGCTAGACCAAGAGCAAAACTAGGCTCAAAACGTTTCTTCTTAAAAGTGCCCAGATGCAGTCCATTGCGAGCAATCTTGAGCTTCCCTAAATCTGGCAAAAGTTCTGGTAAGATATAAAGCTGATCTCCAAATGTCTGCAAAATACCCGGTAGATTAACCTTCAAATGGTTTTGTGCAAATTCCTGCCACAAGGCAACTTGCTCACGGCTGAGATTGCTCTTACTTGCCTTAAATTTAGGTGCTGGATTGTCACCTTTAAATTGTAAATGAGCGACAAACTGCCCCTCTCCCTTAAAATGATGAGGATACATCCGAGCCGTTTCTGGCAGGTCAATTCCAGCTACCATTCCATTGATATGCTCTATTGGTAACAAATCAAAATCATACTCTTCCAGTAGCCAATTGACGATCTCTTCGTTTTCCTCGGGTGCCCAAGTACAGGTTGAATAAACCAAACGACCTCCCTCTGCTAGCATGGTTACTGCATCTGCTAGAATTTCTCTTTGCAAACTAGCACATTGACTTGGATAATCTAAGCTCCAATAGTCCATAGCATCTGGTTGCTTACGAAACATTCCTTCACCAGAGCACGGGGCATCAAGAACGATTAAGTCAAAATAACCTTTAAAAACCTTAGCCAAACGGTCAGCAGATTCATTGGTCACCACAACATTTGTCGCTCCAAATCGCTCCATGTTTTCTACTAAAATCTTAGCTCGTTTGCTTGAAATTTCATTGGAAACGAGAAGACCCTCCCCTGCTAGATAGGCTGCTAGCTGAGTTGATTTACCACCCGGTGCAGCGGCCAAGTCCAAAACCTTCATACCAGGACTAGGCTTGGCTACCTGAGCCACCATCTGGGCAGCGGGTTCTTGCGAATAAACCAAGCCTGTAGCATGCTCAGGAGATTTTCCTGAAACCTTCCCATAGTGTCCCCAAGGGGTTTGAGGAATAGGATCAGAAAATGAAGCTTGGGCTTCTTTTAAAGGATTGACCCGAAAGGCCGAAACCGCTTCCTCCTCAAAAGAGGCAAGAAAATCTCTTGCCTCATCTCCTAGTATCTCTTCATATTTTTCAACAAATCCTTCTGGAAATTGCATTTAAGTTCTTTTCCTTTCGTAAATATAGGACTGAATTTCCTCCTGCATCTCAAGAGGTAACATCATGACCGGCTGTCTAGTTTGAAAATCAGGAGCTTCACCAGAAAGGGTCACCACCCGATAGCCCAGACCTTCTCCTAAAATACTAGCCGCAGCATAATCCCATGGTTGCAGATAAGTGACATAGGTCAATAAATGCCCTGATAAAATCTTGGCAAAACTGATGGCCGCACTTCCATAGACACGAACACCAAGAACCGCTCGACTCAAATCAGCCAGCCCCCATTCATTGATTTCCAGCATACCACTATTCCCTGCAATAAGGAAATCTCCAAGTGGTTTTGCTTTAAAGGGAGCTAGGGGCTTATCATTTCGGCAAACCGGAAACTTACCACCACCGTGATAACAATCCCCTTTGACCACATCATAAATCAGTCCAAACTGCCCCTGACTATTTTCAAAATAAGCTATCATAACAGCAAAATCTTCCTTCTGGGCGACAAAGTTATTGGTACCATCAATCGGATCAATGACCCAAACCTTGCCCTCTTGAACCGAGGCTCGTAGACAACCTTCTTCAGCACAAATCTTATCCTCAGGATAACGGGACAAAATCTCACCAACCAATAGCTCTTGAACTTCCTTGTCCAGTCTGGTCACCAAATCTGTTGGAGAGGACTTGGTCTCAACACGCAAGTCTTCCTGCATGTGGTCAAGGATGTACTGGCCCGCCTTTCTAACAAGCTCTTTGGCAAATTCAAATTTACTTTCCAAGAGAAATCTTTCCTTCCCCTTTTTCCTTGGCAGCCTGAACTGCTCGGTAAAGCGAATAGCCACTAACCGTTTCAAATTCTCGTCCCAAACGTTTCTCTTCGCTCTTACTTGGAACGACCACCTTGAATCCCTTATAGGAGTCCAGTAACTTTCTAGCCTCTACCTTGCCCTCATAGGCAGCTTCAACATCATTAAAAAAAGAAAGCACTGAAGCAAGTTCTTCAGTGCTCCACGACAAATCTAGTGGGTAACTATACTGTTTGTTCATTAACTAATACCAGCTCTCATTCTTGCTTCTTTTAGTTCTTGCTTACGGTAACTACGAGGGAGAAAAGCACGAATTTCATCTTCATTAAAACCGATTTGCATGCGTTTAGCATCGATAATGATGGGACGACGCAAAAGACTTGGATACTGCTCAATTAAATGAAGCAATTCCGATACCGAGATACTCTCTACATCAATATTCAATTTTTGAAAAATTTTTGAACGAGTTGAAATGATGTCATCAGTACCATTTTCGGTCAAGGAAAGGATGTGTTGCAATTCTTTTCTTGTTAAAGGACTGGTCATAATATTGTGTTCCACAAAGGGAACCTTATGTTTTTCTAACCAGGCCTTAGCCTTACGACATGATGTACAGCTCGGTGATAGAAATAGTGTAATCATGCTTTTCTCTTCTTATCTATACTTTGCTACTTCTATTATACAAAAAAATAAAGCGCTTGACTAGGGATTTTTAGAAAAAAAGCCTATTTTTTCAAGAAAAATAGACTGTTTGCGAACGATTGACATCATTCAGAATTAGTTAATTCACTCTTATACTCTTCGAAAATCTCTTCAAACTGCGTCAACGTCGCCTTGCCGTACTCAAGTACAGCCTGCGGCTAGTTTCCTAGTTTGCTCTTTGATTTTCATTGAGTATTAACGATAGTTTCGAATCATATACCTAATTTATACATGTGAAATAAGAACAGCTTTCAGTTCACTTCCTACGACTTTTCAGATACAGATAGCCAAAGAAGCTTTCATAGAGGGCAAAAAAGAGGAGGAAGACATGAAGGAAGAAGGTCTCTGGCAAAATCAGAATCACTGGATCCTTAGCTGGGTCAAAAAGCCAGGTATCATCTCCCACAAAGAGAATTTGATGGAAAAGAGTAAAGAATTGGTCAAAACCAATCAAAACTCCCCCAAAACCAATCAGTACAGGCAAGACTACTAGAGTCAAAAGCCCCTTACTAAATAAAGATAAAAAGCCCTTTTTCACAATCTTATTGGCAAAGAAATAGAAGCTTGGTAGTGTCACAAGGGCAATAAATTGAACTAGATGAAAGAGATTCTTCACAACCGCAAAGTGGTGCAGACCAGCTGCTGACGAACGAAAATCTGGCATCTGCAAGACCTGACTGAAGGGATTGGTCAGATAATTCATCAAGATATGAAAATTGTATTGAATGGTTTCTGGTTTTAGATAAACTCGATCCGTCAAGTTCAGCCACTCAATCTCCAAAGGATAAAAAATCCAAGCCAAATAAATGGTCAAAAGGATTGAGAGGGAGAGGAGAAAGAGCATAGAGCTCCAAAAAGTCAGTTTAGTTTTCATCAAAATTCCACTCCGCAAGGCTAGAAACCACATGAGTCGGTGCGATTGGCAGGTCTGCCACTTCTTCTGCCTTGGTAAAACCTGTTGTCACCAAGAGCGTTGGAATGCCATTGTCAATCCCTGCTCGGATATCTGTTAAGTAGTTATCCCCAACCATGATTAATTCTTCACGTTCCAAACCTAAGTGCTCAACCGCCTTGTCCATAATGATAGCATTTGGTTTTCCAATATAAACAGGCTTTACTCGTGTTGCCACTTCAAGAAGTGTAATTAGTGAACCAGCACCTGGCAAAAGACCGCGTTCTGTCGGGATGTTGAGGTCAGGATTGGTTCCGATAAAATGAGCTCCCTTTTGGATAGCAAGAGTTGCTGTCGCAAATTTTTCATAATCAACTTGCCAGTCCAGACCTACTACCACATAGGCAGGATTTTCCTTGTCTTCCACATAACCAGCCGCCTTGATGGCTTCCTTGAGCCCGGCTTCTCCGATGACATAGACCGTCTTTTCCAGTCCCAAGTCATTCATATAGTCGATCGTTGCCAAGGTCGCTGTGTAGACAGTTGATAGGGGCGTATCGATATTAAAATTTTGAGCCAACATCTCCTGAACACTCTCTGGAGTGCGGGTTGTATTGTTGGTTACAAAGAGATAGGGAATATCCCGCTTTTGCAATTCATGGACAAAAGCCTCTCCTGCCGGAATTCTGTCTTTCCCTTTATAAATAGTTCCGTCTAAATCAATTAAATAGCCTTTATATTTCATACTTTCTCCCTAATCCTTTTTTATTTCTTGCCAAGTGATAATAGCTTGGGCATTGGTAGCCCCGTCGCTTGTAATTTCATGCTTGCTTTCCAATCCAGTCCCTTCAACAGCCGATGTAATCACCCCACCTGGTCGAACTTCCTTGACATACTTGAGGTTGATTTTCTTGGGAATATAGTGGGTCAAAAAATTCGCTCCCATGACCTCAAAAATCCAGTCCAAGTATTTACTGTTATTGACATGACCATTCATATCCAAATCGTAAAAACGGACATGGTAATCCTTGCTGATTGGCTCGCCCAAGGACTCATACTTTGGTCCACGGATAAGTTTTTTATTAAATTCAGACTGGTAAGGAGCCACAATCTCAGGTTCGACAGCATGGACTTTTCGACTGTCTCGGTCCATGAGAACAAAGGTCGCCATCATGTGGATGAGTTCCTGCCCTGCTTCATCATAAATGGTAAACCGACGATAACAAAAGAGTCGATTGTAGCTCAAAGCTTCCGTTTCAATGGTAATTTCTTCCGCAAAACGAGGCAAACGAACCACCTCAATATCATAGTCTGTGATAATCCAGACCAGATTATAATTTTCCAGAATAGCCTTATCACTAACTCCCAGTTCAATCGACTGCATCCCTGAAACCTGCAGAGACAGCAAAATTACATCTGGAAGTTTAATATGACCGTTCATATCAGCCATATCAAAAGGAATTTTCATTTTCATTTGATAAGTTAAGCCCATGATCCTACTCCAAAATAAATCGTTCTGCTACGGTGTCTCCCAAAAAGAGACCTCTCTTTGTCATGCGCACGCGGTCACCCTCTATTTGCATGAGACCTTGTTGCACCAAGTCTCTGACAATTTCTCCATAAAGCCCCTCAAACGGCCGACCAAATTTCTCCTCAAATCGCGCCATAGAGACCCCTGATTTCTTGCGAAGCCCCAGGAACATTTCTTCTTCCATTTGCTCTTTTTGACTCAGGTGCTCTTCTGTGATACGTGCGTCGCCTTCCTCAACTGCACTCAGATAATGACGAATGGGACCATGATTTTTATAACGAACACCATTGACATAACCAGATGCCCCAGCACCGATGCCATAGTATTCAGCATTGTCCCAGTACATGAGATTGTGGCGACTTTCAAAACCAGGTTTGGAAAAATTGGAAATCTCATAATGCTCAAAACCTGCTCGCTCTAGCTCTGCAATGATGTACTCAAACATCTCCGCTTCCAGTTCCTCTTTAGGCAGAGGCAATTTCCCACGTCGCATCCGATTCATAAAGACCGTATGGTTTTCCAAAATCAAGCTATACAGACTCATGTGGGGAATATCCAGCCCAATGGCCTTAGCCACATTTTCCTTGACCTGCTCCATAGTCTGACCAGGCAGTGCATAAATCAAATCAATGGAGATGTTGTCAAAACCAGCCAGTTTCAGACGGTCGATATTTTCATAAATATCCTTCTCCAAATGACTGCGCCCAATCTTTTTCAGCATCTTATCATCAAAGGTTTGCACACCTAACGAAACACGATTGACAGCTGAGTTTTTCAAAACCGCAATCTTATCCGCGTCCAAGTCGCCTGGATTGGCTTCAATGGTCAACTCCTCCAAGACAGACAAGTCCAAGTTTTCAGTCAAGCCCTCCAATAATACCTCTAGTTGTGAAGCTGACAGGGCTGTCGGCGTCCCACCACCGATGTAGAGGGTTCGTAACTTTTGAATGTCATAAGAACGAAACTCTTCCAGCAGATGCTCCAAATAGCTATCAACTGGCTGATTCTTGATGAAAACCTTTGAGAAGTCACAATAATAACAAATCTGGGTACAAAATGGGATGTGCACATAGGCTGACGTTCGTTTCTTCTGCATAGTCTTATTATACCACAAAAAGCGAACAATACTTAGAATTCCGTTTAACAAAATCCTAGCATTGTTCGCTTTCTTTATCTAATCATTCTTTGTATTTTATGGATAAAACAACTATCAGAATCAATCTAGTTCGTTGTTAAAACACAAAAGAATGAATGTTCATCTGACTAAATTTTTAGTCTTCTTTTTTCTTACGAGCTACAAGTCCAAATCCACTCAATAGTCCAAGAAGTCCTAGAGATGCAAGAGCAGCATTTGATTCTGTTCCTGTATTTGGCAATACATTTTGAGAATCATTTGACTTAGCTCCATTATCAACAGTCGTCTTAGTATCTACCTGATCTGTATTCGGAGTAACTGCATTTGGAGTTGGAGTAGCTGGTGCTGGTTTATCTTGACCAGAATCTCCATTAGTATCAGGTTTGACTGGCATATCAGGTGTCACTGGTGCAACTGGATTTGTATCTGTTGGTGTTGATGGTGTGACTTTACCTGGTGTTGTTACTGGAACTTCTACAGCTGGTTTACCTGGTTCAGTAATCTTAGCTGTACCTGGAACTTTACCTTCTGGTAATTCACTGTTTGGTACTTTACCTTTACCGTCTTCACCGATTGTTACTGTGATTGGGTTACCATCTTTACCTGGGATTTCTACCTTAGTTCCTGGTGGGAATGTTGATCCATCTGGTTTCTTA
>NZ_JAIRCA020000014.1:0-242 GCF_020089495.2 Streptococcus mitis subsp. hohhotensis | reverse complement strand
ATTGGACCATTTTCACCTGGGATTTCTACCTTAGTTCCTGGTGGGAATGTTGAGCCATCTGGTCTCTTCGGTGTTACTGTTACATCACCTGTCTTAGGATCTTGTTCAACATCCAATGTTGGTGTCTGATGAGCTGGTGTTGTTACATTAGGAACTTCCACTGCTGGTTTACCTGGTTCTGTAATCTTACCTGTACCTGGGACATCTTTCTTAGGAAGTTTGTCATTTGGTACTTTACCTTT
>NZ_JAIRCA020000013.1 GCF_020089495.2 Streptococcus mitis subsp. hohhotensis | reverse complement strand
ACGAATTATGACCTTAATAAATACAAAATAACCGAGGAATTCGCTCAAATTAACGAGAGATTCCTCGGTTTTCATTTCATTAAAAGTAAGAGACCTGTTTTTTCAGTGGACTCAACCAATCCTAAGCTCTCTTTTGAAGTAGGTACATAACAAAGATAGAGGTTACAATTAACCAAGATCCTAAGATAGCAAAGACCAACATGCCATTGTGCGTTAGTAACCCAATCGCACCTAGAACAAATGGGGTCGTAAAGGCTCCGAAACTACAGCCTAAAACTGCAAATGAGGTTGCTTGATTGAGGAGTTTAGCTGGAATTCTTTCAGAGACAAGTTGAAAGACCGTCGTCAAGGCCACACTATAGGCAAAACCAGCCAGAATGCTTCCTGCTACTACCACCCATAAGGATGGAGACAGGGCAATCACAATTTGCCCTAAGCCGAAGGTAATACCAGACCAGAGGAGCAATTTTTCCTTAAAGATAGAAATCAAAAATGAAAAACTCACACCAGCCACAATCCCGATCAACTGCATGACACTAAGAACAAAACTAGATAACTGGGCATCTCCAAGTCCTCTTTCCACCATCAAACTTGGAATACGAATGGTAATAGCTGTATTGGTACAAACTACAACTGCCGCTTCGATAGCTAGGATAAAAATCAAGCCCTTCATTTCCCGAGTTAAGCGACTTGCTTCCTTCGTTTTTTTCTTGACTTCTTTCTTTTCTTTTCCATAAGGGACAAAGAGCAAATAAAGGGTCAGCACCAAAAATCCAGCACTATAAGCTAAGAAAGTAGCTGTCCAACCAAAGGCCAACAACTGGCCGACTGCCAAGGTAATGAGAGAAGCCCCAACGACCTCTGCAGAACCGCGTAGCCCTAGCATCTGAATTCGCGTTTTTCCTTGATAGCGTTCACTGATAATAGAAATGGCCTTGGCATTGATCATCCCAACTCCCAAGCCAAAAAGAATCCGTGTTCCAAAGACAAAGGGATAGGCTTGATACCAAAAGGGTGCTGTTCCACTCAGTGATAAAATCAACAATCCCAAACTAATCTGTAAGCGCTCAGGAAATATTTTTTCTAAGAAACCATTTAGTAGTAACATCATCATAATTCCAAAGGAAGGCAAGCTCGCTAAGAGCTCAATTTGTTCCTTAGGATAACCTTGATAATAGTCAAACATAGCTGGCAAGGCACTCGAGATGGAAAAGGATGTAATCAAAACGAGGGAGAGAGCCAAAATACTGGCCCGTTCTAAAAATTGTTTCATGAAGTCTCTTTCTATATTTTCTCTTAATCTTCTGTCTCTTTTGATAGTTATCAAACAAGCAAGAAAAGAAGAAGCCTCTTTGGTGTATAGACTCCTTCTTAAACTCGAAAATGAAGCCCTTGTGTCTTAGGATGACTTTCTCTTGATTTGCTTAATAAAGTAGAAGATAAATCCTGCCACCATATAGGCAACAAAGATAATCAGACACCACTTGAACACGACATCCCAACCCTTGTTTACATTCAAAAAGAAGTAAGGGAAGGGACTGACCTTAGAATTAGGAACATCAAGTCTCAATACCAAGCCATTAAAAAGAGCAAAAATCATATACAGCAAGGGTAAAATCGTCCACACAACTGGATCCCAAATCTTATATTGACCCTGTTTGTCAAAAAAGAGGGTATCTGCTAAAAACCAAAGGGGAACGATATAGTGGCAAAGGAAATTTTCTAGAGTATAGAAATTAGTCGCAATGGGCGCTAAGAGGAAATGGTAAATCACACAGGTAATCATGATACTCATGGTGACCCCACCTTTTAAGCGCAAGAGACTTGGCCTTTGCCAGTTTTCACCTAAACGGCTCATAACCTTTAGAAGATAGAGCGTAAAAATCGCTACTAACAGATTTGACAGAACCGTATAATAGAGCAACATCCCAAATCCACCATGCTTGGCGATTTCAAGATAAACTCCCGTAAAAGCCGCTAGAAACAAGAAGATACGGCTATAAAATACAAGTTTATAGTGTTTCGACATGCTTAAATTTTTTTCACAAACTCTGATTTGAGCTTCATGGCACCAAAGCCATCAATTTTACAGTCGATATTGTGGTCGCCTTCTACGATGCGGATATTCTTCACGCGCGTCCCTTGTTTCAAATCTTTTGGCGCACCTTTTACTTTCAAATCCTTGATGAGGGTTACAGTATCACCGTCAGCCAATTTATTCCCGTTGGCATCGATAGCAACAAGGCCCTCTTCTATATCTGCAACTTCAGCAGGATTCCACTCATAAGCACACTCTGGGCAAACCAGTAGGGCACCGTCTTCGTAGACATACTCTGAGTTACATTTTGGGCAATTTGGTAGGTTGTTCATGGTTTCTCCTTATCATCATTCAGTATTCTTTGAAAATCAAAATTTCTCGAACAGCAACTATTATACCTTAAAATCAGCATTTTGACAAATATAGAAAAAAACCGATATCAATCTATCGGCTTTTCTACATCTACATTCTTTTTTCAGCTTCTGCTTTGATTTTTTCAACTACTTCTTGAATGTTCAAACCAGTTGTATCAAGGTAAACTGCATCCTCTGCTTGTTTGAGAGGTGAAGTCTCACGATGACTATCCTTGTAGTCACGCGCAGCAATTTCCTCTTTTAGAGTTTCAAGGTCTGTTTCAATTCCCTTGGCAATATTTTCCTTGTAACGACGCTCTGCTCTTTCATCGACTGAAGCTACTAGGAAAATTTTTAATTCTGCTTGTGGCAATACAACCGTTCCAATATCGCGACCATCCATGACAATACCGCCTTGTTGGGCAATTTCTTGTTGGAGGGAAACTAGTTTCTCACGTACTTGAGGAATTGCTGCAATGGCTGAAACATGATTGGTCACTTCATTTTCACGGATAGGATGGGTAATATCCACATCCCCTACAAAGACAAGCTGTTCTCCAGTTTCTGAACGTCCAAAACTGATTGGATGCTGGTCCAACAAGGCTAAAAGCTCCTCAATCTCTTCCACTCCTAACTGGTTCTTGAGAGCCATATAGGTCGCCGCACGATACATAGCACCTGTATCTAGGTAGGTGTATCCAAAGTCTTTAGCAATAATCTTTGCGACCGTACTCTTACCACTTGAAGCAGGGCCGTCAATAGCAATTTGAATTGTTTTCATATCAACTCCTATTTGATTTTAACAACATCACCTGGATTAGCAAACCAAGATCCTGTAGCCATGTGCCCAGGATTCAAAGCCTCTAACTGCGCAATCGAAATCCCAGCGCGAGCTGCAATGGCTGCTTCTCCTTCTCCAGCTAAGACTTTTGTCGTCCCTTCTGGATCAGTTGGATGTTCTGAACTACTAGATGACTCTTCTACCTTTTCCTCCGAACCAGAAGATGCCTGCTCTGAACTACTAGAAGATGAAATCTGTACTACATTTGCATCAGAATCGTGAAAATCTTTCAAGGCTGCCGTGCGATTACTCCCACCTGATGAAAGATAGATCAGAACAATAATCATTACGACTACAATCACAAAGAAAATACTAGCTAAAATAGTCAAGATACGATTCGCTATAACTCCACCACCCTGTGATCGCGAACGACGGCCTGCTCTCGTTTCTTCTTGATTTTCATAAATATCTTCTTGCCACGGTTCTTTTGCCATACCTTACTCCTTGTTTTTTTTTACTTTTCTTATTACAATATAAATATGAAAATCACACTTATACCTGAACGATGTATCGCCTGTGGGCTTTGCCAAACTTATTCTGATTTATTTGATTACCACGATAATGGAATCGTGCGTTTTTACGATGATCCTGATCAACTGGAAAAAGAAATTTCTCCTAGCCAGGACGTCGTAGAGGCTGTTAAAAATTGCCCAACTCGCGCCCTGATTGGAAACCAGGAATCCTAAATCAATGGCGGTAATCCACTCCTTCTAGTTTAGCATATTTCCATGTAAAATTATAGTCTTTTCTCTCTATTTTTTTTCGGTCAAAATAGGAAGATCACTTTTTTCTCTAATAAGATAAAGTGGTCTTTTTTTAGTCTCTAGATAAATCTTACTGATATACTTGCCGAGAATCCCAATGGTCAAGAGTTGAATGCCTCCAAGAAAGAGAATAACAGCCATCAGAGAGGTCCAACCTGATGTCGGATTGCCCAAAATGAGGGTTCGAACCACGACAAAAAAGGTCATAAGCAGAGAAATAAAACAAGATAGGAGACCAGCTACAAAGGCTATAATCAAGGGAAAATCTGAAAAGTTAACAATCCCTTCAATAGAGTAGAAAAAGAGTTGCCTAAAACTCCAACTGGTCTTGCCAGCCTGCCTTTCGACATTTGGATAGTCCAGATAGTGGGTTTTAAAGCCGATCCAGGCAAAAAGCCCCTTAGAAAAACGATTGGACTCAGTCAAGCTTAAAATAGCATCGACTACAGGCCTTCTCATCATGCGAAAATCACGAACACCTGAGGGCAAGGCTACTGGGCTAATTTTTTGCATAAGGCGGTAAAATATATTAGCACAGAAACTGCGAAAGAAGGGTTCCCCTTCTCGGCTGGTTCTCCGTGTTCCAACACAGTCCAAGTCTGCATTTTGGTCTAGTAAAGCTTTCATCTCAAGCAGCATACTAGGAGGATCTTGGAGGTCTGCATCCATCACCACCACCAGGTCTCCTGTCGCATATTGTAAGCCTGCATAGAGGGCTGCTTCTTTGCCAAAATTTCGCGAGAAAGAAATATAATGAACTGCCGGATTTTGCTCCCGATAGGTCTTTAAGAGTTCCAAAGTCCCATCACTTGATCCATCATCGACAAAGACATACTCGATTTCCGATCCCAAGTCTGGAAGTAAAGCTTCCAAAGCCTGATAAAAAAGAGGAAGTACTTCCTCTTCGTTTAAACAGGGGACAATGATTGACATCACCATCTTAGTCTTCAAATCCGTTTGGATGCTTGCTTTGCCAACGCCACGCGTCTTCACACATTTGGGTGATGCCGAGTTCTGCTTCCCAGCCGAGTTCTGCTTTGGCTTTTGCAGGATCTGAATAGCAGGCTGCAATATCACCTGGGCGACGGTCTACAATGCGGTAAGGAATTGGACGTCCAACCGCTTTTTCCATGTTTTGGATAATTTCAAGAACTGAGTAGCCTTTACCTGTTCCAAGGTTATAAATGTTTAGACCTGAGCCTTTGTGGATTTTTTTCAGAGCTGCAACGTGACCTTTAGCCAAATCGACAACGTGGATATAGTCACGAACACCAGTTCCGTCTTCAGTATCGTAATCATCTCCAAACACTTGCACTTGCTCTAGTTTTCCAACGGCTACTTGAGTCACATATGGCAAGAGGTTGTTTGGAATACCGTTTGGATTTTCTCCCAAATCACCACTCTCATGTGCTCCGATTGGGTTGAAGTAACGAAGCAAGACCACATTCCATTCTGAGTCTGCCTTGTAAATATCCGTCAAAATTTCCTCTAGCATGAGTTTAGTACGGCCATATGGATTGGTCACTGACAGTGGGAAATCTTCCAAGATTGGCACTGTATGAGGATCTCCGTAAACTGTCGCAGAAGAACTGAAAATGATGTTTTTACAGTTGTTTTCTTCCATGGCTTTTAGAAGACTGACAGTTCCAGCGATATTATTGTCATAATAAGCAAGAGGAATACGAGTAGATTCACCGACAGCCTTCAAACCAGCAAAGTGAATGACACCTGTTGGTTCTTCTTGCTTGAAAATATCTCTGAGGGTATCTGTATCACGGATATCAGCCTCATAGAAAGGCACTTCAACTCCTGTGATTTTCTCAACAACTTCTAAACTTTTTCGATTGCTGTTGACAAGGTTATCCACCACAACAACCTGATGACCTGCTTGGATTAACTCAATAACTGTGTGGGTTCCGATAAAACCTGCTCCACCCGTTACCAAAATCTTTTCTTGCATATTCTTTCCTCAATTCTTGGATTATTTTTTCTTATTTTACCATTTTTGATAGGGAATGTCATTTGCCATCCTAGAGGGTAGATAAAATTTCAGTAAAATTCTTATTCGCTTTTTACTCGTTTGACATAGTTTTCAATTGGGTAGTTTAGAGGGTCCAAGGTCAACTCCTTGTCTTGGATCAGTTGAGCTAGATGATAGCCAATGATAGGACCAGTTGTGAGACCTGATGAACCTAGTCCACTAGCAGCATAGACACCTGCCAATTCTGGCACCTGCCCAAAAAAAGGAGAGAAATCACTGGTATAAGCACGGATTCCCACACGCTCAGTTCTTGAAGTCGCTTTAGATAAAACTGGATAATGGGGTAAGGCTGCCTCCTCCATTTGTTGGAGCAAGGTTTCATCTACGGTCAAATCAAACCCCATGTCATTTTCATGAGTAGCACCTAAGGACAATTTCCCACCTGCAAAAGGAATCAAATCCCACTCCCCTTCTGGCATAACAACAGGGTAAGCTTCCATGTCTTGGCCAAGCTGATAATCTCGGAGTTGTCCTTTTTGAGGACGGACATCCACAGCATAACCCAAGGGTTCTAACAAGTCACCTAACCAAGCTCCAGTCGCCAAAATAACCTGATCAAACACCTCTTCGCCAATCTGGTAACCTGATGCTAAAGGTGTCAGAGTCACTTTTTCTTTGACCAGCTTGACTTGACTGGCTTCTAGCAAACGAGTCACTAAGAGTTGGCCATCTACTCTCGCTCCACCAGAAGCGTAGAGCAGGTGGTCAAATCCTTTCAAACCAGGGAATAATTCATTAGCTGATGCTGGGTCCAGAATGGCTAATTGCCCTATCAAGGGAGACTCTTCTCTACGCTGGAGGGCTAGTTGATAGAGTTCTTCTAGCTTGGATTCATCCTTTTTCAGGAGAAAAACTCCCGAACGCTGGTAAAAGTCGATTTCTTGTCCTGACTTCTCTAAATCAGCTAATAAATCCACATAAAAGTCAGCCCCCAAACGTGCCATCTTGTACCAGGCCTTATTGCGGCGTTTGGAAAACCAAGGGCTGATAATTCCTGCTGCGGCCTTGGTAGCCTGACCTTGTCCATGGTCAAAGACGGTTACCTCTAGGTCACTTTCTTTAGAGAGGTAGTAGGCTGCTGTTGCTCCCACAATTCCTGCTCCGATAATGGCAACTTTTTTCATTGTTTTCACTTTCTAACTAGATATGGTGGAAAGGATTAGTCGATGCTTGACTAGGTACAATATCGATTGTCCAGCCTTTTTCCTCTTTCCATTGAGTAAGGAGTGCTGCTATTTTTTCCACAAAAAGCACTTCAATATAGTGACCTGGGTCCAATGCTAGCAAGCCATCAGACAACATATCCTGGGCAGTGTGGTAGTAAATATCACCAGTGATATAGACATCCGCTCCTTTAGCTAAAGCATCCTTATAGAAAGACTGCCCGCTCCCACCACAGATGGCCACTCTTGAAATAGACTTCTGCAAATCACTCTCTTGATAATGCACCATTCGAAGGCTATCTAAACCAAAGACTTGCTTGACATTCTGGGCCAATTCCCCAAATGTCTGAGGCTGAACATTTCCAATACGACCAATTCCACGTTCTGGACCTGTCTCCTGTAGATAAGTCGTCTCCTCGATTCCTAGCATCTGACAGAACCAGTCATTGAGACCATTTTCAACGATGTCAATATTGGTATGGCTAACATAAACTACAATGTCATGCTTTATCAGATCGATATAAATCTGATTTTGCGGACGGCTAGCTACCAAATCCTTAATGGGACGGAAAATCGGTGCGTGCTTGACGATAATCAAATTCACACCCTTTTCAATAGCTTCAGCCACCGTCTCTTCACGAATATCCAGAGCCACCATGACACTTTGGATATCCTTGTCCAAAGTTCCAATTTGCAGGCCACGACTGTCTCCCTCCATTGAAAATTCCTGAGGGCAAAATGCTTCATATGCGTTAATTACTTCACTTGCTAGCATGGAGAACCTCCTTGATGGCTTGAATTTTATCTACTAGAACTTGACGTTCCTCCAGATTTTTTTCTGGGATTTGTCCGAGGGCAAACTCTAGCTTAACAACTTCTTTTTGCCATTTTTGGACAAAGACTGGGCTGATTTCTTTGGACAAGAAGGGACCAAAGCGGACATCACTGGCTGATAACTTCATTTGTCCCGCTTCCACCACCAAAATCTCGTAGAACTTGCCAGCTTCTTCTAGGATGCTTTCAGCTACAATCTGAAAACCATTGTCTTGCAACCAGATACGCAAGTCGTCTTCACGATTATTTGGCTGGAGGATCAAACGCTCTACATGCGCTAGCTTGTCCAAGCCTTCTTCTAAAATCCTAGAAATCAAACGGCCTCCCATACCGGCAATGGTAATAACCGATACTTGGTCAGCCTCTTCAAAAGCTGCTAGACCATTAGCTAAACGGACTTGGATTTTCTCCTTTAGGCCGTGAATCTCAACATTTTTAACCGCAGACTGGTAAGGACCTTCCACCACCTCCCCTGCAATAGCTCCTTCGATTTGGCCTTTCTCAACCAACTCAATTGGCAGATAAGCATGGTCACTTCCCACATCTAGTAAAATGGCCCCCTGTGGCACAAAGGACGCCACTAATTCTAATCTCTTTGAAATCATCTTCTCTCACTTTCCAAAACTCTGTTACCTCTTATTATACCACATTTCAGCTGGCAATCTTGTACCTAAAAAGACCGCAATCCACAGATTGCAGCCTTTCTTTATTTTCTGGCTTGATAGCGACTAGTCAGGATGAAAATCAAGGTAAAGACCAACATCATGACACCATAAATAGGTAGTGTTTGTCTTGTTAAGGTTGATATTTCAAGCAGTTTTTGAATTCTTGGGAAGAGAGTTGTGGCTAGGAAGCCTCCTACTGACCAAACAATCAAGAGGACACGCCAGAGGGTAAATGGCATGCAGGCTCTAAATACAGATAAGAAACCGATAG
The DNA here is from genome assembly GCF_020089495.2 of Streptococcus mitis subsp. hohhotensis. Taxonomy (GTDB): domain Bacteria; phylum Bacillota; class Bacilli; order Lactobacillales; family Streptococcaceae; genus Streptococcus; species Streptococcus hohhotensis. The sequence goes on along the minus strand of NZ_JAIRCA020000013.1, from coordinate 52,972 downwards.
ACCCAAGTAGATAATAGAGGAGGGTTGAAATTTCTAACTCAGACCAACCTTGGCTACTTCCAAATATTTTCACAAAAAGAACGCTGAACACAACCATGAGAGCACTTGGTAGGGCACGAAGCATGGATCTTCTGAGGAAGTTTGGCTCAACAGGTTTGATATTTCGCTCAAAAGTCAGAACGAATGGTGGGAAACCTTCCACAAACTGGTCAATCATGGTAATCTGGATCGGAATGAAGGGGAAAATCAAGATCCACTCAGACCGTCCCAGAAGAGCACTGGCGATACAGATAACTGCGAGCAAGAAAGAATAGATGGTCTTTATCAAGAAAATAGGGGCGATATGGGCGATGTTATTGACCACACGACGACCTTCAAAGAGAATCTCAGGAACATCATTAAAGTCAGAGTTCAAGAGAACCAGATTGGCAATCTGACGAGTCGCAGGATCCCCCTCAGCCATCACGATAGAACAATCCGCCTCACGAAGGGCCAGGATATCATTAACTCCATCCCCTGTCATGGCTGTTGTATGCCCCGCTTTTTTCAGTGTTTGGATGATGAGTTTCTTTTGATGAGGGGAAACACGACCGAAAATCGCTGTCTTCTCCGCCATAGCAATCAATTCCTCATCCGTAATTTTCGAGCAATCTACATAACTGTCATAGTCCGCAAAACCAGCCTTCTGGGCAATGCTGGATACCGTAACTGGATTGTCACCAGAGATAATCTTGAGCCCCACTTCCTGAGAACGGAGATAGTCCAGCGTCTCTGCTGCTCCCTCTCGAATGGGGTCCAAGATTTCCAACAAGGCTAGAGCCTGAATATCAGATGGTTTTTGTGGTTTGTGATGGTCTAATTTCTCCTGACTGAGAGCTAAGACCAAGACACGTGAACCTCGTTCAAGAGCTTCTCTAGCTTCAGGAACTTCAGCATCCAACAACATCTCAGGTGCACCTAAGAAAACTGTTCCCAAACCTTCTAACTCCATTGCTCCCCATTTTCGATCACTTGAAAATGGAAGGCTTGAAATCATCGGATATGCTACCTCTCCCACAAAACGCTGGCGAATAGCTTGAGCTGTTGGATTTTTATCCTCACTATGGGCCATATAGCTGGCCAAGATGCTAGCAAGCGCTGACTCTCCATACTCTTCGGTCAAAGGAAGAACAGCCTCCACCTGCATCTTTCCTTGGGTGATGGTGCCTGTCTTGTCCAGACAGAGCATATCCACGCGCGCCAAGGTCTCAACAGAGTACATCTCCTGCACCAAGACCTTTTTCAAGCCCAACTTAATCACCGCAGTCAAGAGCGAAGTAATGGTCAAAAGGGCAATTCCCTTAGGCAACATTCCCAAAAGGGCTGTCGACGAGTTTACAACGGATGACTTAAGAGGCAAGCTTTTTAAAAGCAAGGCTTCTAGCAAGAGAGCCAGACCAAAGGGAATGATAATCTTCCCAGTAAAACCAGCTAACCTGTCCAGCGATTTCATGATACGGGAGTTAATAGGTTTAACAGTCTTGGCTTCCAGCATGAGCTTGGCAGCATAGTTGTCTGCACCTACATGGTGAACTTGAGCTAAAACTGACCCACTAGCTAGGAAACTTCCTGACAAAAGCAAGGCATCCACTTCCTTTTGCACCAAATCACTTTCCCCCGTCAACATGGCTTCATTGACTTCCGCAAAGCCTTCCAAAACCAAGGCATCACTAGGAATCTGCTCTCCAGCAGACAGACGAATGACATCTCCTAGAACTAATTCTTCAGGATTCAGAGCCACTTCTTGGCCATCACGAATAGTCTTGACCTTTTCCTTGGTCATGAGATTGAGCTTGTCCACCATGTGTTTAGCCCGTAGCTCGGTCACAATTCCAGAAAAAGCGTTAAAGCAGATAACAGCAAAGAAGACCAGATTACTCCAAGCCTGCACAAAGGCAAGGGCCAAAGCAATGGCAAAGTTCAAAGCGTTAAAAAGGGTAAAGACATTTCGTTTAACGATTTGCCAAGTGCTGGTACTGGCCGAAGCAGTAAAATCATTGACCAAGCCCTTAGTCTGTCTTTCCTTGACTTCTCTTTGGGTTAATCCCATAATCTTATTTTTATCCATAAGTTCTATCATATCATTTTTTTTAACAGAATTCTAATCTCACCCCAAATATGCACCTAGTCAAGGGAAAAGTTTGCCAGCCCTCCTTTGATAAGGTATAATAATAACAAGAAAAGAATCGAAGGAGATCGCATGTTTTATACTTATTTACGTGGATTGGTTGTCTTGCTCCTATGGTCCATCAATGGCAATGCCCACTATCATAATACTGATAAAATTCCTAATCAAGATGAAAATTATATTCTGGTTGCACCTCACCGCACCTGGTGGGATCCTGTTTACATGGCCTTTGCGACCAAGCCAAAACAATTTATCTTTATGGCAAAAAAAGAACTCTTTACCAACCGTATTTTTGGTTGGTGGATTCGTATGTGTGGCGCTTTTCCTATCGACCGTGAAAATCCTAGCGCTTCTGCCATCAAATATCCTATCAATGTTCTCAAAAAAAGTGATCGCGCTCTCATCATGTTTCCAAGCGGGAGCCGTCACTCAAACGATGTCAAGGGTGGCGTAGCTCTGATTGCCAAGATGGCCAAGGTCCGTATCATGCCTGTTACCTATACAGGTCCCATGACTTTAAAAGGCTTGGTTAGCCGTGAGCGTGTTGATATGAACTTTGGAAATCCAATCGATATCTCAGATATCAAGAAAATGAATGATGAAGGTATTGAAACAGTCGCCAATCGCATCCAAGCAGAATTTCAACGTTTGGACGACGAAACGAAACAATGGCACAATGATAAAAAACCAAACCCACTCTGGTGGTTTATCCGCATCCCTGCCCTCATCCTTGCCATTATCCTTGCTATCTTAACCATCATCTTTAGCTTTATCGCAAGCTTCGTATGGAATCCAGATAAAAAGAGAGAAAAACTTGGTTAAATAAATACAACAATCCCTTGGCAAAAGCCAAGGGATAAATCTTTTATTCGATTTTCCATTTTTGGGCCAACCAGCTGGAAAAAGCTAGGAATCGTTCAGCTACTTGTTCATGATGCCCATAAGGGTCAAAGACAAACTGACCGTTCGGATAGCATTTCTGAAGACTGGTATGGATCTGCTCAGCATAGACTGGTGCTTGAGCCAAGCGATTGCTATGATTGACTCCTTCTGTTTGACCGTTCTGTAAATACAGCAAACAGTCCAAATTTTTCACATTTTCTTCCTTGCAGTAAGTCACAAAATCAGGATACCAAAAGGAACCGCAGATGGAAAAGACACAGGAAACCTTGTCAAAGCTGAAAAGACTGTAGACTGCCGCCAAACCACCTAGTGAGTAGCCTCCATAAGCAAGGCGTGCTTCATCCAGGCGATAAAGCGACTGCAACTTGTCTAAAAGACCTCCAAATAAATGTTCATGATAGACGTTGGCCTGACCTCCAAAATCTGGAGCTCCATCTCTCAGAGCCGATGTCGCCCAGGGAGTGTAGTCGTCTAAGCGATTTTTAGAGGTCAAGCCCACTAAAATCATAGATTCGGAAAGGGACGATAGGAAGTCCAAGTTTCCATCATTCAATAAAATAGCCGGATAGGTTTGATTGGGGTCGTAGTTAGAGGGAAGGCTGATTTTGACTTGAATTCCTTCCCAATCAAACTCATTATTTATTGATAAAGTCATTGATTTTCTCAAGGGAATCAATCACTGCTGGACCATAGTCCATCAATTCATCGTAAGAGATGGTCATGATTTTTTGATTCTTAATAGCAGGAACGCTTTCCAAAACAGCATTTGCCTTCATCAACTCTACTGCTTTTTCATCCAATTTTTTATTGCGGTCGCTGGTTACATAGATAATCAATTCAGGATCCATTGACACGAGATTTTCCAAGGTCAAGCCTGATGTCCCCGTAGCAACGTTTGTATAACCAAGTTGGTTCAGCAAACTTTCTTGCAAAGCAGACTTGTAGGCACCAAAGGTTTGATCATTATAAGCAACCATAATCAAAGCCTTCTTCTTTTCACCTTGGCTTGCTGGATTTGCTTTCTTAACAGCGTCAATTTTAGTTTGTAATTGGGCTGCGTATTCATTGGCCTTGTCCTGCACATTAAAAATCATTCCAAGATTTTTGACATCTTCTACGATATTTCCCAAATCTTGCTGAATCGTTGAGAGAGAAGCTTTTTGAGTATAAACTGGGATTTTGTTTTCATTCCAAGTGCTAACTGTCCCCAAGGATTTTTCAGAAAACATCATGTTTCGACCCATCACAGCGTCTGGCTCATAAGAAAGGACTGTCTCTTGTGAGACTGTTTTTTTATCCCCAATTTGAGGAATATTCGCAATCGCGTCCTTGTATTTGTCCGTCACAGCATTGTCTGGATTGAGCATACCAGCAATTTTATCCTTCAACCCCAACTCCAATAAGATTTCCGTGGTTGAAAGATTGTTGGTGATAACTTTTTCAGGTGCCTTGTCAAAGACTTGTTCGACTTCATTCCCTTTCGCGTCATAGGTTTTGACCGTTAGTGGATAAGTCGTCTCTGTGCTCGCCTTTTGACTTGTTTCTGTGCTAGATTGTGTCGTAGATTTTTCAGTGGTAGTGTTAGCACAAGCTGCCATGGTTAGGGTAGCTACTGTTACCAGTAAAATGCTTAGTGTTTTTTTCATCTTGTTTTCCTTTTCATTCTTATAAATAGTGAATCATAGCTTGCTGATCCTCGGTCCAAGTCACCTGACTTTGAACTCCGTATACAGTTTGCAATGACTCAGGGGTGATGGTCTCCTTTGGAGTCCCTTGGTAAAGGATTTCTCCCTCTTTCATCAGATAGAGATAATCCGAATAGCGACAAGCAAGTTGAATATCATGTAGGACAGCTAGAACATTGACCTTGAGATTTTTCACAATGGCCAACAAGTCTAGCTGATACTTGATATCCAGGTGATTGGTTGGTTCGTCCAGGAGCAAGAGAGTCGGTTCTTGCGCCAAGGCTCGGGCTAGTAAGACTCGCTGTTTCTCTCCCCCTGACAGAGACGAATAGAGACGAATTTTCTTCTCGAGCATATCCACCTTAACGAGAGCATCTTGAACGAGGGCATAATCCCTTTCCTTTTCCTTCTCTAAAAAAGAGAGGTGGGGAGTTCTTCCCAGCAAGACGATTTCCTCAACTGTACAATCAAACTGCAATTGATTAAACTGGGTGACAACTGCCATTTGCTTGGCTGTTTCTTTGAGTGACCAATGCTCTAGCGGCTTTCCATCTAGGCTTATCAAGCCTTTGTCCGCCTTTTCCTGACGATAGAGGAGTTTAAGTAGACTGGTTTTCCCGCTTCCATTTGGTCCTAATATCGTGTGAAATTGATTCCCTTCAACCTTAAGAGAAACTCCTTTGAGGATTTTTTTCTCTCCTAGTCCAAAATGGATGTCCTGACAAATCAAGTCCATATCAGACCCTCACCTCCCTTCGTCTACCTCCAACAATGTAGATAAAGAAGGGAGCACCTACTAAGGCTGTGAAAATACCAATAGGAAGCTCTGCGTTTGGAATGATGATACGAGAGAGTACGTCTGCCCAGATGACAAAGAGGGCACCTAGCAAGGTTGCAACAGGAAAAAGCCTCTTGTAATTCGTTCCTACTAACCCTCGAGCTAAATGTGGAGTAATCAGACCGACAAATCCAATAATCCCACAGGTTGCCACTAAGACTGCTGTCAGCACAGCCACCATGCTCACATAAAGATACCAATAAAAGCGTAAGGGAATCCCCAAAGTTAAAGCAGCCTCATCTCCCATCATCATCGCATTGAAAACACGATACTGGGTAGAGAAAAATAGAAAGGCTATTCCTACTACTATAGTTGGCAGAACCAAGTCTGCCCAGGAAGTCCCAGCGAGCGATCCCATGGTCCAAAACTTAATGGTCATCACACTATCCGCATTAGCTCCAACTGAGATAATAAAGTTGGAAAAAGCCAGAAAGAGAGCGTTGACCACCGTTCCTGATAAGATCAGACTGGAAGTCGTCATCCTTCCCTGCATAGAGGCAATGATGAGGACAGCAATTGTTGCCAAAATAGCGCCAAGAAAAGCTCCAAGGCTAATCATCACTTTTAAACCAAGAATGATGCTCAAGGTTGCCCCTAAAGTTGCACCAGCAGAGATTCCTAAGACATAAGGCTCAGCGATGGGATTGTTCACTGTAGACTGCATCACACTACCACACATAGAAAGGCCTGCTCCTACTATCAGACCTAACAATACTCGAGGAAATCTCATGTTCCATACAATGGCAAGAGTGGACTTGGAAACCTCTCCTATCTCAAGAGGAAATCCTAACCTGCTCAAAATAATCCGATAGGTATCTCCTAGATCAACTGCAACAGATCCCATTGAAACTGCTAGAAAGAGAGAAATCCCTAAAATACCTAGCAAAATAACTAAAAGTAACAGAAATTGCTGGTCTTGTCGGCTTCCAGAAAATTTGGAAAGCATGAAAACCTCCTTTGATAGAATCTTAAAAATTTAGAAAATTCTCATGAAAAGTATACCATATTTTCAACAATGGAACAAGATGAGAAAAATAAATATAGTTGGTCTTACAGTGCTAATAATCATAACCGAAGATTATACTTGAGTATATCGAGGTAAGGTGACAACATAAAAAGCTCTCTGAAGTCAGAGAGCTGATTTGAGCTCGGGCTAAAATCCTAGTGAAACAAAAAAATCTACACGGTCAGAAAAGTCTCTATCGTGCCATTTTCATACATGATATATAGTCCAAGTAGAATGAATACTAAGGGCACAATGATTCGCTCGTATTTTTCAATTGTCTCGAATATTAAGGGAATAGAGGATAACACCCGACTAATCTCGCATAAGATAATTATGCCGATTACAAACACAAGCAAGGCCACGAGGGTCTGTGACCAATCTAATGAAGCAAAATAAGGTATATAGATACCTAAATTATCTCCGCCAGACGCAATTGTTAGCAATGTAACTGTCCAAAACAGTTGATTTGCCTTGCTTTGTTCTAATCTTTCAATAATTTCTTCCTCTTCTTCCTCTTCTTCCTCACCTTCTCCAACAATTGCAAAGCGAATCCCTAAATAGATAGGGATTAAACCAAGCAATCCAACCATCCATTCTTCAGGCACGAAATTAACGACATAAGCAGCAACTAAACTCGCCCCTACAAGTAAGCCTGTGCCTAGATATTGCCCTGCATAAATATGCCATTTTTGTTTATTCTGTGATAGCTGTGCAAATAAAATAAATAAAATAATTAAATAATCGATACTGGTGGAAATATAAACACCAATAGCAGATATGATTGTCTGTCCCATAAAAAACCCTCCTGTATTAGTCAGTAATAAATCAGCAGATTTTAGGAGAGCACAGACACATTAATTTAGCTATCGCTAGTGGGTAATTTCGAACATAGGAAAGCATTTTACTCCTCCTCAAAACGTAGTTACAAAGTAATTTCTAACTGGAATTCGGTGACTACTTCCATGTAAAGTATAACATACTATACTTTACTTCGTAAAGTGTGGGCTCTCCGAAGGGGCTTGCAGACAGCTACTCGGCTTTTCAAGCCGAGTAGCTACGCACCCTTATGGTGTAATTAGCTGATACCATTTGAGGTTTTTGTAGTCTCCAAAATTGTGATCGATAAAACCTCAATGAAAAAGCTCTCTGAAAATCAGAGAGCTCCAGTCTTGCTGGATAAACCGTTTATAGACCAGGCGACGAGGCGAAGGTTGTACAAAATTTTAGTGAAACAAAAAAATCTCCCCGAAGGGAGAATATCTGGTTTATTTTACCTTACAGTGCTGGGAACCGTAACCGAAGATTATACTTGAGTATATCGAGGTAAGGTGACAACGCAATGTAAGTGGAAAATAAAGCAGATTAGCGACGAAGTCCTAGAGAGTTGATTAACTCACGGTAACGGTTAACGTCGTTTTTACGCAAGTATGCAAGCAAGTTACGACGGCGACCGATTTTTTTCATCAATCCACGGTAAGTAGCGTGGTCTTTTTTGTGTTGTTTGATGTGTTCGTTAAGGTGGTTGATTTCCCAAGTAAGGACAGCAACTTGAACCTCTACTGAACCTGTATCACCTTCGTGACGTGCATATTGTGCGATGATTTCATTTTTTTTCTCTTTTGAGATTGCCATGATGTTTCTCCTTTTTATTTGGCTTCATCCGAGTGACAGGTTGGCATGCCTGTAACCAAGAAGAAGTTATTTGTCTTTACGACAATCCCTATTCTACCAATAACTAACATCTTTGTCAACAGATTTACTTTCTTTCTCTTTGCTTCACTAACACAATTAAGATTGTCAATTTCTGCTAATATTACCATAGCTGATTACCAACGCCTTTCCAACAAGGAAATTCAAAAAAATCTACAAATATCTTGAAAATTTTCACAATCATGCTATAATAATCCATAGAGACAAGTCACTTAGTCCCTTTCTACTAGAGAGTGCGTGGTTGCTGGAAACGCATAGGAAGCCTAAATTGATACTACTCTTGAGTTTTTTTATGAAAACATAAAACGGTGGCCACGTTAGAGCCAATCAGAGGTGTCCCTCTTTTTTGAGGAACATAAATGAAGGTGGAACCACGTTGCGACGTCCTTTCGAGGATGTCGCAATTTTTTATGAGGAGGCTAACTATGGAGTTGCAAGAATTAGTGGAGCGCTGTGGGGCAATCCGACAAGCTTATTACGATCTGGAAGTTAAGCATCATGATTCCAGGTGGACGGTAGAAGAAGACCTCTTGGCTTTATCTAATGATATTGGAAATTTCCAACGATTAGTGATGACCAAGCAAGGACGCTACTACGATGAAACACCTTACACACTGGAACAAAAACTTTCAGAAAATATCTGGTGGCTAGTAGAACTTTCTCAACGTCTGGATATAGACATTCTGACGGAAATGGAAAACTTCCTCTCTGATAAAGAAAAGCAATTGAACATTAAGACTAGGAAGTAGTCTGCAAAAAAGTCAATGCTTAGAAACTGTGAAATAATAAAAAGGAGAACATCATGATTAACATTACTTTCCCAGATGGCGCTGTTCGTGAATTCGAAGCTGGCGTAACAACTTTTGAAATTGCCCAATCTATCAGCAATTCCCTAGCTAAAAAAGCCTTGGCTGGTAAATTCAACGGCAAACTCATCGACACTACTCGTGCTATCACTGAAGATGGAAGCATCGAAATTGTGACACCTGACCACGAAGATGCTCTTCCAATCTTGCGTCACTCTGCTGCCCACTTGTTTGCCCAAGCAGCTCGTCGTCTTTTCCCAGACATTCACTTAGGAGTTGGTCCAGCCATCGAAGACGGCTTCTATTACGATACAGATAATACTGCTGGTCAAATCTCTAACGAAGACCTTCCTCGTATCGAAGAAGAAATGCAAAAAATTGTCAAAGAAAACTTCCCATCAATCCGTGAAGAAGTGACTAAAGATGAGGCACGTGAAATCTTCAAAAATGACCCTTACAAATTAGAATTGATTGAAGAACACTCAGAAGACGAAGGTGGTTTGACTATCTACCGTCAGGGTGAATACGTGGACCTTTGCCGTGGTCCTCACGTCCCATCAACAGGCCGTATCCAAATCTTCCACCTTCTTAACGTAGCTGGTGCTTACTGGCGTGGAAATAGCGACAACGCTATGATGCAACGTATCTATGGTACAGCTTGGTTTGACAAGAAAGACTTGAAAAACTACCTCCAAATGCGTGAAGAAGCTAAGGAACGTGACCACCGTAAACTTGGTAAAGAGCTTGACCTCTTTATGATTTCACAAGAGGTTGGTCAAGGACTTCCATTCTGGTTGCCAAATGGTGCGACTATCCGTCGTGAATTGGAACGCTACATCGTAGATAAGGAGTTGGCTTCAGGCTACCAACACGTCTATACTCCACCACTTGCTTCTGTTGAGCTTTACAAGACTTCTGGTCACTGGGATCATTATCAAGAAGACATGTTCCCAACTATGGACATGGGTGACGGGGAAGAATTCGTCCTTCGTCCAATGAACTGCCCGCACCACATCCAAGTCTTCAAACACCATGTTCACTCATACCGTGAGTTGCCAATCCGTATTGCCGAAATCGGTATGATGCACCGTTATGAAAAATCTGGTGCCCTGACTGGTCTTCAACGTGTACGTGAAATGTCTCTTAACGACGGTCACCTCTTTGTGACTCCAGAACAAATCCAAGAAGAATTCCAACGTGCCCTTCAGTTGATTATCGATGTTTATGAAGATTTCAACTTGAATGAATACCGCTTCCGTCTCTCTCTTCGCGACCCTCAAGATACTCACAAGTACTTTGACAACGATGAGATGTGGGAAAATGCCCAAACTATGCTTCGTGCAGCTCTTGATGAAATGGGCGTTGACTACTTTGAAGCCGAAGGTGAAGCAGCCTTCTACGGACCAAAATTGGATATCCAGGTTAAGACTGCCCTTGGTAAAGAAGAAACACTTTCTACTATCCAGCTTGACTTCTTGCTTCCAGAACGCTTCGACCTCAAATACATCGGAGCTGATGGCGAAGAGCACCGTCCAGTTATGATTCACCGTGGGGTTATCTCAACTATGGAACGCTTCACAGCTATCTTGATTGAAAACTACAAGGGTGCCTTCCCAACATGGCTTGCACCACACCAAGTAACCCTCATCCCAGTATCTAACGAAAAACACGTGGACTACGCTTGGGAAGTGGCTAAGAAACTCCGTGATCGTGGTGTCCGTGCAGATGTAGATGAACGCAATGAAAAAATGCAGTTCAAGATCCGTGCTTCACAAACAAGCAAGATTCCTTACCAATTGATCGTTGGGGACAAGGAAATGGAAGACGGAACTGTTAACGTTCGTCGCTATGGCCAAAAAGAAACACAAACTGTCTCAGTTGATGACTTTGTTCAAGCTATCCTAGCTGATATCGCCAACAAATCACGCGTTGAGAAATAAGAGATAAAACCTAGGATAAAATCCTAGATACCTAAAAAGCAACAACTGAAACAGCTGTTGCTTTTTATATTTTATTTAATCTGAGCTAGTAGTAATTGGTCAAACCACCACACAAGATTTGCTTTCATGAGTTAGACAAGGTCAATATCCTCATTCCTTGTCTGCTTCATTTTCTTTTACTTCTTTTACGAGATCTTTTTGTGGATCTTTTTCAGAGAGTTTTTGATCGATATACTTGTTAATGTTTTCATAAAATTCCTTGGTCGTATCACTGTCTAATTTTGTCGAATTATGAACTTGATTGACTTTCAATTGAACAGATTGAATACCGTAAGAGGCTTGTTTTTGATGGAGCGTTTCTAATTCTTCTTCTGAAATCGGATCTCCAACAACCGTCAAGATCAATTCATTGTCCCTTGACTTGTAGACTTGATTGATAACCGTATAATTGGCGAACTCTTTTCCTACAAACTGTTTGATCCCTTCTTTGCGCGCTTGTTCTATTGTCAGAGTAACTGCCGAATAGCTAGCTGGAAGAATCAACAATACAATCAAAGAAATCAAGCCAATTCTCATTTTAATGCTCAGCTCTTTAAATGAAGTTAAAGGAGATTTTCTCATCAAAATTCTTGTTCCAACAATGTTGGCTAGCATGATAAAGACACAGTTGATCAAGAAAAGATAGAGAGCCCCCAATAAAAATCGTACATTCCCATTAGCTAAACCATAGCCAGCAGTACAGATAGGCGGCATCAAAGCTGTAGCAATGGCTACTCCTGGCACGATATTGTTTGCTTCTTTTTTCCTTGAACCGATCACACCAGCAATCCCACCAGCAATAGCAATGAGAACATCCCAAATGGTTGGAGAGGTTCGTGCGATCAACTCGCTACTTGCATAAGACAAGGGAGAAATCCAGAAATACAGAGTCGAGACAAGCAAACTGACCAACACTTGAGTCAATAAAACCTCTAGAGATTGCTTGATTAAACGCGTATCAAAAATAGCTAAACCGAATCCCAGTCCAACAATCGGTGTCATGAGAGGTGAAATTAACATGGCTCCAATAATAACAGCTGTTGAATTCATATTTAGACCGATAGAGGCAATAAAAATTGCACACATCAAAATCGCTGTATCTCTCAATCGAACATGAAGGTCATCGTATAATTTCTCACGGTATTCCCGTGTTGAATAATTGGCAGTCATTTGTCCTCTCCTCTTTCCTTATTTAAATCGGTATAATAATTAATAATAACAGCTGATAAACAGCCAAAAAATATGAGCCCATAAATCGTCAAGAAGACACTGGTAATCCTTCCAATCAAGGTCACAGCTAGGAGATCCCCGTAGCCGACAGTCGTCGAAGTCACAAAAGCATACCAAAGACCGTCTCCGTAATTTGTGATAGCAGGTTCAACTAGGAAAAGCACGCCTCCTGACCCAAAAACAAAGGTCACAAAACTCAGAGCAAACCGAGTAAAACCCGTAACCTGTATAATATGCCATAACATTTTTAAACGTCTCATTTGTTCTCCTTATTCATACTAGCTCCTGACCGAGCCGTTTTTTCCAATAATCAAAGTGAAGATAGGACATGATCTCCATCAGAGAAAGATAGACAAACTGATAGATCTGATTTAAGCTGATTATCAACTGATATTGTTTGAAAAATGACTGGAAGAAAGACCAGATATGACTGTCTTGAATCAGTCCCTTCTTAACATCAGACAGGATATTAGCTAAAGCTCCCAAGGACTGAAACGGTAAATCCTTGACATTTATATAGATCCGGTCCACCACATCATTCAGACTGGTATCTTGGATGGCATGAAATTCTCCAAAGAGAACTCCTGCCGCTCCAAGAGTAGAAACAAATTCCACCAAATAATTTCTGAGGAAATTTTCTCAACCTTTTCCCATAATGTGTTTAGTGCCATCCATAACGATCCCAACCAGAAAAAGGAAAGAAAACAAGCAAAGAAATTTTGCCGTAAATCCCAAAAAGCTTCAAGACTTGGTGTTGTTGGTTTTTCTAACTCTTTTCCTTGAACCGATCACACCAGCAATCCCACCAGCAATAGCAATGAGAACATCCCAAATGGTTGGAGAGGTTCGTGCGATCAACTCGCTACTTGCATAAGACAAGGGAGAAATCCAGAAATACAGAGTCGAGACAAGCAAACTGACCAACACTTGAGTCAATAAAACCTCTAGAGATTGCTTGATTAAACGCGTATCAAAAATAGCTAAACCTAATCCTAGTCCAACAATCGGTGCCATGAGAGGTGAAATTAACATAGCTCCTATAATAACAGCTGTGGAATTCATATTTAGTCCGATAGAGGCAATAAAAATTGCACACATCAAAATCACTGTATCTCTCGATCTAACATGAAGATCATCGTATAATTTTTCACGGTATTCACGTGTTGAATAATTTCCGTTCATTGGTTACTCCTTTTATTTCATATAATCTTGTTTCTGCATGGATGATGGTAGAGAGACTTCTGTCCAATCTTACATATTTTTCTTCTCACCTGTTATTCTTTTGAACATTATCTTTTAAATATCCGTCAGTCTATCCTTAACATTATATCAAAAATTTTACGGTCTTTCTCTGACGAAATCTATCAATTGAATAGATAGATGAAGCAAAAAATTTTTGTTTCCTTATCCGAAGAAGGAAAAACGGTATCTCCTGAACCTTGATACTATGCGTTTTATTCTTTATAATTTAGCTATTTCAAAATTACAAGTTCTCCATTCTTAATTTCCCAAACTTGGTCAAACTTACTTAATAATTCGTTTTGGCGATGTAAAGTAACAATGACGGCACTTGGTAGTTCCAGAACTCTTTCCAATTCCATTTTAAACTGATTAGTATCCAAGGCAGAGAAAGGTTCGTCTAGGATAAGCAATGGATTTTTACGATTTTTCTCACGATTTAAATACATTCGTTGTTGCTGACCACCTGACAGGGATTGTGGTGGAATTTTTTCAAAATCTTCTTCTCTGAATTTTTCATTGAAACTATTGAATAGCGTTACATTATTTTCATAACTCGAAATAAATGTATGTTCTTGTTGCAGAATCATACCGAATCTTCCCCAAAGATGGTCCAAAACAAGCCCATCTAGCACAATTTGTCCTTCAAAATCTTCATCTGTTCCATTTAAAATGTTGAGAAGACTACTTTTTCCAGAACCATTCTTACCAATAAGCGCAATTTTATCCCCTTTTTGAATCGTAGCAGAAGTAATTATCAATTTTGATTCTCCCAGTTGTTTGGAAATGTTTTTCAAAGTAATCGTATCAAAAGAATGTTGAGGTGCTTGAACTGAAACGGGTCTCCCAACAATGTTTTGAAAACTCTTGATTACAGGCTTTACGGACTCTAACATTTGTAAATCATAAAGGATTTCCTGTATTGGTTCAGAAAAAGCATTAATATATCCGAAACTCGCCACCACCTCAGGAATACCGAGTTGCTGGTGAGATAGAGAGTAGGCTAAATAAATAAACAGAACAAGACTAATGAATTCAAAAGAAACACCTGTCAATAAGATGCCTGTAATTTTTGTCAAACCATACTTAAAATACTTATCCTGCAAATTCTTTAGAGAACTCTTTTGTTGATTCAAAAAATGCGACATAGTTAGTTTATTTACCAAATGATGTCCCATGAGCAAATCCTCCAAAGTTCGATAGTAATCTCCTTGTTTTTTCAAGTAAACCTGTCTACGATTAGCGGTCAACTTCCCAACGATTTTAGGAATTTGAATACTAATTCCAGTGGAAAAGATTAAAATCAGTGATACAATAGGATTAATTGTTCTGCTAATAATGAAAGCGTAAATGATGATACGTAAAATTTGTTTGATAAAACTCATCAATGGAGGAAGGTAATCCTTTTCCAACGAATCTAGGTCATTAGATTGATAGGAAATATACTCTGCTACTGTTTTCTGCTTGAAATCGTGGTGACTGAGTCCCAGAAGTGAACGAAACCACTCATTTTTCAAAGTAGTCGAAAAGATAATCCCCTGCTTCCAATCAAGTATCATTTGGATATAGTTACAACTCAAATAGCCTGCCACTGACATAGAGTAACCATATAGAGCTACTTGATAATCCCCTTTGATTAATGCCTGCGTGAAATACGGTAACAAAGCTGTGCAGATATTCGATACTACACCAAAAAGAAAATTAAAGAAGAGATACCATCTAATAGTTTTAAGATATGGTAGCATATACGATACTCCTTGCTAATGCGTTTTTTTACATATCGCAGAACAATCTCTACTATTCCCTATTTCAGATAGTGCGATACTCGGACATTGAGTGCAATAATTGTAAATCACACAAGTACTGCAGTTTTTACTATCATTCAAAATATAATTTGCTATTTTGTAAAATATAGGTCTATCCCATGTTTCTTTGATAGATGTAAAATGAATATTTCCAATACTTCTATTGAAAGTAAGCTTTTTCAGTTTTTCTAACGATTTAGGCTATTTCGTGACACACCCACAATCCGTGAAAATTCTGGTTATATCAGATTATGTGATTTTCGTAAGAATTTTATATTGTCTCCAATCATGGCAGTCTCCTTTTACTTGATAAAACTATTATAACATTTAGAAATTAAAAACTGGTTCAAAATCAATAGAATGTGTGTATTCGATACATTCAATAAATTCTTGGAAACAGTTCTACACCAGTTACACAAATCTATATACACCTATCTCATTCAAAATAAAAAGAAAGCTGCAGTTCTTTTAATCCTGTATCAACGATTCATTCTGAAATCGAATAGGAGACATTTCCCAAGTCTACAATTCACTTCATCTCAAATTAATTTTTGTAATTCACCCTTACTTTATAGATTTTATACTCAACAAAAGTATAAAGCATACAAAACTTCACTTTGAACCAGTATTTATACTATATCCCGTATCAAGAACTCTATTATTATTTTTCTAAAATACAATTTTCAAATATCCTGAAATATAGCAAAAAGAGATTGGGTAAAAATTCATTGTCTCTGCTCACTCAATTATCAGATTCATATCGGAAAACTTAATTCTTACTGTCGTTCCTTTTCCAATCTCAGACTCAATACGAATCTGGTGCCCCAGTTCTTCAGAAATTTTCTTAGATAGGTAGAGACCAAGTCCAGATGACTGCTGGGTTAGGCGTCCATTATATCCTGAGAAACCACGTTCAAAGACTCGGAGGACATCACTGTTTTTTATCCCGATTCCTGTATCCTTGATACAGAGTTCCTGGCCTTCCATATAAATCTCCAGACCACCTTCCTTGGTGTACTTGAGACTATTTGAGATAATTTGTTCAATGACCACTAGTAGCCACTTCTTATCCGTCACGATTTCTTTATCAAGGTCATGTAGATTGACATTTAAGCCTTTTTGAATAAAGAAAAGAGCATATTTACGAATTATTTCCTTGACCAAGTCCTCGATTTGCACCTGCTTCAAGACCAAATCATCATGGAAACTTTCTAAACGCAGGTACTGTAAGACTAGATTGGTATAGGAGTCGATTTTGAAAATTTCCTGTTCTAATTGCTGCTTCAGTTGGCGGTCGGCTACTTCTGCAACTAAGAGTTGACTGGCTGCAATGGGGGTCTTTATCTGATGGACCCACAAGGTATAGTAATCCAGCAAATCCGTCAGTTTTCTTTCTGAATCTGACCTCTGCTGATAGAGTTCCATCTCACGCGCCTCTAATTTTTCTGCTAAAGCTATTTCCAAAGGAGACTGAGCTTCCCTCTCTCCGTAGAGAACTTCCTTGCGATAGACCTGCATTTCCACCAATATATCCCAAGCGAAAAATAAAATAGTTACAAAGCAACACAGCAGGAAAAAGTAGAGAAAGTAAATTCCTAGACTGGCAAATAAAAACTGAAAGAGCAAAACCAGAAACGTCAAAGAAATCAGATAGACAAAAAGACGACTACGGGAGCGCAGATAGGCTAGAAAAAATTGTTTCCAATCAAGCATGCTTTAATCCGTACCCTATCCCTTTCTTGGTCTCGATAAATCCTACCAAGCCCTGCTCTTCCAATTTTTTACGCAAACGAGCCACGTTAACTGAGAGGGTATTATCATCAATGAAAAAGTCACTGTTCCAAAGTTCCCGCATCAGGTCATCACGCGCTACGATGTTGCCTGCATGCTCAAACAAAACGCGTAAAATCTGAAACTCATTCTTAGTCAAATTTAAGACTTGCCCTTGATAATGTAAATCCATGGATTTTGTATTGAGGATAACACCGGCATATTCCAGTAAACTCTCGTCACGCCCGAACTCATAGGAACGGCGCAACAATCCCTGAACCTTGGCTAAAAGAACCTGCTGGTCAAAAGGCTTGGTCACAAAGTCATCCGCCCCCATATTGATTGCCATGACGATATCCATAGCCTGGTCTCTCGAAGACAGAAACATGATGGGCACCTTGGAAATCTTGCGGATTTCCTGACACCAGTGATAGCCATTAAACAAGGGCAAACCAATATCCATGAGAACCAGATGAGGCTCCGACTGAACAAACAGACTCAACACTTCCATAAAGTCTTCTACCAGAACCACTTCAAATCCCCATTCAGAGAGAATTTTCCCGACCTGTTGACGAATAACCTGATCATCTTCTACTAATAAAATCTTATGCATGCGCTTCTCCTTTGCTAATTCTAGGAGTCTTAAATCCTTTATTATAAATAAAGGGGCTGGTATCTAATACTTTTTTGACATTTCCTTGTCACAACAGCTCAAAAACAAATAGCGAATAACCCCATTGATATCATACCTTATTTTCATACATAGTGCCAGCCCTACCCTTTTATTTTTTATCTTTAATTTTTTCAACCTTCATTACAGTTCTTTTATCCATCTCCTTAACCAAAATTTATATCTATTCTTCCAAACCTTGAGTGTAGTTAAAACGACACTCTATACTCTTCTAACATTGAAAAGCTCCTTATCGAGTGGTATCCGTAAAAAATTCTAGCTTTCAGATTGACAATCTGAAAAAGATTTGTTAAGATATGAATGAATATGATTTAATATTCATTCATAAAAGAGGTGAATCAAATTGGACAAAAAACAGGCTTTGAAATCCGCAGCTTATGAAGTTTTTTCAAAAAAAGGATACAAGGCGACAGGAATTTCAGAAATTGCTAGACAAGCTCATATGGCAGTCGGATCTTTTTATAACTATTACGAAAGTAAAGAAGCTATTTTTTTAGATATCTATATTGATGAAAACAATCGTGTTCGCCAAACTATGATCGAAGAACTGGATTGGGAAATTGATATGATTGATCTTATTAGTCAACTCTTTGCTCAATCCAGAGCACTCGTTTCTTCCAATAAAATCCTTGCAGAATGGTACAATCCTGCCATAGCAGATGAGTTGCATAGCTACTATTCCTCAGAAGAAGGGAAAGTCACGAATCCATTTCATCAATTTCTCGTGAAAACCTTTACTCATCGTTTACAGGCTGAAGGCCATTCTCCAGAAAAAATTCAAGATATTTTACAAGTTTACAACCTATTTTACTACATGGATATGCATATCACAGAAAATGATTTTCCAGATATTAGCAAAACTGTAGAAATACTAGCAACCAACTTCATTAAAGGAATACTGAAATAAAGAAATCTTTTCTTTATTTTTTGAAAATTCTTGAATGAAGAAAAATATTATTCATTCATAAAAATTATTACACTATAGGAGCTTAAAAATGAAACGAGGGAAAAAAATGTTCATGATTATTCTAACTACACTTGGAGTGCTCGGCTTTATATCTTGGGGAATCATTGCCTACCTTGGACGAAGTCAGACATTATCGATAAAATCTATCGAAAATCCCGGCGGAGATTTGTATTTAATTCATATCACAAAGCCGAGTCATCAAATCTGGAAAGCTGGGGCTTTTGCTAAATTTACACTCCCTGATACGTCGTCCGCTGCTAGGAAAAACGAAGCTAAGGGAGAGCAGACCAGTCGATGGCTAACCATTGCCTCCACACCTGATGAAGATGAAATTCTCATTCTAACGCATAATAGTGGTAGCCACTTTAAAGAAACCTTAACACATTTACCAGCTGGTAGTGAAATTGAGATGAGTTGGCTGGAGTCATCTTTATCTGTTGAAGACAATGACCAAGCACTGGTTTGTTTTGCCTCTGATGTCGGTATTTCTACTCTACGTTCAGTTGTGAAAGAGTGGGCTGGTAAGCGCTCCATCATTCTTAATCATTTAGACAAAGGAGTAAGCATTTTTGATAATGAGTTAAGAGAGCTTAGTCAGAACAATCCGAATCTAACTTATAAAACTAGCGAAACCTTTTCTCAAAGCCAAGCATTTCTAAAAAATGCGGTTGAGAAATACGGCAACCAAGCTATTTATCTCTTGACCGGCCAACCTGATGATATAAATGAGATGAAAAATTTCTTAAAAGAGAATGGGATTGACGACAAACAGATACAAACAAGTATGTTTAGAGGTTTGAAATAAAAGCAAACTGTCTTCTATGTATCTGAATTATACCATTATAGGTCGGTATGTAGAGAGCTCGTACAAACCAACTAGTAAATTCTATGTGATTGTGATAAGATAAATAAAAAGAAAGGAGCCCTTATGGCCAATATTTTTGACTATCTGAAAGATGTAGTGCACGATTCCTTTTACAACCTTCCATTGAATGAATTAGATGTTTTAGCCTTAACAGAAACCACCTACCTCTCCTTTGATAATCTAGTCTCCACAACTCCTCAGCGTCTTTTAGCCCTTGCACCTCAGGTTCCAAGAGAATCGAACATGTTGACCAATAAAAATCGGCTCCAGTTGTTGGATGAATTGGCTCGACACAAACGCTTCAAGAATTGCAAACTCTCCCATTTTATCAACGACATCGACCCTGAACTGCAAAAGCAATTTGCGGCTATGACCTACCGTCTCACTCTCGATACCTATCTGATTGTCTTTCGTGGGACAGATGACAGTATTGTTGGCTGGAAGGAAGATTTCCACCTGACCTATATGAAGGAAATTCCTGCTCAAATGCATGCCCTCTCCTATTTAAAGAACTTTTTTGCCCATCATCCTAAGCAAAAGGTCATTCTGGCTGGACATTCCAAAGGAGGAAATCTAGCTATCTATGCTGCTAGTCAAATTGAGCAAAGCTTGCAAAATCAGATCACAGCAGTTTATACCTTTGATGCGCCTGGTCTCCACAAAGAACTGACACAAAGCGAGGGCTATCAAAGAATAATGGATAGAACCAAGGTCTTTATCCCACAAGGTTCTATTATCGGTATGATGCTAGAAATTCCTGCCTACCAAATCATCGTGCACAGTACTGCCTTGGGTGGTATCGCCCAGCACGATACTTTTAGCTGGCAAATTGAGAACAAACACTTTGTCCAACTGGATAAGACCAATAGCGAGAGCCAACAAGTCGACACGACCTTCAAAGAATGGGTTTCCACAGTCCCTGATGAGGAACTTCAGCTCTACTTCGATCTCTTCTTTGGCACCATTCTTGATGCTGGCATTAGCTCCATCAATGACTTGTCTTCCTTCAAGGCTATTGAACACATTCATCATCTCTTTGTCCAAGCGCAATCCCTCACTCCAGAAGAAAGGGAAATCATGGGTCGCCTTACCCAGTTATTGATTGATACCCGTTACCAAGCCTGGAAAAATAGATAGTACCTTTCAAAAATCAAATGAATACAAAACAAAAGACCTAGAATACATACTTTCATGTGCATTCTAAGTCTTTTTAAATAAAATCTAACTACCAAATAACCCCTTTATAGGCTAGCAAAATGATAACTAATATCGGAACATAAAAGGCGAGGAAGAGCCATTTCATTTTAACACAGAGAGCCACGTACTCCCGAATAAAAGCAGATGGTATGTAGTAGCCGGCTGTCCTACATCCGAGTCCATCTCCCTTCATATTTAACTTACGAGCATAGGTACTAGTTCTAAAGACATGATAGTCATTTGTAACAAAGAGGAATTGAGGTTGGGCTACCAGTTTCTCTCCAAGTTCCTTAGAAAAGAGAAGGTTCTCGTAGGTAGTCCTTGACTGATCCTCCAGAATAATCGCATCTTGGGGAACATCTGTCTCCGTAAGCAGATAGTTTATAATGGCCTGCGCTTCAGAAATCTTTTCATCTGCTCCTTGACCACCACTGGCAATAATTTTTATGTTAGAATTCTTAGACTTGTGGTAAGCTTCTACTGCCTTATCAATTCTCCTCTTTAGCAAAGGTGTTACCTTTTCTCCGCCTAATAAACCAGCACCGTGAATGATAATAAAATCATAATGCTTCTTCTTAGGAATAAAGAGATATAAAATAGAGTACAACATAAAACCCACGAAAGCAAAACCAAAAATAAAGTAAGAATAA
This sequence comes from Streptococcus mitis subsp. hohhotensis, assembly GCF_020089495.2. Taxonomy (GTDB): domain Bacteria; phylum Bacillota; class Bacilli; order Lactobacillales; family Streptococcaceae; genus Streptococcus; species Streptococcus hohhotensis. The sequence goes on along the minus strand of NZ_JAIRCA020000013.1, from coordinate 31,464 downwards.
ACGATTAATACAAATAAAATGTTTAGAAAGTGATGTGTATAAAATAATTCATTTCGATCTCCTAATCGAAATGAAATCAAGGGAAAAAATACTAAAATGACTATTCCAAAAAGCGTTGAGAGATAATTGGCTTTTGAACGTCCTTCTCGCTTCAGCAGGATAATACCATTATAGATTAAAAAGATACCACTCAAAAAAATCAGAAACGGGAGTAAAATAAAGGCAACTACATAAAAAGCTAACTGAACATTCTCATACCCATTTTTATAAAAAAGGTGGGATAGAGAAATATAACTTGAAATGAGGGATAATAAAAATAATACTGGATTCCACAAACTTCTGTTATCTTTCCAAAATGACACTATAAAGGCTAATACAATTCCTATAACGAGATACATTTCTTCCTCCTTTAATAACTACATTTTATCATAATTATCCGGCGTAAAAAAGAGGGCATTTATCCCTCTTAATCCTTCATTTGACTCTCTGCGTCAGCTACGACTTGTTCTAGACTGGTCTGACCAAGTTCAGCCTCCATAGCCAGCTGAATTCTATCCAATTTTTGATCCAAAATATCATGAATATGAGCTCCAACTGGGCAATTTGGATTTGGATTATCATGGAAACTGAAGAGTTGACCGGTCTTACCAAGACATTCGACCGCCTGATAAACATCTAAAAGACTAATGTCCTTAAGATCCTTGACAATCTCTGTTCCCCCTGTTCCGCGCGCGACTGAAATCAGCTCTGCCTTCTTCAACTGGGACAAGGTCTTTCTGATAATGACAGGATTGACCCCGACACTAGCAGCCAGAAAATCACTGGTCACCTTGCTTTCCTTCCCCTCGAGGGCAATGATTATCAGCATATGAGTCGCAATGGTAAATCTACTTGGAATTTGCATCCTCTTCTCCTTTTTACGAGGCTCCCCTGCCTCTACTCTTCTTTTTCTTTTATTATACCCTTTTTAGTTGTAATGTCAATCGTTACCACTTTTCAACCAAGCATCTAATTCCCTATCATAGCCCTCTTTCTGGGCTAATTTTCTCAAAAATTCCTGATTGTGAGTATGGTGGATCCCATTGACCAGACTTTCATAGTAAACCTCAAAATAGGGAAGTTTAAGATCTTTAGCCAGCTGCAATTCAGCTGCCACATCGTAGTCCACCCGTCGAAAGTCCATATCTACCAAGCCCTTGTCATCAAACTCCAAAATCATATACTGGGCCCGCAAGTCCTTCCGCAACTGGGCATCTAGAAAGAAAGGTTGCCCAATCGAACCCGGATTAACAATCAATTGCCCACCAGTCCCGTAACGAAGCAACTGCTGGTGAATATGACCATAAACAGCAATATCACAAGGCGGATTGGTCACCAAGCGGTCAAAGTCCTCTTGCGCTCCAGTGTGAATCAGCTCTCTCCCCCAGTTCTTATCAGGAAGATGGTGGCTAATTCCTACCGTCAAATCACCAAACTGACGATGAATATGGAGTGGTTGATTGTGGAGCAGTTCAATTTCTTCTAGAGAAATTTCCGCTAAAACATACTGGCACTGGCGCAAGAGATAGCGTTGACTGGGACGAGTACTATCCAATTCCTTGCGGACACCATGCCAAAGACTGTCTTCCCAGTTTCCCAAAACTCTAGCTGTAATCGGTAGTTGAGCCAACAGGTCCAAAATCCTTCTACGCCCTGTCCCTGGCATGAGAATATCTCCCAAAAGCCAGTATTCATCCACTCCTCGCTGCCGAGCATCTGCCAAAACAGCCTCCAAGGCGGTGGTATTTCCATGAATATCTGAAAGAAGAGCTATTTTCGTCATATCCATCTCCTCGTTTTTTCTCTTGCAATAAGTATAACATAAAAAGTCACAGCTAGAGAAATCTAGCTTTTTTTGATATACTAGATAAAGATATTAGACAAGAGGAAACGAATGACCCCGAATAAAGAAGATTATCTAAAATGTATTTATGAAATTGGCACAGACCTGCATAAAATCACCAACAAGGAAATTGCGGCTCGTATGCAAGTCTCTCCCCCCGCCGTAACTGAAATGATTAAACGGATGAAAAGTGAAAATCTCATTCTCAAGGACAAGGAATGTGGCTATCTACTGACTGACCTCGGCCTCAAACTGGTCTCTGAGCTCTATCGTAAGCATCGCTTGATTGAAGTTTTTCTAGTTCATCATTTAGACTATACGAGTGACCAGATTCACGAGGAAGCTGAGGTATTGGAACATACTGTCTCTGAGCTATTCGTGGAGAGACTAGAAAAATTACTTGGATTCCCCAAGACCTGCCCTCACGGAGGAACTATTCCTGCCAAGGGAGAACTCCTAGTTGAAATCAATAACCTGCCACTAGCTGACATCAAGGAAGCTGGATCCTATCGCCTAACTCGGGTGCACGATAGTTTTGACATTCTCCATTATCTGGATAAGCACTCACTTCATATCGGTGACCAGCTCCAAGTCCAGCAGTTTGATGGCTTCAGCAATACTTTCACTATCCTCAGTAACGAAGAGGATTTACAAGTAGGTATGGACATTGCCAAACAACTCTACGTCGAGAAAATCGACTAATTTCTCAAGTACCCCAACCAACCCTGAAAGTTTTATTTTCAGGGTTTTATTTCTATCATTTGATTTTACTTTCATTTAGTTGTAGAATATTTGTAAAAAAAAGAAATATATTTTAACATATGAAAAAATCACTAAAAATTTTTGCGACATCCAAATGGTTTGACCTCTTCGGGGTTGCTTTGGTCGTTGGGATTGCGATTGCATCTGGTTACCTCAACTCACGTCTCGATAAATTCGTAGACTGGGGACCCTGGACTGCTCTTGTTCCCTTTGGATTGATTTCCGTAACCAACGTTGGGATTTCCATGTTGTCCACTCGTTTTACGGGAAAATTAAGCAAATGGGGAAATTACTTTGGCATTGTCAATACCATTTTGTCTGGTACCATTGATTATATCCTTGGAAATAAGGCGGCCATTATTACCTATCCTGTCACCTTCCTCATTTACACCTTTGCTATTAAGAAATGGGAAGCTTCGCAGGAAGGCAGACCTAACCAAATGAGCCAAAAACAGGTAAAATTAGCGGCCATCATCATTTCCATCATCGCCTTCCTCTTTGCCTTTGTGACCAACTATATCGGCTATGGAGGTAAGATGAATCTCCTTGCCTATGTGACAACTATTGCCTTTGCACTGTCCCTCATTGCCAATGCTTTGAATGCATTGAAACTAACAACTCAGTGGGGCTTTTGGTTGATTTACAATTTCGTTCAGCTGGCAAAGGCTGGTATTCAAGGAAATTTTGCCAATATCGGAAAATACATCTTTTATATCCTCAATGCAATTGGAGCTTTATTTGTCTGGAACGATGAAGAGGTGGAACAATAAGAAGGAAATCAAATAAAGAAATCTAACAGAATTTCCTTACTAAAATTTTTTACCATTTTACTTGTAACTCCCATTCTTTTGGAGTAGAATGAAGCTAGATAAAAGAGGGAGGTATTGTCATGAAAAAACTCTTTAGAATCCATTTTGCAGCCATCGTAGTCAGCGATTTGCTACTGTTGGTAACTTTCAGACCCCGATACGAACTTTCTTTGGAGAGAGGCCTGATTTTTTGCTTCATTTTCATCCTTGCTCAAGGACTACTGCTATTTCGCTTGGTCAATCGACTCAAAAAACATTTCTCTGAGATTTATCCTCAAATCAACAAAAAAATTCGCCTTTACTATTTAGAGATTCTCTCCGCCGACCTACTATTATTTGTCTTTTTAGCCATCACTGGCCCTCAACATTTTTACTCTCTTACTCCAGTCTTTACTTCCTGTCATTCTACTTTTTATTATATGACAGCTGACCACCTAAGAGAAAACTATCCTGACTTTTACAACAAACATATCTCTTTGTGGGAATGTCTCTAAGGAAAAGGAGGTCTTAGCATGAAAAAAATCATCTACACCAAGACCATTGAGCTCCTTGTCATTGATGGAATTATGCTGGCATTTTTGACATTTAAAGAGAGACTTACTTGGGATTGGATTTTAATTTATAGCGGTTGGCTCATTTTCTTTCATCCTGTGCTATTGACCTATCTTTCTAACCAGCTTTGTGACCACTTTAGTCAACTCTATTTCCAGATTAGACCAAGATTCTGGCGTTTTGCCTTACAAATCCTCCTATGGGATAGCCTGATCATTCTCTCCTTGATATATTTAAGTGGTATGCCACTTTTCCTTCAGGGCACTCTCCTCATCCTAGGACATCTCATCCCTTCCTATCGCATAAGCCAAAGCCTGAAAAGAGACTTTCCCCAAGCCTATCAAGAACAGATTTCATTTTGGAGTATTTTGTAATAGATGAGAAAAACCAAGCCGGCTGGGCTTGGTCTTTCTTATCTATTTTTAGTATCAAGGATAATGGTAACAGGTCCGTCATTGACCAGCTCAACCTGCATATCCGCTCCAAAGATACCTGTCTGAACGGGTACTTCTTGCGCTAATTTTTGATTGAAAGCGTCATAGAAGTCTGATGCCATATCTGGTTTGGCTGCACCTGTGAAAGCTGGACGATTGCCTTTCTTAGTATCCGCAAAGAGGGTAAACTGAGAAATAGAGAGGATTTCTCCTTCAATATCTTTGACAGACAGGTTCATCTTGCCTTCTGCGTCTGAAAAAATCCGCATATTGACAAGCTTTCTCACGGCATAGTCCAAATCTTCCTCTTGGTCCTCTGGTCCAACACCAACCAGCAATAAGAGTCCCTGATTGATTTTTCCCTGAACCTGACCTTCAATACTGACTTGGGCTTTTGTAACCCGTTGGATAATGATTTTCATAATAGCCTTTCTAGTAAGAGCTAGGTCAATTAGCCGTTAGTCCGTTTGACAGAGTAAACTTCTGGCACACTCTTAATCTTGTCCACGACCGTGGTCAATGTAGAGAGGTTGGCAATACCGAAGGAAACATGAATATTGGCAAACTTCATATCCTTGGTTGGTTGGGCATTGACCGTTGAAATATTCTTGGTTGTGTTTGAAAGAACTTGCAGTACATCATTCAACAGTCCTGTACGGTTGAGGCCGTAAATATCGATATGGGCCATATACTCCTTATTTGAGCTAGAGTACTGATCTTCCCACTCCACATCAAGAAGTCGTTGCTCGTAGTTTTCTTGGGCACGCAGGTTCATACAGTCCACACGGTGAATAGCCACACCACGCCCCTTGGTAATGTAGCCAACAATATCGTCACCAGGAACAGGATTACAACACTTGGCAATCCGCACTAGGAGACCCGAGGCTCCTTCAATGACCACACCACCCTCATGCTTAACCTTGAGGGTTTCTTTGTTTTCAACCTTGACCTCTCCACCTTTGACAAGTTCTTCTGCTTCAGCCTTGGCCTTGGCACGTTCTTCTTCACGACGTTCCTTTTCAGTCAGACGGTTAAAGACAGTAATAGCACCGATTTCTCCAAAACCAATGGCCGCAAAGAGTGATTCTTCTGTCTTGTAGCTGGTCTTTTGCAGAACTTGGTCCATGTGACGCTTGTCCATGAATTTATTTGCTACATAGCCATTTTCTTGGAACTGAGCCATCAACATCTCACGACCCTTGTTAACAGACAATTCCTTATCTTGATTTTTAAAGAACTGACGAATCTTGTTACGCGCCTTGCTAGTCTTGACCATATTGAGCCAGTCACGGCTCGGCCCAAAGGAGTTCGGGTTGGTAACAATTTCAACCTGATCTCCTGTCTTGAGCTTAGTTGTCAGTGGAACCATACGGCCATTGACCTTGGCACCAGTCGCTTTTTCACCAACTTTAGTATGAATTTCATAGGCAAAGTCAATCGGTCCTGAATCTTTTGGAAGAGAGCGGACAGCCCCATCTGGAGTAAAGACGTAAATCTCCTCAGCCAGATAGTTTTCCTTAACTGAATCGACAAATTCCTTGGCATCATCAGCTTGGTCTTGGAGCTCCATCATCTCCTTGATCCAGTTCATCCCAATAGCTGATTCCTTGCTGTTAACCTGCCCCTTAACGCCTTTCTTATAAGCCCAGTGAGCCGCAACCCCGTACTCAGCCACCTCGTGCATGGCCTTGGTCCGAATCTGGAATTCGATCGGCCCTTTGGGCCCATAAACAGTCGTATGGATAGACTGATAACCATTGGCCTTGCGATTGGCGATATAGTCTTTGAAACGACCAGGCATGGGTTTCCAAAGTTCATGAACATAACCAAGCATGGCATAAACATCACTTTGGGTATCTAAAATACAACGAATGGCAATCAGGTCATAGATTTCCTCAAACCGTTTTCTCTTATCCTGCATTTTGCGGAAAATAGAGTAAATATGCTTGGGACGACCGTAAATCTTCCCTTTCAAGTGATGATCCGTCGTATATTCCTCTAATTTTGTAACTACCTCATCCACCAAGGCTTCACGCTCTCTGCGCTTTTCCTTCATCATATGGGTAATCTTATAAAACTCCGTAGGATTGAGATAACGGAAAGACAGGTCTTCCAATTCCCATTTGACACTGGAAATCCCCAAACGATGGGCAAGCGGGGCATAGATTTCCATGGTTTCTTTGGAAATACGCTCCTGCTTGTCTTTTCGAAGGTGTTTCAGGGTCCGCATATTGTGCAAGCGGTCTGACAGTTTGACCAAGATAACACGGATGTCCTCAGACATGGCCATAAGCATCTTGCGATGATTTTCTGCCAACTGCTCTTCGTGAGACTTGTACTTAACTTTACCAAGCTTAGTAACTCCATCTACGATTACCCGCACATCAGGACCAAACTCTCTTTCCAAATCGTCCAAGGTCGCATCTGTATCTTCTACCACATCATGCAAGAAACCACAAGCTACCGTTACAGCATCCAGCTTGAGTTTGGCTAAAATCCCTGCCACTTGGATAGGGTGAATGATATAAGGCTCGCCTGATTTGCGGTATTGACCACTATGGCAATCCACTGCATAGACCAAGGCCTTATGGACAAAATGGACATCCTCTTCCGTTAAATATTCTTTTGTTAAAGCGACAACTTCTTCGCCTGTTAAATTCACTTCTTTTGGCATCTCTACTCTCCAATTCTTCCTACCATTTTATCACTTTTTTAAGAATATGAAAACTAGATTGGAACAGAATAAGAAAAAAATAATTCAGAATTGCTTGATAATTCTGAATTATTATTCTATAATATATTACGAAGTTAGATTTTAAACTTAGGTGATAGAAGGAGAGATAGAAGAACGGAAACTATATTGTAACCGAAAGACTGTCTGACTTCCCCAATTCCATTGAAGATACAAAAGATAAACGATGGAACTCGTGTCACATACACTGGTACCTTGACTGGATTTTGGAATTAAAAATCCTCAAGATACTTTCTTTTATCCTCTAGTTTATAAGGAGAACACCTATGAAAAAAACTGCTATTTCTATCTTTGCTCTCCTAGTGTTAGGAGTTAGCTGCCTGTTTCTATTCAGCCAGCAAAGCTATAAAAAAACAGTCGTTCAATACTATGCTAACGACCAAAACCTGCCCAATAGGATAACTTATAGTGAATATAGCGATAAACGAGAAGCCAACTACGGTGGCACTCTAAACATCACATCTATCAAACAAGCTAATGACGGAGTTTATGCAACCTATGAAGGGCAATTGACACCTCTCCAATATTGATAAATTGATAACCAGCCTGTCTTCATCTAGTCATGCTGGTTTTTAAGTTCATTCTAAATCCTTACCTATTCTTCCTAACTGTGCTATACTTAATTTACTACATTCTTTGAGATTGGAGCTAATATGAAAATCCATAAAACCGTGAATCCTGTTGCCTATGAAAACACCTATTTCCTAGAGGGCGAAAAGCACCTCATCGTTGTCGATCCTGGTAGCCATTGGGAAGCTATTCGTCAGACCATCGAGAACATCAATAAACCGATCTGCGCTATTCTCCTTACCCACGCCCATTATGACCATATCATGAGTCTGGACTTGGTTCGCGAGACTTTTGGCAATCCTCCGGTCTATATCGCAGAGAGCGAAGCCAGCTGGCTCTATACTCCCGTCGATAATCTCTCTGGGCTTCCTCGTCACGATGATATGGTAGATGTGGTCGCAGAACCGGCTGAACACACTTTTATCTTTCACGAAGAATACCAACTAGAGGAATTTCGTTTCACTGTCTTGCCAACACCAGGTCACTCTATCGGCGGTGTTTCTATCGTCTTTCCTAATGCTCACCTAGTCTTGACAGGTGATGCTCTGTTCCGTGAAACCATCGGACGGACCGACCTTCCGACTGGTAGCATGGAGCAACTCCTTCATAGTATTCAGACCCAACTCTTCACTCTACCAAACTACGATGTCTATCCAGGACATGGTCCAGCTACAACCATCGCTCACGAAAAAACTTTTAATCCTTTTTTCTAGCAAAATGATGACAATCAATAGCACAATTTAAGTAAACTATCCAGCAAATCTTTCTATTACAAAAGGCATCCAGTCAAGGTTTTCACACCTGATTGGGTGCCTTTTTTCTGATGACTAAATTTTTTGCCTTACCAAATAATCACGCGCTCTTCTGGTGAACGCCACATACCGTCTCCTTCTTTGACATCATAGGTTGTAAAGAAATCATCGAAGTTTGGTACTTGTACATTGACACGGAGTTTGGCCGGTGCGTGCACATCGACGCTAGCCAAAAGTTTCATAAATTCTGGTCGACCTTTCATGCGCCAGATACGACCGAAGTTGTAGAAGAATTCTTCTGCTGAGAAGTCTGGTTCTCTCTTAGCTGCTTCAAGCGCTGCAGCGATCCCTCCCAAGTCAGCTACGTTTTCTGACACAGTCAATTTACCGTTGATGGTTGCACCATAAGAATCCTGTCCATCAAACTGGTCAATAACTTTTTGTGTTTTCTCTTTGAAGGCGGCATAGTCGCTCTCTGTCCACCAATCTTTTAGACTACCATTTTCATCAAAGGAAGCTCCGTTGGTATCAAAGGCGTGAGAAATTTCATGGGCAATAACCGCCCCAATACCACCGTAGTTAGCAGAAGATGACTGGTGCAAGTCATAGAAAGGCGCTTGTAAAATAGCTGCTGGGAAGACAATCAGGTTCTTCTGTGGATTGTAGTAGGCGTTGACCATATGAGCAGGCATGCCCCATTCCTTGTAGTCTACAGGCTGGTTCCACTTGCTCCAACTGTGCTTGATTTCCACACGCGCAAAGGCTAGAGCATTTTCAAAAAGACTAGCATTTTCATCCACTACTTTGTCCTTATAGCATGCTGGCAATTCTTCTGGATAACCAATATAAGGCTTGATGACATTGAGTTTGACGATGGCCTTGTCACGAGTTTCAGGAGTCAGCCAGTCATTCTTAGCCAAGCGTTCCTTATAGACATCAATCATGGTTGCCACTTTTTTCTCCACGTCCGCCTTAGCTTCTGGAGAGAATTTTTCATGGGCATACCAGAGACCCAAGGCTTGTTTGAAAGGACCTTGTGCTAGCTGGTAGGCTGCCTTGACCTTGTCTTTGGCTTCTGGAACTCCTGAAAGCGCACGGCTATAGGCACCTGACAAGACACGGATTTCTTCTGTTAAATAGCTGGTTGAGAGATTCACAACACTTAAAATTAAGGTTGCCTTGAGGAGAGGCCATGCCTCTTCACTATAGAATTGATCTGCTGCTTGCCAGAAGCGTTCCTCGTCTACAATAACCTTGTCTGGCACTTGTCCAAGAACCGCTTGGAAGAAGTCATCCAAAGGTAGAGCAGGTGCGAATTCCTTGAAGTCTTCGTAAGCATATGGATGGTAGAGCTTGGCATATTCTGAACTTTCTTCATTAGAAAGCACCACTGCCGCAACTCGACGGTCCAATTCAAGTCTTTTTTCTAGCAAATCTTCAATTTCTTCATCAGAGAAATCATATTTCTTGAGGAGATTTGCGCTGCTTTCTTTCCAAAGAGTCAAGAGCTCTTCGCGCTGAGGATGGTCTTCTGCATAGTAGGTCGTATCTGGCAGAATCGTGCTTGGAGCGCTAGCCCATAAAACGTTGATTCTGGCATCCATAAAGTCTGGCGATACACCAAAAGGAAGGAAGTTTGGTTTTCCTGCAAGCTCAAACTCTGCTAGTTTAGCTGTAAAATCCGCAAAAGTCTCCAATTCTTGGAATTCTTTAAGAAGTGGTAAGACAGGTGTGATACCGTCAGCTTCTCTCTTGTCAAAATCACGAACTAGGCGGTGGTATTTGACAAAGTTCGCCAAGATAGCATCCTCAGGCACATCTTCACCTGCCAACCACTTGTCTGTTGTCGCCAACATCAGGTCTTCAATTTCCTGGTCTAAATCAACAAAACCTCCCGTTTGAGACTTATCTGCTGGGATTTCTGCTGTTTTCTGCCATTCTCCATTGATTGCATCATAAAAATCATCTTGATAACGTGTCATCTTGTTCTCGCTTTCATTTGTACTTGTTTTTAGCTTAACAAAAATTAACTGGGAATGCAATTAAAAATGAACTTTCTCTTTCCATCATTTTTCAGTTATTATTTTAATTTTTTTAAAAATTAACTTGACTTAATTTTTTTTTTAATGTATATTAAGAGGCAGGAGGAATACAAGTTTATGATACGTATCGAAAACCTCAGTGTCTCCTACAAAGAAACGTTGGCACTTAAGGATATTTCACTAGTGCTCCACGGACCAACAATTACCGGTATCATTGGCCCAAACGGCGCTGGGAAATCAACACTAGTAAAAGGGATGCTGGGAATTATCCCACATCAAGGTCAGGCATTTCTCGATGACAAGGAAGTTAAAAAATCCTTACACCGAATCGCCTATGTCGAACAAAAAATCAATATCGACTACAACTTTCCCATCAAGGTCAAGGAATGTGTCTCGTTAGGACTCTTTCCCTCTATCCCTCTCTTTCGAAGTTTAAAGGCTAAACATTGGAAGAAAGTGCAAGAAGCCCTTGAAATCGTCGGTCTAGCTGACTATGCTGAACGGCAAATCAGTCAACTGTCTGGAGGTCAATTCCAGCGGGTCTTGATTGCCAGATGTTTGGTACAGGAAGCCGACTATATCCTCTTGGATGAACCCTTTGTTGGGATTGACTCTGTCAGTGAGGAAATCATCATGAATACGCTGAGAGATCTGAAAAAAGCTGGGAAGACGGTTCTCATCGTCCACCACGACCTCAGCAAGGTTCCCCACTACTTCGATCAAGTCTTGCTTGTCAATCGAGAAGTGATTGCCTTTGGTCCAACCAAAGAAACCTTTACCGAAGCCAATCTCAAAGAAGCTTACGGTAATCGACTATTTTTCAATGGAGGTGACCTATGATTGCAGAATTTATCGATGGATTGCAAAAATTCCATTTCTTACAAAATGCCTTGATAACAGCCATTGTCATCGGGGTCGTAGCTGGAGCTGTGGGATGTTTCATCATCCTACGCGGGATGTCACTCATGGGAGATGCCATTTCACATGCTGTCTTGCCAGGTGTTGCCCTCTCCTTTATCTTGGGCCTTGACTTCTTTATCGGAGCCATTGTCTTTGGATTGCTAGCTGCCATCATCATTACCTACATCAAGGGGAACTCGATTATCAAAAGCGATACCGCCATCGGCATTACCTTTTCTTCTTTCTTAGCCCTCGGTATCATCTTGATTAGTGTCGCTAAAAGTTCAACTGACCTGTTCCATATCCTTTTTGGTAATATCCTGGCCGTCCAAGATACGGATATGTTTATTACTATGGGTGTGGGGGCAGCCATTCTCTTGTTAATCTGGATTTTCTTCAAGCAACTCTTGATAACTTCCTTTGATGAACTCTTGGCTAAAGCCATGGGAATGCCTGTCAATTTCTATCACTACCTTCTCATGGTACTCTTGACTCTCGTGTCTGTGACAGCCATGCAAAGTGTCGGAACTATCCTGATTGTAGCCATGCTGATTACCCCAGCTGCAACTGCTTATCTGTATGCTAATAGCCTGAAAAGCATGATTTTCCTTTCCTCAACCTTTGGAGCGATAGCTTCAGTTTTGGGGCTCTTTATCGGCTATAGCTTTAACGTTGCGGCAGGTTCTAGTATCGTGCTCACAGCTGCTAGTTTCTTTCTCATTAGCTTCTTTATCGCTCCAAAACAACGATATTTGAAACTGAAAAATAAACATTTGTTAAAATAAGGGGCAAAACCCCAATAAATTGGAGGATCTAATGAAAAAATTAGGTACATTACTCGTTCTCTTTCTTTCCGTCATTGCTCTTGTAGCATGTACTAGTGGAAAAAAAGATGCAGCTTCTGGTCAAAAACTAAAAGTTGTTGCTACAAACTCAATCATCGCTGATATTACTAAAAATATTGCTGGTGACAAGATTGATCTTCACAGTATCGTTCCTGTTGGCCAAGACCCACACGAATACGAACCACTCCCTGAAGACGTTAAGAAAACTTCTCAAGCTGATTTGATTTTCTATAACGGTATCAACCTTGAAACAGGTGGCAATGCTTGGTTTACAAAATTGGTAGAAAATGCTAAGAAAACTGAAAACAAAGACTACTTTGCAGTCAGCGAAGGCGTTGATGTTATCTACCTTGAAGGCCAAAACGAAAAAGGCAAAGAAGACCCACACGCTTGGCTTAACCTTGAAAACGGTATGATCTTTGCTAAAAATATCGCAAAACAATTGAGCGCTAAAGACCCTAGCAACAAGGAATTCTACGAAAAAAATCTCAAAGAATATACTGATAAGCTAGACAAACTTGACAAGGAAGCTAAAGAGAAATTTAACAACATTCCTGCTGAGAAAAAACTCATTGTAACCAGCGAAGGATGCTTCAAATACTTCTCTAAAGCCTACGGTGTCCCAAGTGCCTACATCTGGGAAATCAACACTGAAGAAGAAGGAACTCCTGACCAAATCAAGACCTTGGTTGAAAAACTTCGCCAAACAAAAACTCCTTCACTCTTTGTAGAATCAAGTGTGGATGACCGTCCAATGAAGACTGTTTCACAAGACACAAACATCCCAATCTACGCACAAATCTTTACTGACTCTATCGCAGAACAAGGTAAAGAAGGCGACAGCTACTACAACATGATGAAATACAATCTTGATAAGATTGCTGAAGGATTGGCAAAATAATCTAGATATTAGTTTATCTATTACTAGGTTCTTGTCTCTCTTTACATTACTTCTAATATTAGCTTTGTTAGTTCTATCTCTAGCTAAAAAAAGCGTTTATAAGAATAAAGATTTCTTAAATCAGTACGAACGAAGTGAGTTTTTACCAGATATTTCTCACTGTAGTGGTATCCTAGATAAGAACTTTGATCTTATCTAGGACGGAATTTTTGAGACCTAAGGCTCAAAAATTAGGGATGAAATTCCGAAGGAAGTTGCTCCCGTCCGCACTACCTTCGAGAAATATCAAATAGATAAAAAATCTGAAAAACGTCATTCTCACATGAGCTGGCGTTTTTTTCTATGCTCATATTTTCGGTCAAATCATTGGAAAATTCTGACCGTTTCAGCTAAAATGGAAGAAAAAAGATTGGAGTATCTTATGGTAACTTTTCTCGGAAATCCTGTGAGCTTTACAGGTAAACAACTACAAGTCGGCGACAAGGCACTTGATTTTTCACTCACTACAACAGACCTTTCTAAAAAATCTCTGGCTGATTTTGATGGCAAGAAAAAAGTCTTGAGTGTCGTGCCTTCTATCGATACAGGCATCTGCTCAACTCAAACGCGTCGTTTTAATGAAGAACTGGCTGGACTGGATAATACGGTTGTCTTGACTGTTTCAATGGATCTACCTTTTGCCCAAAAACGTTGGTGCGGTGCTGAAGGTATTGAAAATGCCATCATGCTCTCAGACTATTTTGACCATTCCTTTGGACGTGATTATGCCCTCTTAATCAATGAATGGCACCTATTAGCACGCGCAGTCTTTGTCCTCGATACCGACAACACTATTCGCTACGTTGAATACGTGGACAATATCAACTCTGAACCAAACTTCGAAGCCGCAATTGAAGCAGCTAAAGCCCTATAGAAAAAATCCTCTGTCCCAAAGAGTTCCCTACTCTTTGAAACGGAGGATTTTTGCTTACGAGTAAATATAAATTCAATCAGATAAAAACAACTATCTTACTCTACAGATTTCAAGGCTTCAAGCATATCAACCTTTCTCAGATGATAATTGACAAAGAAACCAAGCAGGGTCAAAATGATGCTTACTGCTGCCACTGGGATTACATAGACCTCCCAGCCTACCTTCGGATAAAAGAGAATAGTCGCAGGCGAAATCATTTGAATCAAAAATTGGTGTAAATAGAAACCTGATACCAGACCAAGTAGGATTCCCACGAGAGACAAGACAATCGTCTCACGATAAATGTAGAGGGTGACTTCTTTATTATGAAAACCGAGCACCTTGATAGTAGAGAGTTCACGTATTCTCTCAGCTACGTTGATATTGGTCAGATTGTAAAGGATAACAATAGCCAATAGAACCGACACGATGACCAAGATGGTCATGGTCTGATTGAGTGAGCTAGCGACGGAGTCAAAGAGCCGAATAGCTGAAGCATTCTGGACGACGCTAGACACCGCAGCTTGATTCATAAGCAAGCCTGCCTGCCTTTCGATACTAGGCGCACTAGTATCCTTTAGCGTAACCAGATAAGTGTTGGCTTGGGGTAGCTGTCCATAAAGTTGCTCATAATTGGCTTGGTTCATATAAATAAAATGACCAACGTAGTTCTCAGCAATGGCAGCAACCTTTAGCTCCTTACCTTCAATTTCTAGAGTCTGCCCAACCTTGACACCTGCCAGCTGGGCAAGTTTAGCTGTAATAACGACGCCATCTTTTAATGTCAACTCTTGCTGATGGTCTTGCAGATGGATAAAGGGAGTCAAATCCTCCTTATCTGTCATCATAAGAGTAATGGTTTGAAGACCAGCCTTACCTTTGAAATCCTTGTCTAGCGTTTGTGAATAAATTTTCTGATAGGCTTTGATGTCCTGCCCTTTCAACACTTCTTCTAGATTTACCTTGTCCTGATTGGTCGCACTAGGATTTTCAGAAATAATCATCTGATACTGTTGGATTTGTTGGAACTGTTTAGACGGAACTCCTGCTACAGAGGATTGGATTCCCAAACCTGCAAAAAGCAGAGCGACTGAACCTGCCACACCAAAGATTGTCATCAACATCCGCTGCTTATAACGAAAGATATTGCGGGCTGTTACCTTATGAGTAAAACTGAGACGGCGCCAGATAAAACCGATACGCTCCAGTAAGATTTTAGCTCCTTTGACAGGTGGTTTAGGCAATAAAAGCTGGGCTGCTTCGTCATGAAGTTCCCTACGAGCCACCAGATAGGCTGGTAACACACTCGCCAACCAACTTAAACCAAGGGCCAGCAAACTATAGGTCCAATAAAACTGAATCTGGGTTTCTCCCACCACCATGCCTTTTGTAATGACACTTGAAATCACACTGGCTAGTAAATAATGGCCAAGTATACTACCTAGAGCTGTTCCGACAGTCCCAGCTACTAGACCGTAAAGGAGAAACTTGGCAATAATATCTTTGCTACGATAACCCAAGGCCTTAAAAATACCTGCATGTGTTCGCTCTTCATCCACAAAGCGAGTCATGGTGGTAAAGGTCACCATAGCTGCTACGGCATAAAGCACTACAGGAAAGATATTGCCCACTGCCCGAATACTGGATGAAGCATTGCTATACATGAGATAGCCCTGACCACCTGGTATGGTTTGCCGATTATAGATTTGATACTTGGGCTCAGCTAAATCATCCAAGGATTGCTGATGTTTTTCTAATTTTTCCTTTTCTTGGGCTAGATTTTCTTCAGCCTTCTTTAGTTTGTCTTCTTCCTTGCTCAATTCCTGCTTAGCTTGGGTAAGTTGAGCACGAGACTGCTCTCTCTGGGCTTGAGGAAGCAAGGCTAGTTGACTTTCCTGAGCCTGTAAACGAGCTTGGGCAGTTGCTAAACGACGCTTGCCTTCCTGCAAATTAGTCTCAGCTTTGTCAAGGGTCTCTTGGCCCTTGTCTAGAGACTCTTGTCCTTCTTTTTTCAAGAGTTGCAGACGTGCCTTACCATTATCTGACAAAGCTTGTTCAAGGTCTTCCTGATGTTGCTTGGATTTCTCTTCATAAGCTGCTGAAAAAGCATTTAAACCTGCTAAATCTTGATATTTCAAGCGTGCTATATTATAGACTTTTTGATCAAACTGGCTAGGCAAAATCACCCCGTAAGCTGTCAGAGTCCCACTTCCACTTCCTGCATAGCCCATATCTCGCTGGGAGAGGATTTCAGCCGAATCCACAAAACCAGTAATGGTATAAGTATAGTCTTTTAAAGAGGAATGACCCTCTTCTTTTTCTTTAAAACTAATCTCCTGTCCCACGCTGAATTGGCCCTGCAAATGACTGGCCAAAGCGATTTCCTGGTCTGACTGAGGAAGTCGTCCCTCTCTTAGCTGAAAGATTGAAATTCGCTCTGGTTTAGAATACAGCCGAATGGCATCCTGCCCATTATCCATAGTCACATCTGTCAAATAGCCAAACTCAACCTCTGCGCCCTCTATCTGTTCTAGTTCTTCTTGATCTGTTTGATCCAAACCATAATTAGACATAACTGCCAAATCCAAGGTTTGAGCAGTTGTTAAATAAGCATTAGCTGTCGCCTCCATGTTGGGGCTAGTCACTTTGAGGCCTACTAAGGCTAGAGAGCCCAACATCATCAAGGTCAAGATAGATAAAAAACGTCCCTTAGAGCCTGTGAAGGACTGAATTAAGTCCTTCCAATAGGTTTTTCGCTTGATCATACTAGTACTCCAAACTGTCGATATCCTGAGGATGCTGGTTCATCACCACATCCTTGACACTGGCATCGTGCATATGAATCACGCGATCAGCAATGGGCGCCAAAGCTCCATTATGAGTCACGATGATCACCGTCGCTCCCTTTTGACGAGACATGTCTTGGAGGATTTTCAAAACCTGCTTGCCCGTCTGATAATCCAAGGCTCCAGTCGGTTCATCACAAAGGAGAATTTTAGGATTTTTGGCTACCGCGCGTGCAATGGAGACTCGCTGTTGCTCCCCTCCAGAAAGCTGGGCTGGAAAGTTATTGAGACGATGAGCCAGACCTACATCTGTCAAGACCTGCTCAGGATTCAAGGCATCTGTCACAATTTCTGAGGCCAGTTCCACATTTTCCTTAGCGGTTAGATTGGACACTAGATTATAAAACTGAAAAACAAAACCGACATCATTGCGGCGGTAATTGGTTCTCTGGTGGGAACTATAGTCTGCAATATTGGCACCATCAATCCAGATTTCCCCCTCGTCATTGGTATCCATTCCCCCAAGAAGGTTAAGAACCGTTGACTTGCCTGCACCAGATGCACCTAGAATAATAACCAATTCACCCTTTTCAATCTCAAAATTCACATCACGATTGGCCACAATCTCCGTGTCCCCAACCTGATAACGCTTGTAACAGTGTTTCATCTCAATATAAGCCATCAGAGCCACCTTCTCTCAAACAAATTACTTCCTACTACCATTATAACGCTTTTTCAACTAGTTGGAAACTGCTTACATTCTCAAATCCTTCAAAAAAGGCAGCCTCAAATCACTGCCTTCTATTATCTTCTTAAAAATAAAATTGAACCAGATCGCCTTCTGCTGTCGTCACTGAAATACAATCTTTCTCTATGCATTTCACTTTTGCTTTTTCTTGATTCACTTCAATCACACTTTTTTCAATACCTGGATAAGAGACTCGCAAATTACCTACACTTCTTGATAAAATGGTCATCTGTAAGAGCTTTTTATCCTCCCACCGCATACTAACTTCAAAATGTCCACGTGCCATTAAGCCTGAAACGGAACCTCTTGACCATGCATCGGGTAGAGCAGCTAGGGGCACCAGATAAGCTGTATGAGACTGGAGCAACATTTCCGCCATACCACTAGTAGCACCAAAATTACCATCTATCTGAAAAGGAGGATGGGTGCACCAAAGATTGGGCAAGGTGGATGTCTTTAACTGCTCTGCTAATAATTTATGGGCTCGATTGCCATCTCCCAAACGCGCCCAGAGATTGATCTTATTGGCCTTAGACCAGCCTGTGCCGCCATCTCCACGATCATTGAGACTAGCACGCGCGGCTTCAAGATACTCCTGCCCCTTATAGCTAAAGAGATTTCCAGGATAGAGTCCCACTAGATGGGAAGCGTGCCGATGCTGGGCCTCCACTTTCTCATTTTGAAAATACTGCTCTTCCTCCTCATACCACTCCCTGATTCGACCAGATTGAGTGATTTGAAGAGGATTAAGCAAGTCAAACTTCTCCTTGACCTCAGTCAACAAAGCCTCATCCAGTCCCAATTCCTGAGCAGCCTGAATAAAATCATGGAATAATTGCCAAATCAGAGATTGGTCATAGGTATTGCCAATCGAAATCGGCCCATGTTCTGGAGAATAAGACGGAGAAGACACCCAACGCTGCGCCTGCTGATCCTTATGTAAAAAGGCATTCCAAAAACGAACCGTTTCCCTCAACATGGGATAAATTTTCTCCCTGAGATAGTCTTGATCCCTATAAAATGAATAGGCTTCATAAACGGTTTGCATCATCCACGCATTGGCAGCTGGTGACCAACCCCAATAGTAATCCCAACCAGGTGCCGTCCAACCAAAGGGAGTCGCTTGAGTATGAACCAACCAACCATTCTCCTCCCCTTCCTGAGAGACGATTCCTGCATACCTTGCAGCTGCTAGACGACCATAAACACGCAAATCATCTACATAGTTGATGACCGGAAAGGCCGTCTCTAGGAGATTGCTAACATAGGATGGCCAATAATTCATCTGCAGGTTGATATTCAAGTGATAGTCCGAATTCCAAGGAGGATTGTCGACCGCATTCCAGACCCCTTGCAAGTTGGCTGGTAGAGCATCTGGACAGTCTCTAGAAGAACTAATCAATAAATACCGCCCATACTGGAAGAACAATTCCTCCAAAGCCTGCCCCGCTTGTGGCTTATAATTTTTTAACAAATCATCTGTAGTGGAGGTGTCTACATCAGCTCCCAAATCCAATTGAACACGTTGGAATAAGGCTTGGTAGTTCTGAATATGCCTTGATTTCAATTGGGCATAGCCCTTTTCTTTAGCTATCTCCACCAAGTCTATCACCTGTTGCTCTAAATCTAGTTTCTTGCGATAATTACTAGCAGGATTTTGGGCAAAATCTGTCTTAGCCGCCAAGAAGAGATTGGCATAACTGGCTCCTGATATCTGAACCTTATCTGACCTGACTATAATGTCTCCATCCGTTTCCCAAGCTAGATAACTAGCAAACCGCAGATCATTATCCTTAACCCGCCCCTTCATCAAGATATGAGAAGAAGTGATATCCAGCTGGCACTCCTTGTAATCAGATTTTTCCTGCTCATACTTTCCATCAGAAGCCAAATCACGACTTAGCGACAGTTCTATAGTAAAATCTAGAGTTTCCAACCCTTCCTTAGTAAAGCGCTGAATCAAGAGATCATCTGGAAAACTTGCAAAGACTTCACGTTCAAATCGCGTTCCCTTATAGGCATAAGAAGTCATCGCAAGCGCCTTACTGATATTCAGCTGTCTCTGATAGTCCGTCACCTGAGACAAAGTCTTGCCTTGATTACTAAACTCAATGAAAATATCTCCAAAGGACAGATAGGTCCCATATTGACTCGTTTGGGGCCCAACTAGGTGCTGTTCAGCCAGTTCCTTAGCCCGATTGTAATCTCTCTTTTCCAAAGCCTGCCGAATCTCAGCTAAAAAACCATACTGATCCTGAAGATTTCCACCCTGATAATCTAAACTATCAGGAAGTGGACCTCCAGACCAAAGACTCTTTTCATTGAATTGAATCCGCTCAGCCCCTATAAGCCCAAAGATTTTAGCACCTAGAGAACCATTACCTATCGGTAAGGCCTCTTCTTCCCAGCCCTTATATGTTGTTGACGCTGGTTGCTTGTAGACCAATACATAATCTTGTTTTTTATTCCTTATCATACTACCATACTAACATAAAAAGCCTAGAAATCAATTCTAGACTTACAATTTTTTATTTTCCAAGGTAGTATTCAGAAACTACGTTCAATTTTTCGTCGAATTCGAATACCAATGGTGGGAAGTTAGGGATTTCCACGTCCATGATTTCGTCATCTGACAAACCTTTGATGTGTTTTACAAGGGCACGGATTGAGTTACCGTGAGCTCCTACGAATACGTTTTTGCCATCTTTAAGAGCTGGAGCGATTTTATCTTCCCAGAATGGAAGGGCACGTTCCAAAGTCACTTTCAAATTTTCAGCATCTGGGATAACTGAATCGTCAAGTGAAGCGTAACGACGGTCAGTGTGAGCTGAGTGCTCATCATCACGATCCATGTTTGGAGGCAATACATCGTATGAACGACGCCAGATGTGAACTTGTTCATCACCAAATTGTTCAGCAGCTTCAGCTTTGTTTTTACCAGTCAAACCACCGTAGTGACGTTCGTTCAAGCGCCATGATTTTTCAACTGGAACCCACAATTGGTCAGAAGCTTCAAGAGCCAAGTTCGTTGTTTTGATAGCACGTTTCAATACTGAAGTGTAAGCTTGGTCAAATTCGATACCAGCTTCTTTGATCAATTTACCAGCGTCAATCGCTTGTTGTGTACCTTTTTCAGACAAATCAACATCAGCCCAACCAGTGAAAAGGTTAGCTTTGTTCCATTCAGACTCACCGTGGCGAGCAAAAACCAATTTTACCATTAGATGGATTCTCCTTTAAATTTTCCGAGGTTTCCCTTCGTTTATCTATTCTATTTTACACAATTTTTCACAAAAAAGCTAGTCAAAACCAAAAAGGAAAGGACTGTTTGGCAGTTGGATTGCTTTGAACAAGATCAGCAAATATATGAGAAGAAATTTCCATTTCACTCTTGCTAGTCTCTTTACTTTTTGTTAGAATGATGTCAAAAAATAAAGAAGGTTAACATTATGCCACAACATCTCTTTAAAGAATTGGCTCAACTAGAGCAAGTAGAAGCTCTAGCTCTAGGAGGATCACGGGCTGGACAAGATTTTGACAAAGACTCTGACTATGATGTATATGTCTACCTCAGTTCTCCTCTCTCGCCAGACATACGAAAAGAAATCCTCAGTAAACACTGCTCCTATATGGAAATCGGTAATCAATTTTGGGAATTGGAAGACGATTGTGTTCTCAATAATGGTATCGAAATCGAGCTGATTTACCGCTCTTTAGACGAATTTGACAAAGATTTACAAGCCGTAGTTTTAGAGCACCAAGCCCAGAATTCTTACACTACTTGTATGTGGTACAATCTTCTCAACAGTAAGATTATCTACGATCAAGATGGTCACTATGCTGCCCTCCAGAAAAAGTACAATCTTCCTTATCCAGCTGAGCTGAAAAAGAATATCATCAACAAGCAATTCCTGCTTCTCGACCAAGCTATGCCAGCTTTTTCAAGACAAATCAAAAAAGCTCTCAAACGCCAAGATTTACTCAGCATCAATCACCGCAGTAGTGAGTTTTTCGCCTCTTATTTTGATTTGCTCTTCGCCTTCAATGAGCAGCTCCATCCAGGAGAAAAACGCATGCTCCAGTTCGCAAAAAACAATTGCTATCATCTACCTCAAAATTTTGAAAACGATATTCAAGACTACTTTCAAAATCTCTACCAACTAACTCACCAGCAGAAAACAGTCCTAACTTTGGAGCATCTCCTATCAAATCTTAAACACTTAATTGATGAATCCATTTAGAACGCCAACAGATAAAAGCTCATGAAATCTACTTTTCCGATGATTCATGAGCTTTTTGAAATTCAACAACAGACAACGATGTAAAGTTATACTCAATGAAAATCAAAAAGCAAACTAGGAAACTAGTCGCCTCACTGTGCTGAAGTACAGTGAGGCGACATTGACGTAGTTTGAAGAGATTTTCGAAAAGTATTAATTGAAACAAGAACAAGACAATAAACTTCTAACATGATAAAAACGCATCATATCAGGTATTCAAAAACGTGATACAATGCGTTTTATAGATTATAAAATTAGTTGTCTTTTCTTCTCAAATTGAGTTTTCCCTAGACTTTTCAACCTTATTTCTCTTCAAATCCTTCTGCGACAGCGTCCGCAAAGTTTTCTTCTACGATGCTTGCACAATGATCACAGATGACTGCCTGGTAGCTGCGTTCTGCTGTTGTTGGATCGATACGACGACAACGGTCACATACATCACCTGCAGCGCGTTCAACTGTGAAGGCTACATCTTCGAAGCTAACGGCAGCTTCTGGAGCTGGCCCCTCTGCGATAGTCAATTCAGACACAATCAAAAGTTGAGCTACATTGCTATTTACTGCTTCGAGTAGAGTTTTCACAACTTCATTTGGATAAACTGTCAAGTGTGCTTCAAGTGATTTACCGATAACTTTGGCATTACGAGCCTCTTCCAAGGCTTTTTGAGCTTGTCCACGGAAGTCCATGAAGGCTGCCCATGTATCCAAGATTTCTTCTTGGTTAGCAAAAGTTTCTGCTTCTGGCAATTCTGACAATTGAACAAAGTCTTCAGCTTCAAACTCAAGGTATGACCAGATTTCTTCCGCAGTATGAGGAAGGATTGGTGTCAAGAGTTTCGTGATTTTCACAAGAATATCATAGAAGACAGTCTGCATTTGACGGCGTTCCAATGATTTGGCACCTTCGATGTAAACAACATCTTTGGCAAAATCAAGGTAGAAGGCTGACAAGTCAACGTTGATAAAGTTCACCAATGCCTTGTAGATTGTCAAGAATTCAAAGTTTGCGTAAGCATCACGAATGGTCTTGACAAGCTGGTTAAAGCGGATAGTCATGTACTTGTCAACTGAACGTAGTTCTTCGTAAGCTACCGCATCCTCAGCTGGGTTAAAGTCAGATGTGTTAGCAATCAAGAAACGAAGAGTGTTACGAATCTTACGGTAAGTTTCAGAGACTTGGCTCAAGATATCCATAGAGATACGCACGTCGTTGCTTGAGTCTACACTTGTTACCCAGAGACGCAAGATTTCTGCACCAAATTGTTTTTCAACATCGCTTGGAGCAATGGTATTTCCAAGAGATTTAGACATCTTCTCACCTTTACCGTCAAGAGCAAAACCTTGTGACAAGATTTGTTTGTAAGGTGCTACGCCATGGTTGGCAACTGATGTGATGAGTGATGAGTTGAACCAACCACGGTACTGGTCAGAACCTTCTAGGTAAAGGTCTGCTGGGTAAGTCAACTCAGGACGGTTTACTACAACTCCATTCCATGATGAACCTGAGTCAAACCAAACGTCCATGATGTCTGTTTCTTTCTTGAACTTGCCATTTGGAGAACCTGGGTGAGTATATCCTTCTGGCAAGAGATCCTTGGCATCGCGTTCCCACCAAATGCTTGAACCATGTTCCTCAAAGAGTTGAGCCACATGTTCAATGGTTTCAGCAGTCATGATCGCTGTACCATCTTCAGCGTAGAAAATTGGAAGTGGAACACCCCAAGCACGTTGACGAGAGATAACCCAGTCGCCACGGTCACGAATCATATTGTAAAGACGGACTTTACCCCATTCTGAGTGGAATTTCACTTTTTCAATTTCATCCAAGATTTCTTGGCGGAATTTAGAAACTGAGGCAAACCATTGTGGAACTGCACGCCAGATGATTGGTTTCTTCGTACGCCAGTCAAATGGGTATGAGTGAGAAATTTCTTCTTGAGCAAGAAGGAGGTTGCCAAGTTTCTCGATGACAGTTGGAACCACTTTGTCATAGAATTGACCTTCAAACTCAGGACCAGCATTCTTCATCATGATACCACGTTCGTCAACAGTCACTGCGACTTCAAGACCATTAGCAATACCAACATTGTAGTCATCCTCACCAAAACCAGGGGCTGTATGGACAATACCAGTACCAGAGTCAGTTGTAACGTGGTCACCAAGGATAACCAACTCATCTACAGCTGTATCCCATGGGTGTTCTGTTACGATGTGGTTGAGTTCTTGACCACGATAAGTTGCCAAAACTTGAACATCAGCCCAACCAAATTTCTCAGACAAGCTATTCAATAATTCTGCAGCAACCACAAACTTACGAGTTTCACCAGCAGGTTGAACCAAAACGTAATCAATATCCGCTCCAACAGTCAAACCACGAGAAGCTGTGATAGTAAATGGAGTAGTTGTCCAAACGACGATATAAGTATCTGTATCTAGAACACCTTTGCCATCTTTTACCTTATTGGCATAGTAAAGGGAAGTTGAAACCAAGTCATGGTATTCAATCTCTGCTTCCGCAAGGGCAGACTCAGATGACCAAGACCAATAAACTGGCTTGGCACCACGGTAGATATAACCTTTGTTAGCCATCTCACCGAAGACACGGATTTGGGCTGCTTCATAATCAGGAGTCAAAGTCACATATGGATTTTCCCAGTCACCAGAAACACCCAAACGTTTAAAGTCTTCACGTTGTTTATCTACTTGAGAAAGAGCATATTCACGGCAAAGTTTCAAGTACTCAACCAAGTCCATTTCTTTACGTTTGACACCTTGTTTTGCCAAAACTTGCTCGATTGGCAGACCATGAGTATCCCAACCTGGGATAAATGGTGCGTAAAAACCTGACATAGATTTTGAACGAACAATGATATCTTTTGAAATCTTGTTCATAGCGTGTCCAACGTGGATATTTCCGTTCGCGTATGGAGGGCCATCATGCAAGGTGAAATGAGGTTTTCCTTGGTTCAATTCTTGACGACGTTGATAAAGTTTTGCATCTTCCCATTCCTTTTGCCAAACTGGCTCTTTGGTAGGAAGGCCTGCACGCATTGGGAAAGCTGTTTTCCCAAGATTAAGGGTATCTTTGAGTTTCATGGTATCTCCTTTATAAATAATAACAAATTAAAAACCACGACTGCCAAAAAGGACGAAAATCGTGGTACCACCTTTGTTCGGAAAAAGATCTAGTCTTTCTCCCTCTTTTCCCGTAACGTGGGGAACGTCAAATCTTACTAGCTTCAGACTTGAGTTTTTGAGAGGATAATCTTATCAATAGGGATTACAGGACTCACACCATCTCCTGCTCGCTGGAAATATAAAGATAAGATATTGTTCTCACATCGTTTCTTATAAAATTGTAACAGATTCTTGCGGTGCCACAAAACCTGGTTCTGAGTTCACAGCTTCAGTAGCTGGTGTTGGGCCTGAGTAATGGCTTGGGACTACTTCTGGCTCTTCATACATTGGACCAACTGGATGAGCAGGCTCTTCTTCAATTTGAGGACTCACTACAGGAGTTGGATTTTCCACTTCCTGTTTAGCCTGAGCTTCAAATTCAGCCAATTCTTTATTGGCTGCCTCAATACGAGCTTGTAACTCTGCCATTTCTGCCTGAGAGAATTGACGTGTCATATCAATTGGTTCTTCCTCAATTGGAGCTGGAATTGGTTCTCCAAGTACTTCGCTAACAACTTCTTTAAAGGCTTCATCACTGGTTTGAAGATAAGTAGCTGTTGGACGAAGAATATCTTCCCAATCTGAAGATTCAACAATAGCCAACTGACTCTCAATTGTAGATTTGAGACGCTGGTGGAAGACACGACTCTTGTTCTTCAATTCTTCTGTTTCAACAGCAACTTTCTTAGCATTATCAGTTGCGTGACGAAGAATTTCATTTGCCTTGTACTTAGCTTCTTCCAATAAACGTTGCGCATCTTGCTCTGCTTGATGGATAATATTGTTTGAACGTTCAGCTGCAGCTTGTTTTACTCGTTCAGCTGTATCTTGGGCAATCAATACAGACTGGCTCAATGAATCTTTCATCTCATCAAAGTAAGACAAACGATCTTCTAAACTCTTAATATGTAAATCCTTATCATGATTAGAGCGGACTAAATCTTCATAATCACGGACTACAATATCTAAAAATTCATCTACTTCTTCTGGATCAAAACCTCTAAAGCGTGTGCTAAAGGTTTTATCTTTGATTTCTAACGATGTAATTGGCATATTTTTCCTCACTTACTTAATAATAACTGGACTGTTATTTTTTTCTTCTCTTTTTTCGTTTGTCCCTTATCTTGAAGCAACCTCAGACGCCCAAATTTTCTAACACTAATCAAGTCTCCAACTTGAACAGTATAATCTGATTTGTCTACCATATGATAATTTACTTGGACAAGTTTCTTGTCAATCAACTGGTTTGCTTGATTTCTAGATAGTTTTAAAACATTTGATAAAAGAACATCTAATCTAAAACTAGACACACATAAATCCAGCTCTCTATACTGTTCTAGCTTATCTATTTTCTCGGTGAAAGGACGTTCCTCCAGCGAAACGGGTATACGGCCAATTTTCTTTAATCCATCTTGAAAGAGAAGAAGAAATTGCTGATTAATCATAATCTGCGCCCGTTCTTCATCTACTAGGATATCTCCAAAAAGTTTCCGTTCAATCCCTAATTGATTGATGACTGTCCCTAAAATCTTAGCATGCGTTAAGTGTTCAAATTTATTGGAATACACAATTTCCTGGAGAGACATTTCAAAATCTGAAAACTCTGGCTGGAAATAATCTGGGTATAATAAAACTCGAACATACTCACTTGAGACGAATTCCCCACTACTGCTACAAGCAAGACCATAGGTTTGGGCTAAAATTTTTAATAGTTTCTCCTGATGAGGATTGATAAAAGGAGTTAAAAAAGGAGCATAGCTATCTTCTACCTTCTTTATCCATTCCATTCCCTTATCAAGAAAGGGACGATCCTCTATAGAGAAATGCTGGTAAATCCCTTTATTCATCCTATCATCGCCAGAAAACGCACTAAGTTTTCCCCTAAAAATCGAACCAAAACAATCGCAACCCAAACAGATAAATCTAGACCTGCTATCTGTAAAGGCAGGCGTTGCAAAGGAGCAAGCACTGGTTTTACCAATGCTACAATCCAACGACCCAAACTTGATTCGTAGGCGCCTGGAAACCAAGACATGACAGCAAAGGCTACCAAAATCAGGGAGTAAATATCCACTGCATTATAAACCAGACGAATTAAAAAAATCATTATCGTCCTCTATTTCGTCTCATATCAAAATCAAACTCACCCTGTTGATCTTCATCTGGTAAACGAATATCTTCAACATTTACAATAACATTCACTGGTGTCAACAGGTACATGGTAGAAGCTACCTTTTTCAAATTTCCAGCTAGAACATGGCAAGCTCCATCCAGATAATCTAAACAACGACGAGCTTGCACTTCAGTCATATATTGAAAATCAATCAAAATACTTTCGTTTCCTGCTAATAAATCAACAATTTCTATCGCATCTTCATATTTTCTAGGGTAACGAACATCGATTGTTACTTTTTCAGTAGAATGCTGACTTTGCTTGGCTAACTCTTGTTGACGTGCATGCAGTCTAGTAATATTAGTTTCTTTTGTACTAGTTGTGCTTGTGCGTGGTGTTTGATTTGTTGAAAGAGCCTTGTCCTGTGTAGAATTTACTGGAGTTAAAATGGGCTCATCTCGTTTTTCATTAGGGAGACTTAAATCCTCATCCTCCGTAAAATAATCTATAAATCTATCGAATCTATCTTTTAAAGACATGGTTCTCTCCTACTTAAAAAATGCTGTACCTATACGAACAAAGGTGGAACCGAATTGAATCGCTTCTTTATAATCACGACTCATTCCCATACTTAACTCGGTCATAGGCATATTTGGAATTTGTTTTTCTTGGATTTCTCTTTGTAAATCTTGGGTCGCCTTGAAAATTTCTTTCAACTGCTCACTGCTAGCCTCAAAAGGTGCCATCGTCATTAAACCAACATATTCAATCTTATCTAGTTTGGCTAACTCTGGCAAAACTTCCAATAATTCTTCTCTCGAAAAGCCGTGTTTACTTTCTTCTTTAGAAATATTTACTTGAAGGAAACACTTGATGACTCTGTCGCTTCTTTTTTGAATTTCCTCTGCTAGCTTTACTGAGTCCAATGCATGGAAATAATCAACGTATTGAATGACATCTTTCACCTTACGTCTTTGCAAGGTACCAATCAAATGCCAAGTCACATCTCGATCTTTTAAAGCTTGATATTTCTCTAGAAACTTATCTACACGATTTTCACCGATATGATGAACCCCTAGCGGAAGCAAGGCTTCCGCTGTCGATACATCTACATACTTGGTAACTGCAATGACAGAGACTGAGCCACTCTCGCGATGAGCACTCAGACTTGCTTCTGCGACTTCTCGAAAAACACGTTCTGTATTTTCTTTTACATTCATTTACTTAACGATTTTTGAAAAATGGAGGTGTATCCAACTCATCTTCATCTTGTGAATTTGGAATTTCAAAACGTTCTACCGGTGACACTACTGAATCAGTCGGACGAACAATTGTCTCGCGACGTAAATCCCAATCACCAAAAGCAGATCCTTGAGCTTGTTCTGAGCGACGTTGATTTTGTTTTGGCAATTCAACCGTTTCTGCCATATCAAAATGACGATCAAATCCATGTGAATGAGCTGGTCTCACTGTCTCACGGTAGTTGGTAGTAGGTCTAGCTTGTGGAGTCACAACCTTTTCTACGCGGTCTTGACGAACACCCGTTGCAACAACTGTTACACGAATCTCATCACGCATACTTTCATCAATTGAAGTACCGAGCCAGATGTTTACTCCTTGTCCTGCTGCTTGGTTCACAATTTGTGAAGCCTCTTCTGCCTCAATCAAGGTTAAGTCAAGACCACCAGTTACGTTGACAATCACATCTTCTGCTCCATCAATTGTTGTTTCAAGAAGTGGAGAGTAAATTGCCTTACGTGCTGCTTCAACAACACGTTCTTCTCCACTACCGATACCAATACCCATAAGAGCATTCCCTTTATTTGCCATTACCGTTTTCACATCGGCAAAGTCAAGGTTAATCAATCCTGGATTGGTAATCAAATCGGTAATTCCTTGAACACCTTGACGAAGAACGTTATCTGCTTCGCTAAGAGCCTCCAAAAGCGGTGTCTTCTTATCAACAATTTCAAGCAAGTTGTTGTTTGAGATTATCAATAAAGTATCTACATGTTCACGAAGTTGATTGATTCCTTCTACAGCAAATTGTCCACGTTTGCTTCCTTCAAAACCAAACGGACGTGTTACAACACCAACTGTAAGAGCACCCAAATCTTTAGCGATACGAGCAATAACAGGGGCAGCTCCAGTTCCAGAGCCTCCTCCCATACCAGCAGTGATGAAGACCATATCTGCGCCACTGATAGCTTCAGTCAGTGTCTCTTCACTTTCTTCAGCAGCCTTACGACCAACCTCAGGTTGACCTCCTGCACCCAAACCACGAGTCAATTTAGGTCCTAACTGAATAACAGTCTCAGCTTTTGTACTGCTCAAGGCTTGCACATCTGTATTTGCTGCGATAAATTCTACGCCTGTAACACCTTCGTCGACCATACGGTTGATGGCATTGCCACCACCTCCACCGACACCAATTACTTTAATCACTGCACCTTGGGCAGCAGCTGTATCAAATGAAAATGTCATAATTTATTTTTCCTCTTTATTCGTCAAACATGCTTCCGATCAAGCCACGGAAACGATCTGCTAATTTCGGTTTATTTTGTGAAGTCTGTTGAAAATCTGCAACTTGTTCTGCAGGAGCTACAGGTTCTACTTCTGGAGCAGGAGCTGGTTGAACAGGAGTTGATTGAACAAACTGAGCTGTTTTCTGAATCATTCCCCCAAAACTGAGCGGTTGTTGGAATAATCCTTCATCACCCTTAACTGCTCGTTGAGCCAAGAGATGTACTTCTGTCAATTGTCCCGCAAATTCTGACAGACTAATCACATGCGCAAAGGCCGGATTACGAATTCCAACTTGGTTTGGAACATAGAGTTTCACACGAACACCAAAAACTTCTTGAGCAAGCTCCACAATACCCGGTAAAATAGCCGTTCCACCAATCAAAACAATGCCACCAGGAAGATCCAATAAATGTCTTCTGTCTAAGTCTTGTTTGATTTGTTCAAAAATATGCTTAATTCGTGCAGAAATAATCTCTGACAAGTAATTTTCTGTTACTTCAACAGGTTCTACTTCCCCAATCACTTCGACTTGGAATGTTTCTTTACTTGCGAGAGGAGGATAAGCCTCTCCATAGTTTAATTTCAAACCTTCGGCTAGTTTCTGTGATGTCTTCAAGACTTTAGAGATATCCTTAGTTACGTAATCTCCGCCTTCTTGGAGAATATTGGTGAACTGGAGTTCTTGGTTACGGATTGTGGCAACAGTTGTCTGTCCTGCTCCCATATCAATCACTGTAGCACCAAATTCACGTTCACCTTCATTCAAAATCGATTGAACCATTGCTAGTGGTGAAATAATAATATTTTCAACCTGAACACCTGCACGTTCAACTGTCTTACGTAAATTGTGAAGAATAGTACGTGGACCTGTGTAAAGCAAACCACGCATTTCAAGACGAACACCCATCATGCCACGCGGGTCACGAATACCTTGGAAACCATCTACGATAAATTCTTCTGGAATAAAAGTAATGACTTCACGATCTGGTGTCATACTCTTTGTCAAAGCTGATTTGACAACATTTTCGACATCTTGGTCTGTAATTTCTTTTGTATCAGATGTTACTGGAATCATTCCCTGAGTTGGTTCTACCTGTAAGAGATTAGCTGGTAAACCAACATTTACTGATTTAATTGAAATGCCTGCTTTTTCTTCCGCTTGGGAAATTGCTGATTTGATAGCAGTTGCTGCTGCATCAATATCAACAATAATTCCATCCTTTACACCTTTACTTTTGGCATTACTCACGCCAATTACATTTAATTCACCATTTCTCTGCTCAGCTACAAGCACCTTGACAGAGCTTGTTCCAATATCTAGACCTGTAAAAAAGCCTTCTCTAGCCATTACATCGCATCCTCTCTATCTTCCAAGTTTCTAACTTCGTAATATTCAATAGCTAAACGTAGGCATAGCTATTCACAGAATATTATAACACAAAAAATCTCATCGTGCTCAGTTTTTTCCTAAATTTACCAGCCAATTTTTTAGTTTTTCTGTTCAGAAATTCATTCACTGTAAACTTTGTCAACAATCTGTCTATTGTACAAAAAAGAAAGCTCATTTCTCAATGTCATTAAGTTAGTGATCTAACTACTTGAATAGGAGGTGTGATTGAGATCATCAAAGTGATTCTCTATCCTATCTTCTATTTTTTTGCATAACAAATAAAGGTTTTTTT
>NZ_JAIRCA020000012.1 GCF_020089495.2 Streptococcus mitis subsp. hohhotensis | reverse complement strand
TGGGCTTTTATCTGTTTTATCATGGGAAATCCCTCCTTAACTATAAGTTTATCACATAAAAAAGAAACCCAAATACAGAATTGTATTTGAATTTCTTAACTTAATGACATTGGTAAATTTGCTTCCTTTTTTCTATGCAGTCGCTCCTTATAGGGAGAACTTCCTATTTTCAAGGTAAAAATAAAAAGCCCTATAATAAGGGCTAATTGTATTTAGGAGACTAAACTTCAAATTCATAGAGTGCTGTAGAGAGATAACGTTCACCATTATCTGGTGCTAGAGCAAGGACTTTTTTACCTGTACCTAATTTTTTGGCAATCTCGATGGCTCCGTAGATAGCTGCAGCTGAAGAAATCCCTACAAGGAAACCTTCTTTTCCACCAATTTCACGGCCGAGTGCTAGTGCATCGTCTGATGTTACACGAACGATACCATCATAAGCCTTTGTATCCAGTGTATCAGGAATAAATCCAGCTGAGATACCTTGAATTTTGTGTGGTCCAGGTTTTTCACCAGATAGAATAGCAGATTCGTCTGCTTCTACTGCAAAAACTTGAATGTTAGAATTTGCTGTTTTGAGTGCATGAGAAACACCAGAAATCGTTCCACCGGTACCCACTCCAGCAACAAAGGCATCTAGTCCATCTTTACCGAAAGCAGCTAGTATTTCAGCTCCTGTTGTTCTTTCGTGTACTTCTGGATTTGCTGGGTTGTCAAATTGAAGAGGAAGGAAACCATCACGTTCAGCAGCGATTTCTTGAGCCTTAGCAATAGCACCTTTCATTCCTTCGCTACCAGGAGTAAGGACGAGTTCAGCACCATAGGCTTGGATAATCTTACGTCGTTCCACACTCATAGTTTCAGGCATAACGATAACAACTTTATACCCTTTAGCAGCCCCTACCCATGAAAGTCCAATACCAGTGTTTCCACTTGTTGCTTCAACAATAGTAGAACCAGGTTTCAGAATACCGTCTTGTTCAGCTTTTTCAATCATGCTAAGAGCAATACGGTCTTTTACAGAAGAACCAGGGTTAAATGCTTCAAGTTTTACATAGATATCTGCAGCACCTTCTGGCACGATGTTGTTGAGTTTAACAATCGGAGTTTGACCGATTAGTTCAGTAATGTTGTTATAAATAGACATATGAATACCTCTTTGTATAAGATATTTCTAGTATAACGCTATCTATACCATTTGTAAAATATAGAAATCCTATCGAAGTGATAGGATTTTTTTATATCACAGGTCTAAGCCATTAATTTTTAAGCGATTGTGATAGGCTAATTCTAGTAAATAGGTGTAAAGGAGAACGATATCTGTTTTCTTAGGGAATTCAAATTTGTGAACACTAAAATGTTCATTATGTGCTTTTAGAAAGATATTTTCTAAATAAGTAATAGTAATTTCACTATCATCTATACCTGCTCCCGCAGTTTCCATTTCAACGTTAACAATGTTCATCAAAAAGATTGATTTAATAGACATCTTACGACCAGTAGCGCCTTGTTTATCTGTAAAGATAATACGTATATTGGTAAATATAATTGAGTCACGAATAAGTTTATATCCACTTTGAATTTCTTCGTTTTCTAGTAAATATTGTCCATATTCTTTGATAAGAGTTTCTTTGTTTTGCTCGCTAAAGTTACCAGCGAGTCCTTGAATGAACTTTCCAAATGCCATATTTCTCTCCTTTATTTACACTAAGTTTACAGGAACTTCAACTTCGCGTAAACCTTGATCAGTTAAAGTGACTTTTCCATTAAAAAATTCCACAAGTGAAGCTTTAATATTTTCTTTTTCTTCTTTATCAACATAAATCATCGTATCGACTTGATCTGTAAAGTTTGTATCCAGTTCCATGAGATTATGTTCCTTAAGGAAGTTACTGTACTCTTGATACTGAGCGTAAGACATTTGAATAGCAATGCCAGCTTGTTCTTTTATTTCAATGATGCCAATTTCTTTGACGGCTAAGGCAACACTGCCTGCGTAAGCACGAATCAGTCCTCCAGAGCCTAGTTTAATACCACCAAAGTAGCGTGTCACGACCACACAGACATTGGTGAGATTGTGATTTTCTAGTACCCCAAGCATGGGAACGCCAGCAGTCCCACTGGGCTCACCATCATCACTTGTACGTTTGATTTCACTACGTTCTCCAATAATGAAGGCAGAGCAGTTATGCGTAGCTTTGTAGTGCTCTTTCTTGATGGCAGTAATGAAGTCACGAGCCTCTTCTTCGCTATAAACACGCTTGGCATGACAGATAAAGCGGGATTTTTTGATTTCTTCTTGGACTTGTCCGTCCTCTTTAATTGTTTTAAATTCCATGATTTAATTGTACTAAAAAATCATCTAAAGTGCTAGGCTTTTACGAATAAAGAAGTATGAAAGTAAATCCAAATTATCTCGGTCGTTTGTTTACTGAGAATGAATTAACAGAAGAGGAACGTCAGTTGGCGGAAAAACTTCCA
The DNA here is from genome assembly GCF_020089495.2 of Streptococcus mitis subsp. hohhotensis. Lineage (GTDB taxonomy): Bacteria > Bacillota > Bacilli > Lactobacillales > Streptococcaceae > Streptococcus > Streptococcus hohhotensis. Next base: position 61,715 of record NZ_JAIRCA020000012.1, on the reverse strand, counting down.
GCTATGAGAAAGGAGAAGGGGAAATTGTTCTGCAAACGTTGTAATAGTACTATTCTAGAAGAATGGTATTTGCCCATCGGTGCTTACTATTGTCGGGAGTGCTTAATTATGAAGCGAGTTAGGAGTGATCAAGCTTTATACTATTTTCCGCAGGAGGATTTTCCGAAGCAAGATGTTCTTAAATGGAGTGGTCAATTAACTCCTTTTCAAGAGAAGGTGTCAGAGGGACTGATTCGAGCAGTAGATAAGCAGGAGCCAACCTTGGTACATGCGGTTACAGGAGCTGGAAAGACAGAAATGATTTACCAAGTTGTGGCCAAAGTGATTGATGAAGGTGGTGCAGTTTGTTTGGCTAGCCCTAGAATCGATGTGTGTTTGGAACTGTATAAGCGACTGCAAGATGATTTTGCTTGCGAGATAGCTTTACTACACGGAGAATCAGAACCATATTTTCGAACGCCACTAGTTGTTGCAACGACTCATCAGCTGTTAAAATTTTATCATGCTTTTGATTTGCTGATAGTGGATGAAGTAGATGCTTTTCCTTATGTTGACAATCCTACGCTTTACCATGCTGTCAAGAATAGTGTAAAGGAGAATGGCTTGAAAATCTTTTTAACGGCGACTTCTACGGATGAGTTAGATAAGAAGGTTCGTTTAGGAGAATTAAAACGATTGAGCTTGCCAAGACGATTTCATGGAAATCCGTTGATTATTCCAAAACCAGTTTGGTTATCGGATTTTAATCATTGCTTAGAGAAAAGTAGATTGTCACCAAAGTTAAAGTCCTATATTGAGAAGCAGAGAAAGACAGGTTATCCGTTACTCATTTTTGCATCAGAAATTAAGAAAGGGGAACAGTTAAAAGAAATCTTACAGGAGCAATTTCCAAATGAGAAAATTGGATTTGTATCTTCTGTAACAGAGGATAGATTAGAGCAGGTACAAGCTTTTCGAGATGGAGAATTGACAATACTTATCAGTACGACGATATTGGAGCGTGGAGTTACCTTCCCTTGTGTAGACGTCTTCGTAGTAGAGGCCAATCATCGTCTGTTTACCAAGTCTAGCTTGATTCAGATTGGTGGACGAGTTGGGCGAAGCATGGATAGACCGACAGGAGATTTGCTTTTCTTCCATGATGGGTTAAATGCTTCAATCAAGAAGGCAATTAAGGAAATTAAGCAGATGAACAAGGAGGCGGGTCTATGAAGTGCTTGTTGTGTGGGCAGACTATGAAGGCTGTTTTAACTTTCAGTAGTCTCTTACTTCTGAAGAATGATGACTCTTATCTTTGTTCAGACTGTGATTCTACTTTTGAGAGAATTGGAGAAGAGTATTGTCCAAACTGTATGAAAATAGGTTTGTCAACAAAGTGTCAAGATTGTCAATTTTGGTGTAAAGAAGGAGTTGAGGTTAGTCATAAAGCAATTTTTACTTACAATCAAGCTATGAAGGATTTTTTTAGTCGGTATAAGTTTGATGGGGACTTTCTTTTAAGAAAAGTGTTCGCTTCATTTTTAAGTGAGGAGTTGAAAAAGTACAAAGAGTACCAATTTGTCGTCATTCCCCTAAGTCCTGAAAGATTGCTTGAGAGGGGATTTAACCAGGTTGAAGGGTTGGTAGAGACAGCAGGCTTTGCGTATCTAGATTTATTAGAAAAGAGAGAAGAGCGAGCCAGTTCTTCTAAAAATCGTTCAGAACGCTTGGCAACAGAACTTCCTTTCTTTATTAAAAGGGGAGTCACTATTCCTAAAAAAATCCTACTTATAGATGACATTTACACTACTGGAACAACTATAAATCGTGTGAAGAAACTGTTGGAAGAAGCTGGTGCTGAGGATGTAAAAACATTTTCCCTTGTAAGATGAGGAAAAAATTTGCAAAAATAAAATGAAAGCGTTATAATGAAATCGGAAAAACAAAAATGTTTAGAAAGAAGGTACTCATATGATTAAATATAGTATCCGTGGTGAAAACCTAGAAGTAACAGAAGCAATTCGTGATTATGTAGTTTCTAAACTCGAAAAGATCGAAAAGTATTTTCAAGCTGAACAAGAGTTGGATGCTCGAGTTAACTTGAAGGTGTATCGTGAAAAAACTGCTAAAGTGGAAGTAACGATTCCGCTTGGCTCTATTACTCTTCGTGCAGAAGATGTGTCTCAAGATATGTATGGATCAATTGATCTTGTTACCGATAAAATTGAACGTCAGATTCGTAAAAATAAAACAAAAATCGAGCGTAAAAATAAAAATAAGGTAGCAACTAGTCAATTATTTACAGATGCTTTGGTGGAAGATCCAAATATTGTCCAATCTAGAGTTGTTCGTTCAAAACAAATTGATTTAAAACCAATGGATTTGGAAGAAGCTATTCTACAGATGGATTTGTTGGGACATGATTTCTTTATCTATGTGGATGTTGAAGATCAGACAACCAATGTGATTTATCGTCGTGAGGATGGCGAAATTGGTCTTTTAGAAGTTAAAGAATCTTAATTTCAATATGTGTAAAGGTAGGTTTACTGAATTGTAAACCTCCTTTTTCTTATAATTGATAGAATTACTGATTACACTTTTAAAAAGTCGCTTTTTGGTGGTTATTATGGTATAATGGGTGCCAAGAGGTTTGGAATGAAAAAATTTTATGTAAGTCCTATTTTCCCCTTAATATTAGGAATAGTGGCGTTCGGAGTGCTATCTGTGCAACTTGTTTTTGTAACGAATACACTGGTAACGCTATTTCTTTTGCTACTTATTTTGGGTTCATATAGTTTATTATTCATCCATCAGAGAGATTATTACTCAAAGAGTGAAGTAGAACAAATCCAGTATGTAAACCACCAAGCTGAAGAAAGTTTGACAACCTTGTTAGAACAGATGCCTGTCGGAGTTATTAAATTAGACTTGTCGTCAGGTGAAGTTGAATGGTTTAATCCTTATGCTGAATTGATTTTGACTAATGAAGTGGGCGAGATTGATGTGGCATTAATTCAAACAATTATCAAGGCATCGGTAGGAAATCCAGGTTCTTATGCTACCTTGGGTGAGACCCGCTATTCGGTTCATATGGACAAGGTGTCTGGAGTTCTTTACTTCTTTGATGTGTCTGGAGAATACGAAGCGACTGTTGAGTTAGTAACGAGTCGACCTGTGATTGGGATCGTTTCCGTTGACAACTATGATGATTTAGAAGATGAAACATCGGAGTCTGATATCAGTCATATCAATAGTTTTGTAGCCAATTTTGTTTCAGAATTTGCTGGTAAACATGCCATGTTCTCCCGTCGAGTAAGTATGGATCGCTTTTATCTATTTACGGACTACACGGTGCTTGAGGGATTGATGAACGATAAATTTTCTGTTATTGATTCTTTCAGAGAAGAGTCGAAACAGAGACAGTTGCCCTTGACCTTAAGTATGGGATTTTCTTATGGTGATGGAAATCATGATGAGATAGGGAAAGTTGCATTGCTCAACTTAAACTTGGCTGAAGTGCGTGGTGGCGACCAAGTGGTTGTCAAGGAGAATGACGAAACGAAAAATCCCGTTTATTTTGGTGGTGGATCTGCGGCGTCAATCAAGCGTACAAGGACACGTACGCGCGCTATGATGACAGCTATTTCAGATAAAATTAGAAGTGTAGATCAGGTTTTTGTAGTTGGTCATAAAAACCTTGATATGGATGCTTTGGGTTCTGCTGTAGGTATGCAGTTATTTGCTAGTAATGTAACAGAAAATAGTTATGCTCTTTATGATGAAGAACAAATGTCGCCGGATATTGAACGAGCTGTTTCATTCTTAGAAAAAGAAGGAGTTACGAAGTTGTTGTCTGTTAAGGATGCAATGGGGATGGTAACCAATCGTTCTTTGTTGATTCTTGTAGACCATTCAAAGACAGCTTTAACTTTATCGAAAGAATTTTATGATTTATTTACCCAAACCATCGTCATTGACCACCATAGAAGGGATCAGGATTTCCCAGACAATGCAGTTATTACTTATATCGAAAGTGGTGCAAGCAGTGCCAGTGAGTTGGTAACAGAATTGATTCAGTTCCAGAATTCTAAGAAAAATCGTTTGAGTCGTATGCAGGCCAGTGTTTTGATGGCTGGTATGATGCTGGATACTAAAAATTTCACCTCACGAGTGACTAGTCGGACATTTGATGTTGCTAGCTATCTCAGAACGAGAGGAAGTGATAGTATTGCTATCCAAGAAATTGCTGCGACAGATTTTGAAGAATATCGTGAGGTCAATGAACTGATTTTACAGGGACGTAAATTAGGTTCAGATGTATTGATAGCAGAGGCTACGGACTCGAAATGCTATGATACAGTTGTGATTAGTAAGGCAGCAGATGCCATGTTAGCTATGTCGGGTATTGAAGCGAGTTTTGTTCTTGCGAAGAATACACAAGGGTTTATCTCTATTTCAGCTCGCAGTCGTAGTAAGCTAAATGTACAACGGATCATGGAAGAGCTGGGAGGTGGAGGCCACTTTAATTTGGCAGCAGCTCAAATTAAGGATTCAACCTTGTCAGAAGCAGGTGAAAAACTGACAGAAATTGTATTAAATGAAATAAAGGAAAAGGAGAAAGAAGAATGAAAGTAATCTTTTTAGCAGATGTCAAAGGAAAAGGTAAAAAAGGCGAAATTAAGGAAGTACCAACAGGGTATGCGCAAAACTTTCTTATCAAAAAGAGTCTAGCCAAAGAAGCGACTGCTCAAGCTGTAGGTGAACTTCGTGGTAAACAAAAATCTGAAGAAAAAGCTCATGCTGAGATGATTGCAGAAGCAAAAGCAATTAAAGCTCAACTAGAAGCAGAGGAAACTATTGTAGAATTTGTTGAAAAAGTCGGTCCAGATGGCCGTACTTTTGGTTCTATTACCAATAAGAAGATTGCAGAAGAATTGCAAAAGCAATTTGGAATTAAGATTGATAAACGTCATATCCAAGTACAAGCTCCGATTCGAGCGGTTGGTTTGATCGATGTACCAGTGAAAATCTATCAAGATATCACAAGTGTAGTCAATCTTCGTGTGAAAGAAGGGTAAATTTACATCTTCTTGACAAGATTGTAAAAGGAAGGGAAGTCTTATGGCGGAAGTAGAAGAGTTACGAGTACAACCTCAAGATATCTTAGCTGAGCAGTCCGTTTTAGGGGCTATCTTTATTGACGAGAGTAAGCTTGTTTTTGTGCGAGAATATATTGAGTCTCGGGACTTTTTTAAGTATGCCCATCGTTTGATTTTCCAAGCTATGGTCGATTTATCCGATTGTGGCGATGCCATAGATGCAACAACGGTTCGTACCATTCTTGATAATCAAGGCGATTTGCAGAATATTGGTGGCCTGTCTTACCTGGTTGAGATTGTCAATTCTGTGCCAACTTCTGCTAATGCGGAGTATTATGCTAAGATTGTTGCAGAGAAGGCCATGCTACGTCGATTAATCTCCAAGTTGACAGAGTCTGTCAATCAAGCTTACGAGGCTTCGCAACCAGCTGATGAAATCATTGCTCAGGCAGAAAAAGGCCTGATTGATGTCAGCGAAAATGCTAATCGAAGTGGATTTAAGAACATTCGAGATGTGTTGAATATCAACTTTGGAAATCTGGAAGCTCGCTCGCAACAAACGACCGATATTACAGGTATTGCGACAGGCTATCGTGACTTGGATCATATGACGACTGGACTTCATGAGGAGGAGTTGATTATCCTAGCAGCCCGTCCGGCGGTTGGTAAGACAGCCTTTGCCTTGAATATTGCTCAGAATATTGGGACTAAGTTGGACAAAACGGTTGCTATTTTTTCACTGGAAATGGGTGCGGAAAGTCTAGTGGATCGTATGTTGGCGGCAGAAGGTTTGGTGGAATCGCATTCTATCCGTACGGGTCAATTGACTGATGAGGAGTGGCAAAAATATACCATTGCTCAAGGGAATCTAGCTAATGCAAGTATCTATATCGATGATACGCCAGGAATTCGGATTACAGAGATTCGTTCTCGTTCTCGTAAATTGGCTCAAGAAACTGGAAATCTTGGTTTGATTTTGATAGACTATTTGCAGCTTATCACGGGAACTGGTCGAGAAAACCGCCAACAAGAAGTTTCAGAAATTTCACGTCAGTTGAAAATCCTAGCCAAGGAACTGAAAGTTCCAGTAATTGCTCTGAGTCAGTTGTCTCGTGGTGTAGAACAACGTCAGGATAAAAGACCAGTCTTGTCTGATATTCGTGAATCTGGGTCTATTGAGCAGGATGCTGATATCGTAGCCTTTCTCTATCGTGACGATTACTATGAGCGTGGTGGTGAAGAAGAGGAAGGCATCCCAAATAATAAGGTAGAGGTTATCATCGAGAAAAACCGTAGTGGAGCTCGTGGAACGGTGGAATTGATTTTCCAAAAAGAATACAATAAATTTTCAAGTATCTCAAAGAGGGAGGCATAAGATGTCAGATGCATTTACAGATGTAGCCAAGATGAAAAAAATCAAAGAAGAAATCAAGGCACATGAGGGACAAGTCGTAGAAATGACTTTGGAGAATGGTCGTAAGCGCCAAAAAAATAGATTGGGTAAGCTAATTGAGGTTTATCCATCCCTATTTATCGTTGAATTTGGGAACGTTGAAGGAGATAAACAAGCTAATGTTTATGTTGAATCCTTTACTTATTCAGATATTCTTACAGAAAAGAATTTGATTCATTATCTTGACTAAAGTGAGAAATTTTCTCACTTTTTCTTTTTTCTCCGAATAGTTTAAGTGAAGGTAATCTTCGATTTATATTATTTTTCAAGGAGGAAGAATGAAAGTTTTACCATTCAAAGTAACAGAGACAGGATTTTCTTTGAGAAAATCAGTTAAAAAGGTTGTTCCTTTTTTAGCAGTAGGATTGATGCTAGTAGCGAGTGATAGTGTATATGCCTATTCTGGAGGAAATGGATCGATTGCGCGTGGGGATGATTATCCTGCTTACTATAAAAATGGGAGCCAGGAGATTGACAAGTGGCGCATGTACTCTCGTCAGTGTACTTCATTTGCAGCCTTTCGCTTGAGTAGTGTCAATGGTTTTGAGATTCCAGGAGCTTATGGAAATGCGAATGAATGGGGCTATCGTGCCCGTCGTGAAGGCTATCGTGTAGATAATACACCGACTATTGGATCTATTGCTTGGTCTACTGCAGGAGGATATGGTCATGTTGCCTGGGTTTCAAATGTAATGGGGGATAATATAGAAATTGAAGAATACAACTATGGTTATACAGGATCCTACAATAAACGAATTATAAAAGCGAATACAATGACAGGATTTATTCATTTTAAAGATTTGGATGGAGGGAATGTCGTAAGTAGTAGCAAAGTATTCAATAGTCAACCTTCGTCTTCGACAGGAGGAACTCATTATTTTAAGAATAAGGTAGCTATAAAAAATCAACCTTTAGTTAGTGCAACTTCAATTGCCTATTATTCTCCAGGTGAGAGTGTTCATTATGATCAGGTACTTGAAAAAGATGGGTATAAGTGGTTGAGTTATATATCTTATAGTGGAAGTCGTCGCTATATTCAGTTAGAGGAGGTTGTGTCATCGCAGAATCAAACAGAAGGTAGTTCCAATGATGTTCTGACTGTTGGTTGGAAAAAAATAAATGGTAGTTGGTATCATTTCAAATCAAATGGTTCTAAATCAACGGGCTGGTTGAAAGACGGTTCTAGCTGGTATTATTTGAAATCATCTGGTGAAATGCAGACAGGATGGTTAAAGGAAAATGGTCTGTGGTATTATTTGGATAGTTCAGGGGCAATGAAAACAGGATGGTATCAAGTCTCTGGTAAGTGGTATTATTCTTACTCTTCAGGTGCCTTAGCTGTTAATACGACGGTGGATGGCTACAGAGTAAACAGTGATGGAGAACGAGTATAGAAAATTGGAGTAGGAAATTTTTCCTGCTCTTTTCTGTAAGCAGTTTCCTTGACATTTTTTTTGTTTTGCGCTATCATATTTCCATATAATATATGGGAGTCTGTGTACAGTCTGAGAGGAAGCGTTAAGCTTCGACCGCACCTGATCTGGGTAATGCCAGCGTAGGGAACGATACTTAGTCTATTCTTGACCTTTTCCATATATGGTAAAGGTTTTTCTTTTTATCAAAGGAAAACGAGAAGAGGAGGTTTTTATGAAAGCAAGCATTGCCTTGCAAGTTTTACCCCTAGCACAGGGGATTGATCGGATTTACGTAATTGATCAGGTCATTGCCTATCTGCAAGATCAAGAAGTGACCATGGTGGTGACACCATTTGAAACGGTCTTGGAAGGGGAGTTTGATGAGCTTATGCGCATTCTCAAAGAAGCGCTGGAGGTGGCAGGGCAGGAGGCAGATAATGTCTTTGCCAATGTCAAAATAAATGTAGGAGAGATTTTAAGTATTGATGAGAAACTTGAAAAGTATACTGAGACGACACATTAGTCTATTGGGCTTTCTAGGAGTCTTGTCAATCTGGCAGTTAGCAGGTTTTCTTAAACTTCTCCCCAAGTTTATCCTGCCGACACCTCTTGAAATTCTCCAGGCCTTTGTTCGTGATAGAGAATTTCTCTGGCACCATAGCTGGGCGACCTTGAGAGTGGCTTTACTGGGGTTGGTTTTGGGAGTTTTGATTGCCTGTCTCATGGCTGTACTTATGGATAGTTTGACTTGGCTCAATGACCTGATTTACCCTATGATGGTGGTCGTTCAGACCATTCCGACCATTGCCATAGCTCCTATCTTGGTCTTGTGGCTAGGTTATGGGATTTTGCCCAAGATTGTCTTGATTATCTTGACGACAACTTTTCCTATCATCGTCAGTATTTTGGACGGCTTTAGGCATTGTGACAAGGATATGCTGACCTTGTTTAGTCTGATGTGGGCCAAGCCTTGGCAAATCCTATGGCATTTTAAAATTCCAGTCAGCCTGCCTTACTTTTATGCAGGTCTGAGGGTCAGTGTCTCCTACGCTTTTATCACAACAGTGGTATCTGAGTGGTTGGGAGGCTTTGAAGGACTAGGTGTCTACATGATTCAGTCCAAGAAACTGTTTCAGTATGATACTATGTTTGCTATTATTATTCTGGTATCGATTATCAGCCTTCTTGGTATGAAATTGGTCGATGTCAGTGAAAAATATGTTATTAAATGGAAACGTTCGTAGAATGAGAATGTTTCTGAAAAAGAAAAGAGGAAATCAAAATGAAAAAAACATGGAAAGTGTTTTTAACGCTTGTGACAGCTCTTGTAGCTGTTGTGCTTGTGGCCTGTGGCCAAGGAACTGCTTCTAAGGATAACAAAGAGGTAGAACTCAAGAAGATTGACTTTATCCTAGACTGGACACCAAATACCAACCACACAGGGCTTTATGTGGCCAAGGAAAAAGGTTATTTCAAAGAAGCTGGAGTGGATGTTGATTTGAAATTGCCACCAGAAGAAAGTTCTTCTGATTTGGTTATCAATGGTAAGGCACCATTTGCAGTGTATTTCCAAGACTACATGGCTAAAAAATTGGAAAAAGGTGCAGGAATTACTGCCGTTGCAGCTATCGTAGAACACAATACATCAGGAATCATCTCTCGTAAATCTGATAATGTAAGCAGTCCGAAGGACTTGGTTGGTAAGAAATACGGAACTTGGAATGACCCAACTGAGCTTGCTATGTTGAAAACCTTGGTAGAATCACAAGGTGGGGACTTTGAGAAGGTCGAAAAAGTACCAAACAACGACTCAAACTCAATCACACCGATTGCCAATGGCGTCTTTGACACTGCTTGGATTTACTACGGTTGGGATGGTATCCTTGCTAAATCTCAAGGTGTAGATGCTAATTTCATGTATTTGAAAGACTACGTTAAAGAATTTGACTACTACTCACCAGTTATCATCGCAAACAACGACTATTTGAAAGACAACAAAGAAGAAGCTCGTAAAGTCATCCAAGCTATTAAAAAAGGCTACCAATATGCCATGGAGCATCCAGAAGAAGCAGCTGATATCCTCATCAAAAATGCACCTGAACTTCAGGAAAAACGTGACTTTGTCATCGAATCTCAAAAATACTTGTCAAAAGAATACGCAAGCGACAAGGAAAAATGGGGTCAATTTGATGCAGCTCGCTGGAACGCCTTCTACAAATGGGATAAAGAAAATGGTATCCTTAAAGAAGACTTGACAGACAAAGGCTTCACCAACGAATTTGTGAAATAATGACAGAAATTAGACTAGAACACGTCAGTTATGCCTATGGTCAAGATAGGATTTTAGAGGACATTAACCTGCAGGTGACTTCAGGTGAAGTGGTTTCTATCCTAGGTCCAAGTGGTGTTGGAAAGACCACCCTCTTTAATCTAATCGCTGGGATTTTAGAAGTCCAGTCAGGGCGCATTGTCCTTGACGGTGAGGAAAATCCTAAGGGGCGCGTTAGTTATATGTTGCAAAAGGATTTGCTCTTGGAGCACAAGACGGTGCTTGGCAATATCATCCTGCCCCTCTTGATTCAAAAAGTGGATAAGGCGGAAGCCATTGCCCGCGCGGATGAAATTCTTGAAACCTTTCAGTTGACGACTGTAAGGGATAAATATCCTCATGAACTGAGTGGGGGGATGCGTCAGCGTGTGGCCTTGCTTCGTACCTATCTTTTTGGGCACAAGCTCTTTCTCTTGGATGAGGCCTTTAGCGCCTTGGATGAGATGACCAAGATGGAACTCCACGCTTGGTACCTTGAGATTCACAGGCAGTTGCATCTAACAACCTTAATCATCACGCATAGTATCGAGGAGGCCCTCAATCTCAGCGATCGCATCTATATCTTGAAAAATCGCCCTGGGCAGATTGTTTCAGAAATTAAACTAGATTGGTCTGGAGATGAGGACAAGGAAGTCCAAAAGATTGCCTACAAACGTCAAATCTTGGCAGAATTAGGCTTAGATAAGTAGAAAAATAGGGAGTTGGTGAAGATTATCCTTTACCAGCGCCCTTTTTCTTTTAAAAATGAGAAAATTTCGGTATAATAGTCAAAGATAGTCAAGGTTTAAAGAGAGAGGTGGGTTTGTAATGAGATTTAAAAATACATCGGATCATATTGAGGCCTACATCAAGGCGATTTTAGATCAATCTGGAATTGTAGAGTTGCAACGGAGTCAGTTAGCAGATACATTCCAGGTTGTTCCTAGTCAGATTAACTATGTGATCAAGACACGCTTTACGGAAAGTAGAGGCTACTTGGTTGAAAGTAAGCGGGGTGGTGGAGGCTACATTCGTATAGGACGGATTGAGTTTTCTAGTCATCATGAAATGCTCCGAGAGCTACTTTATTCGATTGGCGAGCGGGTCAGTCAAGAAATTTATGAGGATATTCTACAGCTTTTGGTTGAGCAGGAATTGATGACCAAGCAGGAGATGAATTTGCTAGTATCAGTAGCTTTGGATCGCGTTTTAGGAGAAGAAGCTCCAGTTGTTCGTGCTAATATGCTACGACAGGTCATACAAGAGGTAGATAGAAAAGGGAAGTAAGATGAACTATTCAAAAGCATTGAATGAATGTATCGAAAGTGCCTACATGGTGGCTGGCCATTTTGGAGCTCGTTACCTAGAGTCTTGGCACTTGTTGATTGCCATGTCCAATCACAGTTATAGTGTGGCAGGGGCAACTTTAAATGATTATCCATATGAGATGGACCGTTTAGAAGAAGTAGCTTTGGAACTGACTGAAACGGACTATAGCCAGGATGAAACCTTTACGGAGTTGCCGTTTTCTCATCGTTTGCAGGTTCTCTTTGATGAAGCCGAATATGTAGCGTCAGTGGTCCATGCTAAGATGCTAGGAACGGAGCATGTCCTCTATGCGATTTTGCATGATGGAAATGCCTTGGCGACTCGTATCTTGGAGAGGGCAGGTTTTTCTTATGAAGACAAGAAAGATCAGGTCAAGATTGCTGCCCTTCGTCGAAATTTAGAAGAACGAGCAGGTTGGACTCGTGAAGACCTTAAAGCTTTACGCCAACGCCATCGTACAGTAGCTGACAAGCAAAATTCTATGGCTAATATGATGGGAATGCCCCAGACTCAGAGTGGTGGACTCGAGGACTATACGCATGATTTGACAGAGCAAGCGCGTTCTGGCAAGTTAGAGCCAGTCATTGGTCGTGACAAGGAAATATCCCGTATGATTCAAATCTTGAGCCGAAAAACCAAGAATAATCCTGTCTTGGTTGGGGATGCTGGTGTCGGGAAAACAGCTCTGGCGCTCGGTCTTGCCCAGCGTATTGCTAGTGGTGATGTACCTGCGGAAATGGCTAAGATGCGCGTGTTAGAGCTTGATTTGATGAATGTTGTTGCAGGGACACGCTTCCGTGGTGACTTTGAAGAACGCATGAATAATATCATCAAGGATATTGAAGAAGATGGTCAAGTCATCCTCTTTATCGATGAACTCCACACTATCATGGGTTCTGGTAGTGGAATTGACTCAACTCTGGATGCGGCCAATATCTTGAAGCCAGCCTTAGCGCGTGGAACCTTGAGAACGGTTGGTGCGACTACTCAGGAAGAGTACCAAAAACACATTGAAAAAGACGCAGCCCTTTCTCGTCGTTTTGCAAAAGTGACGATTGAAGAGCCAAGTGTGGCAGACAGCATGACCATTTTACAAGGCTTGAAGGCGACTTATGAGAAACATCATCGTGTGCAAATCACAGATGAAGCGGTTGAAACAGCTGTCAAGATGGCACATCGCTACTTGACTAGTCGTCACTTGCCAGACTCTGCTATTGATCTCTTGGATGAGGCAGCAGCAACAGTGCAAAATAAGGCTAAGCATGTAAAAGCAGACGATTCAGGCTTGAGTCCAGCTGACAAGGCCTTGATGGATGGCAAGTGGAAACAGGCAGCTCAGCTAATCGCAAAAGAGGAGGAAGTGCCTGTCTATAAAGACTTGGTGACAGAGTCTGATATTTTGACCACCTTGAGTCGTCTGTCAGGTATCCCAGTCCAAAAACTGACTCAGACTGACGCTAAGAAATATCTAAATCTTGAAGCAGAACTCCATAAACGGGTTATCGGGCAAGATCAGGCTGTCTCTAGTATCAGCCGTGCCATTCGCCGTAACCAGTCAGGAATTCGCAGTCACAAGCGTCCGATTGGTTCCTTTATGTTCCTAGGACCTACAGGTGTCGGTAAGACCGAATTGGCCAAGGCTCTGGCAGAAGTTCTCTTTGATGACGAATCAGCCCTTATCCGCTTTGATATGAGTGAGTATATGGAGAAATTCGCAGCCAGCCGTCTCAATGGAGCTCCTCCGGGTTATGTGGGTTATGAAGAAGGTGGGGAGTTGACGGAGAAGGTTCGTAACAAACCCTATTCTGTTCTCCTTTTTGACGAGGTAGAGAAGGCCCACCCAGACATCTTTAATGTTCTCTTGCAGGTCTTGGATGACGGTGTCTTGACAGACAGTAAGGGACGCAAGGTCGACTTTTCAAATACCATTATTATCATGACATCAAACCTTGGTGCGACAGCCCTTCGGGATGACAAGACAGTTGGCTTTGGAGCTAAGGATATCCGTTTTGATCAGGAGAATATGGAAAAACGCATGTTTGAAGAACTGAAAAAGGCTTATAGACCTGAGTTTATCAACCGTATTGATGAAAAGGTTGTCTTCCATAGCCTATCTAGCGACAATATGCAGGAAGTGGTGAAGATTATGGTCAAACCTTTAGTGGCAAGTTTGGCTGAAAAAGGCATTGACTTGAAATTACAAGCTTCCGCACTGAAATTGTTAGCAAATCAAGGATATGACCCAGAGATGGGAGCTCGTCCACTTCGCAGAACCCTGCAAACAGAAGTGGAGGACAAGTTGGCAGAACTTCTTCTTAAGGGAGATTTGGTGGCAGGCAACACACTTAAGATTGGTGTTAAAGCAGGCCAGTTAAAATTTGATATTGCATAAAAATGGAGAATCAGGAGCAATCTTGATTTTCTTTTTTGCTACTTTTTTATAAAAAACAATAAAAAACTATTGACAAAACAAAAATATAGTTTATAATAAAAACATAGATAACGAAAATATCAAAAAATATAAAAAGGTAATGCGTTTATGAAAAAGAAAACAGCAGTGGTATTTGGGACCTTTGCTCCGCTTCATCAAGGACATATCGATCTGATTCAGCGAGCGAAGCGGCTATGTGACCAGGTCTGGATTGTCGTTTCAGGCTATGAGGGAGACAGAGGGGAACAGGTAGGCTTAACGCTTCAAAAAAGATTCCGCTATATCCGAGAGGCCTTTGGTGATGACGAGTTGACCTCGGTTTGTAAGTTAGATGAGACCAATCTTCCTCGTTACCCTATGGGCTGGCAGGAGTGGTTGGACCAAATGTTAGAGGAGCTTTCCTATGATGAAATCCAGCAAGAACTAATTTTCTTTGTGGGAGAAGCAGACTACCAGCAAGAATTATCAAATCGTGGTTTTGAGACTGTTTTGCAAGAAAGAAAGTTTGGTATCTCAGCAACTATGATTCGAGAAAACCCAAGCAAATATTGGAAATATATCGCTCAACCCTTCCGTCGTCAGTTTACAAAGAAAGTGTTGATTATGGGAAGTGCCAGCAATGGGAAGACCACTCTGACCAAGGATTTGGCAAGGTATTACGATGCACCCGTCAGTCTGGAATACGCGCGTGAATACCAGATCAAAAACAATGTCCGCGACGATGAATTGACTCCAAAAGATTACTATTATCTCCTGTTGGGCCAGTATGACCAGACCTCTAAGTTAATTGACAGCAATGCCAATAGGGGACTGGTGATAGCAGATACCAACTCCTTAGTAACCAAGGGATACTATGATTATTATATGGAGACTGAGGATCAAGAGGACTTATCAGGAGAAACCTTTGATAATCTCTTTGTTTCGATCTTGGCTAAGGAAAAATGGGACTTGATTCTCTTTGTGCAGCCTGTCGGCTCCTATGTCAATGACGGATTTAGAGATATGACTATGGCAGAAGACCATATTCGTCACAGTTTTTCCCAGCATTTGGATCAGATGAGAGAGCGATATTTAACAACAATTCCACTAGTTTATCTAGCTGAGGATTATCTAGGAAATTATGAAGCAGCAAAAGTGGCTATTGATGCCATTTACCAAGCAGATTAGGATAAAAATATGAAAAAACTAACTGAAAAAATCACACAATTTATCGAAAACTTTAAAAATGTCCATGCGGAAGCCCGCAAGATTGGTTTTGCAGGAATCATGAACCTGCTCTGGAAAGATCTTTTTGTCGGTCGTAGCCTCTTCCAGTGGTTGTATCTCATCGTCCTGTCAAGTGTTCCCTTGATCTTGGAATTTACGCAAAATACAGAAAGTCATGACTGGATGAGCTTGTTTGCATCTTGGACTGGGATTATCTGTGTTATCTTGGTAGCAGAAGGGCGTGCAAGCAATTATCTCTTTGGGGCCATTAACTCTGCTATCTATTTGGTTTTGGCTATGAATGCGACTTTTTATGGTGAAGTTTTGACGACTGTTTACTTCTTTGTCATGCAGCCGATTGGTCTCTATGCTTGGCTGTCCAATCGTATCAATGACCAAGGAAAAGTAGAAGAATCTCACTTTGAAGCTAAGAAATTATCTGTGCTTGACTGGCTCAAGTACTTGGCTTTGACTGCTATCATTTGGATTGGTATGGGCTTGGCATACCAAAGTATCCATAGTGTTCGCCCTTTCCGTGATAGTGTTACCGATGCGACCAATGGTGTCGGTCAGCTCTTGATGACACGTCTCTACCGTGAACAATGGATTTTCTGGATTGCAACCAATCTTTTTAGTATCTACCTCTGGTGGGGTGAAAATATCCATATCCAAGGGATGTACTGGGTTTACACACTCAATAGTCTAGTAGGTTGGTACCAATGGACCAAGGCAGTTCGTAAGGAGGCATAAAATGGCAGACATAAAGATTCCAGAAGGGATGACGGAAAAAGAATATTTTGAAATTCATGCCAGTCAGGAGGAGTTTTTAGACTGGTACTACAAGCAGGAACTCCCTCAATACGAAAAACCAAGTGTGACGGTGGATATGGTAGCCTACTGCTTTGTCGAAGGAAAGATCAAGCTCTTATTAATTCGTCGCAAGGCTCACCCTTATCAAAATTGTTTGGCTCTTGTTGGAGGATTTATGGACAAGGGCGAAGATGCTGCGCATGCCTGTCAGCGTGAGGTGAGAGAAGAAGTCAATCTCGATCTTCCTTTGGAAAAAATCGAGCAATTGATGACCGTATCGACTCCCGGCCGTGACCCACGGGGCTGGACAGTGACCATTGCCCACTTGGTTTATTTGCCTAGTCGTGCATTAGAACTTGTTCAAGCAGGAGACGATGCCAAGGATGTGGTTTTTGTAGATGTCGATTTTCAGACGGGTAAGTGCTTCTTAGAGGGAGTAGAGTTGGAGGAGCAAGCTTTCGCTTTTGACCATTATGCCATTATCCAAGAATCCATCAAACGAATCCAAGGCCGTCTCGACTGGAATCCGACCTTCCTTTATCTGCTGGAGGAGGAGTTCACTGTCTACGAAGGAACTGAACTGGTCAATCTTATCAACCCCGGTCGTCCAATCGTCAGCAATAACTTTCTCGTAAAATACGGAGAATATGTAGAAGAAGTCGGACTCAAACGAGTACCTAAAAAGAAACCAAGAAAAACCTATCGATTGAAATAAAAAACGAGGTCGGGAAAAAGCTCCCGACTTCTTTATTTGCTGTTGCGACTGTTTTAGGGATGGCTATCTTTCTTAGAATTACTCAACATGTGAGTAAAGAAGTCTTTGTATCGATACTTGAGATAGTTCTCATGTAAAAATAACAAAGATATATAGAAAATCATAAAAACTGTAGTCAGATAAAACACATCAAATGCAGTTCGCGCATAGTAAGTGGCTGATTGATAAGAGCCAATAGCTGCCACAATCAACCAAGGAAGATACTTGTAATACTTATTTAGCATAAGAATGCACCTCCTATATTCTATTTCAACGTTATTATATTCCTTTGTACTTAAAGACGAAAGCGATTACACAAAAACAAATTCAAATTTTAAAAGAAAAATCTCCTGTTTTTCTGTTTTATTACGAATAGAATAGTAGGAGGAGTAAAGGTGTTTAAATTATGTGAGATTTTTAAAATAGTTTAGATAAATTGTTGACATATTTGAACCCTAATGTTACAATTATATTACAAAAAGATTTCTTTATGTTTCTAAAATGTTACAAAGGAGTAGAAAAATGAAAAAGAAAACCTATATCAAATTGATGGCAGCGACTGTATTGGCTTCTACCTTGCTATTAGGAGCTTGTGGAAATAAAAAGGAAACAACTCAAGCAAGCAGTTCTGCTAAGACAAGCCAATCATCAAATTCTAAAGTAGCTTCTTCTAGCAAAGAAAGCAAGACTCAAAAGTCCTCAAGTTCAGCTTCATCTGAAAAGACTAAGGCGTCTACTGATCAATCTTCAGCAACTGCGACACCTGCACCAGAGCAAAGACAAGGTCAAGAGGTGTCTAATCAACAAACAGCTAGTCAACAAACAGCTAGTCAACAAACAGCTAGTCAACAAACAGCTAGTCAACAAACTCCTGTTCAGGTTCCTTCAACTCAATGGGCTCCTCAAGCTCAGTCTAATCAATCAAACTATGACCCAACAACTGACCGCAAACTTCAAGACAAACAAGCAGAGCAAAATAAACGCTACAAGGGTGTTTTAACCATGGTAGATGGTGATTTCTCAGCTGCAGCGGGCAATTGGAAGGGAGCCAATGGCGAAAACATCACAGTTTCATCAGGTGGTCAATTTACAGTAGAATCTTCTGATGGAAAGAAAGAAAATTACTCTATCAAAGGCTATTCTTATACTCTTGATGATGGTAAGTATAATGCCAAAATTGGTGGAGGAAAAATCATCCAAATTACAACAGGAGCGGATGGTAAGGTTTCCAGTGTTGCTTTGAGTCAATAATAATCCTCAGTATTTAAATTTTTACAATCAAAGAAAATCCGTCAGCTCAATAAGAGTTGACGGATTATTTTATACTTGTACTTGGGTTAAAAATTCTTCTGTAGTAAGAATTTGAGCAAACTCATCTTGTAGAGAAAGGAGATTAATCTCATGGATAGTCTCAGGAGAGATGGCCTGACCGTTTTTGTTAGATAGGGTAAAACTGGCAGTAGCATCTGCTAGTAAAGTGACTTCAAAACCAAGATTTGCTGCCATTCGTGTCGTAGTAGATACACAATGAGGCAGGGTCAAACCAACAAGGACTAAATGACAAATCTGATTTGTTCGTAAATATGTTTCAAGATTTGTTCCAATAAAGGAGCTATTAACCGTTTTTTGAAAGACAGGTTCTGGAGCAACTGGTTCAAATCCACTTTTAAACTCCTGATTTTGTTTGTTATGAAATTGCGACTGGGGATTATCAGATATGTGTTGAACGTGTAAGACTGGAAGACCGTGTTTACGAAAGTGTTCCAGTACCCTCAATGATTGATGTTCAGCTTGAGGGTTATTTCGTTCTCCCCAAATAGGTCTATCAAATGCTTTTTGCATATCGATAATCAGTAGAGCAGTATGAACCATTTTAAGCTTTATCCAATTGTAAGAGAGCTTCAATCTCTGCTAGAGTGCTAGCTTGTGAAATAGCTCCACGAAGTTTGGCAGCGCCAGATGTTCCACGGAGGTAGTGAGGAGCGAGTCCTCGGAATTCACGAACTGCGACGTTTTCCCCTTTGAGGTTAATCAAGCGTTTCAAGTGTTCGTAGGCGATTTTCATCTTGTCTTCAAAAGTCAAATCAGGGAGGATTTCTCCTGTTTCAAAGTAATGGTTGATTTGGTTGAAGAGGTAAGGATTTCCCATGGCAGCGCGGCCAATCATAACTGCGTCAGCACCAACTTCTTCGATGCGTTGTTTGGCTTCTTGGACAGTACGGATATCACCGTTGGCGATAAATGGAATCTTGGTCAAAGCTTGAGCGACCTTGTGAAGGGTCTCAAGGTCTGCATGACCTGTATACATTTGTTCGCGTGTACGACCATGCATAGCAAGGGCAGAAACACCTGCAGCTTCAGCAGCGAGGGCATTTTCTACTGCAAGAGATGGGTCAGCCCAGCCTGTACGCATTTTGACAGTAAGGGGAATATCAAGGACAGATTGAACCTTGTTGATGATAGAGTAAATCTTATCTGGATCTTTGAGCCACATAGCGCCAGCTTCGTTCTTCACGATTTTATTAACTGGGCAGCCCATGTTGATATCCACGATATCGGTTTTGGTGTTTTCTTGGATGAATTCTGCTGCGCGTGCTAGGCTGTCTTCATCGCTACCAAAGAGTTGGATAGAAACAGGGTTTTCGCCTTCATCGATATGAAGCATATGCAGGGTTTTTTCGTTGTTGTATTGGATTCCCTTGTCAGAGACCATTTCCATGACAACGAGTCCAGCTCCGAGCTCTTTTGCAATAGTACGAAAGGCTGAGTTGGTCACGCCAGCCATGGGCGCTAAAACGGTACGATTGGGAATCTCAACATTGCCAATCATAAAGGGTGTATTAAGATTTGTCACGAATGAGTTCCTCCAGGTCGTGTTCATCAAAGTTGTAAGTTGTTTGGCAGAATTGACAAGTGATTTCTGCCCCGTGGTCTTCCTCTTTCATTTCCTGTAAGTCTGAGCTTGGAAGGCTAGCAAGAGCGTTCATAAAGCGTTCATGGCTACAGTCACATTGGAAACGGATTTCTTCTTCAGAAAGACGCTTGTAGGCCTCGTCACCGTAGATAGCTTTAAGGAGGGCTTCAATATGGTCTTCACTCTCTAGAAGAGTCGAGATAGCTGGCATTTCTTGGATGCGTTTTTCAAAGCGAGCAATCTCTTCTTCCTTGGCTCCTGGTAAGACTTGGACTAGGAAACCACCTGCAACCTTGACCTTGTCTTCCTCGTCTAAAAGGACATTGAGACCGACTGCTGAAGGCGTTTGTTGGCTTTCAGTCAGGTAAAAGGCAAGGTCTTCACCAATTTCCCCAGAGATAAGGGGAGTCATAGAGTTGTAAGGATTTCCAGTACCGTAGTCTGTGATAACGAGGAATTGACCATTTCCAACAAAAGGTCCAACTAGAACTTCACCAGTTGCAGTCTTTTTGATGTCAACACCAGGATTTTGAACGTAGCCTTTGACGTTCCCTTTGGTATCAGCAACGGTGATGATAGCACCTAGAGAGCTAGAGCCCAGTACCTTAACTGTTAGTTTGGTATTCCCTTTTTCATTGGCTGCGAGAATCTGGCTGGCGATAAGAGTTCGACCAAGCGCTACAGTTGAGCTAGCTTGGGTTTGGTGTTTTTCTTGAGCAGTACGGACGGTTTCTGTGCTATCAAGGACAAAAGCACGAAAGGCTCCGCTTTCTGATATAGTTTTAATAATTTTATCCATAGCTACTATTTTAGCATAAAAATGCCCAAAGGTGGAGCCGTGTGTTTGTTGATTTTCAGGATAATGGACTAGGAAATCAGCATGAAAATAAAAAGAGAAACAGATTATTTCAGCATTTGTAAGATTTATGCTATGCTTAAGGTAGAAAATGAAAGGGGTAACAAATGTATTTAGGAGATTTGATGGAAAAGGCCGAATCTGGCCAATTTTCAATCCTTTCCTTTCTATTACAAGAGTCTCAGACGACCGTCAAGGCTGTAATGGAGGAAACAGGATTTTCAAAAGCAACCCTAACTAAATATGTCACCCTGCTCAATGACAAGGCTTTGGACAGTGGCTTAGATCTGATTATTCATTTAGAAGATGAAAATCTGCGTCTATCAATCGGTGCAACTACCAAGGGAAGAGATATTCGGAGCTTGTTTTTGGAAAATGCTGTTAAACATCAGATTTTGGTCTATCTTCTCTACCACCAACAGTTTTTAGCTCATCAGCTGGCTCAAGAATTGATGATTAGCGAGGCTACACTTGGTCGTCACTTAGCTAGCTTAAATCAGATTTTGTCAGAATTTGATTTATCCGTCCAAAATGGACGTTGGCGAGGTCCAGAGCATCAGATTCGCTATTTCTATTTCTGCCTTTTCCGCAAGGTTTGGTCCAGTCAGGAATGGGAAGGCCATATGCAGAAACCAGAGAGAAAACAGGAGATTGCTACACTAGAAGAAATCTGCGGTGCAAGTTTGTCTTCGGGTCAGAAATTGGACTTGGTTCTCTGGGCTCATATCAGTCAACAACGTCTTCGGGTCAATGCCTGCCAGTTTCAAGTGATAGAAGAGAAAATGCGAGGGTATTTTGACAATATTTTCTACCTTCGTTTGCTGAAAAAGGCCTCGTCTTTTTTTGCTGGGCAACACCTTCCTCTAGGGACTGAAGATGGTGAGATGATGATATTCTTCTCTTTCCTCCTATCTCATCGCATTCTTCCTCTTCATACTATGGAGTATATTCTTGGATTTGGAGGGCAGTTAGCCGATTTGCTGACGCAATTGATTCAAGAAATGAAGAAGGAGGAGTTGCTGGGTGATTATACAGAGGATCATGTTACCTATGAACTCAGTCAGCTTTGTGCTCAAGTCTATCTATACAAGGGCTATATTTTACAAGATTGCTACAAGTACCAGTTAGAAAATCGTCATCCCTATTTCCTAATGGAACATGATTTTAAGGGAACGGCAGAGGAGATTTTTCATGCCTTGCCTGCCTTTCAACAGGGGACGGATTTGGATAAGAAAATTCTCTGGGAATGGCTCCAGTTAATCGAATATATGGCTGAAAATGGTGGCCAGCATATGCGGATTGGTCTAGATTTGACATCTGGTTTTCTTGTCTTTTCAAGGATGGCAGCCATTTTGAAACGGTATTTGGAATACAATCGTTTTATTACCATTGAAGCCTATGACCGAACTCGACATTATGATTTGCTGGTTACCAATAACCCGATTCATAGGAAGGAACAAACACCAGTCTATTATTTAAAAAATGACTTGGATATGGAAGATTTGGTGGCTATTCGTCAGTTATTATTCACTTAAAAGGCTTGGTTGTTCCAGGTCTTTTTTGTGAAATTCACACAATCTCCTCACATTTTTTTAAAAATTAAAAAAAGTTGATGAACAAGAAAGCGCTTTATTTTGTATACTAGTTAGTGTAAAGAGGAAACATCCTCAAGATCTTTATCAGGAGGACAGCACATGTCACAAGAAAAATACATTATGTCCATTGACCAGGGAACTACAAGTTCTCGTGCCATCATTTTCAACAAAAAAGGGGAAAAGGTTAGCTCGAGTCAAAAAGAGTTTACTCAGATTTTCCCTCAGGCAGGTTGGGTTGAGCACAATGCCAATGAAATTTGGAACTCTGTTCAGTCAGTTATTGCTGGAGCTTTCATCGAAAGTGGTGTCAAGCCAAATCAAATCGAAGCAATCGGGATTACCAACCAGCGTGAAACAACTGTTGTCTGGGATAAGAAAACAGGACTTCCTATCTACAACGCTATTGTTTGGCAATCACGTCAGACAGCTCCTTTGGCTGAGCAACTAAAAAGTCAAGGTTATGTGGAAAAATTCCATGAAAAGACTGGTTTGATCATCGATGCTTACTTCTCTGCTACCAAGGTTCGTTGGATTTTGGACCATGTAGAAGGCGCTCAAGAACGAGCTGAAAAAGGAGAATTGCTCTTTGGTACGATTGATACTTGGTTGGTTTGGAAATTGACTGACGGTGCGGCTCACGTGACGGATTACTCAAATGCAGCCCGTACTATGCTTTATAACATTAAAGAACTCAAATGGGATGATGAGATTTTGGAAATCCTCAACATTCCTAAGGCTATGCTTCCGGAAGTTCGTTCTAACTCTGAAATCTACGGCAAGACAGCTCCATTCCATTTCTACGGTGGAGAAGTGCCAATCTCAGGTATGGCTGGTGACCAACAGGCAGCCCTCTTTGGACAGTTAGCCTTTGAACCTGGTATGGTTAAGAATACTTATGGAACAGGTTCTTTCATCATCATGAACACTGGGGAAGAGATGCAGTTGTCTGAAAACAACCTCTTGACAACGATTGGTTATGGAATCAACGGCAAGGTTTACTATGCCTTGGAAGGTTCAATCTTCATCGCAGGAAGTGCTATTCAGTGGCTTCGTGACGGTCTTCGCATGGTTGAAAATTCACCAGAATCTGAAAAATACGCTCGTGATTCTCACAACAATGATGAAGTTTATGTCGTTCCAGCCTTTACAGGTCTAGGTGCTCCATACTGGAACCAAAACGCTCGCGGTTCTGTCTTTGGCTTAACTCGTGGAACAACTAAAGAAGACTTTATCAAGGCGACTTTGCAATCTATCGCTTATCAGGTGCGTGATATCATCGACACCATGCAAGTGGATGCGCAGACAGCTATCCAAGTCTTGAAAGTAGACGGTGGTGCAGCTATGAACAATTTCCTCATGCAGTTCCAAGCTGACATTTTGGGAATCGATATCGCACGCGCCAAAAACTTGGAAACAACAGCTCTAGGAGCAGCCTTCCTAGCAGGTTTGTCAGTTGGTTACTGGAAAGACTTGGATGAGTTGAAGCTCTTGAATGAGACTGGGGAACTTTTTGAGCCATCTATGAACGAATCTCGCAAGGAACAACTCTACAAGGGCTGGAAGAAAGCTGTGAAAGCGACTCAAGTCTTTGCGGAAGTAGATGACTAATATTGGAAGAATAAAGCGACTCAGTTAGAAAGTGTGTAAATATGGAATTTTCAAAGAAAACACGGGAATTATCAATTAAAAAAATGCAGGAACGTACCCTGGACCTCTTGATTATCGGTGGAGGAATCACAGGGGCTGGTGTAGCTTTGCAGGCTGCAGCCAGTGGTCTTGATACTGGTTTGATTGAAATGCAGGACTTCGCAGAAGGAACATCCAGCCGTTCAACTAAATTGGTTCACGGAGGACTACGTTACCTTAAGCAATTTGATGTAGAAGTGGTATCAGATACGGTTTCTGAACGTGCAGTGGTTCAACAAATCGCACCACACATTCCAAAACCGGACCCAATGCTCTTGCCAGTTTACGATGAAGATGGAGCGACCTTTAGCCTCTTCCGTCTCAAAGTAGCCATGGATTTGTACGACCTTTTGGCAGGGGTTAACAATACGCCAGCTGCTAACAAGGTCTTGAGCAAGGAAGAAGTCTTGGAACGTCAACCAAACTTGAAGAAAGAAGGCTTGGTAGGAGGTGGGGTTTACCTTGACTTCCGTAACAACGATGCGCGTCTCGTGATTGAAAACATCAAACGTGCCAACCAAGACGGTGCCCTCATTGCCAACCACGTTAAAGCAGAAGGCTTCCTCTTTGACGAAAGTGGCAAGATTACAGGTGTCGTAGCTCGTGATTTGTTGACATACCAAGTCTTTGAAATCAAGGCCCGTCTGGTTATTAACACAACAGGTCCTTGGAGTGACAAAGTACGCAATTTATCTAATAAGGGAACACAATTCTCACAAATGCGTCCAACTAAGGGAGTTCACTTGGTAGTGGATTCAAGCAAGATAAAGGTGTCACAGCCAGTTTACTTTGACACAGGTTTGGGTGATGGCCGTATGGTCTTTGTTCTCCCACGTGAAAACAAGACTTACTTTGGTACAACAGACACAGACTATACAGGTGATTTAGAACATCCAAAAGTAACTCAAGAAGATGTTGATTACTTACTTGGTATTGTAAACAACCGCTTCCCAGAAGCAAATATTACTGTTCAAGATATTGAAAGTAGCTGGGCAGGTCTTCGTCCATTGATTGCAGGCAATAGCGCTTCTGACTACAATGGAGGAAATAACGGAACCATCAGTGATGAAAGCTTTAACAACTTGATTGCGACTGTTGAATCTTATCTCTCTAAAGAAAAAACGCGTGAAGATGTTGAGGCTGCTGTCAGCAAGCTTGAAAGCAGTACTTCTGAGAAACATTTGGATCCATCTGCAGTTTCACGTGGTTCTAGCTTGGATCGTGATGACAATGGTCTCTTGACCCTTGCTGGTGGTAAAATCACAGATTACCGTAAGATGGCTGAAGGAGCTATGGAACGCGTGGTTGAAATCCTCAAAGCAGAATTTGACCGTAGCTTTAAACTCATCAATTCTAAGACTTACCCTGTTTCAGGTGGAGAATTGAACCCAGCAAATGTGGACTCAGAAATTGAAGCTTTTGCTCAACTTGGAGTGTCACGTGGTTTGGATAGCAAGGAAGCTCACTATCTCGCAAATCTATACGGTTCAAATGCACCGAAGGTATTTGCCCTTGCCCACAGCTTGGAACAAGCGCCAGGACTCAGCTTGGCAGACA
Organism: Streptococcus mitis subsp. hohhotensis; assembly: GCF_020089495.2. Classification (GTDB taxonomy): domain Bacteria; phylum Bacillota; class Bacilli; order Lactobacillales; family Streptococcaceae; genus Streptococcus; species Streptococcus hohhotensis. Next base: position 36,323 of record NZ_JAIRCA020000012.1, on the reverse strand, counting down.
CCTTGTCTCTGCATTATGCAATGCGCAATGAGTTGGCTCTTAGCCCAGTTGACTTCCTCCTTCGTCGTACCAACCATATGCTCTTTATGCGTGATAGTTTGGATAGCATCGTTGAGCCAGTTTTGGATGAAATGGGACGATTCTATGACTGGTCAGAAGAAGAAAAAGCAGTCTACCGTGCGGATGTCGAAGCAGCTCTCGCTAACAACGATTTAGCAGAATTAAAAAATTAAGAAAAAATAAAAGAGGTGGAGGGCAGGACTCCTAGTCTACCCTCTCCTCCTTTTTAATGGAGACAGAAAGATGATGAATGAATTATTTGGAGAATTTTTGGGGACTTTAATCCTGATTCTTCTAGGAAATGGTGTTGTTGCAGGTGTGGTTCTTCCAAAAACCAAGAGCAACAGTTCAGGTTGGATTGTGATTACTATGGGTTGGGGGATTGCAGTTGCGGTTGCAGTATTTGTATCTGGCAAGCTCAGTCCAGCTCATTTAAACCCAGCTGTGACCATTGGTGTGGCCTTGAAAGGTGGTTTGCCTTGGGCATCAGTATTCCCTTATATCCTAGCTCAGTTCGTAGGGGCTATGCTCGGTCAGATTTTGGTTTGGTTGCAATTCAAACCGCATTATGAGGCAGAAGAAAATGCAGGTAATATCCTGGCAACTTTCAGTACCGGGCCAGCCATCAAGGATACAGTTTCTAACTTGATCAGTGAAATCCTTGGAACCTTTGTTTTGGTCTTGACAATCTTTGCTTTGGGTCTTTATGACCTTCAAGCAGGAATCGGAACATTTGCGGTGGGGACTTTGATTGTCGGTATCGGTCTATCACTAGGTGGGACAACAGGTTATGCCTTGAACCCTGCACGTGACCTTGGACCTCGTATCATGCACAGTATCCTTCCAATTTCAAACAAGGGAGACGGAGATTGGTCTTACGCTTGGATTCCTGTTGTGGGACCTGTTATCGGTGCAGCCTTGGCCGTGCTTGTATTCTCACTTTTCTAGTTTATACTCAATGAAAATCAAAGAGCAAACTAGGAAACTAGCCGCAGGTTGCTCAAAACAATGTTTTGAGGTTGCAGATAAGACTGACGAAGTCAGTCACATATATACGGCAAGGCGACGTTGACGCGGTTTGAATTTAATTTTCGAAGAGTATTAGAAAACAATTATGTTGATAGAGCTTAGGCAAAAACCCAATTTCAGCAAAAAATAAAGTAAATCTTCTCACAATAAAACGCATAGTATCAAGTTTTTTCAACACCTGATACTATGCGCTTTTCTTATCGTTAAGATTTTTTCTCCAGTCACTTTTTTCGATTGAAGATGTAAGTGTTTTAGTAACTAATTTCTTAGTACTAGCCAACAACGATAATCATAATTCCTCCTAAAATTAGGAATAATAAAGGCAAAAGTTTTTGCTTTTTCATGTGAAATACCTCACTTTTATTTTCTTCTATTTTATGCTAAAATATTAAAAATTAAAAACTATTCCCATATATGCTTATTGGAGAGATGCTATGAAAAAATTTGGAGAAATTTTTAAAAAGTTTCGAGAATCGAGAGGGTTTCGCTTAAAAGATGTCGAAAAAGCTGGTATATCAACATCACAGCTCTCACGTTTTGAAAAGGGAGAAACTGATTTAACCATTTCAAAATTTATGGCTATTTTGGATGAAATTAACATGCCTATTGATGAATTTATGTATGCTGTTCATGATTTTCATCGTGATGAACTGAACGAACTCTTATCAAAGGTTAGGCATTTTGTATCAAATCATGATGTTGATGGGTTGAAAAAACTACTTTATTCTCAGATGGAGTCAGATTCTAAACAAGAGAAATTTCATAAGCTTAACATTATTTTATTAAAAATTCGTTTACAAGATTTATCTGGAGAAGCTTATTATTCTGGTGATGATTTATCTTATTTAACTGACTATCTCTTTAGTGTTGAATATTGGGGATACTATGAATTATTGATTTTTTCAAATACTTTAGATGTCCTAAAACACGATGTCTTCATGCTTTTGGCTAGAGAGATGTCTAGACGTTCTGATTTTTATAAAGAAATTCCTAATAATAGACGACTGATTTCATCTATGCTATTGAACGGGTATATCACATGTATTGAAAGAGGAAAATTTCTTGATGCTTTGTATTTTGAAAAACGACTAAACCAATGCTTTTTCACTGAAACTGAAATTTATGAGCGATTGGTATTTCAGTATGCCCAATATCTATATCGCTATAAAAAAGAGATGGATTGTAAAGCAATTATTGAAATGAGGAAGTGTATTGGAGCAATGAAATTAGCGGGAAGTAACCATTTGGCAAAGAATTATGAAAGGCACTTAGAAAAAATTTTAGCAAGTAAAAAGTAATACGCAGATATGGGAAAGGAAGTATCTCGAAATAATATTTTGGTAGAATTGTCTTTAGAAATTTCAATTACGGTTGTTTTATCAGTTCATTGTATTTGAGCGATAGGATTTTTCGAAGTTGTCACCATAATTATGAATTTTGAGGTATTTAATATGCAAGTTCTATCTCCATATATTTTAAGAAAGAAAAGTGAAACAGGAGAATTATTTTTCAATAGTAAAAATAATCATTCTTTTTTCATTACAAATGATTTACAAGATGTTATGGAAAATGATTTAGAGATTAAGGAACAATATGAAAATTATTTGAATAAGTATAATTATTTTCAAGAAGAAAATGAATTCGAGAATACAATAGATTATGTTAGAAATAGTGAAACGGAGACGTTAGAATTTACAATTTTAACACATGGAGACTGTAATTTTAGATGTAAATATTGTTATGAAAAATTTGAAAATATAAAAATGAGTAGAGAAACAGAGATTGCGATAGTTGAATTTACAGAAAAACTATTATCTGAATCTATGTTTAAATCTTTACATGTATCATGGTTTGGAGGAGAGCCTTTATTGGGACTAAAAACGATAAAGAATCTTTCAGAAAAGTTTATTAGTATTTGCTCTCAAAATGGACTTGATTATTCTGCTAGTATAACAACTAATGGATATTTACTTAATGAACGAATGATTCATCAGTTGATTTTAGACTATAGAGTTAGTAATTTTCAGATAACAATTGACGGAGATGAGGAAAGTCATAATTTTCAAAGAGTGTTGCGTAATGGAAAGGGATCATATATCAAGATACTCGAGAATATCAAAGGTTTACAAAATTCAAATTTGAATTTTTATTGTAATTTAAGATTTAATATATCGAAAGAAAATTTTAATAATGTTAAGATTTTTTTAGATTCAGATGGGAAATATTTTAAGCATGATAAACGATTTAGATTTTATTTTTATAATGTAGGTAGTTGGGGTTGTGGGGAGCGTGCCCAAAATTATAAAGTGACATTACCTAATTCAGATGCTAGTTTTGAATTATCAAAGTTTGCCATAAAAAAAGGTTATAATGTTCCTGCTGCTAGAAGTATAATAACAAATTTGTTCAACTGTTATGCAAATAGAAAAAATCACTATACAATTAATGTAAAGGGTGTGATTCAAACTTGTACGGTCGCCTTGTATTCTAAATCTAATATATTTGGAAGTGTACATAGTAAGTTTAATCAAGAAAAGTTTGATAAATGGCACTTAAACATGGATTCAGATTGTAAGCAGTGTCCTATTGCTTTAATTTGTAAATCAGGATTTTGTCCGCCAAAACATAGAAGTAATAAGCAAAGAACATTATGCAATCAAATAAAAAAGAAAATTGATAAAAATCTAGAATTATTTATGTTAAATAAGGAATATTGTGATTATCTTGATGCAATAAGAGAGGGGGTGAAAAGATGATTGTAATTGAAAATAAGAGTACTACTCAACTTGATACACTTGTATTCCGTGATCATTATTGCGATGAAGATGGAAATGAGTTTTAGATTGATTTTTAAAATATAAATCGAAATTTAGTTAGTCTAGTTCAGGAGGTAGTCACTCTTAATAAACAGCATCATATATAGGTTAATTAAATTATTGTATAGTCTCAGTTGGAGTTAATTTATTTATAACTTTTAGACTGAGGCTTTTATATCTATTCGCTTTCTTTTAGATAGGCTTATTTATGAAATTTCTAAAATACATTAAAACTAATATTTTTATCTATTTTTTAATAGGAGTGCTTTTGAATAGCGGAATGGCTCTAATAAAGCCATTGTTATTGGATAAGCTATTGAATATTCGTGAAGAGCAACTTACAATTGGTACAATTTCATACTTTGTTTTATATGGCCTGTGTTTACACCTGTTTTTTTATAGCACGATGTTGCTAGCAAATTTTGTCAGTAATAATCTGCAGCGTCATCTGCAAATTCGGTTAAAAGATCAGCTTATTAAGAAACTATTTTTGAAAGAAAACGTTGTATATGATGAAAAAGTTTCAATTGTTACACAAGATATGGAACTGCTCTATAATCGCTTCTTTTTACCCCTGGATATGATAGTTGGAAGAGTTTTTATACTTTGTACAACGATTGTTTTTATTTTGGTGCAAAATTTTTGGCTTGGTCTTGTTTTTATCGTGTTTTCTTTTCTTCGACCATTACCTCAATGGGTAATGAATAATCGTTTAATGAAAAGTGGTGCAAATTTTTCGGAAATGCAAAAAGCTTTTCATCTATCTGTAGGAGATTTTTTTAAGGGAGCAGATACGATATATTTTTATGGTGCTAGTAAAGAAAACTTTGCTAAGATGAGAAAAAACAACGAGTGTTACGAGAATGCTCGTTGGAAAAATGAATGGACTAGTAATGTCGTTTATTTTTTCAATGGTCCTTTAGAATTCCTTAGTCAGGTACTACCTCTTGCACTTGGTCTTTTATTACAAAAGAGTGGTATAGAGTTAACAACAGCTAGTTTGGTCTCTATGTATATAGCTACAATGAATCTTAGCGGACCTATTCAAAGAATTATGTATAGCATATCTGATATACAGCGATCGCAAACAGTGAAAGAAAAAATATTTTCATTATTGGAAGAATCTTGTTTAGAAACATCATATCCGACAGTCGAATCTTTAGCTGAGCTAGTTTTGGAGGGCGTTTCAAAACAGGTTGGAGAGCAAGTGCTCTTTTATGATTTGTCACTTAGACTAACTAAGCCAAGTAAAGTTTTAATAAAGGGAGCTAGTGGTACCGGAAAGTCAACTCTCCTACAATTGGTAGCAGGAAAGATAAGTCCGAATAGTGGTAGAATTATCGTACGTGATAAATCAGGTCGAGAATTTACTCATTATCAAGGGAATATCGCTTATATCTCTCAGAATCCATTTTTCAGACATGGGACAATCCGAGAAAATTTAACATTAGGACAGGAGATTTCAGATAAAGAATTACTCTGTTGCCTAGAACAAGTTGGTTTAACGAATGAAATCACCAATATCTTGGATTATCAACTGGTAAATAATGGAGAAAACATTTCAGGTGGACAACGTTTACGACTTGAATTAGTTCGCTGTCTGCTTCGACAAAAAGACATTGTGTTGGCGGATGAGGTCACATCATCCTTAGACAAGGACAATGCATATCAAGTGCGCCAGTTACTTTTGCAGTTGCCTATCATTTTGATTGAAGTTGCTCATCATATTGATTCAGAAACGGTTTATAATCAAGTAATTGATTTGGGAAAATATAGAATAAAATAAATAGACTTGTTCGGCATCTTGCTAGATATAATATATATGTATATTATGTATTGTTTTAGCTGATTTAAAGATGTGAAAACTAAAAACTATGGCTAAGTTGGAATGTTAAAAATTCAATTTCTGACCACCTAATCTTGTGTCAAATAGTTATCAAACAAAGTCTAGTCTACCATTTATCAGTTAAATATTTTTATGTTATGGGAGCGTTACATGTCTAATTCATTTATTAAGTTGTTAGTCTCTCAATTGTTTGCAAATTTAGCAGATATTTTCTTTAGAGTAACAATCATTGCGAACATATACATTATTTCAAAATCAGTAATTGCCACATCACTAGTTCCCATTTTAATAGGGGTATCCTCTTTTGTTGCGAGTCTTTTAGTTCCTTTAGTTACTAAAAGACTAGCGCTAAATAGGGTTTTATCTTTATCCCAATTTGGAAAGACTATATTATTGGCGATACTGGTAGGAATGTTTACCGTAATGCAATCAGTAGCGCCTTTGGGGACCTATCTATTTGTTGTTGCAATTTCCATATTAGATGGTTTTGCAGCACCTGTTTCCTATGCTATTGTGCCACGCTATGCGACCGATTTGGGCAAGGCTAACTCAGCCTTATCAATGAGTGGTGAAGCTGTTCAATTGGTGGGTTGGGGATTAGGTGGACTCTTGTTTGCAACAATTGGTCTCTTACCTACCACGTTTATCATTTTAATCTTGTATATCATTTCTAGCTTTCTGATGTTATTTCTTCCTAACGCTGAAGTGGAGGTGTTAGATTCAGAAACTAATCTTGAAATTTTACTCAAAGGTTGGAAGTTAGTTGCTAGAGATCCTAGATTAAGACTTTTTGTATCAGCAAATTTATTGGAAATTTTCTCAAATACGATTTGGGTTTCTTCTATCATACTTGTCTTTGTAACTGAGCTATTAAATGAAACGGAAAGTTACTGGGGATATTCTAATACAGCATACTCTATCGGGATTATAATTAGTGGCTTAATTGCTTTTAGGCTATCTGAAAAGTTTCTTGCTGCTAAATGGGAAAGTATTCTTTTTCCTCTTGTAGCCATGGCAATAGTGACACTGACTATTCTATATTTTCCAAATGCACAGATGTTTTTAGTATTTTCAGCTCTAGTTGGTATGTTATCGCAACTAAAAGAAGTTCCTGAAAGTGTGTTTCTTCAGGAAACAGTAGAGGAAAATCATTTGGTTAATGTCTATTCCGTTCTTGAAGTGATTTCGACATTAGCATTTTCAGTATTTGTTTTGCTAATGAGCTATATTACTGAGAGTTTTGGTATTAGCATCAGTTTTTGGCTATCAGCCATTTGTCTGATGATAGAAGCTATTTTAATTTATATCAGACGAGATTATTTTAAATAAGAGACTGGTTAAAAAGTCTTGAAAAATTAGAAAAGCGCATAGTATCAGGTGTTGATGAAAAAACTTGATATTGTGCGTTTTATTATGGAAAGATTTACCTCATTTTCTGCTGAAATTGAGTTTTGAAGCAGGATCACTCTATTTGAAATATACATAGAAAAACCGCATAATTCTTAAAATAAACTGAAATCTACTGAAAATCTACGGTAAACAATTGAAAAACTAGTCTATAAAGTGGTACAATAGTAGAAAAATACTATAGTAAGAGTCTATCTTATTTAGCAAAAATTACAGAAATGAATGGTTTTTCTTGATGAAACAGAGAAAAGAATTGTACCTCTTTCTTGGTCGGACAGCCTTGTATTTTCTTATCTTTCTGGGGCTGCTTTACTTCTTTAGCTATCTTGGCCAGGGTCAAGGAAGCTTTATCTATAATGAATTTTAACTTGAAGGAGAATTCCTATTGTGTCAAATAAACCAATAGTAGATATGATTGAAACCATAGAGCATTTTGCTCAGACACAGCCTAGCTATCCTGTTTACAATGTTTTGGGGCAGGAACACACTTATGGAGATTTAAAGGCTGATTCGGATAGTTTGGCTGCAGCCATTGACCAACTAGGCTTGCCTGAGAAGTCTCCTGTGGTTGTTTTTGGTGGTCAAGAATATGAAATGTTGGCAACTTTTGTAGCCTTGACTAAGTCAGGTCATGCCTACATTCCAATTGATAGCCATTCGGCTTTGGAGCGAGTTTCAGCTATTTTAGAAGTGGCAGAGCCAAGCTTGATTATTGCCATTTCAGACTTTCCATTAGAGCAGGTTTCTACGCCAATGATGACTCTAGCTCAGGTTCAAGAAGCCTTTGCTCAAGGAACTAGCTATGAGATCACGCATCCAGTCAAGGGCGATGATAACTACTACATTATCTTTACTTCTGGTACGACTGGTAAGCCAAAGGGAGTGCAGATTTCCCATGATAACCTCCTCAGCTTTACCAACTGGATGATTACGGACAAGGAATTTGCGACGCCAAGTCGTCCGCAAATGCTGGCTCAGCCACCTTATTCATTTGACCTGTCCGTCATGTACTGGGCGCCAACCTTGGCATTAGGTGGTACGCTTTTTGCTCTTCCTTCAGCCATTACTCAGGACTTTAAGCAACTTTTTGCGACCATCTTTTCATTGCCAATTGCTATCTGGACCTCAACCCCTTCTTTTGCAGATATGGCCATGTTGTCAGAAGACTTTAATAGCGAGAAAATGCCTGGCATCACGCATTTCTACTTTGATGGCGAAGAATTGACGGTTAAAACAGCTCAAAAACTGCGCGAGCGTTTCCCAAATGCCCGTATTATCAATGCCTACGGCCCAACAGAAGCGACAGTGGCTCTGTCAGCTGTTGCTGTGACAGATGAGATGCTAGCGACTCTCAAACGTCTACCAATCGGCTATACCAAGGCTGATTCTCCAACCTTTATCATTGACGAGGACGGAAATAAATTGCCAAATGGCGAACAGGGAGAAATCATTGTTTCTGGACCAGCCGTTTCAAAAGGTTATATGAACAATCCTGAAAAAACGGCAGAAGCCTTCTTTGAGTTTGAAGGTCTACCAGCCTACCATACAGGAGATGTGGGAACTATGACAGATGAAGGCTTACTTCTCTACGGCGGACGCATGGACTTTCAGATTAAGTTCAACGGTTACCGCATTGAGTTAGAAGATGTCTCTCAAAACCTCAACAAGTCTCGCTATATCGAGTCTGCTGTAGCTGTGCCACGTTATAACAAGGATCACAAGGTGCAAAATCTATTGGCTTATGTCATCTTAAGAGACGGTGTGCGTGAGCAGTTTGAGCGTGATATCGATATTACCAAGGCCATCAAGAAAGATTTGACAGACATCATGATGTCCTATATGATGCCGTCTAAATTCCTTTACCGAGACAGTTTGCCATTGACTCCAAATGGGAAAATTGACATCAAAGGATTGATTAACGAGGTAAATAAGAGATGATGGAGTTCTTTCAACAGCTTCCTCATATAGAGCCATACGGCAATCCTCAGTATTTTGTCTATGTGATTGCTGCAACCTTACCCATCTTTATCGGCCTCTTTTTCAAGAAACGCTTTGCCTGGTATGAAGTGCTGGTTAGCCTCTTCTTTATCGTCACCATGTTGGTAGGTGGGAAGACCAATCAACTAGCTGCCTTGGGTATTTACCTTTGCTGGGAGATATTGCTCCTGCTTTTCTATAAGCATTATCGAAAAAGCAAGGATGGCAAGTGGGTCTTCTACTTAGTTAGTTTTCTGTCCCTACTTCCGATTATCTTTGTCAAGGTGCAACCAGCTATCAATGGAACGCAGTCTTTGCTTGGATTTTTGGGAATTTCTTACCTGACCTTTCGTTCGGTTGGGATTATCATCGAGCTGAGAGATGGAGTGATTAAGGATTTTACCTTGTGGGAATTCCTCCGCTTTCTTCTATTTATGCCGACTTTTTCAAGTGGCCCAATCGATCGCTTTAAGCGATTTAATGAAAATTATCAGGCCATTCCTGAGCGGGATGAGTTGATGGATATGCTGGATGAATCTGTTCGCTATATCATGTGGGGATTTTTGTATAAGTTTATCCTAGCTCATGTTTTAGGAGAGACCTTACTTCCTCCTCTGAAGAATCTAGCTTTGCAGTCAGGTGGCTTCTTTAATCTCTATGCCTTGGCAGTTATGTATACATTTGGTCTGGAACTTTTCTTTGACTTTGCAGGTTATTCTATGTTTGCCTTAGCCATTTCAAATTTGATGGGAATCCGTAGCCCTATCAACTTTAATAAGCCCTTTCTGTCTAGGGATTTAAAAGAGTTTTGGAATCGTTGGCATATGAGTCTCTCTTTCTGGTTCCGTGACTTTGTCTTTATGCGAATGGTCATGGTATTGACCAGAAAGAAGGTCTTTAAGAATCGCAATGTAACCTCAAGTGTGCCCTACATTGTCAATATGCTAATCATGGGATTTTGGCATGGAGTGACTTGGTACTATATCGCCTATGGACTCTTTCATGGATTAGGCTTGGTCATCAATGACGCTTGGGTTCGTAAGAAAAAAACACTCAATAAGGAACGGAAAAAAGCAGGGAAGCCTGCTCTACCTGAGAATCGCTGGATTCAGTTGCTTGGCATGGTTGTCACCTTCCATGTCGTCATGCTGTCATTCTTAATCTTTTCTGGATTCTTGAATGATTTATGGTTTAAAAAATAAAGGAAATAAAATATGGATATCAAATCAGAAGTTATCGAGATTATTGATGAGTTGTTTATGGAAGATGTTTCTGACATGATGGATGAAGATCTTTTTGACGCAGGTGTCTTGGATAGTATGGGAACGGTTGAGTTGATTGTGGAGATTGAAAACCGTTTTGACATTCGTGTCCCTGTAACAGAGTTTGGTCGCGACGACTGGAATACAGCTAATAAAATCATAGCTGGTATTGTGGAGCTACAAAATGCTTAAACGCTTATGGATGATCTTCGGGCCGGTCTTGATAGCTGGTTTGTTGGTTTGTCTGCTCATTTTCTTTTATCCTACTGAGATGCGTCATAATCTAGGAGCTGAAAAGCGTTCAGCGGTGGCTACTACTATCGATAGTTTTAAGGAGCGAAGTCAAAAAGTCAGAGCACTATCTGATCCAAATATGCGTTTTGTTCCCTTCTTTGGCTCTAGTGAATGGCTTCGTTTTGACGGTGCTCATCCTGCGGTATTAGCTGAGAAATACAATCGCTCCTACCGTCCTTATCTTTTAGGACAGAGGGGAGCTGCATCGCTTAACCAGTATTTTGGAATGCAACAGATGTTGCCACAACTGGAGAATAAACAAGTTGTGTATGTTATCTCACCTCAGTGGTTCAGTAAAAATGGCTATGAGCCAGCAGCTTTTCAGCAGTATTTTAATGGAGACCAGTTGACCAGTTTTCTGGAACATCAATCTGGAGATCAGGCTAGTCAATATGCATCGACTCGCTTACTACAGCAGTTCCCAAACGTAGCTATGAAGGATTTGGTTCAGAAGTTGGCAAGTAAAGAAGAATTGTCGACGGCAGACAATGAAATGATTGAATTATTGGCTCGATTTAATGAACGCCAAGCTTCCTTTTTTGGTCAGTTTTCAGTTAGAGGCTATGTCAATTATGATAAGCATGTAGTTAAGTATTTAAAGACCTTGCCAGACCAGTTTTCTTATCAAGCCATAGAAGATATTGTTAAAGCAGATGCTGAAAAGAATACTTCCAATAATGATCTGGGAATGGAAAATTATTTCTATAATACGCAGATTAAGAAGGATTTGAAGAAATTAAAGGACTCTCAGAAAAGCTTTACCTATCTCAAGTCGCCAGAGTATAATGACTTGCAGTTGGTTTTAACCCAGTTTTCTAAATCTAAGGTAAACCCGATTTTTATCATTCCACCTGTTAATAAAAAATGGATGGACTATGCTGGTCTACGAGAGGAAATGTACCAACAAACGGTGCAGAAGATTCGCTACCAGTTAGAAAGTCAAGGTTTTACCAATATAGCAGATTTTTCTAAGGACGGCGGGGAGCCTTTCTTTATGAAGGACACCATTCATCTTGGTTGGTTGGGTTGGTTGGCTTTTGACAAGGCAGTTGATCCTTTCCTATCCAATCCCACACCAGCTCCGACGTACCATCTGAATGAGCGCTTTTTCAGCAAAGATTGGGCGACTTATGATGGAGATGTCAAAGAATTTCAATAGATAATATAGAAGAGTTCAAGAATGAAACTAGTTTTCACGTTTTTTCTTGACTCTTTTTTTGCTTGTGATATAATTAACTGGTAAACAAAATGTCAAAGAATAGTATTTTTCTCTTAAAAAAGAGAAGTCTAAAAGGAAAGGAGTCAGATATGAGACAGCTAGCGAAGGATATCGATGGCTTTTTGAATGAGGTGATTTTGCAGGCGGAAAATCAGCATGAAATCCTAATAGGTCATTGTACTAGCGAGGTAGCTCTGACCAATACCCAGGAGCATATCCTCATGCTCTTGTCGGAGGAATCTTTAACAAATTCAGAGTTGGCTCGTCGTCTCAATGTCAGTCAGGCGGCAGTTACCAAGGCCATTAAGTCTTTGGTCAAGGAAGGGATGTTGGAAACATCTAAAGATCCTAAGGATGCGCGTGTGATTTTTTATCAGTTGACTGATTTGGCTCGTCCAATTGCTGAGGAGCACCACCATCACCATGAGCATACGCTTTTAACCTATGAACAAGTGGCGACTCAGTTTACTCCAAATGAACAAAAAGTGATCCAGCGGTTTTTGACTGCTTTAGTAGGAGAAATCAAATAATGAGATATATTACGGTAGAGGATTTATCCTTCTATTATGATAAGGAGCCTGTTCTTGAACATATCAATTATAGTGTTGATAGTGGGGAGTTTGTTACCTTGACAGGTGAAAATGGGGCAGCTAAGACGACACTGATTAAGGCCAGTCTTGGAATTCTCCAGCCACGCATTGGTAAGGTAACCATTTCAAAGACAAATACGCAGGGTAAGAAATTGAGAATAGCCTACCTTCCTCAACAGATTGCCAGTTTTAATGCTGGTTTTCCAAGTACGGTTTATGAATTTGTCAAGTCCGGTCGCTATCCACGAAAGGGTTGGTTCCGTCGTTTGAATGCTCATGATGAGGAGCATATCAAGGCTAGTTTGGACTCAGTTGGTATGTGGGAACACCGAGACAAACGCTTGGGGTCTCTATCTGGAGGACAAAAGCAGCGAGCGGTGATTGCGCGTATGTTTGCTTCGGATCCAGATGTGTTTATCCTAGATGAGCCGACAACGGGGATGGATGCAGGAAGTAAAAACGAATTTTACGAACTAATGCACCACAGCGCCCATCATCATGGCAAGGCTGTTTTGATGATTACTCATGACCCTGAAGAAGTTAAGGACTATGCGGACCGCAATATTCATCTAGTTCGTAACCAAGATTCGCCATGGCGTTGTTTCAACGTTCATGAGAATGATCAGGAGGTGGGCCATGCTTAGTTTGTTATCTTATGACTTTATGCAACGTGCCTTTCTGGCCGTTATTGCCATGAGTCTTTTCTCGCCAGTATTAGGAACCTTTCTTATCTTGCGTCGTCAGAGTTTGATGAGTGATACTCTTAGCCACGTCTCGCTGTCGGGTGTAGCTTTTGGTCTGGTTCTGGGGATTTCTCCGACTATTTCAACTATTGCTATTGTCTTGATTGCGGCGGTCTTTCTGGAGTATCTCCGTACGGTTTACAAGAGCTTTATGGAAATCGGGACAGCTATCCTCATGTCAACAGGTCTGGCTGTTTCTCTAATTGTCATGAGCAAGGGTAAAAGCTCTAGTTCTATGAGTTTGGACCAGTATCTTTTTGGTTCAATCGTGACTATCAGTGAAGAGCAGGTTATTTCCCTCTTTGTCATTGCGGCGGTTGTTTTGATTTTGACCTTCCTCTTCCTTCGTCCGATGTACATTTTGACCTTTGATGAGGATACGGCCTTTGTGGATGGTCTGCCAGTTCGTACCATGTCTATTCTTTTTAACATGGTGACAGGGGTGGCCATTGCCCTTATGATTCCTGCTGCAGGAGCTCTTTTGGTATCGACTATCATGGTCTTGCCAGCTAGTATTGCCCTGCGTCTGGGGAAAAACTTTAAATCGGTTATGCTGCTTGCCAGTGCTATTGGATTTTTGGGAATGGTAGCAGGACTTTACATTTCCTACTATGCAGAAACACCTGCAAGCGCAAGTATTACCATTATTTTTGTAACTGTCTTTTTACTCATTAGTTTAGTAAGACGTTTTATCAAATAGGAGAATGACATGAAAAAAATTGGCCTATTGCTAGCCAGTCTATGTGCCTTGTTTTTAGTAGCTTGTTCCAATCAAAAGCAGGTGGATGGTAAACTAAATATCGTGACAACCTTTTACCCTGTCTATGAATTTACCAAGCAAGTCGCAGGAGATACGGCTAATGTAGAACTCCTCATCGGTGCTGGTACAGAACCCCATGAATATGAACCGTCTGCCAAGGCAGTTGCCAAAATCCAAGACGCAGATACCTTCGTTTATGAAAATGAAAATATGGAAACATGGGTTCCTAAATTGCTAGATACCTTGGATAAGAAAAAGGTCAAAACCATCAAGGCGACAGGCGATATGTTGCTTTTGCCAGGTGGTGAAGAAGAGGGAGACCATGACCATGGAGAAGAAGGCCATCACCATGAGTACGATCCCCATGTTTGGTTATCACCAGTTCGTGCTATTAAACTTGTAGAGCACATCCGTGATAGCTTGTCAGCAGATTATCCTGATAAAAAAGAGACCTTTGAAAAGAACGCAGCAACCTATATCGAAAAATTGCAAGCCTTGGATAAGGCTTATGCAGAAGGCTTATCTCAAGCTAAACAAAAGAGCTTTGTGACTCAACACGCAGCCTTTAACTATCTCGCCTTGGACTATGGACTCAAACAAGTCGCAATCTCAGGACTTTCTCCAGATGCAGAGCCATCAGCTGCACGTTTGGCAGAGTTGACAGAGTACGTCAAGAAAAATAAAATCGCCTATATCTACTTTGAAGAAAATGCCTCACAAGCCCTTGCTAACACACTTTCAAAAGAGGCAGGTGTCAAAACAGATGTCCTTAATCCTTTAGAAAGTCTGACAGAAGAGGATACCAAGGCTGGAGAAAATTATATCTCTATCATGGAGAAAAACCTCAAGGCTCTGAAACAAACAACAGACCAAGAAGGTCCAGCTATCGAACCTGAAAAGGCAGAGGATACGAAGACAGTTCAAAATGGTTACTTTGAGGATGCAGACGTCAAGGACCGCACTTTGAGTGATTATGCAGGTAACTGGCAATCAGTTTATCCTTTCCTTGAAGATGGCACGTTTGATCAAGTCTTTGACTACAAGGCTAAGTTGACTGGTAAGATGACTCAGGCTGAGTACAAGGCCTACTATACAAAAGGCTATCAGACAGATGTGACTAAGATCAACATTACTGATAACACTATGGAATTTATTCAAGGTGGACAAAGTAAGAAATTTACCTATAAATATGTTGACAAGAAAATCTTAACTTACAAGAAAGGCAATCGTGGTGTTCGCTTCCTCTTTGAAGCGACAGATGCTGACGCTGGACAGTTCAAGTATGTTCAGTTTAGTGACCACAATATCGCCCCAGTTAAGGCAGAACATTTCCATATCTTCTTTGGAGGCACAAGCCAAGAAGCTCTATTTGAAGAAATGGATAATTGGCCAACCTACTATCCAGAAAACCTATCTGGCCAAGAAATCGCCCAAGAAATGTTAGCGCATTGATGAGAAACCGACTAGTTCATAAGAGCTAGTCGGTTTTTGGGTACTAGATGGCTAACTTCATTATAGACCTTTTAGAACTTTAAAAAATAAATAAAACTCTTGAAATATTAGGACTTATATGCTAGAATGTAGTTAATTGATAAGGTTCATTAGAACACCAAAGCCCCTAACTATGGCCGTAGTTAAGGGCTTTTTTTACGTATCTTAGCGATTTAACGGGTGTTGATAGGCTAGTCAGTCGGTCTACTCCTTACTATCTAGCCATCTGCAGACGAAATACAAGATAATTCCAGCTATAACATCCGCTATAATAGTAAGAGCGAGCTCTATGATAAGGCTCATTAGTTTCACCTCCTCTCACGAACCCATAGGAACGTAATCGGTAACCGATGACCAAAATAGTATACCACAATAAATTTAGATCATCAAGGGCACTTAATTCTTGAAATATCGGATCTAAGAGAAAAATCTTTAAAATCAAAAAACGTATAGTATCAGGTGTGTAAAAGTTTGATGTTATATCAATTATAAAAGTGGATAGGAAAGTTTTCTGATTATCAGAATTCCTTCCTATCCACTTTTTGAAGATTGTAAGTTAGCTTTATTTTATATAGAATTAGTTTATTTGTTTTATTTATCAAAACCTTGCAAGGCTTTTTGGCGTTCTTCTACTTGACCTTTAGCATCTAGTTTGTTACCACCGTATACAGCTGATTCCCATGATCCGTACATTGGATTTGGGAAGATGATGAATTTTTCACCGAATTCTTTTTGCAATTCTTCAAGTTGTTTATCACGGTCAGATTCAGAAGTCTTAGAAAAATCTGCAAAGTCTACGAGGTTATCACCAAACAATAAGATAAGATTTGTTTTTTCTTGAACTTTTTGGCGACGACCTTCTTTGGATTTTACACCACTTTCTAAGAACATGAGATGATCACGTCCTTGAACAGGAATTCCTTCACTTTCAAGATTTTTAATGGTAGCATCTACTTGATTAGCTGAGCGGTCAGAAATATAGTAGATTTGGACACCGTTTTGATCAGCAAACTGAAGAAAATCCTTGGCACCTGGGACAGCTTTTGCTGCAGCTTTTTGAACCCAAATATCCCAATTTGCGGGTGTGAATGCTGTACCGTCTTTGACATTTTGTACTTGATAAGGGCTATTATCTAGGACAGTTTCATCCAAGTCTAAAACGATGGAGTAAGGTTTGTCTGATTCTGTTTTGAGCAATTCCTTTAGGTGATTTGTTGCAACGTTATAACCCTGTATGTATAAAGCTTTAGTTTCAGCTGATTTTTGATACCAAAGGGTTGACATAGTATTTTCTCTTGACCGTAGTTGGTCATATGTCAATGTAATCTGATTATCAGATGAGCTATTATTGCTTGTCTGTGTTTCTGTAGACTTTGTTGAACAACTAGCCAATAAGACGACAGAAGCAAGTGCAGAAAGGATTGTAACAGTAGTTTTTGCTGTTTTCATGAAATATCTCCTATTTATTCATTTCAATAAATAGTATAGCACGAGGGAAAAGTTAAGGCAAGTTATTCCCTGACTATTGATGTAGATTCTATAGAAGTTAATGTAATGAAAAAAGCGATTACTGACTTGAAATGTAGTTTCACCTCTAATTATTGACATTTCAGGAAAAATCGCAGTAAAAACTGCACAGCCTTCTTTAAATGTGCTATAATACAGGAAAAAATAATAATGGAGGTCACGATAATGGCAACATTTTTGATGATTTTTGTGGTGGTTTGTGTGCTCCTATTGCTGATAGTCACACTGAGTACAGTTTATGTGGTTCGTCAGCAGTCGGTGGCGATTATTGAACGCTTTGGGAAATACCAAAAGGTTGCCAATAGCGGTATTCATATTCGCTTGCCTTTTGGGATTGACTCGATTGCAGCGCGGATTCAGTTGCGCTTGCTGCAAAGCGATATTGTGGTTGAAACTAAGACCAAGGATAATGTGTTCGTTATGATGAATGTAGCGACTCAGTACCGTGTCAATGAGCAGAGCGTGACAGATGCCTACTATAAACTCATGCGTCCAGAATCTCAGATTAAATCTTATATTGAAGACGCCCTTCGCTCTTCTGTTCCCAAATTAACCTTGGATGAATTGTTTGAGAAAAAAGATGAGATTGCCCTTGAAGTTCAACACCAAGTAGCAGAAGAAATGACTACTTACGGGTACATTATTGTGAAAACTTTGATTACCAAGGTCGAACCAGATGCAGAAGTTAAGCAATCCATGAATGAAATCAATGCGGCACAACGTAAGCGGGTCGCAGCGCAAGAATTGGCTGAAGCTGATAAGATTAAAATCGTCACTGCAGCGGAAGCCGAAGCAGAAAAAGACCGCCTTCATGGTGTGGGGATTGCCCAACAACGTAAGGCGATTGTGGATGGATTGGCGGAGTCTATCACCGAACTCAAGGAAGCCAATGTTGGCATGACAGAAGAACAAATCATGTCCATCCTCTTGACCAACCAGTATTTGGATACCTTGAATACCTTTGCCTCTAAAGGAAATCAAACCATCTTTTTACCAAATACACCAAATGGTGTGGATGATATCCGTACACAAATCTTGTCAGCCCTCCGCGCTGAGAAGAAATAATAGACTAAAGAGCTTGGCAACAGGCTCTTTTTATCTTACTTCAAGCAATATAGAAATATTTATACAAAATCCATTTATAAGTATAAGAGTTTTTATGAATATACTGAAATTGATAACTATGAATTTAAAACCTTTGTGTATATGAGTAATTTCTGTTATACTAAATATACATTAACAAGGAATGACGGGAGATGGAATGAAAGAATATCAATTTGATAGAAAGCAGCGTTTTTCTTTGAGAAAATATACAATAGGAGCTTGTTCGGTCTTGCTAGGAACGAGTTTATTTTTTGCTGGTATGGGGCTCAACCCGTACAGGCTACAGAAACGACTTCAACACTAATTTCAAGTCATTACTTGGATGAGCAGGATTTACCTGAAAAGCTGAAATCTGAGTTGCAATGGTTTGAAGAAAATAAGATTGAGGTAAAAGAGGGAAAAGAATACTATTTTGTCTATCGAAAATTGGCTACAAGATTACCAGAAACAGGTCTGTTTTCTAATGATGAGATGTTTATCTTGGGAGCAGGATTATTATTGCTTTCCTTCACTTTAATCAAGAGAAAAAAGGGAGCGTCTTACTTTCTTGTGACAGTCTTTGCTGTTGGTGGCTGGGGAGCATCCATCTCTGCTTTCGAAAATCTGGTAGAATTGCAACCAGCCCTTGTTAAAAGGGTAGAAGGTCAGTTTCTACCAAGTCCTGAAAGAGTTCAAGGATATGAATTTACGGGATATTATTTGGTAAGAGATAGTGCTAGCAAGGAACTTTCTGTTGATAAGGTAGAGTCGCCAGCATTATCTCAAAAGGAGGAAAGTTCAGAATCTCAGTCTAAGAAGATTGTACCACAGTTGGCATCTCATTTTAGCTCGACTGAAGACCTTGTACAATCTCCTCAACCATCCTACGCAGTTGAGCCTGTTTTAAATCCAACTTCTGAAAAAAGTATGAGTATTGAGTCTAAAAAAGTACCAGATGAAGGAATGAAAACTGTTATTGAAGACAAGCCAGAACTGGAAGTTAGGGTAGGGGAGATAGAGTTTGAAACTCAATTGCAGTCTGACCCAACTCTGGCTAAGGGAGAAAAAAGAATTTCTATAGAAGGTGCCAAGGGACAAGAACGAATCTTAACAGAAGTAAGGGTTGTCGATGGTATTGTTACGCGAAATGAAGTAGGGAGAGAAGTGCTTCGTGAACCAGTTGCTCAGGTGATTTTGGTCGGGGCAAAAGAGAAGGAACCTCAAGAAAATGGTATAAGCCTAGCCCCGGAAGTCCAACCACCTCTTCCGTCTTATGAGGGCGGTGTTTCCGGCGAATCCTTGGTGGAACCGTCCCTTCCATCTTATGAAGGCGGTGTTTCCGGTGAGTCCTTGGTAGAACCAGCACTTCCGTCTTATGAAGGCGGTGTTTCCGGTGAGCCTTCGGTAGAGCCGTCTCTTCCGTCTTATGAAGGCGGTGTTTCCGGTGAATCCTTGGTGGAGCCGTCCCTTCCATCTTATGAAGGTGGTGTTTCTGGCGAATCCTTGGTGGAACCGTCCCTTCCCTCTTATGAAGGTGGTGTTTCCGGCGAATCCTTGGTAGAACCAGCGCTTCCGTCTTATGAAGGCGGTGTTTCCGGTGAGTCCTTGGTGGAACCGTCCCTTTCCTCTTATGAAGGTGGTGTTTCCGGCGATCCTTCGGTAGAGCCATCTCTTCCGTCTTATGAAGGCGGTGTTTCTGGTGAAACTTTGGTAGAGCCGTCTCTTTCCTCTTATGAAGGCGGTGTTTCTGGCGAATCCTTGGTGGAACCGTCCCTTCCTTCTTATGAGGGTGGTGTTTCCGGCGATCCTTCGGTAGAGCCATCTCTTCCGTCTTATGAAGGCAGTGTTTCTGGTGAATCCTTGGTGGAACCGTCCCTTCCTTCTTATGAAGGTGGTGTTTCCGGCGATCCTTCGGTAGAGCCATCTCTTCCGTCTTATGAAGGTGGCGTTTCCGGTGAGCCTGAGATACAGGAGGCTCTCCCAGAGTACAAAGAAGACACTCAACTTCCTCAGACCAAAGTGGAGACCAAAGCTGTTCCTTATGAAACCGTTTATGAAAAGAATGAGAAACTAGACCACGGCGTTACAAGAGTAAAAATTCCGGGTGTTGAGGGACAAGAACAAGTTACTACTACCTATACTAAAGATCAAGCAAGTGGAAATATTTCTGAGAATAAAACTGTCAAAATAGTAGTTAACAAAGTTGATCAAGTTGTAGAAGTTGGAACTAAACCGAGTGTTGAAACTACTGTCCTATCTCATAAAACGATTTACCAAGTGAATCCTGCTTTGGAGTTCAGACGACAGGAAGTAGCGGTTGCAGGGCATGATGGTTCGGTGGAAACTAGGACGACTTATCAACTAGACAAGGCAACAGGTCAGGTGACGGTATCTGATACTACTAGACAAGTAAATCCAGCAGTCGATAAAGTGATTCAAGTTGGTAATGTGGAAAAAGTAATACAACCGATTGCTGTTACTGAGGAGCGAAGAGAGGATTCTTCACTTGCTAAAAATATAGAAAAGGTAGCATCTGAGGGTGAAGTTGGTGAGAATACACTTACCAGAACCTACGCTATCAATGAACAAACTGGTGAATTGGTTAATCCTCAAGAAGTGAGTCAAATAACAAAGCCAATGAAACCGAGAGTTGTTTTAGTTGGTAGTCAGGAGGATAAACCACACTTACTTCCGGCTAATAGTGAGAGAGAAGATGCTGTAGATGTGTCTGCTCTTACTACAAGCGTGAGATCAGTAGATTTCTTAAATGACAGTAAACTAAAAGAACAGTTGGAGCCTGTCTATGATCCTCGAGATATTATAACAAAGAGAATTGCGCTCAGAAAAACACACCCAAATATCACTGACCAAGAAGTCAAAGATATGTTGCGCACAGAGTATCTTCAAAAACTATCAATTCAAGAAAGCTTTGATCAGACGAAGACGCAAGCTGAGTCAAGTTTCAAAAAGATAGCCTCGCATACATTGGGAATTATAGGAGATACCCCTGAAAATCGCAGCAAGGTCAAACAAGAGCTTGAGCAATACAAAGAGCAGATTTTGTTGGGACTGTCTTATATCAATCGTTTTTATAATATTCAATTTGGGGACACGAATATTCGTGATATTCTGGCCTTTAATCCAAGCTCATTTGGCAATAAGACAATGACCGCCTTGGATAGTTTGAAAAAATTAGGATCCATGTCTTATGAAGAGATGAAATTGACCAATAGTCCTCAAACATTTACAAAGTATTTATCTACTATTACAGGTAAGGCTAGTTTGAAGGAATTTTTAGACAGCAATCGCCAACTCTTTACGTCAGATGATGCGGATACCTGGCTTAAAAAATCTAGCCAAGCTATGATTGTTGAAAAACCATCTAAGGAAAATCCTTCAGCGCATGTCGGGTTGTATAGCAAGTTGACAGCTGGGGAAAAGGATCCTCGTAAACAAGAGGCTAATATGGCTGCTATTTTGGGACTTTTGAATGTGAAAGAACCAAATGTTTACGTGATTAGTAATATGGCGACAATTACTTATGGTAATATTGGTTCCTATATAGATACTTCTCTTACTCAGTCTAATCCAACTAAGTATCAGGCTGAGCTTGCTAGAGTCAAGTCTTTAATTGAAAAGGCGGCTGTACAACAAGCCAACTATGTTGATACTCTTTATCGTATAACAAAACCAGAAAATCGTGATAAGTTACTGACAAATCGCTTGATTATTGATACGATGAAGAAATATACAAGTAATCCGAATGCCCAGATTGATAGCACTTGGTCACCAGCTACTGGTAATGGAGCTGATAAGGGAGTCGACCAATTTATGACTCCTATGAATTACTATTCTCCAGTAAGTAAGGTGGGAGCTGAGGCAAATGGATTAGGTGTCCGTTACTTTATAGATAGAGTTCTGGATGATAGAGGTTCAGCGACTTATTCTCATGAAATGACGCACTTACTAGATAGAACGGTCTTGTTTAATAATCACGGTCGTCGAGATGGTACAGGAGCAGAGTTTTATGCGCGTGGTATTTTTGAAAACTCCTATAATCCAGAAAAGGATACTTATTTCAATCTCAACTTTGTATATGATGAGAGTGATAAGAATGGATTTTACAACAAAACACCTGATCGATTTAAAACAGCAGAAGATTTGAAATCTTATATGAAGGGAAGTTTTGATGTCCTTTATACTCTAGATTATCTAGAAGCAGAGGTAAGTAAAGGCTTATCTGCAGAAGACAAGATGAGTTATTTCAAAAAAATAATGCCGATTCCTTCAACAGGTCCTAGAACTTGGGTAGATTACCGTAATACAGCAGTTAAACCGACTCATAAGAGTGAGGAGATTCAAGCTCTGACCTTAGAAGATGCCAAAAAATTGACAGATATTGATAGTTTGATTGACAATCATATCCTGGTCAATCGTTATATCATTGCTGGTTTTTCAGATAAAGGTAAAATTGCAGCAAATGGTTATTACACCGTTGATATGTTTGATACTATTTATGGTGTTAGTCAAAATGACTCTGGTATGAGTGGGGACATCACCTTTAGAAAACAAGCCTTTGAACTTATGGGAGCTTTGGGCTATTATGAAGGATTTGTACCTTATGCGTCAAATCAATACAAGCAAGCAGCAGAGGCTGAGAACAAGCCTCTATCTGATACTTACATTTTCAATAAAATTTTGAATGGTAAGAGCTATGCTGAGTTCAAAAAAGCACAGTTTAAGGAAAGAGTAGCTAAGATTGATCAATTGAAAGCTTTGACAATTCAATATGAAGGTCAGCAAATAAGTCTGACAAGTCAGAAGTTAAGTGAATTGATGCAGAAAGCTGTTAAAGAAGAACTTGCTCAAATAAAGGCAGGCAATACAACTGCGCGCACCTATACCTTTATCGAAACTCCAGTCCAAAAACTGAAAAAAGCGATTTATAAAGCTTATCTCAAAGATTCAGATGACTTTAGACAATCGATTTACAATAGCTAAGACAAAAGGAACATCTCTCTGGAATGAACATTCAGAGGGGTGTTTTTTGGTCTCTTTTGAGGTTTGTATTGTTTATGCAAATTACAGTTTGCTTGAACATGGAGTGATTTTCAGACTTTTCCACAAATTATAGAATCTTTTCTGAGGATTTAGGGAGTGATAGAGGAAACATTGAAAGCGCTTTTGTTTTGTGCTATAGTCAAGTAAATCGATTCGTTTAAAGAGGAATGTTTGTATGAGAAGAGAAGAAGTTTTACGAAATCACTGGTTTTTTAGTCAAGAGGTAGGGAAAGAAGAGGCCTTGGCAGCGGATTTTCAGAGGGAAAATTGGCAGGCCATTCAAGTGCCACATGACTGGAGTATTTACAATGATTTTGATCAGTATTCGCCAGCGCAAAATGAGGGTGGTCAGTTAAACGGGGGTCAAGCCTGGTATCGAACACAGTTTTACTTGGAAGAAGATTCAAGTCTTGTATCGGTGCGTTTGTTGTTTGATGGAGTTTACATGAATGCCCAAGTCTATATCAACGGGCAAGTGCTGGGCTATTATCCCAATGGCTACACACCTTTTTCTTATGATATTACGCCTTATCTAAGAAATGATGGGACGGCCAATCAGCTTGCGGTTTTTGTGGAGAATCAGCAACCTAGCAGTCGTTGGTACTCTGGTAGCGGTATTTACCGAGAAGTAAAATTATTGATTACAGATTCGGTGCATCTGGATTTATATGGGATTAAGATAGAAAGTCCCAAGCTCAAGGAACAAAGAGATAGATGGGTGGAGACTCAGCTTACAAGTAAGGTTTCAAATGATGGACCTCAGTCCGTGTCGGTGTATTTGGAGCAGAGTATCTGGTATGAGGGACAGCGTATTTCTGACTGGCAGGAGACTGATTCTGTAATGATTGAGTCTGGGGAAAAATATCATTTCAAACAAGCCATATCAATTTTTCAACCCTTGCTTTGGGATATTGATCATCCTCACCTTTATCAATTGAAGACTCGCCTTTACAAAAATGGAATTTTAGTTGATGAAGAAGAGGAGACCTTTGGTTACCGCTATATGGATTGGCAAGCGGATAAGGGCTTCTTTCTAAATGGTCGCTGGTTGAAGATTCATGGGGTTTGTCTGCATCATGACTACGGAGCGCTGGGAGCTGTGGAAAACAGGTCAGCTGCTGAGAGACGCTTGCGTCAGATGAAGGAAATGGGGGTCAATGCTATCCGAATTACCCATAATCCAGCTAGTAGTATTTTGCTGGATGTGGCTGCCAAAATGGGGCTACTCATCCAAGAAGAAGCCTTTGATACCTGGTATGGAGGCAAGAAAGAATATGATTATGGTCGTTTTTTTGAGGAAGAAGCTACTCATCCAGAAGCAAAAGCAGGCGATTTCTGGTCAGATTATGATTTGCGCATCATGATTGAGCGTGGCAAGAACAATCCAGCTATTTTTATGTGGTCCTTAGGAAATGAAGTTAGTGAAGCAAATGGAGATGCTCATTCATTGAAGACGATCAAACGCTTGCTAGAAAGGGTCAAGGAGGTTGATGATAGCCGTTTTGTGACCATGGGAATGGATCAGTTCCGCTTTGGAGATGGGTCTGGAGGTCATGAAAAGATAGCCAATTTGTTGGATGTGGTGGGCTTGAATTACTCAGAAGACAATATTGATAGGATTCGTAAAAGACATCCCAAGTGGCGACTTTACGGGTCTGAAACCTCATCGGCTACCCGAACGCGTGACAGCTATTTTCGCCCAGATAAGGAATGGGTTGGGGATAATCGCCGCGTGCGGAATTTTGAACAGTCAGACTATGGCAATGATCGGGTTCCTTGGGGAAAGACAGCGATGGTTTCTTGGATAGCAGATAGAAATCGGCTAGACTATGCAGGTCAGTTTATCTGGACAGGAGTGGACTATATAGGTGAGCCGACTCCTTGGCATAATCAAAATGATACGCCTGTCAAGAGTTCTTATTTTGGAATTGTGGACACAGCAGGAATTCCTAAAAATGATTATTATCTCTATCAAAGTCAGTGGTTGGCACTAGATCAGCATCCTATGGTTCATATCCTGCCCCACTGGAATTGGGAAATCCACAAGAGTTATCAACAAGTTGTGGATAAGTATGGGGATATCCCTGTTCGAGTGTATTCAAATGCTGGTTCAGTAGAGCTATTTCTTAATGGAAAATCCCAAGGTAGGAAGACTTTTCAGGAAAAATGGACTTCAGATGGTAGAAAATACCAAGAGGGACAAGGTTCTGGCCAACTCTATCTCGAATGGCGTTTGCCTTATCAACCGGGAGAATTGCATGCTGTAGCCTATGACTGTCAAGGTCAGCTTGTGGCAGAAGATAGGGTGGTGACTGCAGGTAAGCCAGCCAAAATCGGGTTACATGCCGATAAATCACAACTGGAGCCAGATGGGCAAGACCTCCTTTATCTCTATTTTGATGTATTGGACAAGGATGGAAATTGGGTGCCGACTGCCTCCAATCAGCTTCATTTTGAAATTGCAGGCCCTGCTCGCATTGTAGGTGTGGATAACGGCATGCAGGCCAGTCGTGAACGTTACCAAGCCCAGAAAAATGGTCGGTTTAAGCGGAAAGCCTTTCATGGCAGAGGTGTCCTCTTAGTTCAGAGCTTGGAGCAGGTAGGTCAAGTGAGAGTAAAGGCCAGTGCCAGAGGGCTAGAGCCAGCAAGTTTTGATTTCCTAGGGGGAGAGGCTTTGGCTTGCCAGCCAGTGAAAAATCAGCGCTTATTTGAGATTCGAGTGGACAAGCAGGCAGGATTACAAGAAGGGGCTTCCCCAGCTATTGGACTTTATCCACAAACTGTGGATAACCCTGTGAACAAGGTGGGGAATAGTGAAGTGATTTGGGAGACGAGTGGTAGTGCCCATGCCATTATCAAGCAGGGAGTGCTTCATTGCTTGTCTGCAGGGGACTTGGTTATCCGAGCCATGTATCAAGGGAAGACCTATCAAACTCACTTGCAGGTCTCAGAAAATACCTCGCTAGGGCAGGCACTTTCTGTACGACCACTTCGCTTGTATACAGCTAAGGGAACTTATCCACAGCTGCCATCTTCAGTCTTGGTGGACTATGAGTCCGGTAGTGCAAAACGAGTCAAGGTTGTTTGGGAGGCAATCTCCGAAGAAGATATGGCAAGCTTTCATAAATTTACGGTATCTGGTCATCTTGAGGGGCTGGATATAAAGGCTTCTGCTCAGATTTGTGTCCAAGGGATTTGCGCTATTGAGCCTGAAAGAGTCTGGACGCTTGTCAAGGAAGCCCCACACTTACCAGACCGAGTCAAGCTAGTCTTATCAGATGGCAGACGAGATACGGCCAAGGTGACTTGGGATGAAGTCGATCCTCGAGTCTATGCTCAGGTAGGAGAATGTGTGCTCACAGGGCAAGTAGCGGGCTGTGAGTTGCCAGCAACAGTCACTATTCATGTGACAGATGCTAGTGTAGATGGGGAAGTCATTTCCAATCAGTGGACAGGATCTAACCTGCCTCTGGTCTTTGCTTCCCACTCAGAGCCGAATCACCCAGCCTCTTACCTCAATGACAAGGTCATTGCTCGGAAGAAATCGACAGCCAATACTTGGATTGCTAAGTCAGAGAAAGCCAGCGTGGGCATTCTTTTTGGAGATGCAGGGATTTTAAAACCGCGATTTGTGGATAACCTGACCTTGTATTATGTTGAAAATCAAGACTATGTGGCGGTGGAGCCGACCTTTATTGATTATTACATAGGGAATGAGCCTAGCTTACCTCGGACTCCAAATCATTTGGATAAGGATTCCCTGCTCAAGCAAGAGGAGAATTGGCGCCCTGTATCAGCTATCCGAAAAGTTTCAAGCGACAAGGATGAAGAGCTTCGTTTTGAATTTGACAAGGTGGAAACCTATGCCCTTCGTCTTCGATTTGAAAATTTGACCAGTCCCATAGCCTTAACAGAATTGCAAGTACATGCCAAAAAAGTAAAGAAAAATGTAGATAGGAAATAGTATGGTAAGAGAAATAAAACCGCATGGGCCCTTGCCTAGTCAGGCCCAGCTAGCTTATTTAGAGGATGAACTAGCAGCCTTTATCCATTTTGGGCCTAATACTTTTTATGACCAGGAATGGGGGACAGGTCAGGAGGATCCTGGGCGATTTAACCCGACAAGGTTAGATGCGCGTGAGTGGGTTCGAGTGCTCAAGGAAACGGGCTTTAAGAAGTTGATTTTGGTGGTCAAGCACCACGACGGCTTTGTACTCTATCCGACAGCTTATACGGATTATTCGGTCAAGGCCAGTCCTTGGAGGAGTGGAGAGGGAGACTTGCTCCTTGAAGTATCCCAAGCTGCCACAGAGTTTGATATGGATATGGGGGTCTACCTATCGCCGTGGGACGCCCAAAGCCCCCTCTATCATGTGGACCGAGAAGCGGACTATAATGCCTATTATCTGGCTCAGCTGAAGGAGATTTTATCAAATCCTGCCTATGGAAATGGAGGGAAATTTGCTGAGATCTGGATGGATGGTGCCAGAGGAGAGGGCGCTCAAAAGGTTAATTATGAATTTGAAAAATGGTTTGAAACTATTCGTGACCTGCAAGGAGATTGCTTGATTTTTTCAACAGAAGGCACTAGTATCCGCTGGATTGGCAATGAACGAGGGTATGCAGGTGATCCCCTATGGCAAAAGGTGAAACCAGATCAGCTAGGGACAGAAGCAGAGTTGGATTATCTTCAGCACGGAGATCCCTCGGGCACGATTTTTTCAATCGGTGAGGCAGATGTTTCCATCCGGCCAGGTTGGTTTTACCATGAGGATCAGGATCCTAAGTCTCTTGAGGAGTTGGTCGAAATCTATTTTCACTCGGTGGGTCGGGGAACTCCACTCTTGCTTAATATTCCGCCGAATCAAGATGGGCTCTTTGACGATAAAGATATCAAGCGCCTCTATGAATTTGCGACCTATCGCAATGAGCTCTATAAAGAAGATTTGGCTCTGGGAGCCAAGGTATCTGGTCCTGTTCTTTCCGCAGACTTTGCCTGTCACTATTTGACAGATGGCCTTAAAACCAGCTCTTGGGCAAGCGACGTAGGCTTGCCAATCCAGTTAGAACTTGAGTTAGGGTCACCTAAAATTTTTGATGTAATTGAGTTAAGAGAAGATTTGAAGCTAGGGCAACGAATCGCTGCTTTTCATGTGCAAGTAGAGGTGGATGGCGTCTGGCAGGAATTTGGTACGGGCTTCACAGTTGGTCATAAGCGTCTCTTACGAGGT
The DNA here is from genome assembly GCF_020089495.2 of Streptococcus mitis subsp. hohhotensis. Lineage (GTDB taxonomy): Bacteria > Bacillota > Bacilli > Lactobacillales > Streptococcaceae > Streptococcus > Streptococcus hohhotensis. The sequence continues at coordinate 7,927 of NZ_JAIRCA020000012.1, read as the reverse complement.
CCGCTAGTAGAGGCACAGAAGGTGCGCGTTATGATTACAGAGTCACAATCTATGCCTGTATTGACCAAGATTTCCCTCTATAAAACTCCTAGCTTATCAAAAACAGAAGTTGTTCAGGGCCTAGCATTTGCAGAAAAAAGTCTAGCTGTGACAAAGGGAGAGACTCTTCATTTTAGGATTGAACGTAGCGAAAGTAATACTCCTTTGGAAGCTAAGATTTCGATTCAACCAGGGACAGGTGTCCATGGTGTCGCCTATAAGGACGAGATTCAAGTCCTTCAATTCCAAGCAGGGGAAAGCAAAAAAGACTTGAGCATACCAACTCTGTATTTTGCTGCCGACAAGACCTTGGATTTCTATCTGAATCTGACTGTTGATGGACAGCTGATTGATCAAGCTCATATTTTAGTTGAAACGAGATAAAATATCTTCACAATTCATTTCCTTTTCGAATAAATAGATAGAACCATCGAATCTAACAAAATTAGATTTAAAACTATGGTATAATAGAAGGAGGAAATGGATGACTTTAAGACATCCGGGCATTAGCCCAACCAATGACTTGGTTGCTAAGAAAATTTTCAGCAATCCAGAAATCACTTGTCAATTTATTCGCGATATGCTGGACTTACCAGCTAAAAATGTAACTATCTTAGAGGGAAGCAATATTCACGTCTTGCCTTCCCTGCCGTACTCAGCGCAGGATTTCTATACAAGTATTGATGTCTTGGCGGAGTTGGATAATGGCACTCAGGTAATTATTGAGATTCAGGTGCATCATCAGAATTTTTTCATCAATCGCCTGTGGGCTTACTTGTGCAGTCAGGTCAATCAAAACCTTGAAAAAATCCGTCAACGTGAAGGTGACACCCACCAGAGTTACAAACACATCGCACCAGTTTATGCTATTGCAATTGTGGACAGCAATTATTTCTCAGATGACCTAGCTTTTCATAGCTTTAGCATGCGAGAGGATACGACAGGTGAGGTCTTAACCATCACAAACAATGGACAAGAAAACCATCTGGTTAAGATGGCATTCTTGGAATTAAAAAAATACAGAGAAACCAGCAAAGACGAGGTTCGCAAACCGTGGTTGGAGTTTTTTGGTAATAAGCCCTTTACTCAAGAACCCGAGCGAGCCATCAGTCAAGCAGATCAACTGCTGGACTACAAGAGCTGGTCCGAGGAGGACAGGAAAATGTTTAGTCAACTACGTATGCGAGAAGAACAAGCATTGTTAGCGCAGGACTATGCCTTGGAACAAGCTGAGGAAAAGGGCTTAGAGCGTGGTCTTGAACGTGGTCGTGCAGAGGGTCGTGAACAAGGACGAGAAGAAGGCATTGAACAGGGATTAAAAGTAGGTTTAGTAAATCTAGTACGTCAAGGTCTCCTGACTTCTGAAGTTGCCAGCCATCAATTAGGCATGACCGTGGCTGAGTTTGAGGAGCTATTGAAAGCCCATCATAAATAAGATCTAAAAATACAGAGAAACCAGCAAAGATAGTATTCGCAAACCGTGGTTGGAGTTTTTCGGCAACAAGCCCTTTACCCAGCAACCTGAGTGAGCTATCAGTCAGGCAGACAAACTGCTGGACTACAAAAGCTAGTCCGAGGAGGACAGGAAAATGTTTAGTCAACTACGTATGCGAGAAGAACAAGCGTTATTGGCTCAGGATTATGCCCTGGAAACAGCTAGGGCGGAAGGCCTTGAACAGGGACTGGAGAGAGGGAAACTCTTTGCCTTCCTAGATATGGTTCGTAAGCATCTTTTGACATCTGAAGTTGCTAGCCAGCAATTGGGCATGACTGTCGCTGAGTTTGAGGCTTTACTATAAATGAGAATGGGGACATGTTATCAAATTAGATAGCATGTTTTCTTTTGGGCTAATAGTCAATGCTTGTTTTTAAACTTACTCTGATTCTAATTATATATATGTAATATCTTCTGCAATTACGTATAAATCGAACAAAAATACAATAGTATAATATAGAGATTAAATATATATTCAAACGTAAAAAAATGCAAATTTAAATTGTCTGAAAATTCCTTGCTTTACCAAAACGCTTTTTTTTTTTGCAAAAATTTGAAGTCGAAAAGTTTGCATATATATTGAAAATAGGGTAAAATCAGAGTGTAGGTTTCTGCATGCATAAGAGAATATTGCTTATTCGTTTTAAGTGATAAATTTTGTTATGTAGAAGCTAAATCAACTAATTTCCAAAAGGAGAAAAAAATGGAACACAAAAACTCTATGAGTCGTGTTGAACGTTTGCACCGTGAAAAGGTCACGCGTTATTCGATTCGTAAATATAGCTTTGGAGCGGCTAGTGTAGCGGTCGCTGCTCTTTTCATGTTCTTAGGTAATGGAGCTGTATCAGCTAATGAGCTAAGCAAACAAGATACACCATCTGTAGAAGCTCCAGCAAAAGCCACTGAAGACAAAACAATTTCGGAAGAGGCTACTGCTAAACCAGCAGAAGCAACAACTCCAACTTTGGACAAGTCAGAGTTGACAAATTTAATTTCAGAAATTGAGACAAAACTTTCTAACGGTTCTTACGATAACAAAACAGAAGAAAGTGTTGCAGTATTAAAAGCTGACTTAGAAGCTGCAAAAGCTACATTAGCGAATGCAACTACTCAAGCTGAACTAAAAAAAGCTTACAGCAAACTTGTCACTACAGCTAACGCTGGATTAAGAAACAAGCCTGTAGAGAAAAAAGAAACTCCAGCAGTAGACACTACTAACGGACAACCAACTGTAGGTAAAAAAGCAGATAACACTGAGAAAAATCCAGAATCTAACTCAATCGAAAACACAGGATCTAAAGACTCACGTAATGGACAAGCATTAGACAAAAACAATGCTTTCCGTGCTGAGACAACTGAAACTCAAGGTACCTTTACTTATTCTATGGAATATTCTAATGGAAAAGAAATTTACCTTTACAATGAAGAAAATGCAGATGTCAATATTACAGTTAACTCAACAGCTGGAAATATCAAAAGAGCAACAGTTAAAGCTGGAAGTGGTCAGTTCGTACTAAAATCGAAAAGTGATCAAGCGATAGCTTATACAAAATACAGAAGAGGAACTATGCCTCCCGAAGAAGAAGTTGAAATAGACGGTTATGGATGGAGTTATCATCAAACACTAAGCGATACTCCAGGTCCAGTAAAAATTAAAATTACTGGTAAACCAAACGATACCTTTAAAGGGATTAAAGATTATACGAAAGCTGAAAACCAACGAGCAGTATTAGGAGCAAGATATTTAGAACTTGAAGATTCTAATGGTAATAAACTATCTGGAGGTAGCAACTTAAATGCTCCTGGTGCGTTTAACTTAGTTGTTAAATCTCAAACATACAAATATGATATTCAACCAGTAACAGAGGAGAATAAAGTTGGTGTTGCTGATATTAACAACTTGACTGCGCCTGATATTACTAAAATCAAAGAGAAAATTAAGATTCAATATTCTGATAAGGCAACGACACAAGATGCTCGACTAGCGTCTCACAAAGGGGAAGTCTTAGCAGATAGATCTTCAGTAGTGAAAGAAATCGCGGTTGCCGACGGAACAGTTACTGTTACCTATAAAGACGATTCAGTAGATACTACCCCAGTTGCAAGTGTTGCACGTACAAACGCAGCTCCAACGGTAGAAATTCCTTTCTCTGTAGATGGTAAAAAAGACGTTTATGTATATGCTAATGAAGACTTCGATATTCCGATTAAATTTAAGGATGATAATGGAAAAGTAGCATCAGCAACAATAACCCGCGGTGGAAATGTAGAACAACCACCTAAAGATGCATCAAATCCAAATATATTGAATAACGAATATGACACAGTAGTCGAGAAAATCTCTACAGAAACACCAGCAACAGCAGATAAACCTGCAGTTGTTCATATTAGAGGTAAAATCACAAAAGATACAGAAGGTGGAACACCAGTTAAGAAAATAACACTTCCTACAACAGAAAGTGCGGAACTTCCAGTTGTAACTCGTTATGCAACTGCAACAGATACAGATGGAGCATACATTAACAACACTGCGACTGGATCTTCATATGCAAATGACCCAGGTTCATTCAGAATTGTCTTAAAAGCTCAAACAGCAAAATATGATATTAAGAATCCAGAGACAAAAATTTCTGTAGCGAATGCTAATAATATCACAGAAGACGAGTTTAACCAGATTAAAGACAGTATTAAGATTCAATACTCTACTACAAACCCAGATAAAAATCTTCTTGATAAACAAGGAAAAGACGTTGAAAACCAAACTGATCGTATTGAAAGCATTACTAGAGAAGGAAATAATGTTGTAGTAACCTATAAAGATGGTTCTAAAGATACAAAAGCATTAGCAGATTTTGTAAACGTAGCTCCAACAGTAGAACTTCCATACTCAAATCAAACCAACAAAGAAATCTATGTTTATTCAGGTGAAAACACTGATTTAACATTCAAAGGTTCAGATGAAAATGAAGTTAAAGATCTTTACCTACGTGGACCTGGAGATGTTACATGGAATAACGCGAATGGATTCAAATTGACAACAGGTAAAGTTGAAGATGGTGTGGTTACAGGAGAAGGTTCAGTATCTGAAGATAAAAGAACAGCTACTATCAAGATGACTGGCACTACAAACCTTACAGCTGGAAAAGCGTGGACAAGTTTTATCGTTTCTAAAGACAACGATGGTAAACTTTCAAACACTGATTATAGAGCGCTAGATGTAGATAAAAACGCGAAAGAAAAACCAGGGTATGCTCGATTCGTAGTTAAAAATCAAACATCTAAATATGACATTGCAGCTCCAACAGAAAAAGTAGCTGTAGCAGACCCAGCTAATGTAACAGCAGATGACTTAGATAAAATCAAAGAAAAACTGCAAATTGAGTATGCTCAAACTAATGATGATGCCAACTTTGCAGACAAAAAAGGTAAAACTGTAGATGCTGCAGATGCTAAGACTAAGATTAAATCAGTAGAAAAAGATAACGCTGGAAATCTTGTAGTAACATATACAGATGGATCTACAGATAAAAAACCATTGTCAGACTTTGTAACTCTTGATAAACAACCAGCTATTGAGGCAGTAGAAAAAGCAGCAGAAGCCCAAATTGCTGCCATCAATAAAACTCCAAATGCTACTGATGATGAGAAACAAGCAGCAATCGATAAAGTAAATGCTGACAAAACAGCAGCTTTGACAGCAATTAATGATGCTGCTACAAAAACAGCTCTTGATACGGCTAAAGACGCAGGAACAACTGCAATCGCAGGAGATAATCCAGTAGTAGCTAAGAAAGATGCAGCAAAAGCAGATGTTGAAGCAGCTCGTAAAGCGAAAGAAGACGCTATTAAAGCAAATCCAAATCTAACACAAGCAGAAAAAGACGCAGCAATTGCGAAAAATAATACGGCAGCAGCAGAAGCAACTAAGGCTATCGACTCTGCAACAACAAACGATGCAGTAGATGCAGCTAAAACTGCTGGTACTGGTGAAATTGCGAAAGTAAATCCAGTAGCTAAAGAAGCAGCTAAGAAAGCAGTTGCGGATGAATTAGCTGAGAAAGAAAAAGCAATCGATGCACGTACTGACTTAACTGACGCAGAAAAAGCAGCAGCTAAGGAAGATGCAAAAGCGAAAGCCAAAGCAGCAACAGACGCTATTAATGCACAGCCAGATAACGCAGAAACACCAGAAGCAGCAGCAACAGCACAAACAGCAGTAAATGATGCAAAAGATAAAGGTGTAGCAGACGTTAAATCTGTAAACCCAGTAGCTAAAGAAGCAGCTAAGAAAGCAATCGCAGATGAATTAGCTGAGAAAGAAAAAGCCATCGACGGACGTACTGACTTAACAGATGCAGAAAAAGCAGCAGCTAAGGACGACGCAAAAGCGAAAGCAAAAGCAGCAACAGACGCTATTAATGCACAGCCAGATAACGCAGCAACACCAGAAGCAGCAGCAGCAGCTCAAACAGCAGTAAATGATGCTAAAGATAAAGGTGTAGCAGATGTTAAAGCTGTAAACCCAGTAGCGAAAGCAGCAGCTAAGAAAGCAATCGCAGATGAATTAGCTAAGAAAGAAGAAGCAATCGATGGACGTACAGACTTAACTGATGAAGAAAAAGCAGCAGCTAAGGACGACGCAAAAGCGAAAGCAAAAGCAGCAACAGATGCAATCGATGCTCAACCAAGCAACGCAGCAACACCAGAAGCAGCAGCAGAAGCTCAAACAGCAGTAAATGGTGCTAAAGATAAAGGTGTAGCAGATGTTAAAGCTGTAGATCCAGCAGCGGCTAAGAAACCAGCAGCTAAGAAAGCAGTTGAAGATGCTCTTAAAGCTAAAGTAGATGCAATTGACGCTCGTACAGACTTGACAGATGACGAGAAGAAAGCAGCTAAAGATAAAGCAGCAGCAGAAGCTAAGAAAGCAACAGATGCCATCGATGCAGCAACAACAGACGCAGCGGTAGATACAGCTAAAGAAGCAGGAACTGGAGAAATAGCGAAAGTAAACCCAGTAGCTAAAGAAGCAGCTAAGAAAGCAGTTGCAGATGAATTAGCTGAGAAAGAAAAAGCCATCGATGCGCGTACTGACTTAACTGACGCAGAAAAAGCAGCAGCTAAGGAAGATGCAAAAGCGAAAGCAAAAGCAGCAACAGACGCTATTAATGCACAGCCAGATAACGCAGCAACACCAGAAGCAGCAGAAGCTCAAACAGCAGTAAATGATGCAAAAGATAAAGGTGTAGCAGACGTTAAAGCTGTAAACCCAGTAGCTAAAGAAGCAGCTAAGAAAGCAATCGCAGATGAATTAGCTGAGAAAGAAAAAGCCATCGACGGACGTACTGACTTAACTGATGAAGAAAAAGCAGCAGCTAAGAAAGATGCGCAAGATAAAGCTAAGGAAGCAACAGATGCAATCGATGCTCAACCAAGTAACGCAGCAACACCAGAAGCAGCAGAAAAAGCACAAACAGCAGTAAATGGTGCAAAAGATAAAGGTGTAGCAGATGTTAAAGCTGTAGATCCAGCAGCGGCTAAGAAACCAGCAGCTAAGAAAGCCATCGACGACGCTCTTAAAGCTAAGGAAGCAGCAATTGACGCTCGTACAGACTTGACAGATGACGAGAAGAAAGCAGCGAAAGATCTAGCTAAAGCAGAAGCAGATAAGGCTAAAGCAGCAATTGATGCAGCAACAACAGATGCAGCAGTAGATACAGCTAAAGACGCTGGTACTGGAGCAGTTGAAGCAATCAATCCAGAAGCCAAAGCTAAACCAGAAGCTAAGAAAGCTATTGATGACGCTCTTAAAGCTAAGGAAGACGCAATTGACGCTCGTACAGACTTGACAGATGACGAGAAGAAAGCAGCTAAAGAAGCAGCTAAAAAAGCAGCAGATAAAGCTAAAGCAGCAATTGATGCAGCACCAAGCAATGCAGAAGTAGATAAAGCTAAAGAAGCAGGAACTGGTGAAATTGCAAAAGTTAACCCAGTAGCTAAAGAAGCAGCTAAGAAAGCAGTAGCGGATGAATTAGCTAAGAAAGAAGCAGAAATCGCTGGCCGTAACGATCTCACAGATGAAGAGAAAGCTAAAGCCAAAGAAGAAGCTCAAGCAAAAGCTAAGGAAGCAACAGATGCAATCGATGCTCAACCAAGCAACGCAGAAACACCAGAAAAAGCAGCAGAAGCGCAAACAGCAGTAGATGGTGCTAAAGATAAAGGTGTAGCAGATGTTAAAGCTGTAAATCCAGAAGCCAAAGCTAAACCAGAAGCTAAGAAAGCAATTGATGACGCTCTTAAAGCTAAGGAAGCAGCAATTGACGCTCGTACAGACTTGACAGATGACGAGAAGAAAGCAGCTAAAGATGCAGCTAAAGATGCAGCAGATAAGGCTAA
>NZ_JAIRCA020000011.1 GCF_020089495.2 Streptococcus mitis subsp. hohhotensis | reverse complement strand
AAAAAACCTTTATTTGTTATGCAAAAAAATAGAAGATAGGATAGAGAATCACTTTGATGATCTCAATCACACCTCCTATTCAAGTAGTTAGATCACTAACTTAATGACATTGCCTTCATCCCTCTCTTCTTTGATTCATTTATGAAATCTTATTTTTCTGTCAAGGCTGCAAGTCCTGGAAGAACTTTACCTTCAAGAAGCTCCATTGATGCGCCTCCGCCCGTACTAATCCATGAGAACTTATCTGCACGGCCAAGGTTAATCGCTGCGGCAGCTGAGTCACCACCACCGATGATTGATTTAACTCCTGGTTGTTTCACGATAGCATCCATCACACCGATTGTACCAGCTTGGAAGTCTGGGTTTTCAAATACACCCATAGGTCCGTTCCATACAACTGTTTTGGCACCAGTCAAAGCTTCGTCAAATTTAGCGATAGATTTTGGACCAATATCAAGACCAAGGAAGCCTTCAGAAACTGCTTCACCTTCAGTGTCACGCACTTCAGTGTAACCAGCAAATGCATTAGCTTCTTTAGAGTCAACTGGCAAGATCAATTTACCGTTTGCTTTTTCAAGAAGAGCTTTCGCAACATCCAATTTGTCTTCTTCTACAAGTGAGTTACCGATTTCGATACCTTGTGCTTTGTAGAATGTGTAAGTCATACCACCACCGATAAGGACTTTATCAGCTTTTTCAAGCAAGTTTTCGATAACACCGATCTTGTCTGAAACTTTTGAACCACCAAGGATGGCTACGAATGGACGTTCTGGAGTTTCAACTGCTTCTTGGATGTAGGCAATTTCGTTTTCAAGAAGGAATCCAGCAACTGCTTTTTCAACGTTTGCTGAGATACCAACGTTAGATGCATGTGCACGGTGAGCTGTACCGAATGCATCGTTTACGAAGATACCATCTCCAAGTGATGCCCAGTATTTACCAAGTTCAGGATCGTTTTTAGATTCTTTTTTGCCGTCAACATCTTCGTAACGAGTGTTTTCAACCAAGAGAACTTGTCCATCTTCAAGAGCGTTGATTGCTGCTTCCAATTCAGCACCACGAGTTACACCTGGGAAAACAACGTCTTGACCAAGTTTTGCTGCTAAGTCAGCTGCTACAGGAGCAAGTGATTTACCAGCTTTATCAGCTTCTTCTTTCACACGTCCAAGGTGAGAGAAAAGAATTGCACGTCCACCTTGTTCGATGATGTACTTAATAGTTGGAAGAGCTGCTGTGATACGGTTGTCGTTAGTGATTACACCATCTTTCAATGGTACGTTGAAGTCAACACGAACGAGGACTTTTTTACCTTTCAAGTCAACGTCTTTAACAGTAAGTTTTGCCATGTTACAAAAACCCCTTTATTTATTTTATTCGAAACTATTATATCACACTTTGGAAATATAAGGAAAGATTTCACAAGATTTTTCGATATTTAATCTTTGTGACATGCTAGAGTATATTATTTTTTACTTTTTCTAACGAATTTTCTTTCTAAAATCTTAGCTTAATACTTGTTAGATTTACTTTTATCCTTTAAAATAGAATAGGAGAAATTCCGTTATTATTTTTCGGAGGAAAAAGAAATGTCCATTAATTGGCAGGAAATTTTATTTCACTTTTTAGGTGGTCTGGGACTATTTTTATATAGTATCAAGACCATGGGAGACGGTTTGCAACAAGCTGCTGGAGACCGCCTTCGTTTTTACATTGACAAGTACACCAGCAATCCCTTTTTAGGTGTTCTAGTTGGGATTGTCGTGACTGCCCTGATTCAGTCAAGTACAGGGGTTACAGTTATCACGGTTGGACTGGTCAGCGCTAGTCTTCTCACTCTTAGACAGGCTATCGGAATTATCATGGGAGCCAACATCGGAACCACCGTTACTTCCTTTATCATCGGTTTCAAACTTGGCGAGTATGCTTTACCCCTGATTTTCCTTGGGACCATGTTCCTCTTCTTTACAAAAAACAGAACAGCAAACAATATTGGGCGCATCCTGTTTGGTGTAGGGGGAATCTTCTACGCCCTCAACCTCATCAGTGCCGGTATGAGTCCGCTTAAAGATTTACCACAATTCAAGGAATATATGGTAACCTTGGGACAAAATCCTATTTTGGGAGTTTTTGCTGGTGCAGTGATTACCGTCCTCATCCAGGCTTCTTCTGCGACAATTGGGATTTTGCAAGGTCTCTATGCAGGTGGGTTCCTTGACCTTAAAGGTTCGCTACCAGTTCTCTTCGGAGATAATATCGGGACAACCCTAACCGTTATCATCGCGGCAGCTGGAGCCAATGTCTCTGCGAAACGTGTTGCTGCAACCCACGTTACCTTTAACGTTTTAGGGACTATCCTTTGCTTAATCTTATTAGGCCCATTTACGTCAATGATTGAGTACTTCCAGGCACTCCTTCACCTCTCTCCTGAGATGACCATCGCCTTCTCTCATGGTGCCTTTAACGTAAGTAACACCATTGTACAATTTCCATTCATCGGAGCCTTGGCCTACTTTGTAACTAAGCTCATCCCTGGTGAAGATGAAGTTGTCAAGTACGAACCACTTTATCTTGATGAGCATTTGATTAAACAAGCTCCATCAATCGCTCTCGGAAATGCCAAAAAAGAACTCCTTCACTTGGGAAATTATGCTTCCAAAGCCTTTGACCTTTCATACAACTACATCATTGACCTCAATGAAAAGGTTGCTGAAAAAGGCCACAAGACGGAAGAAGCCATCAATACCATTGATGAAAAATTGACTCGTTACCTTATTACTCTTTCAAGTGAGGCCCTTAGCCAGAAAGAAAGTGAAGTGCTGACCAACATCCTGGATTCATCCCGTGATTTGGAACGGATTGGGGACCACGCAGAAGCGCTAATCAATCTGACCGACTATCTTCAACGTAAAAATGTTGAGTTCTCTGAAGCTGCTTTGCAGGAATTAGCTGATATCTATCAAAAGACCACTGGCTTTATCAAGGATGCCCTTGACAGCGTAGAAAACAATGATATTGAAAAAGCTCAAAGTCTGATTGAACGCCATAAAGAAATCAACAATATGGAACGTGTTCTCAGAAAGACTCACATCAAACGCCTCAACAAGGGCGAGTGTTCAACGCAAGCTGGGGTCAACTTTATCGATATTGTTTCCCACTACACTCGTGTATCAGACCATGCTATGAATCTGGCTGAAAAGGTCATCGCTGAACAAATCTAATGCTCTTCGATAATCAAATTCAAACCACGTCAACGTCACCTTGCCGTACTCAAGTACAGCCTGCGGCTAGTTTCCTAGTTTGCTCTTTGATTTTCATTGAGTATAAGAACCAAGAAGCTATCCTAAATTGGATGGCTTTTTTCTTTTCCTAACCAAGAATTGCTTTTCTACCATATAGAAAAATGCTTTGATTCACAATGGAATCAAAGCATTTTAAAGAACTCCCCGTACATAAGCGCAGAAGCCGCAGTTCCTCTGTACTTAGCTTCTTCTCTTTTGATAAAGCGAGCCAAGTTGAGCAACTCAGGTGCCGGATGTCTAGGATTCTTGAGCAATTCACGATTGACCAGGCCTGAGAGACGGACTGCCAGCAATTGCTCATTTGTAGTAGGCAGTTTTAGATGCTGTCTCTAGGAGAGCAGCAACTAAATCTTCACTCAAATCTTGTCGAGCATGATTGTAAAGATCTTTTATAAGGCTTTCTAGGTTTGGTTCTACCATCCCTACCACCTCCCTTATGGTTTAATAATTTTTAATCAAATCAACTGTTGAACGATCCAATTTTTTCACCAAGGCTTGCAAGAAAGCTTGAGCTTCTAAGAAGTCATCCATTGCATAGAGGGTTTGGTGAGAATGGATATAACGAGCGCAAACACCGATTGTTGTAGATGGGACACCACCATTTTTCAGATGAGCTGCGCCAGCATCTGTTCCGCCTTTACCACAGTAGTATTGGTACTTGATACCAGCTTCTTCAGCCGTTGTCAAAAGGAAATCCTTCATTCCTGGTAGAAGCAAGTGACCTGGGTCGTAGAAACGAATCAAGGTTCCATCCCCAATCTTGCCTTGACCGCCATAAACATCACCTGCTGGTGAGCAATCCACTGCTAGGAAGACTTCTGGATCAAACTTGGTTGTAGATGTATGAGCACCGCGGAGACCAACTTCTTCTTGGACGTTAGAGCCAAGATAGAGTTCATTGCCAAGTTTTTGACCTGACAGAGCTTCCGCCAACTCGCTCACCATGAGAACCCCGTAACGGTTATCCCAAGCTTTTGATATGATATTTTTTTCATTGGCTGTCAAGATTGCAGAGCTATCTGGTACGATGGTGTCGCCAGGACGGATGCCAAAACTTTCTGCCTCAGCCTTGTCCGCAAAACCGCCATCAAAGACGATATCTGAAATAGCTGGCATAGTTGGTCCACCCTTTCCGCGAGTCAAATGTGGAGGGACAGACCCCGAAATCACAGGAATTTCACGACCATCACGAGTCAAGAGTTTGAAACGTTGGCTGCTAACCACCATGGGGTTCCAGCCACCGATTTCTACGACACGGAAGGTACCGTCTGGCTTAATCTCGCTGACCATAAAACCAACTTCATCCATGTGAGAAGCGACCAAGACGCGCGGCGCATCTGCAGCTTCTGAATGTTTAATTCCGAAAATACCACCCAAGCCATCTGTCACCACTTCATCCACGTGCGGTGTCAACTTTTCACGAAGATAAGCACGGACAGGTGCTTCATGACCTGAGATCGCAGCAAGTTCTGTTACTTCTTTGATTTTTGAAAATAATGTTGTCATTTCAGTTCCTTCTTTCTTTCATCCATTTTACCACTTTTTATAGGAGAAGGATAGCGGAAAGGTGGATTTCTAAATTAGTATCGTATTCTTGCGGTACCTTAGAAAAAGATCGTATCCTCTTACATGTGAGGTGAAATCTAAGAACTATTCCAAGATTAACCAAATCATTAATTCCCCAAACAAAAAACAATTCAATGCTATATTTGTTCAGTTTTTTCATGAAATCTGCAGAAAATAATTGACTTTACCTTCTTCTTTCTTTAAAATAGTACAAAAATAGGAAAAGGAAAAAATCATGACCAAAACAATTCTTGTTACAGGTGGAGCTGGCTACATTGGCTCCCATACCGTTAAGGCTCTTTTAAATGCTGGCTATCAGGTACATGTTCTAGATAATCTCTCTACAGGAAATCGAGCGGCTGTGGATAGTCATGCTAGCTTTAAGCAACTAGATGTTTATGATGCTAGTGCCCTAAAAGCTTACTTAGAAGAAAATCAGATTGATGCTGTTCTTCATTGTGCAGGTGAAATTGTTGTGAGCGAAAGTATTGAAAATCCAAGTAAATACTTCACTGCCAATGTTGCTGGTATGAACCAAGTTCTCAAAGTCTTATCTGAAGTTGGCATTCAAAAAATCATGTTCTCTTCGACTGCTTCCCTCTATGGTAATAACTGTATTGACAAGCCGGCAACTGAAGATACCCTGCTCGACCCTGTCAACCCTTATGCAGAAACAAAACTGATGGGTGAACGAATGATTTACTGGATGGCCAATCGCTACGATTGGAAATATGTCATTTTCCGTTACTTTAATGTTGCTGGGGCTGAAATGGATGCTTCAAACGGTCTGCGCGTGAAAAATCCAACTCATATCATTCCAAATATCAACAAGACCGCATTGGGACAAAATGATCGCCTGAAAATATTTGGAGATGACTACGATACACGTGATGGTTCATGTATTCGAGATTACATTCATGTCTTGGATCTTGCACAGGCTCATGTTAAAGGAATGAACTACCTATTTCAAGAAGACAGTTCTTCTCAAATCTTTAACTTAGGAACTGAAAAAGGCTATACCGTCAAAGAAATCTTTAAAACTGCTGAAGAATTACTGAATCAAAAAATACCACACGAAATTGTTGCTCGCCGTGCTGGTGACCCAGCTAGCGTCCTAGCAGACGCATCAAAAGCTAAAAAATATCTTGATTGGAAGGCTAGCTACTCCCTCGAAGATATTATTTTATCAGATTATCGTTGGCGTGTTAAAGAAGGCAAAAACATTTTGGAATAGGATAACAAAGGAGAAAGCCTTGGCGCTCTCTCCTTGTTTTATTCATTAAATTGTCAGAAAATTTATTGACAGATTAAAGAAATCGTGTTACAGTAATATCCGCGGGTATCTTTCGATACCAAATCTATTTGAAAGGATGGGGTATGAAACTTTCTCATTATTTAATTGGCTTACTTCTACTCCTAATCTTTCTCTCTATTAGCATTGGGACCAGTGATTTTTCATGGGAAAAGCTCTTTGCTTTCGACCAGCAGACCTGGCTTCTCTTTCAGGAGTCCCGTCTTCCAAGAACTATCAGCATTCTTCTGACCGCCTCTAGTATGAGTATGGCCGGACTGCTCATGCAGACCATCACTCAAAATCAGTTTGCTGCTCCGAGTACAGTTGGAACCACTGAAGCTGCCAAACTGGGAATGGTACTGAGCCTCTTTGTCTTTCCGTCTGCTAGTCTGACCCAAAAGATGCTCTTTGCTTTTGTTTCATCCATCGTATTTACCCTCTTCTTCCTAGCCTTTATGACCATTTTTACTATAAAGGAAAGATGGATGTTGCCTCTGATTGGGATCATCTATAGTGGAATTATCGGTTCTGTGACAGAAGTTATCGCCTACCGTTTCAATCTGGTTCAGAGTATGACCGCCTGGACCCAGGGCTCCTTCTCCATGATTCAGACCCATCAGTATGAGTGGCTCTTCTTAGGGCTCATTATCCTGATAGCCGTTTGGAAATTATCCCAAACCTTTACCATCATGAATTTAGGGAAAGAAACCAGCGAAAGTTTGGGGATTTCCTACTCCCTGCTTGAAAAACTGGCCCTCTTTCTGGTGGCGCTAACGACTAGTGTTACCATGATTACTGTGGGTGGCTTGCCATTTCTCGGGGTCATCGTTCCCAATCTTGTTCGCAAGCACTATGGAGATAATCTAAGTCAAACCAAACTCATCGTCGCACTGGTCGGTGCCAATTTAGTTCTGGTTTGCGATATCCTATCCCGAGTTCTGATTCGACCCTATGAGCTGTCTGTCAGTCTTCTACTAGGAATCATTGGTAGCCTCGTCTTTATCCTACTTCTCTGGAGAGGGGGACGAAAAGATGCAGTCTAAAAGCAAACATACTAAGCTCTTCTGGATTATCATTATTCTTGCCATCGGAGCTTGTCTTCTCTACTTTTGGCCCATCACTCACTTGTCAGCCTTTGCTTGGAAGTTGCGTTCCCAAAAAATCATCGTTTATCTCTTGGTAGCTATCGCGACTGGGATTTCGACCATTAGTTTTCAAACCCTGACGGAAAATCGCTTCCTGACACCTAGTATTTTAGGAATCGAATCCTTCTACGTCCTACTGCAAACCCTACTACTGATTTTTGAAAGCAAGTTTCTTCAACTTGGCAAGTCCCCTATCTTAGAATTCCTAGTTTTGCTTCTGCTTCAATCCCTCTTCTTTCTTGCCTTGCAAGGCTACTTGAAGACACTGATAAAACACGACCTGGTCTTCATCCTGCTAATCTGTCTAGCACTCGGAAGTCTCTTTCGAAATATCAGTACCTTCCTTCAGGTCCTGATGGATCCAAACGAATACGATAAACTGCAGAACAGTCTCTTTGCCTCCTTTCAACATCTCAACACTTCCATCCTAGCCATCGGTTCTCTAATCATCCTCGCTTTGACCATCTTTTTCTTTCGAAAAGCAGTTATTCTGGATGTCTTGCACCTGCAAAGAGCAACGGCTCAAATATTGGGGCTCGATGTGGAAAAAGAACAGAGAGAACTCCTCTGGGGTATCGTGCTTTTGACCTCAACTGCCACTGCCTTGGTAGGACCTATGGCCTTCTTCGGCTTTATGCTGGCTAACCTCACCTACCTGATTGTCAAAGACTATCAGCACAAGATACTCTTTATCGTAGCCATTCTGATCGGATTTATCAGTTTGACCTTGGGACAAGCCCTGATTGAACGAGTCTTTGCACTGGAAATTCGAATCAGCATGATCATTGAGAGTGTTGGGGGGCTCTTATTCTTTATCTTACTATACAGGAGGGCGCGTCAGTGAAACTGGAAAACATTGACAAATCCATTCAAAAACAGGATATTTTGCAAGGCATTTCGCTTGAGGTCAGTCCTCAGAAACTGACAGCCTTCATTGGTCCAAATGGTGCTGGAAAATCAACTCTCCTCTCCATCATGAGCAGACTGACCAAGAAAGATCAGGGAATTCTCAGTATCAAAGGTCGTGAAATCGAGAGTTGGAATTCACAAGAACTGGCTCAAGAACTGACTATCCTAAAGCAGAAAATCAATTACCAAGCCAAATTGACTGTTGAAGAACTGGTCAGTTTTGGACGTTTTCCTTACAGTCGAGGTCGACTGAGACCAGAAGATTGGGAAAAAATCCGAGAAACCCTGACCTATCTAGAACTGACCAACTTAAAAGACCGTTACATCGATAGCCTGTCTGGAGGCCAGCTCCAACGGGTCTTTATCGCTATGGTACTGGCCCAGGATACAGACTTTATCTTGCTAGACGAACCACTCAACAATCTCGATATCAAGCAAAGCGTCAGCATGATGCAGATTCTCAAGCGACTGGTGTCAGAGCTCGGCAAGACCATTATCATCGTTCTCCACGATATCAACATGGCCAGCCAGTATGCGGATGAAATTGTCGCCTTCAAGGACGGTCAAGTCTTTAGCAAGGGAACAACCAATCAAATCATGCAGGCTGACCTGCTCAGTCAACTTTATGAGATTCCCATCACGCTGGCTAACATCAATGGCAAAAAGATCTGTATCTATAGCTAATAACATAGAAGTTCAAGTTAGAGAACCTTCAGTCTCTTAGTCAATAAGACCAAGAGACTCCTTAAATCGTTATCACATTTTAAAAAGGAGAAATTATGAAAACATCCCTTAAATTTTATCTCACTGCCCTAGCGGCCAGCTTCTTGCTCCTACTTGGTGCATGTAGTACAAACTCAAGCACTAGTAAGACGGAGTCAAGTAGCTCTGCTCCAACAGAGGTAACCATTAAAAGTTCACTAGACGAAGTCAAACTTTCAAAAGTTCCTGAAAAAATTGTTACCTTTGACCTTGGTGCTGCCGATACTGTTCGCGCTTTAGGTTTTGAAAAGAATATCGTGGGAATGCCTACAAAAACTGTTCCGACTTATCTTAAAGACCTAGCTGGAAAAGTTAAAAATGTTGGTTCTATGGTTGAGCCAGACCTAGAAGCCCTTGCTGCTCTTGAACCAGACCTAATTATCGCTTCACCACGTACCCAAAAATTCGTAGATAAGTTCAACGAAATCGCTCCGACTGTTCTCTTCCAAGCAAGCAAGGACGACTACTGGACTTCAACTAAGACCAACATTGAGTACTTAGCAAGTGCCTTCGGCGAAACTGGTACACAGAAAGCCAAGGAAGAATTGGCCAAGCTAGACAAGAGCATCCAAGAAGTCGCAACTAAAAACGAAAGTTCTGACAAGAAAGCCCTTGCTATCCTCCTCAACGAAGGGAAAATGGCTGCCTTTGGTGCCCAATCTCGTTTCTCTTTCTTGTACCAAACCTTGAAATTCAAGCCAACAGATACTCAATTTGCAGACTCTCGCCACGGACAAGAAGTCAGCTTTGAAAGTGTCAAAGAAATCAATCCTGACATCCTTTTTGTCATCAACCGTACCCTTGCCATCGGTGGGGACAACTCAAGCAACGACGGCGTCCTAGAAAATGCCCTCATCGCTGAAACTCCTGCCGCTAAAAACGGTAAGATTATCCAACTAACACCAGATCTCTGGTATCTAAGCGGAGGCGGACTTGAATCAACAAAACTCATGATTGAAGACGCACAAAAAGCCTTGAAATAAGCTACTTTAAACTCAATCACATCTTTACATGATAAAACGCATCCTATCGAGCTCAAACCTGATAGGATGCGTTTTTATCATTTTAAAATCTGTTTACCTAGCCTCATTTTTCTTCTCGATTTCGTTTAAGGGAAAAGTGGTCTGGGACAGGGTCCTTACCTGTTTTCGACCAGGGATGGCAACGTAAAATTCGAGCAAAACCCATCAAAACACCCTTGAAGCCATATTTTTCAATAGCCTGAATCATATAGTTTGAACAAGTCGGCTCAAAGCGACAAGAGGGTGGAAAGGCTGGTGAGATAAACCGTTGGTAAAAGCGCACAGGCGCTATTAAAATTCGTTTCATTATTTCTTGGTTACAGCCATGGTGTGTAGTTGGCTGATTTCTTTTTTATTAAGACGACGGGATTCTCCTGGACGGAGCCCTGTCAAGTCTAGATGTCCGAAACGTGTACGAGACAGTTTATCTACTTGAAGGCCGACAGCTTCAAACATCTTTTTAACCTGGTGGTTACGCCCTTCATGGATAGTCAACTGCACCACAGAGCGGTTTTTGACTGGATCCACTTTGAGAATCTCATAGACAGCCGGCTTGGTTTTCTTACCATCAATCTCAAGTCCACGGGTCAAGGGACGGAGATTATCCTTATTGGCCACACCTTTAACACGCGCGACATAAACCTTGTCAATCTCATTACGAGGGTGAATCATCTCATCCGTAAAATCCCCATCATTGGTCAAAATCAAGACTCCTGATGTATCCCAGTCCAAACGTCCAACTGGATAAATGCGTTCTTTGACATTAGGCAAGAGGTCGACAACCGTCTTGCGGCCCTTGTCATCTGTCACGCTGGAAATGACACCGCGTGGTTTGTTAAGCAGATAATAGACCTTTTCTTCGTTGTAGATAGGTTGACCTTCAACTTCGACCTTGTCGCCTGACTTGATAGTGGTTGCTAGTTCACGTACCACTTGGCCATTAACCGTCACCAAACCTTGCTTGATCAACTCTTCTGCTTTTCTTCTACTGGCCACACCTGCGTGGGCAATATACTTATTGATTCTCATCTTCTTCTATCCTTTCACCAAATAATTGGCTTTCTTGGGCTTGAATCTCAAGCTCATCAATCACTGGTAATTCTTCCAAATTGTTTATCCCCATGTAATCTAGGAAATAATCTGTAGTCACATAGAGGTTGGGGCGACCCAACACTTCTTTTTTCCCGTCTTCTCGTATCAAGTCAAAGGCCTGCAACTTTGCCAAGGCCCCACTCGAGTTGACCCCACGGATGGCATCAATCTCTATCCGTGTGATGGGCTGTTTGTAGGCAATGATGGACAAGGTCTCAAGGGCAGCCCGAGATAAACTCTGGTTGATAGGTGCCTTAGAGTATTCCTTCAAAATCTCTACAAATTGAGGCTTGGTCACCAATCTATAAGCGCCCCCTGTCTCAATCAGAGCCAAACTGGAATCTGGGTCCTTTTCATACTTCTGGGCTAATTTTTCTAAACTCTGTTGGATGCCTGTCGGTGGCAGAGAGAGGAGTTCAGCTAACTGGCGGACTCTAATCCCATCTTCACCCGCTACAAACAAGAGCGCTTCTATTTTTGCTAAAGTACTCATCTTTCCTCTCTATCAAGTCTAGCTTTGGGCCACTTGACTTTCTTCCTTCTTTTCCATGAGATAGATATCTCCGAAACTCTCCTCTTGCACGAGGATCAGCTCCTGGGTTTTGATTAACTCTAGGGTTGCCAAAAAGAGGGTAATGACCTCTTGGACATTCTGGGCTTCCTTGAACAAATCCTGCAAGCGCAATTGATCTCGTACAGTCAAGGACTCTTTCACGATAACCATCATGTCCTCAATCTTATACTCATCCCGCAAGATAGTCGTGTGATTCTGTGCAAACTCCTCTTTTTTCTTGGCTAGGATATTTGAAAAAGCCAAAAAGAGGTCAATAGTCGTCTTGTCATGAACAAGCTCCGCATCTTCGTAAATCAACTCTGTCGGCGCTTTGGAATAATACTGGGCCCTTTCTTGGTGCTTGGCTTCCAAGTGCTCCCCCAAGAGCTTGAACTTGCGGTATTCTTCAATTTGAGAGAGAAGATCCTGCTCTAGGTCATCTTCCAAATCTGTCACTTCTGCCACCTTTGGCAAGAGCTTGCGGCTCTTAATCAGCATGAGCTGACTGGCCATGACCATGTACTCGCCCGTCACTTCCAGACGCATGGCCTGCAGGGTTGAGACATAAGCTAGATACTGTTCGATGATTTCCGTAATGGGCACATCGTAGATATCCATCTGGTACTTAGAAACCAGGTGCAAGAGCAAGTCCAGGGGCCCTTCAAAATCTTTTAATTTAATATCCATTATCTATATTTTTCTAAGGTCAGGACTGTTTTTAATCCTAATTTTTTTGCAATTTCGTACAAATCGACCTTGTTTTCTATTTGTCTGAGAATGAACTGTTCACGTAAGGCTTGGGCCGATAAGGCTGGAAAACCTTTCTCCTTGACAAAGGACTCCAGCTGACGAAAGGCCCACTGACGAGAATAGGCTTTCCCTCCCCTTTCAAAGAGGTAGGTCTGGCCCATCAAGGGTTCCAATTCTGAAAGCAAGGTCGTGGGAATGGTAACAATCCTCTGTTGGGAAGCCTTCTTGATTCTCAACACCTGAAAATCCAGATTGATATCCTCAACCTTGAGAGCCAAAATCTCACTCGGCAAGAGCCCCATTTCCAAGATAAGTAGAGCCAGTAAACGCCCCTCTGGAACGTCGCTTTCCTGCCAAAAAGAGTCTAGGTCTAACAGTTCTGGCTTCTCGGTCTTCTTTTCAGCTTGTTTAGCTAATTCCAGACGGTAAAAGCTGTCCACTTCTCCTTTTTGATAGAGAAAGTAGAGAAATTGGTTACAGGCCGAAATCTTTCGCTTCTGGGCGCTGATTTTTAGATTGGCTAGCTGGGCCTGGTAAATCTTGAGACTGGTCTCAGAAATCCGATTACCCACAATGTCTAAAAATTGCTCCAGATCATACTTATAGGACTGCTTTGAATTGACAGACAAGCCCTGCTTTTCCTCTAAAAAGGCTGAAATCCTGTCTCTCATCGGCATCGAATCTCATATTCCTTACTAAAGTCATGCAAGAGGGCATTCACTGCCTTGAGGATAGACTTGCGCGTGATGATTCCTTGGAAAATACCAGACGCATCCACAACCGGCAAGAATGACTCATCTACCAGCTTGTGCAAGACCTCCGTAATGGTAAAATCAGGCGAGACGACCGCTACGTCCGTTTTGGTCATATGAACGATATCCGTATCTGCCATGATTTCTTGACTCAAGTCATGCTCCATCTGATAAGCCATAATATCTCTGAGCCCAATCGTCCCAACAAACTGTTTTTCATCTGTCACAACGGGAACACGGGTATAGGTCATCTGACTGAGCAAGAGGGTCGCGTGATCTGCATTGTGGGTATCAATCAACACGGCTAGATTTTCAGCAGGGGTCAAAAAAGTTTCTTCCTGCCCCAACAAGAAAGTCTCAAACTCCTTGGCAATCATCGGCTAAACTCCTTGGACAAGCTCGGATACACCTCGTGGTCTCGTGTCAAAAAGTCCACTTTAAAATAACTGTCATCAATCTCCACACGAGCATAGAGACATTCTCTGATAGTCCCACGTGGTTGACTGATGGAACCTGGATTTAGAAAAAGAGTCTTTCCTTCCATCCAAGCATTTGGCACATGCAAGTGACCATAGAGGCAGATATCGGCTTTTTCTTCCTGAGCCCAGTAGTCCAACTTTTGAAAGTTGAAATTGATGTCAAACAGGTGTCCATGGGTTTGGATAATCTTGGTCGAACCAAGCTCAGTCACCAAACGTTCTGGGTAGCCGGCGTAGAAGTCCATGTTCCCTTTAACAACACGGATGCCTTCCCAAAGGGGAGAATCAGGACGCAGTTCAGAATCGCCGTTATGAAAAACGGCATCAACTTTGCCTACATAGCGATCACGGATTTCTTCCACAATCAAGCTATCGCCATGAGAATCGCTCATTACAATGATGGTTTGCTTTGCCATGATGGAAATACCTCCAAAAGTTTCTTAACGGCTAAGGCACGGTGAGATTGACTATTTTTTTCTTCAAGGGTTAATTCAGCTGATGACTTGCCTGTCTCTCCTACAAGGAAGAGAGGATCATAGCCGAAGCCATTTTCACCCTTAGGTTCAAAGTTAATGTAGCCTGGCCAGTCTGCTTCAACAACCAAGCTTTCCTTGTTTGGACTGGCCACGACTAGGGTTGTATGGAATTGAGCCGAGCGGTCCTTGAGTTCAAAGACCATGGCCAATTCGTGCAAGAGCTTGGCATTGTTTTCACGGTCAGTAGCTCCCACTCCTGCGAAACGAGCTGACCAGACACCTGGCAAGCCACCAAGGACATCGACTTTGAGACCTGAGTCATCTGCCAGAACCATCTTGCCCGTTAATTGAGAAATAGTTTCTGCCTTGAGGCGGGCATTTTCTTCAAAGGTCATGCCTGTTTCTGCTACTTCCGGTAGGTCAGGATAGTCATTAAGATTTTCCACATCGTAGCCTAGCTTGTCAAATATAGCTCGGAATTCCTTGGTCTTGCCTTCGTTACGAGTCGCAATCAATAAGGTTTCTCTGACCTTGCTTGTCTCAAAGAAATCATGAACATCAACCCCTTCTTTGGGCAATTCCACATACAAGAGTTGCCCATTTTCAACCAAGAGCAGAGCCCCTTGACGTTGGATAACTTCCACATTTCGTCCCATTTCTTGGTTGAGGATATCTACCACAAAAGACAATAAACGGTAGAGAGAACCATAGCGTAAAACAGTAACAGAAACAGGAAAACCTCGATCCTCATCTCGAAATCTTTGGGCAAACTCCAATAGAGGAAAATCCAAGTCATCATCCGTCAACGTCCGGACGCCACCAAAAATACCATAGGACCCAACATACCAGTCCTGGTCATCCTTATATTCATAAATTTTATTTGTCATAATTCTACATGCTCCACATAAATCTCTTTTTCCAGCCATTCTTCACCAATTTGTGCAAAACTTTGGCTGCTGGCTGTTGTGTAAAAACGGTGATGGAGTGGTCCGGCATCGCGACCACGATTGATTTCAAAATAATTAAGTAAGACTGAGATATCCCGTACGCACTCTGCTCCACTATCGATGAGCTGAACTTTTGGTCCCATGACATTTTGAATAATAGGTCTGAGCAGTGGATAATGGGTGCAACCCAAAATCAGGCTATCCACCTTTCCAACCAAGGGACGCAGGGTCTCATAGACTACTTTCTTGGTGACACTGGTTGACAGGGCACCAGACTCCACCAAGGGGGCAAACTTGGGACAGGCCAAACTCTCCACCTGTAAGTCTGGATCCAGATCATGAATTTTCTGACGATAAATGTCTGATTGTACCGTCATGGGCGTTCCAATGACCCCGATTTTCCCACCTTGGCTAGACTTGATGGCTGCCGAAGCTCCTGGTAAAATCACACCCAAGACAGGAATGTCTAGTTGAGCCTTGATTTCTTCCCAGACGACCGCAGTCGCAGTATTACAAGCAATGACAATCATTTTGACATCCTTGGTCAAGAGAAAGTTGACCAACTGCCAAGTATATTCACGAATTTGCTCAGCAGGACGGGGACCATAGGGCGCCCGCGCCGAATCTCCAATATAGACGATTTCTTCATGGGGAAGCTGGCGCATGAGCTCACGCACAACGGTCAAGCCCCCAACACCCGAATCCAAAAAACCAATTGGTCGATTATCCATACAGTCTTCTTTCTAGTCTTTTTTCTGATTGATAGTTCATTATGATTACCGTTCCTTATGAACTGAATGACAGCTTCATCAACAACTATCTCTCTTAATCATAATCAAATATCAATAGAATGCAAGGAAAAAGTCTCATCCCTAAACCCTTAGCCAACATAGTGAGAAGTCTGGAACTTTCATCCCAGACTTTTCCTTATTTATTTTTTCTTTTTATTGTTAGCAAGGGCTGCCTTTTGTTGGCGGATGATTTGGTGGTAAACTTGTTGTACCTTAGCTTCGCTTGGTTTTTGACCATTTGCACTCAAAAGAGTACGAACTGCTTCAGCATTCAAACGTGGGTTGTCAGCGAATTCTTTTTCGATTTGCTTACGAACCAAGTACATCCCTCCAAGAGCTCCTCCTAGAAAAGCTAGCACAATCAATACAATTGCTAAAAGTAAATCCATCATATTTCTCCTGTTTCTTTTTGAGTCTCTTTCATTATACCACAAACTAGCCACCCTGACTAGTTTGTTTTACGCTTTCAGAGAGGGAATAGACAGCAAAAAGAACCCTGCTTTTCTGCAAAAGAGGGCTCCTTACTGAGTTTAATTTACATAAATAGCTAGTGTTTGATACGGTTTGAGTAGAATTTTTTCAGACACTTCTGCATCTTCATAGTTTGAAATCAAAATTTGTCCATTTTGGTAGGCTATAGGTAAGTCAATCTCCACTTCTGTGCCATAAAAATTATTGAGCCACATCTCAGCCTTTTTCTTTATCCCAAAACTAATTCATCACTGACCAGACTTTGGCCACTATTTTTCTGGAAGAGATGCATGAGATCTTCAACCGTCAGATGCTTCTTCTCTTCTCCCTTGACATCCACCACTATCTTGCCTTGATAGAGCATAATGAGACGATTACCATACTCAATCGCATGGTTCATATCGTGGGTAATCATCAAAGTCGTCAACTGATGGTGTTCCACAATCTTTTGCGTCAAGTCCATCACCATTTGACTCGTTTTCGGGTCAAGTGCCGCAGTATGTTCATCCAAAAGCAAAAGTTTGGGTTTCACCAGAGCTGCCATGACTAGGGTCAAAGCCTGTCTTTGTCCTCCTGAGAGATATTGAGTATCTACTTTTAAGCGGTTTTCAAGGCCAATATTCAACTCCTTCAAGGCCTCTTGGAACTGGATTCTATCCTTCTCCTTCACGCCCCAACCAAGCCCTCTCTTCTGCCCGCGTCTCAAGGCAATAGCCATATTCTCCTCAATCGTCAAACGAGAAGCTGTTCCCATCTTAGGATCTTGAAAAACACGAGCGATATCCTTGGCTCTCTTTCTTACACTCAGATTTTTAATGGATTTGCCTGCCAATAAAAGGTCCCCTTCGTCCACCGATAGATTGCCAGCCAAGATATTCATCAAAGTGGATTTGCCTGCGCCATTTCCACCAATCACAGAGATAAAATCTCCCTCTTCAACCTCTAAATCTAATCCTTTGAGGACATGGTTCTCATTGACCGTCCCTGCTTCAAATGTCTTGTGAATATTTTCAAGTGTTAACAAACTTGCCATAACTTTCTCCTCCTATTCATTTCTCAGTTTCAAACCACGAATCTTTAATCTCTTTTGCAATTCTGGTGCAAATAAAACCACGGCTAGCAAAATTGCATTAAAGAGACGTACCAGATTTTGATCTAGATTTGGAATTTCATAGATATTTAAAATAATCAAACGGTAAACAATAGCACCAATTCCGATGGATAACAAGCGGTCTCCAATGGTCAAGTCGTGTATCAAGACTTCCGCAATAATGACTGCACTCAAACCAACAACGATGGTTCCTGTCCCAGAAGTCACATCTGAAAATCCATCATTTTGAGCGAACAAGGAACCACATAGGGCAATCAAACCATTTGAAATCATATAACCAACAATCTTCATGGTGTCTACATTGACCCCATTAGCCTCACTCATAGGAATATTGTCCCCAGTCGAACGCAAGACCAATCCAATCTCTGTTTTCATCAAAAGAGTCAAGACCAAACAAACAAGTAAGAGACAGGCCGAACTAAATAAGAAAACAGCTTCTTCATTTGACAGCCCTAAGCTTGCCAATTGTTTAAAGACGGTTGCAGAATCTCCCAAGGAAAGATTAGGCACGCTTCCCATGATTTTAATATTGATGGAATAAAGCCCTGTCAAGGTCACAATCCCTGTCAAGAGAGCTGGAATTTTCATCTTGGTGTGGAGCATTCCTGATACTAGACCTGCTACCATACCTGCCAGAAAAGCAAGTAAGGTCGCAATCCAAGGATTTGTCCCTGCCTGTATCTGTGATACAACGACAGCCGCCCCCATAGGAAAGGCTCCTTCAGCAGTCATATCCGCAATATCCAAAATACGGAAAGTCAAGTAGACCCCAATCGCCATAATCGACCATAGCAGACCTTCTGATAAACTAGATAACACAAAATTCATCTTAAATCTCCTTATTCCTTGCTTTCTAACTTGCTAATATCAATTCCCAATGCATCTGCCATTTCTTGATTGGTATGCAATTCCAGTTTTTCAGGCAACTCAACTGCTATATTTTCTGGCTTCTCACCTTTTAAAACACGAACCAGCATGCGAGCTGTCTGGCGTCCCAATTCTTCATAATTGGTACCGTAGTTATACAAGCCACCAACCGCAACCATTTCTGTTGAACCACCAAATACTGGAACCTTGTGCTTAATAGAAACCTGCTTGACTGTTTCCATGGTTGATGAAATGATATTATCCGTTGGTACAAAAACCATATCCACCTCTGCCATCAAGCTTTCTGCAGCAGCCTTGACGTT
The DNA here is from genome assembly GCF_020089495.2 of Streptococcus mitis subsp. hohhotensis. Taxonomy (GTDB): domain Bacteria; phylum Bacillota; class Bacilli; order Lactobacillales; family Streptococcaceae; genus Streptococcus; species Streptococcus hohhotensis. The sequence continues at coordinate 47,355 of NZ_JAIRCA020000011.1, read as the reverse complement.
GTTACTGTCCAAGATTGTTTTTTCAACAACGGTAAAGCCTTTTTCTTCCAAAAGACGCTTAGCTTCATCCTTTTGAACAACTGAGTTTGGCTCGCTCTGAGTATAGAGAATTCCAATCGTTTTAGCTTTTGGCAACACTTTCTTTATCAAATTGATTTGGGTTGAAATGGCATCTGATGACTGGTCGCTTGTCCCAGTTACATTGCCCCCAGGATGCTCTCTTGACTCAACCAACTTGGCACTGACAGGATCTGTTACCGCTGAAAAGATAACCGGTGTCGTTTGCGTTGTATTGGCCAAGCTCTGAGCAGAAGGCGTTGCGATAGCTAGAACGACATCACTAGATTCTGCTAGTTGCTGGGAAATCGTTTTAAGATTTCGTTGTTCTCCCTGGGCATTTTGCAAATCAATCTCAATATTTTCCCCCTCAATATAGCCTTGCTTGGCCAGTTCATCCACAAATCCTTCTCTAGTAGCATCTAAGGACTGGTGGGTAATAAACTGCGAAATACCGATACGAAAAACATCTTTTTTCTTATCTGCCTTCAACTGATGCAAACTGATCAGAGAGGTCAAGAGGATCCCCACTACCAAGAGGGGTGCTAGTAATTTTCGAACAACTTTCATAATGAAACTCCTTCTCAGAAAAGATAAAACAAAAAACCGCCTAGATACTATCTAAACGGATGCTTGAAATAATCTAACAAGTTATAACTTTGCTAGTCCATTTAGATATTCATCTATATGGACCACAATCAAAAATCTTAGCCACATAGATACAAACAAATTGCTTGAACTGTTTGCATCCATGGTGACATGTCTACAAACACTATCTAAAGTAGCTAAAGTAAAAGTTTTGATTCATCGTTACAGCTTGTCTCTTATTCATTTCTTTTTCTGCTTTCTTTTTTGATGTTTCCTATCTTAACACCTTTTTCATCAGCTGTCAAGAATATTTCAGAATTTTTTAAAATTTTTCGAAAATTCTTTCATAATTCTTTCAATTCTTTTAGGATAATTTCAAAGATTTGCCCATTAGACAAAATAGAACGATTTGAAGACTTTTATGGTATTTAGTTGTACTAAAGTCTTTTAAAAGTGTTTTGATGGCTTGTATTTCTTCTTTGGTTGATTTCATATCACTATTATATAATGCGTTTTGATTTTAGTATAGTATTAAACTGACTCTTGGCAGTCGGACAAAAAATCGACAGTTATTTTATATTGTTTAAAACCAATAGTCAATACGACAATCTCTTTACTTTTCGGTTATCAACTCTGTAGATTGCTAACATATCCAAAATAAGCCAAGTATCCCGAGGATAGGCAACAGAAATGAATTATTTATACTCTGGATACCACTTCAAATCACGAACTGCTTTGGCCATATCTGTTTCCTTAGCGCGTGCAAGACCTTGCTCTTGTGCTTTTTTAGCGACTGCTTCTGCTACTTTAATAGAAACATCTGCTACATACTTGAATGGTGGCAAGACAGGAGCTCCTGGTTGGCCTGGATTGACAATACCACTCAATGAATGCGCCGCTGCTCCAATCATTTCATCAGTCAAAAGACTTGCTTCAGAAGCCAGCATACCTAGACCAAGACCTGGGTAAATCAGGGCATTATTTGCTTGACCAATCACATAGTCTACACCTTTATAAGAAACCGTATCAGCAGGAATTCCTGTTGCGACAAAAGCTTTGCCATCTGACCATTCAATCAAATCTTTGGCGCTAGCTTCTGCCAATTTAGTTGGATTTGACAAAGGGAAGATCATTGGACGTTCTGTGTTTTCACACATAGCCTCTACTATTTCTTTAGTGAAGGTATTAGGCTGAGTCGAAGTTCCTACAAGAATGGTTGGCTTCACAGTCTTCACTACTTCAAGCAGGTCAGTCAACTTGTCTGCGTTACTAAAGTCAGCACGTTTCTTAGCAAACGGTTTTTGTTCAGGGGTTAGGTCATCCATGTCATCAAAGAGAAGACCCTGCTTATCAACCATAAAGAAACGTTTATAGGCTTCTTCTTCAGAAAGACCTTCACTCACCATTTCACGAAGAACACGAGAGGCAATTCCTGCACCTGCAGTACCACCACCATAGCAGAGATAAACTTGATCTGTTAATTTTTCACCACTAATATCCAATGAACCAAAGATACCACCTAAGGTAACGATTCCTGTACCTTGAATATCATCATTAAAAGTTGGAATTTGCTTCCGGTATTTTTCAAGAATATTGGCAGCATTCGAGCGGCCGAAATCTTCCCAGTGAAGGTAGAGTTTAGGAAAGAGACGTTCTGCTGTTTGAACAAATTGGTCAATGAAGTCGTAGTAACGATCTCCGCGAACCCGTTCGTGACGATTTCCTAAGTAATTAGGATTGTTACGAAGTTCTTCACGGTTAGTCCCTGCATCAATAACTAAAGGAAGGACCATAGAAGGATCGATTCCAGCAGCACCCGTGTAGACCATCAATTTCCCGACAGAAATATCGACACCATTTGTTCCCCAGTCACCGATTCCAAGGATTCCTTCTGCATCTGTTACAACAATGAGACGAATCTCGCGATCCCCAGCAGCATTTTTCAAAGTGGCTTCAATATTTTCAGGATGATTGATATCAAGATATCCCGCATATTGTGGATCTACAAAGAGATCACTATAGCCTTCAATGGTATCTGCAATGGTTGGATCGTATACAATTGGATTGAATTCCTCCAAATGTTGAGAAAAGAGGTAATAGAAAAGAGTCCGGTTGGTATTAAAAATTTCCATTAGGAAAAGACGTTTTTCCAAATCATTGGCTTTTGTTTGCATTTGTGCATAAGTTTGCGCCGCTTGCTCTTCAATCGTTTGAACATACGGTGGCAGTAAACCAATAAGACCTAGTTCCTTTCGCTCCTCTAAGGTAAAGGCAGTACCTTTATTAAGGAAAGGGTTGTTTAAAATATCATGTGCAGTCATAGTGCAACCTCCTTTTTACTTATATTATACCACATGAAACGAATTGTTTGTAAAACGTTGTTGTTTAAATAATACAATTGTATAATATGTTATAAATTTCTGAACTCATCAAACTCTCGATGATCTCTCTTTACTAAAAGTTTCGAGTAAAATAAACCAATCATACAAATTGACAATCCTAATTAAAATAAATATCATATAGGTATGTTATGTAATACTTTGTATTTTTTAAGGTGTTTTTTTGTCATATAAAACTTGTATTCTATTTATATGACAACTAAAAACTATTTACAACAATATATTTCCCAAAAAGTGAAATATTTTCGAACACAGAATAAAATGAGCCAGGAAGAACTTTCGGAACAAGCAGGACTCGGGCTTAAGTATATCAATCAACTTGAAAACCAAAATGTGAATCTGACCATTCACAGTCTTGAAAAAGTGATTGACGCCCTAGAAATGACCCCAGAGGAATTTTTCAATTTTGATAGCCTTGAATCAACCTCTGATAAGAGTGACAATCTTTCACTCAAAAGAATCAACATGAAGATTAAACAGCTCCCAATTGATAAACGAGAAAAAATGTTGGTCATTTTTGAGAGTATCTTAGATAACCTTTGAGATCCCTGACTCACTTACATTTTAACTGGTGAATACTCGTATAGTCAAATTATAGGATACGGATAAAAATTATTTATCTGCTGTTTTCCACTTATTTTCCTTCTCCAACTAATGAAAGTGAACCCATATGAATTTAAAAGATCTACAATATTTCTATGACCTCTGCCAGCTTCAATCCTATACAGAAGTAGCAAAACAACATAAAGTCAGCCAACCATCTATTTCTTATGCTATCAAGCGCTTAGAGGAATCCTTTAACTGCAAATTGATTCACCATGACCCCTCGCATCGTTCCTTCAAGCTAACTCCTCAAGGACAAATCCTTCTAAAGCATACAGAACTGATTTTACCTGAGGTCATTTCTACTCGCAAAGAAATTAATCGCTCCTTGGCACAATACTCTACTGTAGGATTCCCTCCTATTATCATTCAGTATCTCTTTGCTGCCTTAAACGAAAAAGATAAATTCGATTTTTTAAAAAAGATACGCCCTATCCGCGGTGGCTCCGTAGAGTTATTAAACCTTCTCCTTAAGGGAGACCTTAATGCAAGCCTACTCGGTTTGATTGAACCTCTCAATTATCCTTCAATAGAGACACACGAGCTATTTCATAAAGAACTGTATGTCGTTTTATCTAAGAACCATCCTTTTGCCACTGTTCCTTCCCTCGCTTTTGAAGAATTAGTAGATCAATCCTTTATACTCTTAGACGAACACTTTGTTCACCTGAAAGCTTTTGAAACGCTTAATCAGAAGCATCAAAACAAGGCAGAAATATTCTTTAAGACTGATGACATTGTCATTCTTAAAGAACTTTTAAAGAAAGGGATTGGCCTTAGTTTACTGGCTGATATCGCACTTTCTGATGAAGATGATGATTTAATAAAAATCCCTCTTATACCGAAGGATAAGATAACTTTTACAGTTTACTACGCTTACCTTAAATCAGCTACACCGTCATCAGAAATAGAAGCCTTATTTAAACTCCTTAAATCATATGAATAGAAAAAACTCTAACTATCAATGAACTGATAGCTAGAGTTTTTTACATTGTAGATATTATACTCAATGAAAATCAAAAAGAAAACTAGGAAGCTAGCCTCAGGTTGCTCAAAACACTGTTTTAAGGTGGTAGATAGAGCTGACGTGGTTTGAAGAGATTTTCGAAGAGTATTAGACTATAGTAGATTGAAACTAGAATAGTACACTTTGACTTCTAAAACTTTTCTAGAAATTAATTTGACTTTCCTAATAAAGTTGTTCAGATTTTATTTCATCTCACTATAATTCAATGATTTTCTAAGAATTCTATTTCTTTCGAAAATTCTTTCAGGATAATTTCAAAGTTTTTTCAAATCAATTCAACAAAAAAAGGTTTATAATTTCCATAAAAATTGACATGGAAATTATAAAACCATTCTTAGTTTAGTCCTTTTTGATAACGTGCCAATTCGGCTTGGTTAGCCCAAATATAGTGACCTGGGCGGATTTCAACCATAGACGGCTTATCAGTCTCATAGTCGTGTTGACTTGGGTCATAAACCTTCAAGACCTTCTTACGTTCCAAGATTGGATCTGGAATTGGTACCGCTGAAAGCAAGGCTTGAGTATATGGATGAATTGGATTGTTAAACAATTCTTCTGTTTCAGCAACCTCTACAATAACACCCTTATAAATAACTGCGATACGATCTGAAATAAAACGAACAACCGACAAGTCATGGGCGATAAAGAGATAGGTCAAACCAAGTTCTTTTTGGAATTTTTTGAGCAAGTTCAAGACTTGGGCACGCACAGAAACGTCCAAGGCTGAAATGGGCTCATCCGCAATAACAAAGTCTGGCTGCATCACCAAGGCACGGGCAATACCGATACGTTGACGTTGACCACCTGAGAACTCATGAGGGTAACGAGTCAAGTGCTCAGCAAGAAGACCTACTTCACGGATAATATTTTGAACCTTCTCTTTACGTTCTTCTTCATCCTTAAACAAACGGTGATTGTAAAGACCCTCAGAAATAATATAATCAACAGTCGCACGTTCATTCAAACTTGCGGCAGGGTCTTGGAAAATCATCTGGATTCGACGAATCAATTCCGCAGCTTGTTCACGCGATTTCTTACCATTAATCTTTTGACCATCAAAAATGATATCTCCATTACTTGTATCATTTAGACCGATGATGGCACGACCAATAGTTGTTTTCCCACTTCCTGATTCACCTACAAGCGAGAAAGTTTCTCCCTTGTTGATAAAGAAGTTAGCATTTTTAACCGCAACAAACTTCTTACTTCCTTCACCGAAGGAAATTTCTAAATCTTTGATTTCTACTAATTTTTCAGACATTTCCTTCCTCCTAGTCTGCCAGATGGGCAAATCCCATTTTTTCACGAATCTTATCATGGAGATTTGCAATCACAGCTGGTTTTTCTACTTTTGGAGCATCCTCATGAAGAAGCCAAGTTTTAGCCCAATGCGTCTCTGATACTGAGAATTGAGGAGCTTTTTGTTCGAAGTCAATCTGCATTGCATAGTCAGAACGCAAGGCAAAAGCATCCCCTTTCAGGTCAGTATAAAGTGACGGAGGTGTTCCTGGGATTGAGTAAAGATCCCCTTTATCATCAGCAAGCTGAGGCAAACTTGACAAGAGACTCCATGTATATGGATGGCGAGGGTCATAGAAGACTTCCTCAACAGTTCCATACTCAACGATTTCTCCTGCATACATCACCGCTACCTTATCCGCAATACTTGCTACCACACCAAGGTCGTGGGTGATAAAGATTGTTGTGAAATGGTACTCGTTTTGTAAAGATTTCAGCAAATCAATAATCTGTGCTTGGATGGTTACATCCAAGGCAGTCGTTGGCTCATCACAGATCAAGACATCAGGTCGGCAGGCAAGGGCAATAGCAATAACGATACGTTGACGCATTCCTCCAGAATATTGGAAGGGGTATTCATCAAAACGTCTATCTGCGTCTGGAATCCCAACCTTATTCATGTAGTCAATGGCCAATTCTTTCGCTTCTTTAGCTGTTTTTCCTTGGTGTTTCACAATAACTTCTGTAATCTGACTACCAATTGTTTTAATTGGGTCCAAACTAGTCATTGGGTCTTGGAAGATTGTCGCAATCTTAGCACCACGAATTTGTTCCCAATCCTTGTGAGAAGATAGAGATGTCAAATCCTGACCACGGTAGTCAATACTTCCTTGAGCAATACGACCATTTTCTTCAAGCATACCTGTGAAAGTCTTTGTCAAAACAGATTTCCCTGATCCTGACTCACCTACCAAGGCTAATACTTCCCCTTCAACTAGTTCAAGGGAAACGCCGCGAATGGCTGTCAATACTTTGTCACGAACGTCAAATTCCACGACAATATCGCGAGCAGTCAAAATTACATTTTTTTCTTTTGTCATTTCTACTCCTATCTATGTGTACGTGGATCACTAGCATCCGCTAAGTTTTGACCAACTACGAAAAGGGACAAGGATACCAAGACAAGAGTTGTCAATGGAATCCAGAACAAGTAAGCATTGGTTGTTACGTTTTGTGAATAATCTGAAATCAAACGACCCAAACTTGGCACTGTAATCGGTAATCCAAGACCGAAGAAAGACAAGAAAGCTTCGTATGAGATAAAGCTTGGAAGCATTTGAGTCATCGTTGTCACAATAACAGATACCAATTGAGGCATGATATTTTTGGCAACAATCTTCAATGTTGGCGTTCCCAAAGTACGTGACGCCAAGTTGTATTCCAAGTCACGATAACGCAAGATTTGCACACGGATCATGAAGGCAATCCCAATCCATGTTGTTACACTCATGGCAAAAATCAGATTCCAGAATCCAGCTCCGATTGAGTAAGTCAAGACAATGACAATCAAAAGAGATGGGATATTTGAGATGACGTTGTAAACTTCCATCATCACACGGTCTACTGATTTTGAAATTCCCCAAATACCACCGACAAAGACACCGATAACTAAGTTAATCACTGTCGCAATCACAGAAATGAGGATAGAGTTACGAGCTCCGAACCAGACACCGTCAAAGAGAGATTTACCATTACTGTCTGTACCGAACCAATGCTCAGCATTTGGCTTGATATAACGAGCACTAAAGTCGTTTACCTTGCTGACATCATTGAAATCAAACTTAGAAAACATTGGGTAGATGAAACTCATCAAAATGATAGCCACCAAAATTCCCAACATGACTACAGTTGATTTTTTCTTCATAAATTGTCTAAACACTGAACCCCAGTATGAATAAGCTGGCGCATCAATGGCTTCAGAGGCAAAATCGTCACGTTTTACAAACTGAAATTTTTCTTTATCGATTGTAGACATTATTTGCCTCCTTTCTCAGTCAATTTAATACGTGGGTCAATAATCGTCATCCAAATATCTCCTAAAAGAAGGGAGAAGATAGAAATACATGTAAAGATGAAGACAAGACCAACGACCATAGAGTTATTAGATGCTTTTACAGAGTCAATCAACATTTTACCCATACCTGGGAAGGCAAAGACTGTTTCAGTAAGGGTTGCACCACCGATAACCCCGATAACGGCACCAGGAATTCCTGAAACCAGCGGAACCATGGCATTTTTAAAGATGTGTTTATTTGAAATTTCTTTTTCAGACAAACCTTTTGCACGAGCAAAACGTACAAAGTCTTGTGATTGTAAGTCAATCATGTAACGACGAATCCAAATCGCTGTACCAGGAGCACCCAACAAACCAAGGATCACTGCTGGTAAAACATACGAACGCCAATCTCCAGCACCCAAGATAGGGAATGAATCTGGCAAACCGATTGAAGAACCAGCCAAACGAACGATATAAACCAAGGCAATTGTTGGAAGAGCCATCAAGAAGGTCAAAGCACCTGTTGAGAAGCTATCAATCCAAGTGTTCTTGAAGCGAGCCATAGCTGAACCAAGTGGCACGGCAATCGCATAAGAAATCAGCAAACCAATCAATCCAACGACAGCAGAACTAGCAATCATAGAAGGATATTGGTAGTTACTTTCCGTAGCTGTATAAGGATCATCTTTTCCGTAGTTGGCTACTTCACGAGAGTCAGCCTGACTAGGTGATTTGTAGGTTCTTGAGTAAATATTTACAGAAGAAGTTTTCTTACCTGTTGGGAACTGAACTTGAGATGTTTTTGTTTGCCCTTGCCCTTGAGTAATAACCTGTAAAACAGGGCTATTAGCATAGGTTGGATAAGAGTCACCTAAATTAATGTTCACAAAGTTTTGATGCACAAATGGGAACTGACTGTTGAAGTACAAGAGATATTTGTGTTTTGTTCCTGAACCGACCAATGACCATCCGATAGCTGGATCATTTTCGAAACGAAGGTAACGTTTCAAGTCTGGATTTTCAGGGTCTTGAATTTTATTAGTATGGTCAATGTCAATCAAGTTCGCATAGAAGTGGAAAACACGTTCAAAAATTGGGATTTCACGAGTAGCGTAAAATTGGCCACTTTCAGTAAATTCTCCCAAGGTCCAACCATGACCGATTTGTTTGATGTATTTTTCGTAGATAGCCTTGTTGGTGTCATTAGCTTCAACAGTTACAGAGGCATCCATCTGGCTAGCTTTTTCTTGCAACTCTTTGGTATCGTAGTACTCGATATAGCCCATACGCTCATAAACAGTATTCTCATAGTTATCACGTTTATCAGCAGTTGTCGCAATCTTGTTATAGTTGGTATCCTGTTTGAAAATCAATTTTCGAGGAACCATTGTATAGATAATCGTGTAAGTCAAGGTTGTTACTAAGAAGATAGAAACCAATGACCGCAAAACACGCATAAAAATATATTTTTTCATATCATTTCCTTTAAAAATCCCAAAAGAACCTTCTCCTCATGGAGAGAAAGTTCTATTGAAAATTATTTACTTCACATGACTTGCCAATTCTTTTTGAGCTTTCTCGTTTGACTCAGTCTTTTCTTTCAACCATTTTTCACGAGCTTTTTCATACTCTTCTTTAGTGATTGCTTTTTCACCAACTTCAGTGTACTTCAAGTATCCTGAATTTTCACCTTTAAGGCCGGCTACAGAATATGAAGAGCTAAATGGTAGAACTTTTGAAACATATGAAACGGCTGTTTCTTTAGGAGAAGCCATTACTGGAATTGTCAAAGCATTGTCAGTCAACCAAGCTTGTGCTACCGCGTATTTTTCATAACGTTTTTGAACATCTTGGTTTTCGCTGTTTGCGTCATCAAGTAATTTTCCATAGTCAGCTAAACCAAGTTTGCTTACTACTGATGCATCTGTGTTTTGGTCAATACCAAGGTAAAGACGAGTACTTCCTCCCTTAAGGACGAATTGATCCAAGAAAGTAGAAGGATCTTGATAGTCAGGGTTCCATCCTAGCAATGTATGGATATCCCAGTCTTGTTCTTTAGCTGTTGGAGCGCTAAATGAAATTGGTAAAGCTTCTGCTTGAGTCATTTGTTGTAAGTCTACAACAACATTATCTGAACCCAATACTTTTTCAATTGATTGTTTCAATGATTGAACACGGTTTACAACCGCTGTTGATTCTTGGATAACCAAGGCATCCAAGTGGATTGGGAATTCAACACCTTCAGCTTGCAAGCTTGATTTAGCTTTAGCAAAGACTTCTTTAGCTTTTTCTTCATTGTAAAGTCCATTTTGAGAATCTGCTAGAGACACGTTTGACCAAGTAGAAGAATTTGTCTTAGCCAAGCTATCTTGTACCAATTCACCAAATGTTTTCTTACCAACTTGAAGATTATATGGTGCGAATGTATTACGGATGGCTACTGCAGCTCCATCAGTACCATTTGTTTGAGCCGAATAAGAACTGCGATCTACCGCAAAGTTCAAGGCTTGACGGAATTCCTTGTTCAACAAGGCTTTCTTAGTAGATGTCTTTTGGGCATCACTTGTTTTGGCAGTGTGGTTATAAGTTGTACGACCATAGTTCAAGCTGACAGTTGCAACACCCGCACCTGGTTCGTTAAAGTAAATGTTATCTTTGAAGTCAGCTGCATATTTTTCATATGTCGAACTTGTAGGGAAGATACGAGCTTTGCTATATTGACCATCAGAAAAACCTTTGGCAATTACATCTTGATCCTTACCGTCCCAGAAAGTGAACTTAACGTTCTCAATTTTTACATTTTCTTTATCCCAGTATGCGTCATTTTTAGCCATCTCGATAGATGATTTAGGAGTTACAGATTTTAAGACAAATGGACCGTTATAAAGAATAGAGTTAGCATCTGTTGGGGCACCAAAACCTTCCCCTTTTGAAGTTAAGAATTCTTCATTAATCGGCATCAAAACTCCACTAGTTGTCTTGTCATTCCAGAAAGTTTCTGGCTGGTTCAAGGTATATTCTAGTGTTTGATCATCAAGTGCTTTTACTCCAACGGTTGAAAAATCGCTTGTTTCACCCTTGATATAGGCTTCTAATCCCTTAATAGAAGAGCTAACGATTGAAAGTCCTTTTGATTTTCCATCTACCGCATGTTTCAAACCAGTAACGAAGTCTTTAGCAGTGACAGGAGCGTATTCTTCTCCCTCTGCTGTCACCCATTTAGCATCCTTACGGATTTTATAGGTATAAGTCAAACCATCTTTTGAAACTGTCCATGATTCAGCAATAGAAGGAACCAGGTTACCATATTTATCATTAGCCAACAAACCATCTACAGCATTTGTTGTGACGAATGATGTTGAATCGATATTGCTGACGATATAATCCAAAGTTTCTGGATCTGTTTGATAAACATATTGGTAATCTTTTGCTAGTTTAGCATTATTTGAACTAGTGTTTGAACACGCAGCTAGAACTCCTGACGCTAATAAGGTAGCCCCCGCTACAGCAAGCACTTGACTTTTTTTCATTTCTTTACTCCTCTTATAAAGTATAGGTTATTATCAACTATACCATATATTTCAAGATATTTCAAGAAAAGTAAACGAATTTTCAGAATATTTAGGCTTATTGACACAAAAAATCTGAAAAAGCTATTGACTGAAAATCATTTTCAAGGTATAATAATAAACGTTAAGGCGGTATAGCCAAGTGGTAAGGCACGGCTCTGCAAAAGCTTGATCGTCGGTTCAAATCCGTCTACCGCCTTTCAATACCGAATTTATCGGAATTTATCAAGACAGAAAGCCCAATTTAAAGGGCTTTTTTCTTTTTCCTAGAATAAATACGTATAACTTTAAAAAACTTTTGGGGCAAGGTTGGGGCTGAGTTTTTCGAGGATACTATTCCCTTTTAAAACAACTGAAAAAAGCTTTGTCACTCATGATGACAAAAGCCTCTAATTTACTCTGTTTCTTCTTCTATTTCGACTTCTGTGATCTGGACTTTTACCTTGGTAACACGTCCATTTTTCACTTTATCATTGGTTAGGATAAGCTGTTTGTTTTGGCTGACCAATTCATAGCTGAGTTTCTCAGTCGTTGGAATACTCCCAATTCCTGTCAAATAATAACCAGCGATGGTATCAACGTCATCACTTGCCAGTTCGACATCAAAGTAGTCATTAAAATCATTGAGATTCATTGTACCTTGAACGATATAAGTATCTTCTCCAATTTGATGAACTTCGATTTCAGCCTTATCTGTTTCGTCATCGATTTCCCCAACGATTTCCTCTAAGAGGTCTTCAAGTGTCACCAAACCAGCCATCCCACCGTATTCATCCAGCAAGATTGCCATTTGTCTTTGGGTATTGCGCAGTTCTTTTAACAAGTCATCCACAAAAATAGTTTCAGGAACAAAAAGTGGATCTTGTAAGATTTTCTTCCAAACAATATTGTCAAAACCGTCCACAAAGCCCGCCTTAAGGAGACTCTTGGTGTGAATAATCCCAATCACATTGTCCTTATCCCCATCATAGACAGGGATACGAGAATAATTTTGTTTTAAAATACTTTGGATAATGGCTTGACTATCATCCTGAATATCCACCATAAAGGCATCCGTTCGAGGAACCATGACCTCTCTGGCCATTAATTCGTCCAGTGAAAAAATCCCTTGTAACATTTCAATTTCGTCAGCATCTAGTGTTTCTTCACTATTTGTCAGCATGTACTCAATTTCATCACGGGTCATTTTTTCATCAGCATCGTCAAAGGTCATCGGAGTCAAGCGACTCAAGAGATTTGTAGATGCAGATAAGAGCCAAACAAAGGGACTAACTAGTTTCCCCAATCCAATAATAACTGGCGCTGTACGAATCGCCAAGGCATCCTTTAGATTAAGAGCGATTCTCTTAGGATACAATTCCCCAAAAACGATGGAAATATAAGTCAAAAATGCTAAAGACAGAAAACTTGCAACGGCATAAGCTGTTTCGCCATTTCCAAGCCAAGATGCAATTTCTCGTCCTAGAGTTTCTACCAAACTCGCCCCTGATAAGATCGTAATCAGGGTAATCCCTACTTGAATGGTTGATAAAAAGTGGTTAGGATTTTCTAATACCTTCAGCAGACGAATATAGCGTCTATCTCCTTCTTCTGCCTTTTGTTCAACCCGCGCACGGTTAAGTGACACCATGGCCATTTCTGTGGCTGAGAAAAAGGCATTTAACACCGTCAAGATAAACAATAAAACAAATTGTAGCAACAAATTCTGACTACTTGGGTCTTCCATAGTTCTTCTCCTAAAATAGTATCTTACCCTCTATTATATCACAAAAATTAGCTCAGTACATATTATTTTTTCTCAGTGTCTATTCTAGTTCTACTTAAATTGTCCAAAAAAGAACTCCTACATCTTCAAGTGACATAGGAGTTTATTTTGTATTTTACTGAGTAACAGTCACTTCTCCAGTTCGGTAATCCAGTCGAAGCCCTTTTTGAACATTGGGAACTAGGACATTAAATTCCAATTCTCCGTCTGAAGACTTGGCTTCAATCTGTGAAGCTGAAGGAACTAAATCCTCGTTTGAAGCGTAGTAAAGGGTTACACGGTAACGGACACGCTTGTTTTTATCCAAGGCCTTACGTACCATGCTTTCATAGTAGTTTTGACCAGTCGAATCCTCGGCTTGCGCCTGATTTGCCCAGGCTGTTTGAACAGCAATGTTTTTAGGATTGCTAGTCGAGGCATCAAAACCATCCAAGCCACCGATTAAGGCATAGCCTAACAAGTGACCTCTATCGACCGCATGGGTATAAGTACCCTTTAGATTCTTAACCTGATGCCAGCCTGGAGGAGTCCATGAAGTCGAACCATTCCCAGTTTCTTCACGATTCTTGTACTGACGAGTAGCCTTAGACAAGAGCGCATTAGCTACGGTTGGTACCGTTTCCTTACCCACTGTCTTTGTTTTATTGTCAGCGTAGGGCTTACTTGAAACCTTGGCATCTAGATTTGTTTTATTGCCATTGACGATAAAAGCACCTGAGCCATTCCACTCCAGACTCCCTTTTATTTGACTCTTGACTGCGTCTGTTAAGACACTCTCTGCCAATTCTTGACTAGGAGCTTCAGACGCTTGTTTTTTCTGACTAAGCTTGGTTTTGGGACTATTAGCTGTCGACTGCATCTGCTTGATATAGTAGCTCCCTGCAGATAAAAGCAATAACACTAGCAGTCCGATTAGTGTCTGTCTTGTTTTTTTGTTCATATTTCTCCTTATTCTTTATAAAAAGGCTGGTCTCCCAGCCTAATTTCCTGTAAATTTATGAATCAATTCCTGCCATTTTGCTGGAGACAGGATAGCCCATGGATCTTGACCCTTGCCCAAGATTCCATAACCCACCATTAGACCGATTCCTAGGGCTAGAACGCCTAAAATCAGTACCAGAATGACTAAAAGTAAACGTTTGACTACGTAGCCTGATTTCTTATTCATCTTCATCACTTGCCTCAATCCGCTGAATCTTAGCACCTAGCTGCGCCAACTTCTCATGGAAACGGTAGTAACCTCTATCCAAGTGAACCAATTTACCAACTACAGTTTCTCCTTGCGCTACCAAACCTGTCAAAATCAAGGCTGCGCTGGCACGAAGGTCAGTTGAAAGAACTTCTGCCCCCTGCAAAGCTTGTCCACCAACAATACGAGCTGTATCACGGATAATCTCCGAGTGCAAGCCCATGCGGCGCATTTCTTCTAGATGTTGGAAACGATTTTCGAAAACTGTCTCCACCATAGTTGATTCGCCTTTTGCGACAGTCATCAAGGCTGTAAATTGAGCCTGCATATCTGTTGGAAATCCTGGGTGGGGCAGGGTTTTCACATGAACAGCTTTTAGATTTTCTAGTTGAGAACGAACTCGAATTCCTTCAGTTTCCTCTGTCACTTCCACTCCCATTTCAAGCAATTTGGCAATCAAGGGACGGTTGTGCTCCCAGACAGCGTCTCGAATCAAGACATCACCACCAGTCATGGCAGCAGCTACCATAAAGGTTCCTGCTTCGATACGATCTTGCACTACATTGTGAGTCGTACCATGAAGTTTCTCAACACCGGTAATGGTAATGGTCTCTGTACCAGCACCCTTAACCTTAGCTCCCATTTCATTGAGGAGAATGGCTAGGTCAACAATCTCAGGCTCACGCGCAGCATTTTCAATCACTGTCACCCCATCAGCTAGAGTCGCTGCCATCATCAAGTTCTGCGTAGCACCAACACTTGGGAAGTCCATGTAGATATGAGCTCCATGTAAGCGATCAGCCTTGGCTTCGATATAACCAGCTATCTGACTAATCTTAGCCCCCATAGCTTCTAGACCTTTCAAATGAAGATCAATAGGACGGCTACCAATCGTACAACCACCTGGCATGGATACCTTGGCATGACCTACACGGGCAAGAATTGGTCCCAAGACAACGATAGATGCACGCATCTTGCTGACATACTTGTAAGGAGCTTCCTCAGTGATATCGCCAGTCGCGTCCACCTCAACAAGATGGGCTTCTTCATTAAAATCCACCTTGGCATTCAAACCACGAACCACCTGATTCATAGTGAAAACATCTGACAAAATCGGAACATTCTGCAAGACGGTCTTTCCTTCACTTGCTAGAATAGTCGCTGCCAACAAGGGCAAGACTGCATTCTTTGCTCCTTCGATCGTAACACTTCCTACCAGACGATTATCGCCACCTTGAACCACAATTTTTTCCATACTTATTTCCTTTACTCTTGATTTTGTAATAGACTTACTTTCTTTGTAATTCTATTAACTAATTTATTAATAATCCAAGCTAAAATTAGACTAAGGACCAGCACAAAAAATGTAAATATCACATCATTTATTCTGGATGACACAAGTGTTTTTCCTAGCATAGAAATAACTAATCCATGTATCATATATAATTCAAATGATATACTACCTATTAAAATCAAATATATATTTGAAAAATTTATTTTTTTCAAAAAAACAATAATAAAGTAGATTGTAAAAATAATATTATCTAAATTAGCAGCTAACGCGTAACTATAACTATCTTCTAAATGTACATACCTCAGCAAAATATCGTATTGATGTGAAATAAAGAGTAACACAGTTACTAAAACAAGTATGATAAAATAATGTCTATCTAAAACTCTATCAATTTTCTCTTGATTCTTAGCCCATATTAAGCCAACAACAAAGGGGAAAACACTATTATACCACCAAAAACCGTAACCTAATTTTATAGCTAAACCAATATAACCAATTATGAATACTGTATTGATAACAATACAAATAAACTTATTTTTGAAAAACTTAAATGATATATAAAAAAATATATACATTAAAATTATAATATCGACAAACCATCCATTATAAATAATTGTACTTCCTTTTTTAAATAAATTAGCAAAAAAATCTAAATCCATTAATTGACCGTTTACAAATCTGTAAAACATATAAATCAAAGATATAGAAAAAAATGGAACTAGAATTCTAGAAAGTCTCTTAACTAAAAAATTATCTAGATAGTTCTTCTTATTTTCGTTCTGAAAATACAATCCATAGGCTGATAAAAAGAAGAAAATAGAAACGATATAAGTTCCCATATAGGAAAAATTAGAAAATTCATCACCAGATGTAATCCATTGTGACAAATGATGAAATATTATTCCTATAGCTAGAAACCCTCTAAGCCCCAATGTAGATTTAACATTTAGATATTCCTTATTTTGAGGTAACAAATAAATTAATAGCGTTATCAATAATAAGATTACAATATCCATGAATTCTATCTCTCCCTATAAGTTTAATAATATCTTGAAAGCAATTTCTTAAACACGCAAATTATAATAATCCTCTAAGCGCTTCTTGCCACAACTGATATAGGCTGATAAAGAAAGAACTCATGATATAGCCCATTACAATACTGAAAAAAGCTACTAGTAAACGAACTTTTCCTGTATTCTCAGCTGTTACTTTTAAAACCTTTTCCCATCTAACAAGATCCTTTAAAAGGTAAAAACTCACATAAATAAAGAGCATGTGACTGCTTAGAGTGAATAATAATTGAACCATTTGACTATTATACCATCTTCTCTGTTTGTGCGCTAGTTTGGAAACTTCACTTAAAATCTAAGGATTGTTTTTCAAGTAATCAATTGCATCTTGTAGGGTTTTAACTGGCACGATTTTCATATCTGTCTTAATTGTTTTGGCTGCTTCCAGGGCTGTTTGGTAGTTGTTTTTCGCGTCCGGATGCGCCTTTTGTTCTTCTTCGCTAACAGGGTTATCAGGGGCAAAGAAAATCGCGGCACCTTCTCTAGCCGAAGCTACAACTTTTTTATCAATACCTCCAATATCCCCCACATTACCATCACGGTCAATGGTACCTGTGCCGGCAACAATACGACCATTACGAAGACCTGGGTCAGCTATTTGGGTATAGATGGCCAGACTAAACATGAGACCTGCACTTGGACCGCCAATACCAGCTGTTGAAAAGCGAATTGGAACATCACTGGTTACTTCCGTACGGTCAATCAAACCGATTCCAATCCCATTTTTGCCATTTTCCAAGGTGATAATCTTACCTTCTGCAGACTTGGTTTGCCCATCCTCTTCATAGGTAACCTTGACGGAGTCCCCTAATTTTTGAGAATTGACGTAATCAATCAAGTCTTTGGAACTGTCGAAGGTCTGATCATTGACTGCTGTGACTGTATCAGAGATGTTAAGAATCCCTTTAAAAGTCGAATTATCTGTCACAGTTAAGACATAAACCCCAAGGTATTTGAGTTCGATATCTTTACCAGCTGTTTTTAGTCCTTGATACTTGGCCATATTTTGCGATGTCTGCATGTAGAATTGATTAATTCGCATAAATTCAACATCGGAAGAACCACCTGTAGTCTCCTGGGCACTACGAATATCTGTAAAAGGCGTCAACCAAGCATAAACCATATGAGCTAAAGTTGCGTGTTGGACACCAACTGTAACGAATTGATAGGCACCAGCTTCCTTATCTTCTGTGTCATTTACTTTAAGGACTTGGCGAATATCTTCTGAACCACCTGGAACCTCTATATAGTAGGGCAAGGGCACTACAAATGCCAAGAAAGTCACAATCAAGGCCGCAATGACGTATAAGGGCCATCTAATCTTTTTTTTCATTTCTTATTTCCTCCAAAATACTCTCGGGAACATAGCAGGCAATATCCTGACCAAACTTCAAAAGCTCTCTAACGCCTGATGAACTGATATAGAGATGTTCAGGTCGGCTATGTAAATAAATGGTCTCTATATCAGGAGACAGTTGATGGTTGTAGTAATCAAAACTGGCTTCATATTGCAAATCCGACGCATTTCTCAAACCACGCACTAGACAAGTAGCCCCCTGTCTTTTTGCTACATCAACCACCAATTCATCATGAGAAGACACGACTTCAACATTTTCCAAATGCTTCAAAGCCTTTTCTAGTCCCCGTTTACGATTTTCAAGAGGGAGAAATCCTTGTTTGTGGGGATTAAAAAAAATACCGACATAGAGCTTATCAAAAAGTTTGCTCGCCCGTTCAATCATATCCAGATGCCCATTTGTCATCGGATCAAACGAGCCTGTGAATAAGCCAATCTTATCTGACATAGACTGTCACCTTACTAATTCCATAAATCTTTTCCTTCCAGATGCCAAGACAGGCAATTTCTTCTGGAAGTTCAACGGCCTTATCCGTCTCACACACGACCATGACATCTTCAGAAAAAAGCTCTCTCTCAGCCATTTTTTCAATATCTGCTACGATTTGTTCCTTGGCATAAGGAGGGTCTAAGAAAATGAGGTCAAATCCCCCAGATACCTGTTCCAATGCCCTTTCTGCATCCATCTTGAGGAGTTGAAATTTTCCAACTTCCTTGGTCATCTGAATATTTTCAGCCACGATAGCCTGAGCCTTACGGTCTCGCTCCACCAAAACAGCGCTGGACATGCCACGCGATACTGCCTCGATAGATAAACCACCACTACCTGCATACAGGTCCAAGACTCGTCCCCCTTCAAAGTAGGGACCAATCATGTTAAAAATAGCTCCCCTAACCTTATCCGAAGTTGGTCTTGTCGTCTTGCCTTCTAGTGTCTTGAGGGGACGTCCCCCATAGATTCCTGATACGATTTTCATACCGTTTATTATACCAAATTATAGGCGAAAAGAGAAAGAAAACCGAACCTTGCGGTTCGATTCTCTACAAAATATTTTCGTAAGTATCGCGGACTTCTTGAGGCCAAACACTTGTTTGCACTTCTCCGATATGTTTTTTACGAAGTAAGAACATAGCCATCCGAGATTGTCCAATTCCTCCACCGATTGTCAATGGGAATAGGCCATTCAACAAAGCCTTGTGCCATTCCAATTCTAAACGGTCTTCATCACCGGTGATTTCTACCTGACGTCTAAGAGTTTCTTCATCGACACGGATTCCCATAGAAGACAACTCAAAGGCTCCACCCAGAGACTCATTCCAAACAAGAATATCGCCATTCAGACCCTTGTAGCCATTCTCAGACTCGCTTGTCCAGTCATCATAGTCTGGTGCACGTCCATCGTGCGGTTTACCATCTGGCAACTCGCCACCGATACCAATCAAAAAGACGGCTCCAAATTCTTTACAGATAGCATTTTCACGCTCTTTTGGTGTCAAGTCTGGGTAGCGTTCTACCAACTCCTCTGTATGGATAAAGGTGATTTGTTTTGGCAAGATTGATTCGATGTCATAGCGGGCTTCAACAGCTAGCTCAGTCAGGCGAATAGCCTTGTAAATCTTCTCAACTGTTTCTTTTAGATAAGCGATGTTACGCTTACCATTTGGGATAACCTTCTCCCAGTCCCACTGGTCAACATAAACAGAGTGGGTCGCATCCAGCGAATCTTCGTCTGGACGAAGGGCCTTCATGTGGACGAAAAGACCTTCACCCTCACCGAAACCAAAACGAGCCAAAGTATGGCGTTTCCATTTAGCAAGGGAGTGCACCACTTCATAAGTAGCATCAGGGATTTGGAGAACCTTAACCGATACGGCATTCTCAACACCTGATAAGTTGTCCTGCATCCCGTCGCCAACCCTACTCAAGATAGGGCCTTGAACTTCGACAACTTCTAACTTATCTTTCAAATACTGGGTAAAAGTGTTTTTAACAAAGGAAATTTCTTCTTGTTGGTGGATAAAACTTTTCTTCATAGGCTACTCCTCAAAAATTTAATAAACGTATTATACACCTATTTCCAAGAAAAGAAAAGAGAAAATTTAAAAAAATCAGTGTCACTCAAAACACTGATTTCATAGCCCCTTTAGTCATTACGACCGAAGATACGTAAAATACTTAGGAAGAGATTGATAAAATCAAGATAGATACTGAGAGCCATTGACACAACCCAACCTGTCGCTACACGACCTTGTGATTGCTCATAAGCAAGGCGAATCTTTTGGTTATCCCAAGCAATCAACCCTGAGAAAACCAAAACCATGGCTACGCTAATCATATAATCAAAGAAGCCACTAGCCAAGAAAATATTGACTACCATAGCAATAATCAAACCGATAAGAGCCGCCATCATTGCTCGACCAATCCCACTCAAGTCTTTCTTGGTGAAGATACCAACTGCCGCCATGACAAAGAAGAGAAGGGCGCTCGATACAAAGGCAGATAAAACTGTACCCGGAGTATAGAAGGCTACCACAAAACTAAGGGTAAAGCCGTTTAAAACGGAGTAAAGTAAAAATACTGGAAGAGCAGCTGGACTATTTCTCGAAGCCATACTACTGGCAACGAAAACCAAGGCCAACTCCGCAAAAGTAGCAATGGTCAACCAGAGACGCCCCTGCATCAAAAAGTAAACCAACTGAGACTGAAAGGCCGTCAACATAAGGCCTGATACCAAAGCAGATAGGCCGATTCCCAGACCAACAAAGGCATAAACCTTAGCGTAAAATTGATTGAGACCTACACGGTCATGTATAATAGTGTGATTCATCCTTTTCCCCTTTTCTATGAACATCTTTCCTTGATTATAACAAAAAAAGTTAAAATTAGCTTAAATGGAAGATTAAAATACCGGCTGCAACCGCAACATTGAGACTCTCTGCCTGCCCCTTCATGCTAATGTGGACCAACTGATTTGCACTTTCAGCCATGAGGGGACTAATTCCTTGCCCCTCATTTCCCATGACTAGTACAAAATTTTCTATAGGAGGCAGTTCTCTGTAATCAACAGAATCTTTAGATAGGGTTGTTGCCAGCACTGGGATAGCTGCCTCCTTAGCTTCCTCGAGAAGCCTTTGACTAGACATTCGGTAAATGGGCAGATGGAAATGACTTCCTTGCATGGAACGTAGGGTCTTGAGACTGTAGATATCTGCCGATTTATCTGAAACAATCACTCCAGTAAAACCTGCGGCATCCGCAGTCCGAATGATGGTTCCCACATTACCAGGATCTTGCACATCTTCCAAAAACAAGAACTTGCCCTGACTCAAATCAGCTTGTCCTACTTCTTCTTTTTGAACCACCGCAACAATGCCCTGTGGAGTCTGAGAATCCGCCAAATCTAGCAAAATATCCTCTGACACCCAGACAGTTTGCGGAAAAGTAGCTAACTGATCTCGGTAATTTTCTAGGGCAAAGATTTTCTCAATCGTCACTCCAGCTTGAACAGCTTCTTCAAACAAGTGCCAACCTTCAATCAAATAGGCAGACTTGCGGTATTTTTTTTGGTGTAATTTCTTGGCATTTTTTACCACAGAATTGGCTTTTGAGGTTATAATAGTCATAGAAATATTATAACACAATCAAAGGGGGTTGGTATGCAAAAGGTTAGAATGATTGCCCAAGGTAGGGTACAGGGAGTCGGCTTTCGTTGGGGTGTTTACAGCTTGGCACTTGAAATTGGTGGCATCACAGGTCGGGTATGGAATAACGACGATGGCACAGTGGAAATCTTAGCCCAAGCAGACTCATCTGCTATCATGGCAAAATTTATCCAAGAAATCCGAAAAGGACCCACACCTTTTTCAAAAGTCAGCTACTTAGATGTCCAACTGAGCAACTTTCCTCCCTACCCTGACTTTAAAATCGCAAATTAGGTCTCTAGAACTATTGTATATTTTGTAAAAAAACAGTAGAATAGAAAGGTATAATTTTTAAAGAAGGAATAAAAACAGTGAAATCTATTAAACGTTTTGCACTCTCGGCTATGGGAGTGGCTATGTTGCTTGTTTTGACTGGCTGTGTTAGCGTCGATAAAGCAACAGGACAACCTACAGGATTGATTTGGAATACTATCGGAGCGCCTATGGCTGAAGCTATCAAGTACTTCGCTACTGATAAAGGTCTAGGCTTTGGTGTCGCTATCATTATCGTAACCATTATCGTACGCTTGATTATCTTGCCACTTGGTATCTACCAATCATGGAAGGCAACGCTTCACTCTGAAAAGATGAACGCCCTCAAGCACGTCCTTGAACCACACCAAACACGTCTCAAAGAAGCAACTACTCAAGAAGAAAAACTAGAAGCTCAACAAGCCCTCTTTGCCGCTCAAAAAGAGCACGGCATCAGCATGTTTGGTGGTGTAGGATGCTTCCCTATCCTCCTTCAAATGCCTTTCTTCTCTGCAATCTACTTTGCTGCCCAACATACTGAGGGGGTTGCTCAAGCAAGCTACCTAGGCATTCCTCTAGGTTCTCCAAGTATGATTTTGGCTGCCTGCGCTGGTGTCCTTTACTATCTTCAATCGCTCCTTTCACTTCACGGAGTAGAAGATGAAACGCAAAGAGATCAAATCAAGAAAATGGCTTACGTGAGCCCAGTCATGATCGTCGGCTTCTCCCTCATCTCACCAGCCAGTGTCACACTTTACTGGGTTGTCGGTGGTTTCATGATGATTCTCCAACAGTTTATCGTCAACTATATCGTTCGTCCAAAACTTCGCAAAAAAGTCCGTGAAGAACTAGCCAAGAACCCACCAAAAGCACGTGCTTTCTCTACACCAAGTGGACGAAAAGACGTTACCCCTGAACAACCAACTGCTATCACAAGCAAGAAAAAACACAAAAATCGCAACGCTGGAAAACAACGTTCGAGATAAGAAGAAAAAGGCTTAGCTAGTTTGCTAAGTCTTTTTTGCAAGTCATACTCTTCGAAAATCTCTTCAAACCACGTCAGCTTCGCCTTGCCGTACTCAAGTACAGCCTGCGGCTAGCTTCCTAGTTTGCTCTTTGATTTTCATTGAGTATCAAAAGCCCGATGTTTCCATCAGGCTTCTTTATTATCCATGTACACGTTTCATATAGTCTTGATAACTTTCCGTATCCATGAGTTTCTTGGCATTCTTAACACGGTCTGCTGTTGGTGGTTTGACTCCTTCGAGTGAGTATGGGATTCCCAATTCACGCCATTTGAACTCACCCATGGTGTGATAAGGTAGAATTTCAAACTTATCAACATTTTTGAGGGTCTTGACGAACTTCCCAAGTTCAATCAGGTCATCATCTCTGTCTGTCAATCCTGGAACTAGCACGTGGCGAATCCAGACAGGTTTTCCAATATCTGATAGATACTGGGCACAGGCCAGGATGTTTTTATTGGTTTGGCTAGTAACAATCTTATGCTGTTCTTCGTTGATTTCCTTGATATCCAAGAGAACCAAGTCAGTGACAGCCATGAGCTTGTCAAACTTTTCAAGGTAACGTGGTTTATTACGGAATGGAAGGGCACAGGTATCCAAGGTACAGTGGATTCCTTGTTCTTTAGCCTTGGTGAAGAGGGCAATCAAGAAATCAATCTGCAAGAGGGCTTCTCCCCCACTGACTGTAATACCACCCTTATTTCCCCAGAAACCGCGGTAGCGCAAAGCCTCTGCCAAGACATCATCTACTGTCCGTTCACGTGATTTATTGGACTCCATAGCCCATGTGTCTGGATTGTGGCAATACTGGCAACGCATGTGACAGCCCTGCAAAAAGACAATAAAGCGAATACCAGGCCCATCTACTGACCCAAAGCTTTCTGTCGAATGCACCATTCCTGTCACTTGTCCATAATCAATTGTTTCTTCAGACATATCGTTACCTTCCTTGAAAACGTTTTATAGTTTTATTATATCATGACTTGAAGGAAAAACAAGATTTTTGCCTATTTTTTAGAAAGCAATCTGTTTTTCAATTTCATTTTCAATTACTTATCATTTTATTCTTCAAAATCAAAGCCATACAAGGTTGCAAAATAGTCCTCAGGGCGCTCTGCACGGCGGATTTGACGGGCTTTACCTTCTTCGGTATAGAGGATTTCCGCAGAACGAAGTTTGGCGTTGTACTGGTAGCCCATTGAAAAACCGTGGGCACCTGTATCATGAATCATCAGCAAATCACCGATTTCTGTATGAGGTAACTCGCGATTCACTGCAAATTTATCATTGTTTTCGCAGAGTGAACCGACCACGTCTACTACTTCAGCTGGTCCATCTGGGTGAGTCAGATTGGTGATATGGTGATAGGCTCCATACATAGCCGGACGCATGAGGTTGACTGCTGATGCATCCACACCTAGATAGGTACGGTAAGTTTTCTTCTTATGAGTGACTCTTGTGACGAGAGCTCCATGAGGGGCTAACATAAAGCGACCCAATTCTGTGAAAATCTTGACCTCACCAAGACCAGCTGGCGTAAGAACTTCTTCATACACCTTACGAACTCCCTCACCAATCAAGGCGATGTCATTTGGTTCCTGGTCTGGACGATAGTTAACACCAATACCACCAGAAAGATTGATAAAGTCTAGAGAAATGCCCAACTTTTCCTTGATTTCAACAGCCAATTCAAAGAGCTGACGCGCTAACTCTGGATAGTAGAGATGGGTCACGGTATTGGATGCTAGGAAAGAATGAATTCCAAAGGTCTTAGCTCCTTTTTCCTTCAAGATAGCAAAGGCTTCAAAAAGCTGGTCCTTAGTCATCCCAAACTTGGCTTCTCCAGGATTGTCCATAATGTCTGTCCCCAGTTCAAAAACACCGCCAGGATTGTAACGACAAGAGATGATTTCTGGAATGCCTGCTGCACGCTCTAGATGTTCAATATCTTCAAAGGCATCCAAGTTAATGGTCGCACCCAATTCACGCGCATAGGCATATTCCTTATCTGGCGTATTGTTTGAAGAGAACATAATCTCAGAACCTGGAAAATCCAGTTTATGGCTCATTAAAAGCTCTACATAACTAGAGCAGTCCACACCACAGCCTTCCTCTTGAAGAATTTTCAAGATAGCTGGGGTTGGAGTAGCCTTAACTGCAAAATATTCCTTAAAACCCTTGTTCCACGAAAAGGCTTGGTTGACAGCTCTTGCCTTCTCACGAATTCCCTTCTCATCATACAAGTGAAAGGGAGTTGGGAACTCGGCAACAATCTCTTCTAAGTCTTCTTTATTGATAAATGGTGTTTTCATAAGCTTCCTTCTATTCTATTTGCAAAGAAAGGCTGGGACAATCGTTCCAACCTTTAGTTCTATCTCTTATTTATCTTCGTCAAAGATATTGCCAACCTCAACATCGATGGCTTGGTTCTTGACATCAATATTGGTTACCTTCAAGAGTGACTTGTAGTCAAACTGCTTTTCACGTTCTTCTTGGGCATTGTCCGCAAAGACCGCTACACCTGCCAATTCTGAATCAAACTCACGCAAGAGACTAATCATCCCGTTGACCGTTCCTCCGCCTTTCAAGAAGTCATCTACAATCAAGACACGGCTGCCTGCCTTGAGACTGCGTTTTGAAAGGAACATTTTCTCAATACGGTCACCACTTGAACCGGATACATAGTTGACGCTGACTGTTGAACCTTCGGTAATTTTCAGGTCACGGCGTACAATGACAAAAGGAACATTGAGGACATTGGCAACTGCATTTGCAAGTGGAACACCCTTAGTCGCTACTGTCATAACCGCGTCAATTTTTTGATCCATAAAGCTCTTGGCAATAATACGTCCAATATTTTTCAAGATAGCTGGTGTGCTAAGCAAATCAGACAGGTAGATGTAGCCACCTGGCAAGATACGGTCACTTTCTGATAACTTAGCACGCAAGTCCTCAACCATTTCCTTGGCATCATGGCTTGAGATTGATGGTGTGAAGATGACACCTCCACCAGCCCCAGTCACAGTCTGAATATGACCGATTTCGATTTCCTCAAAGGCGCGTTTGATAATGACTATATCTTCTGAGATGGATGATTTAGCAGATTCATACTTTTCAGCAAAAGTATTGAGACTAGTCAGTTTATAAGGATTATTAATCAAATAGTTGGAAATGACAACCATCCGATCACTTCTTCTTAATTTCATTTCTATTTCCTATTCCATTTTTATTCAAAAAATCAAAAAGCAAACTAGAAAGCTGGTCGCTGACGATTCAAAACACTGTTTTGAGATTGTCGATAGAACTGACAAAGTCTGTAATATACCTACATATATACATACGACAAGGCGATGTTACCCTAGTTTGAAGAGATTTTCGAATAGTATTCATTTTTGTCTTTTACTTATTATACCATATTCACATAAAAAAACGAACATTCTTGTCCTAAAAAATGCTCATTTTTCTTAAATTATTAATCTAAATCTGGTTTATAGAAGGAACGATTGTCCATAGCGAAGATTTTATTGGTCATCTCTCCCTTATCCACCAAAGCCAGAGCTGTTGACATCATCATCATGCTTGCATCCAGATTATCAATCATATGGATAATCTCTGCTTCCATAATGCGTGGACGGACTGGACTTCCATACTCAAGTAAGCCGTGGTGACTAAGGATGACGTGACGAAGCAGAACGACTTCTTCCTTGGTATCATCAATACCGAGTTCCATAACTGTCTTGGTAATTTCGCTATCAATTAGAGCGATATGTCCAAGAAGATTACCTCGTACTGTATACTCAGTCTGGTCTGGTCCCGTCAACTCGATAACTTTAGCCAAGTCATGCAGCATAATCCCCGCATAAAGCAGGCTCTTATTGAGCTGAGGATAGATTTCGCTAATGGCATCTGCCAAACGCACCATGGTTGCCGTATGATAGGCCAAACCCGTTTCAAAGGCATGGTGATTAGTCTTGGCAGCGGGATAGGAGTAAAATTCCTTATCATACTTGGTGTAAAGCTTTCGAACAATCCGTTGCCAAACAGGATTTTCAATTTTAAAAATCATTTGCGACATGTAGTCACGGATTTCCTTGACATCAACTGGCGACTTGACCTTGAAATCAGCTGGGTCATTGGGTTCGCCAGGTTGAGGCAGGCGAAGGGTAATTTGATTGACTTGAGGGGTGTTGTTATAAACTTCTCGGCGTCCTTTCATGTGGACAACCTTACCTGCGGTAAAGGCCTCAACGTTATGAGGTTGGGCATCCCAGAGTTTCCCTTCAATCTCACCACTATCATCTTGGAAGGTAAAGGCTAGGTAGTTTTTCCCAGCTCGAGTTTGCCTCAGGTCAGCTGACTTGATTAGGTAAAAGCCTTCAAACAGCTCATCTTTTTTCATGTGACTAATCTTCATATTCTTCCTCATTTTCTTGGAAATGGAGTAGATCAAGCGCAGGCTCACCTTCTGACAACTCAATGTGACGGAGCGTCCGCTCGATAGCTATGGTACGACGGTTTAATAATTCATCAATATTGCCAGAGGCATGTTGGAGATGTTTTTGTGCCTTGACCAGAATACCACCAAACTTGCCAAACTCAGTCTTTACACTGGCAAGGGTCTTACTGATATGGTCGGCACTCTTTTGGATATTGAGAGTCTTGAAGCCAACTGATAGAGAGTTAAGCAGGGCTGATAGGGTACTTGGTCCTGCGACAATAATCTGCTCCTCCCGCCTCAAATCATCAAAGAAGACCGGATTGCGAACAATTTCTGAGTAGAGACCTTCTGTTGGCACAAACAAGACTCCAAAATTGGTCGTCCGAGGTGGTGCTATGTACTTGCTCTTGATATCCTTGGCAAAGCGTTTGACGCTGGCTAGGAGCGACTTACGACAGCGTTCGATCTCGTCCTTGTCACCTGTTTCATAGGCTTCTTCTAGACGGTAATAATCTGCCAGTGGAAACTTAGAGTCAATTGGTAGGTAGACGTATTCCTGATCGCCTTGTCCGGGCAACTTGATGGCATACTCCACTCGTTCACTAGAGTTTTCAACCGTTGCATATTCTCGTTCGTACTGGGCAGGTGTCATAATATCTTCGATGATTTGCCCCAGTTGCAATTCACCCAGAATTCCTCGCGTCTTAGTTCCAGAGAGAACCTTGTTGAGGGCTCCGACATCGCGGGCAACTGTCTGCATTTCTCCAAGACCACGATTGACCGACTCTAGTTGCTTGGAAACTGTCTCAAAGGAAGCCTGTAAGCGTGTCTGCAAGGTCTTTTCTAGTTTTTCCTCGACTGTCTGGCGCATTTGTTCCAAACGTTGCTCATTGGATTCCTGCAGGGCTTGAAGCCGTTGATCAGTCTTGTCTCTAGTTTGCAAGAGATTATCTGTCATTTCTTGACGGACCTGAGTCAGACCTTGGTGCAACTCGATTCGAACTTCTTGCAAGCGGTCGCTAACAGCTACTTCCAGATCTTTTTGATCCAACTGGCTGGCTTGCCTAGCTTGTTCAAAGCGGTAATCCAACTGATCTGACAAATGATCTGCCTGATCCTCCAAGCTCTTACTGAGATGTTTCTCCTGCTTATCCTGCCTCTGCCAAATCAGAAAGAGGCCAGCCAGATTGGCAATCAATAATAGAACAAGTAAACTTTCCATCCTACCTCCTGTCCTTGCTATGCAGCACGACCACATAGCCATCTGGGCAAGTCACCGAAACTTCCCTATCTATATATTCGTTAGAAGCGTACACTTTTTTAAAGAAAAAATTTTCCTCTGTCAACTCATACTTGGCTCCAAGAATGGTCAGCTGGCTATCCCGAACTGGCATAAAGGCTAGATAGTCGTAGTCTGAACGGGGATGTAGCTGACTAGTTCCTTCTGGACAATAGGCAATCAAGTTTTGCCTATCTTCAATCGCTATCTGGCGCATATAAGGCGCCAACTTGGGATTGCTAGGAAGAAAAACATTGGCCAGCATGTGATCAATACGGCCACCCAAAGCACCGAAAATAGTGACCTGAGCCTGAGGATTTTTCTCAAAGATGGTTAAGAGAGCCAATTCCAGATCTGTATCATCCTTTTCTGGTCGGGCTTGGACAAAATGCTGGGCACGTTTTTGAATCACCTGTCGCTCTTCTTCCGTCACAGAATCAAAATCTCCGACTGCTAGAGCAAGAGGTAGTTTTTCCTCCAAGACCCAGAGCGAGCCTCGATCCACACCGACAAAGCTATCAAAGTCCGTCCGATAATGACCGCGGTCTCCTCCTGCAAAAACAGCAACCCTAGTCCAGTTGTTTTCTGAGAGTTTGTACTCGCTCATTGACATCTCCCTTAAAGACATAGGAACCTGCTACAAAAACGGTCGCACCAGCTTCTTTAGCTTGGGCAATAGTTTTATCATCAATCCCACCATCCACTTCAATCTCAAAGTTCAAACCTTTTTCCTCACGAAGTGCAACCAACTCACGGACCTTATCCATGGTCTCTGGTAGAAAGGCTTGCCCACCAAAGCCTGGGTTCACTGTCATGACTAAGACTTGGTCAACTAGATGAAGGACGTGCTTGATGGCTTCAACTGGTGTGCCAGGATTGATAACGACTGAAGGTTTGACCCCTAGAGAACGAATTTTTTGGAGGGCGCCATGAATATGGGGTGTTGCTTCTACATGGATACTGATGATATCTGCACCTGCGCGCGCAAAATCTTCTAAGTGGTGTTCAGGATTCGCCACCATCAAGTGGCAGTCAAAGACCATCTTGCTATGAGGACGCAGACTCTCGACCACACCTGCACCAAAACTGATTTGCGGTACAAAATGACCATCCATAATATCGATATGGGCGTATTCTGCCCCAGTTGCTTCTAGACGTTTGATTTCACGTTCAAAGTTGGCATAATCTGATGCCAGAATTGACGGAGCAATCTTGTATTGAGACATAGGTTTCTCCTTATTTTGGAATTTTTTTGCTGACTTTTTTATAGGTTTCTCTGCGATTTTCAATCTCACTGAGGAATTGCAGGTAGTTGTCAAAACGGAAGGACGCAATGATACACTCTTCTACAGCCGGCTTGACTGCGCAAGACGGCTCATGGGTATGGGTACAAGTACGGAATTTGCAGTCTCGACTGACAGTAGCAATCTCTGGAAAGGCCTGATTAAGGTCTTCCGCCGTTGATACTTCATAGTCCAAGGATGAAAATCCTGGCGTGTCTGCAATTTTACCCCCATTGAGGTTGTAAAAACTAACAGCTCGAGTAGTATGGCGCCCGCGACCTAGACTGTCTGAGATTTCTCCTGTTTCAAGATTGAGGTCTGGTGCGATTTTATTGAGAAGAGTTGATTTCCCAACACCCGTCTGGCCCATAAAGACCGTAACCTTTCCTGTCAACAAGGGCAGGAGTTCCTCTTTACTGGTCACAAAGTCATAGCCAATGTCACCATAGGTCTGCTGATAAAAATCTAATTCTCCTCTATCTTCCAACAAATCCATTTTGGAAATATAAACGATGGGATGAATGCCCTTGTGCTCCAAAAGAACCAAGAACCGATCCAGCAAGTTGCTGTTAAAATCAGGTTCCTTGATGGACATGATTACCACAGCTTGGTCAATATTGACAATAGGCGGACGGACCAGACTGTTTTTCCGTTCGTGAATCTTGAGAATATAGCCTTCTGAATTTTCCTCCGCAGAAAAATCTACCCAATCCCCAACGTAGGGGGTATGGCCTTTTTTACGGAAATTCCCACGCGCCCGTGTTTGATATACCTGACCCTCACTCTCCACATAGTAGAACCCTGCCAAGGCTTTAATGATTTGTCCCTGCATCTTAGAGTCCTTGCCCTTTAAGTGCGTCTGCTAGACTGGCAAATTCTGCCAAGCTAAGAGCTTCCCCACGAACACTCGGTGACAAACCTGCTTGGTCCAAGGCCTTGGTCAATTTATCCTTGACTTCTTCAGTCTTGCCAAAGTAACCTGTCAAATTGTTCCACAAGGTCTTGCGACGATGGGTGAAACTAGCCTTGGAAACCTTAAAGAAGAAATTCTCGTCTTCCACTGCTACGGCTGGCTCTGGACGACGCACCATTTTTAAAATGGCTGAGTCCACATTTGGCGCTGGTACAAAGACCGTACGCGGCACGATAAAGGCAACCTTGGCTGTCATGTAATACTGAACCGCAATCGACAAGCTACCGTAAGCCTTGGTGTTAGGTTGGGCTGAGATACGATCCGCCACTTCTTTTTGCATCATGACCACAAACTCACTAAAAGGAATGCCACTCTCTATCAAGTGCATGAGAATAGGCGTCGTGATATAGTAAGGCAAGTTAGCTACTACCTTGATTGGCAGGTCAGGATTTTTAAAATTTTGGATATGCTGTGCCAAATCAACCTTGAGAATGTCCTCATTGACCACTGTTACATTATCAAAATCACGCAGGGTATCTGCCAAAATTGGCACCAAACGATGATCAATCTCAAAGGCCATGACTTGAGCTGCACGCTCAGCCAAAAATTCTGTCAAGGCACCAATACCTGGCCCGATTTCGATAACATTGACCTGGTCATCAATTTCAGCCGTATCCACGATTTTTTGAAGGATATTGGTATCCGTCAGGAAATTTTGCCCGAAGGACTTTTTAAAGGTAAAACCGTGACGCTCCAGCACTGCCTTGGTCACGCTATAATCTGCAATTCTCATCTATTCTCTTTTCTATTATCTGTTACTACTATTGTAACACATTCCCCTTGTATTTTGGGGTCTGCTTAGCTGTTCTCATAAGATTTCATAGCTTCCTCCACTTCTGCCAAGGTGACCCCGAACAACTCTAGGCGTTTGAGGAGTTGCTTGCCGTTGGAATAGCCAATTCGGAGAGCCTCTCCTAGATATTCTCGTCGCTTACGGCTATCTGCCCCTGCTAGAAAACCAAGGCGAATCAAGTCGCTACGACTGATGTCAAACTGGCTCTCATGTTCAAATTGTTCTGTCACCTGAGCTAGAGCCGTTTTCAGGTCTTCATAGCTGGCATGCTCAATCCCTAGAGACCGCCCCTTGGTCTTGGATTTAGGAACAGCTTCATCTCGTTTGAGGAAGGCATGTTGAACTGTTGGAATAGCCGTCATAATCATGCGCCGAATCCGCTCCCCATTAAAATCTGGGTCTGTAAAGACAATGACTCCATGGCGTTGGTGTATACGCTGAATCCGCTCTATATCCTGGTCATTGATGGCAGAACCTCGAGTCTCATAAGTCTCTACCTCGAAATAACGTTTAAGATTGGCCGTATCGTCGCGACCTTCAACCACGATAACTTGGGAAATTTTCTCTTTCATTACTTACTGTCCAATCCAAAAATGCGCTCTGCATTTGCAGTCGTTGCTGCCGCCAGCTCTTCTGTCGTCATGCCACGCAGATCCGCGATAAAATCTACTACATAGCGAGTATAGGCTGTTTTGTTTTCGCGACCACGTTTAGGAACAGGAGCCAAATAAGGCGCATCCGTTTCCACCAAAATCTTGTCCAAAGGA
This sequence comes from Streptococcus mitis subsp. hohhotensis, assembly GCF_020089495.2. Taxonomy (GTDB): domain Bacteria; phylum Bacillota; class Bacilli; order Lactobacillales; family Streptococcaceae; genus Streptococcus; species Streptococcus hohhotensis. The sequence continues at coordinate 14,630 of NZ_JAIRCA020000011.1, read as the reverse complement.
AGTTCTCTAGCCGCCTCTTGGATATCGGTTACCTTCTTAAAAGTCACCACTCCTGAAAAGGAAATAGTCATACCAAGCTCGACAAGCTTCTCTGCCCATTCAAGAGTTCCTGAGAAAGAATGCATGATGCCACCACGAGGACCAACTCCCTCGCTCTTGATAATCTCATAGGTATCTTCCAGCGCATCACGGGTATGGACCACAAAAGGTAAATCCAAGTCCTTAGATAACTGAATCTGACGGCGAAAAACCTGCTCCTGCACTTCTTTGGGCGCTGTCATCCAATGGTAGTCCAAACCAATCTCACCCAAGGCAACAATCTTGGGATGTTTTAACTTATCCAACAAGTAAGCCTCGACTTCCTCCGTATAAGTCCCTGCCTCTGTCGGATGCCAACCTATTGTCGCATAAAGTTGATCATATTCATCCACCAACTCCAAAGCACGTTCAATCGTTGGTTCATCAAAACCAACAATATTCATCTGTGTCACACCCATCTCCGCAGCCAAGGCAATTTCTTCTGCCTCACGACCTGCAAATTCTTCTACATTCAAGTGTGTATGTGTATCAAAAATATCCAAACTATATTTCCTTCTCTTTCCTCAATGTTCTTTAACTACCAAAAGAAAAGACTTTCTCTCTTCTATACTTCCCTATATTTCCTCTAGTTTCTATTCACTTTGGTTAGTGCTTGGTTAGTTCTATGGTTAGCATCTACAGATGAATTTGATTAAGTTTCTCTCTCAATTCATCCTGTATATTTTTTGTTACATGACTATAGATCTTTAAAGTGATAGATTCATCTCTATGTCCAACTCGCTCCATAATAGCCTTTATGGGTATTCCTAGTTCAGCCAACAAACTAATATGCGAATGTCTAAGCATGTGAATATTATAGGATCTGTGTCCACCTAACACTGCTTCACAAATATTTTTGATAAATCTATATAACAAAGGCTGTCTCATAATGTTACCCTGCTCAGTCACAAAGATGAACTCCTCATCAAAACAGTTACTACGAAAGTACTCGATAATTTCCAAGCAACGTTCACTTAGTACTATCGTCCTTACAGAACCTACTGTTTTCGTTGTCTGTAAGATTCTCTCATCATATCCATGAGCAACATAATCTATAGTATGATCAATTGTTAAAAGATTCGCTTTGAAGTTTACATCTTGATAGCGAACCCCTATAAATTCTGCGAAACGAAGACCAGTTAAAAAGATAAATTCCATTGCCAAAGCATAACGCTTATCTTTATTGTGACTTTCACAATACGATAAAACCTGTCCTAGTTCCTCTCTACTAATGAAATTATCCTTAGCTTTTTGCAACTTCTCATAGTCCGCTTTCTGCTTCGGAATTACCACCCCTTTAACTGGAGAATCAGAAATATATCCGACCTTTACAGCATAATTAAAGAGACCATTCAAATATATCTTTCGATTTTTTCTCGTTGAATTTTGAACATTCAAATTCATTAGATATGTTTGAACTAGCTGAGTAGTATAATCTGATATTCTCAAATTTCCTACTGTTTCCATGAAAAGTTCTAAACTTTTCATCTCACTTCGATAACTAGAAGATTTTATCTCACTGGAACGAATCGTTTTCCACTCATCCAATAGTTGACTAAAATTTTTTTCTTCTAGTTGTTTCTTTTCAACTTCCTCTTTTGTAGGCGCGGTTAGGATTTTTTCAATTTTTAGCGCTAAACGACGTTTTGCTTCTGCTTGAGAAACTCTAGATTTTGATTTTAGAGTCACAGAGACTTGTTTCCACTTTTCCTCTCGTTCATGATAGAATTTTTCATAATAACGGTATTTCCCATTATCCAATTCTTTAAAAAACATTTTTTCTCCTTGTACTTTTTAAAGCAAAGGAAAGCTATGTAGCATAGCTTAATTATAACATAACTACATAGCTTCCTCATATTTCTTTTGTTTATACTGCAAAAATTCCTTATAGCCTTCAACATCTATATAGACCCTCTTATGAGAAGGCTTTAAAATGTATCCTTGGAATTTTTTATTTCGTCGCATCTCTGTTAGATCATTGTTTAGGGTTTTTAGTGGAATATCAAATAATTCCGCAATCCCTCTCTTACTTTTATATATATTTTCCATAAATTCTCCTATTTTGATATAATAGGGATGATAAGAGACAATTTCTTTTATCACCTACTTAGCTTGTCAGTTGCCTCGCTAAAAGTATCTGACAGGCTTTTTATGTTATCGTAAAACTCCGTTGTATATTCTTTCACACCATAAGGAGTTTCATGTTTTGTGGTACGAGAAAATGTCGGAGGACTGTTAATCTTATAAGTTTCCATAAGCTCACCCTTTGTTGTTGTAATTTCCAAAGGCTTTTCAATTCCTCTACTGGTACGATAAATACGAATCCCTTTTGGATACATATATAAGCGTGCCCCTTTTACTGTTGATTTCTTATCTGAGCTTTCGTCTCCGATTTGTAAATTTGATAGGTAGGCTATCAAATAGTTCCCAACTTTATCTGCCCTTCTCAAGCGCTTGGTCTTGGTAAACCCTTTCCCCCAAATATTAGCTAATATATCATTAGGAACTGATAAAGTAGTATCATTCTTCATTAGAACATGTAGGTGCCATCTTGCACTTGCTTGTGGTTCGATTACCGTAATGTACTCAACATGACCGTATTTTTTTCTAAAACGACGAATAAATGACTTGAAATCGTGATAGACTTCTTGAGGATTTGTTACATGTTTTCTATAAGTCAATGTTATCCATAGCTGGTTGATACCTCCCGTAAAATTGTGAGCCACTAGGCGGCGTATTTTTTTCATAGTCTGTTTAGTAGACTTCAAATTATCAAGTCGTGTACTACCAGAAGTATCCATTTCATGAATTTCTCCAGTCTCAAGATTTACGTAACGCTTGCCTTCTATCACTTTGATAGTTTGTTCTTGTTGACCGTTAGCGGTTGTCATTTCAAGCGTATTACCATACACGTAACTTTTTACAATTTTACCAAGTTCTATTCGTTCCATGTTTTATACCTATAAAAATATGTTTTGTGCTTTTGTATGACGCTTATCAAGTTAAGGCGTCGCACTATTGATGATTAAATTCAGATTTATTCCATGATTTATTGACAATAGGGACCCTAAGATTATAAAACTGATTGTGTCGGCACGGCGAACAAAGTTCGACCGCACCGCCCCAACCAGTCTAATCTATCTTAGCCTATTATCAACAACTTTCACGGCATAAAGAATTTAACCATCTAAGACCACGGATGTTTCAATTTGAACAACGCCCCTTTAATCGTTCGTTTATCTGATTCATTACATATGATGAATACTAGATAGCGTAACCCATGCTTTACATATAGATCAGCAAGACCATGAAGAGCATATTTGTGCAAATAAAAGATCCAAGTATCCTTTATTCTTAATAGAACATCTGAATCTATCTCTCCAAACACTTGAAACCGGAAAACTACACATCTTGCTCCAAATTCTCGAATCCCATAGTTATCAATTGCACATATAGGAACTCTTTCATCTGCTACATGCACTCTCTGAATTGACTTGCTTCCATCAATTTGATCAACTTCCTGATCCTCATAAATCGGAGCTAGTGTATAAACAAACTGATTTTCTTGAATATTTTCTTTCACTAATTCTACGAGTGCGTTTTGCGTAGTAACTATAAATCTATCCCAGTTTTTTTGCTTTTCTTCAACTTGGACTTTCCTCTGGTACTCCTGAAGTTTTCTACTACATAGGTGATAAACTTCCTTAATACCTTCAAAAACCTTCGTAGGTATTTCCTCGATAAACGATGGCATATTGATCTCCTTTATAGTCTTATAGTTCGACGACTTCATTGACTTTTGCAGTCAAACTAAGCTGATTACGATACTCTCCGTACACAACTGCCTTCTCAATGCCTACAATTTCTACTGCTGTGAGCATTGGTTGAAACGAGTCATAATCCTTCAACGATGCATGTGGAACTTTTACAGTAAGTTGCTCTCCGAGATTAGTTTTTTCGTTCTGGTATTCACTATTATCTTTGTAAATGAGAAGTGAAACCTTTATTCCTTTTTCAATTTCTGGACCAGTCTCACTTCTTTCTATCCACCTTGTAGCGGAAATAAAGCGTAACTCTTTGTGAGAAAGAAACAACTGAGCATTGAACTCTGTGAAATGTGATAAATTTTTAAGTGCCATAACTTAAAACCTATTTTCTAAATTTAAAAGTAAATCATCTACTTTTAATTAAATAAACACTGTGACGATTACAGATAACAACATTTAAAATTACACCTCCTTATCTATAAGGAGAAATTTCACCAGAATTCGGATGAAATTTTAAATTTATAATTCTTTTCGTAGAGTATCTATAATGCGCTCATAGTGTTTTTTGACAGTTTTGTCACTAAGTCCAACTTCTTTTGCAAGACTTGAGTACGATCTACCTTCAACCACTCCATGTAGAATTTCTCTATCTCTTTCACTCAATATCTTCTCAATAGCATCCTTTATAATAGCAATTTCTTCTTTTTTAATTAAGAGCGACAATGGATCATTATAATCTGCTATCGTATCTAATAAAGAACCTTTAGCAATTGAACTACTGTCTAAACTACACAGACCGTACGATCTATCTTTTCTACATAAATTCTCATAAGACTGGTTTAATAAGTTATCTACCTTTTTCCAATCGTCAGTAAGTATAGCTCTTTGAATCGCTTCTTCTCTACGTTGTTCTACTTTTTTTAAATCTACCATATGTTGGTACCTCCTGCTAGGGTTTACCAACTATACAGAGTTTGTCTCTTCACGCTATCGCCAGTGGAAAAAACTTAGTAGTCATTTTAGATAGAAACAGTCAGATGTATAAAAAAAATAGCAGTTATACAAAATCGTATAACTGCTATTTTTTAGAGCCAAATCTATATGCTATTTGTCTTTTTTATTCAATTATTCTTTTAGTTCTACTTTTTCTAGTTCCATTACTGCGTTATTTTCTTTATTTGAGGTATCATTCTTCAAAAATCCTATGAATACTTTCTTACCATTTTCAACCGGGATATAGAATTGCACTCTATCTAAATCAACATATATTTTTTCTGTATCCTTTATCTTATATCCTCTACTTTCCATGATTGCGATAATTTGTTCTTTTGTTTTCAAATCCTTAACAGTATTAGTAAATGACTCATATGAAGTTAAATAAATCACCTTATCTCCTACAATAATTCTATCACTTGAAAATTTAATATTAGGTAATCTATCTATATTTTTTTGATCTTCTTCCACAGAGCCTTTAGTTCCATAAACCTTCGTAACACGATAAGTTCCGCTAATTTTTGTGTTTACTAATGGTACTAACTCATATGGTACAGATGTATTCTCACCAATTATATCAAGATATACCATCTTATGTTGATCTATCTTATACAGGATTCTTCCGTAACGTTCTTGGTCTTTATTATCAAGTAATGAAATAAACTTCAAATCTTCTTTTTTGATATCACTATTTTTTAATATCTCGAAATTTTTCTTAAATGATTTGACGATATCTTCTTCCGAAAGTTTAGTTTTTGTGATATTTTTAAAATCAGAATATGAATCATGAATAGTTACATCATAATTAAATACTTCATTATTTTTTAGCATATAATCAATTTTTAATTTTTCTGAACCTGAAAATTCCCAAACACTAGTTTTAAGCCCTACTGAACCCCACTTCTTATCAAATAAATTATCACTTGATGAATTTTCGGAAAAATAATTAGATATACTTATACCTGCAGCAGCAAAGATTCCCAATATAACAATCGTAAGTAATATGACTTTCACTAAACTAAATTTTTTAGTTTTCTTGCCATTCTTATTATCCTTTTTACCTTCTTCGTTTTTCTTCTTTCTCATATATCTTATCCTCCTTGATTTTAGTATCCATTCTATTAGCAAAACCTGAGTTTATTTCTTAATAATCTATGCTATTTAGATATTTTTGAAATTCCTCTTTTTTCATGTACTGTGGACTAGGCATCTCAGGTATATTCTCAATATCTTCAATGATATTTGAAACAACTTCCAAGGCAATCCAATTAAAATTGGACTGTTTTTCTACTTTTTCATTTATATTTCTCCACTCTGTTGGAACCATATACGAGGAATCTTCTGGCAGTTTAGGATATGTCCCTTTTTCAATAATTTTAGAAAGAAATCCGTATTCTCCATTTGGTAATATTAGTAACACATAATCAACATTTCTCTGGTACAACTTCGATTTTGTCGTAAATAAAACTTTTCCACCATTATTTTTTGCAAAATGATAGTGAGCTTCTAAGTTACCTAGCTGAGAATATTTCTTCTCACCATTTCCCATATCCCATTCTTGTAATTTATACACAGCTATTTCTTCTGTCATATTACTACTCCAATTGTATTGTTTTTTATCTATTTTAACACAAAAAGGTACATTACGCTATACTATATTGTTTTTTTAGATAGTTAATTGTACTTAAAAAATCATATAAAGGATAGTAGAATAGTACAAAAGAGGAAATTACGGATGGAAGCTAATCAATTACAAAAATACATAGCAGAGCGTATAAGAGAATGTCGAAAAGAACAGAATCTTAGCCAAGAACAATTATCTAATCAAGCCGGACTAGGTGTTAAGGCAATACAAAACATAGAGAATATGAAATACGATTTTAAAATACACACACTTGAAAAGGTTCTTACAGCTTTAGGCATGACCGTAGAAGACTTCTTTAATTTCCCACTTTCAAATAATTCCGTCCCCATCACTACATTGATTGACAACATCTCAGATTTATCACACACAAAAAAATTAAAAATCATTTCTTTGTTCAATGAAATTGTCAAAAATATAGATTAAAAGAGGAACTCTCAATGAATTCCTCTTTTTGTATGCTACTTTATCTTTCCTTTGGTTAGTTTTATGGTTAATTTGTGTCTCTATAATGTCATGTGTCCTTAAACTGTACTCCAAACACTCTAAGTATGTGTATCAAAAATCATCTCTTCTAACCTCGTTTTCTATCTTCTATTATACCAAAAAACTGCCCTCTCTCCTCATCTGTACAAAATATTCTAAAATCCATCGTCGTCTCTTGACGCTATTTTCCCAAAGCAGTATAATAGCACTTATTGAAATTTTCAGAAAAGGAAAATACCATGTTTACAAAATTAAAACAGACCTTTATAGGCCGTCCTCTTAAGTCCTTAACAGAAGGCGAGGGAGGTCTGCTGGGAAAAATGCAGGCCTTAGCCATGTTATCAAGCGACGCTCTATCTTCCATTGCCTATGGGCCTGAGCAAGTAGTCCTCGTCTTGGCTAGTCTCTCTCCACTTGCTATATGGTGGAGCCTTCCTATCGGCCTTTTTGTCCTCCTACTCCTAGCCAGTCTGACTGTTTCCTACCGTCAAATCATCCACGCCTACCCTCAAGGGGGAGGGGCCTATATGGTTACTCGAGAAAATCTATCGCCCGAGCTAGGCTTGATTGCTGGAGGTAGTCTGCTGGTTGACTACATGCTGACTGTGGCGGTATCTGTATCATCTGGAGCTGACGCTATCACAGCAGCCCTCCCTGCCCTTCACCCTTACAACCTCCATATCTCCATTTTTCTAGTTTGCTTGCTCATGCTCTTGAACTTACGGGGGTTGAAAGAATCTGCCAGTTCACTGATGATTCCTGTCTATCTCTTTATCATCAGTACTGTCTTTCTCTTACTCTATGGAATCTTTCAACTAATGACAGGTACTCTCAGCTATCAGGCGACTTCTCCTATTGGGCATGCTGTACCGAGTCTGTCTATCGTTCTCATTCTAAGAGCCTTCACCAGCGGCTCTGCCTCTCTAACAGGGGTTGAAGCTATTTCAAATGCCGTTCCCTTTTTCAAGGCTCCAAAAGAAAAGAATGCAGCTCAGACCTTGACCATTATGTCACTGATTTTAGGTTTTCTTTTTGCTGGTATCACCTTCCTAAACTACTGGATGGGGATCATGCCTCAACACGGAGAAACTATTCTTTCACAGATGGCTCAAGGTATCCTTGGTACTTCCTTCTTAGGCCACCTTGGCTATTATATCTTCCAATTCTCCACAGCCTTGATTTTGGCCGTAGCTGCAAATACCGGCTTCTCAGCCTTTCCTATGCTGGCTTACAATATGGCTAAAAACAAATACATGCCCCATCTCTTTATGGAAAAAGGAGATCGCCTAGGCTACTCTAATGGAATTTTAACTCTGGCTTTTGGTGCTATGATTCTTCTTCTCATTTTTAATGGCAATACCGAACGTTTGATTCCTCTTTATACTATCGGGGTCTTCGTTCCCTTTGCCCTTTCTCAGACTGGGATGATTCGCCATTGGAAAAAAGAAAAAGGGGCAAATTTCTTAAAACCTGCCCTTGCCAATATCCTTGGAGCTATCATTTGCTACGCTATCGTGTTGATCCTGCTCTTTTTCCGTCTCAGTGATATCTGGCCTTTCTTCCCGATTATTCTCGTACTCACCCTACTCTTCTTGGCGATTCACAGTCATTACCAAAAAGTGGCCCAACAACTACGACTATATGAAGGCATCGAAAAACGTACCTACGATGGAAATCTAGTTCTCGTCCTAGTAGGGAATGTCACCCGTGTAAGTGTTGGAGCCATTAACTACGCTCAAAGTATTGGTGATGAAGTCTTAGCCATGCACATTTCTACTAAGGAAACAGCAGAAAAAGATCAAGAAATTCTCCAAGAATTTGCCGATTACTTCCCAACCATTACTCTGAAAAATATCAAAACCAGCTACCGCGACATCATCACCCCTACTGTTAAGTATGTCAAACGGATCTCTGAGGATGCCCAGAAAAAGAACTATACAGTCACTGTCCTGGTACCCCAGTTTATCCCTAATAAACCTTGGCAAAATATCCTACACAATCAAATGAGCCTCAAACTCAAATACGCCCTCCGTTGGCACCAAGATGTCGTTGTCGCTAGCTACTCCTATCACTTAAAAGAATAAATAAAAGGCCCTACCAGAACCAAGAAGCGTCTGGTAGAGCCTTTTTCTGAATCCAGCCACTATGCTTAACTGAAAAGCATGACTAGGAATATTATTGAATGTGGTTAGCTAAATCTTCCTGAGCTTTTTTATTTGACTCAGCTTTTTCTTTCAGCCATTTTTCGTAGAGTTCTTGGTACTGTTTAGCAGTTACTGGCTCTTTTTGCAATTCAACATATTTGTAGTTGTCCGCATTTCCTTTATGACCAACAAATGAGAATGGGCCTGTAAACGGTACAGTCTTACGGAAGATTGGGTTGGCTCCGCCACTTTGAACTGGTAGGAAGAGGGCACTATCTGTCAACCAAGCTTGGGCTTCAGCGTATTTTTCATAGCGAGCTTGAGTATCTGTGATTTCCGCATCTGCCTGATCCAAGAGTTTCTTATAGTCAGAAAGACCAATCTTATCCTTGACTTCCTTGTCTTTTCCTTCAGACAAGCCCATGTTTTTCAACTGAGAACCTGTCTCTGGATCAAGGATAGCTAGATAAGTCTTCGGATCTGAGTAGTCTCCACCCCATCCTGAAATGTCGATATCGTAGTCTTTTTGTTCTGCTGTATCTGCAAAGTAGGTTGCTTGGTCTTTTTCATCTGGAGAAAGTTGGATAACATCGATGACTACATTCTCCTTACCAAGAGTGGTTTCTACTGTTTGCTTGAAGGAACCAGCCTGTTGCACATCTAATTTAGCAGTCTGGTCAACTGGCATATCCAAATGAATTGGGAAGGTTACTCCCTGTGCTTGCAGACTTTCTTTGGCCTTAGCAAACTTCTCTTTGGCCTTGTCAGGGTTCAAGAAGGCTTGCTTACCATCGTTTAGGTTGATATTTGCCCAATCTTTACCGTAGTTGACAATTTTCTCATTGACAATGTCACCAAAGTTCTTATCGCCAACTTGGACAAAGTTACTTGGTGTAACCGTGTTACGCAAGATACGGTCTGCTCCATCTTCACCATTTGTCTGTGCTGCATAAGCATGACGGTCAAAGGCAAAGTTGATAGCCTGACGGAAATCTTTATTCTGCATAGCTGCGCGTGAATCTGTCTTTTCCTTATCAGACTGTTTCATAGTCTGCTTGTAGCTTTGACGATTGACGTTGAAAAGATAATAGAAAGTAACTGAGTTTTGTGGTGTGTAGGTAATCTTGTCCTCATTGCCCTTCTTGAGTTCAGCAAAGACTGAACTTGTTGGGAAGATACGGCCATCTGTATAGTTACCATCCAAGAAACCTCTAGCAATGCTGTCTTGGTCAGAACCGTCAAAGAAAGAGAGTTTCACTTTCTCAATTTTAACATTATCCTTATCCCAGTAATTAGGGTTTTTATCAAACTCAATCAAAGATTTTGATGAGAAAGATTTAAACAAGTACGGACCATTTGACAAGATACTTGATGGTGTCACACTTCCAAAGTCATCTCCCTTAGACTTCAAGAAGGCTTCATTTACAGGATTAAGGATACTTGCTGTTGTTTTAGAGTTCCAATAAGTCTCAGGTTGGTTGAGAGTGTATTGTAGAGTGTAATCATCCACTGCCTTAACACCAACAGTTCCAAAATCGGATGATTGTCCTTCAACATAGTCTGCCAGACCCTTGATAGAGTCTTGTACCAAGTACAAGTTTTCAGCCTTTTTATCAGCCGCATACTTGAGACCTGTCACAAAGTCATGAGCCGTTACATCTGCATACTCTTCTCCTTCAGAAGTGTACCATTTAGCTCCCTGACGGATCTTATAAGTGTAAGTCAAGCCATCTTTTGACACTGTCCATGACTCAGCCATAGAGGGAATGAGATTGCCATACTGGTCATTTTCCAACAAACCATCAATCAAGTTGGTTGTGATACTAGATGTAGAGTCTCGTGTAGAGGTAATGTAATCCAAGGTATCAGGGTTACTGACAAAGATATAAGAGTATGTCTTATCTGCATTGCTTGATTGGGATGACCCACATGCCGCTAGAGCTAGACCTGCTGTCAAAGCCATAGCTCCAAAAAGCATAACTTTTGATTTCTTCATGATTATTCTCCATTTTTTACAGTATGTGAAATATTATACACCATTTGAGCAAAAATATAAAGTCTTTTTGAACTTTTTTACAAAAATAAAAATCAGTAGACTCGAGTTCCTACTGATTTTTGTTATGGTTCGTTTGGATTATGCAGCCAAAACTTTGCGTCCTTTACGACGACGAGCTGCCAATACGCGACGACCGTTTTTAGTTGACATACGGTTACGGAATCCGTGTTTGCGCGCACGACGAAGTTTACTTGGTTGATAAGTACGTTTCACGATGAATACCTCCTCATAGATTTTGTATTCGTTTAGCCGGCTATAAAGTGATCAGTTACTAAACATACTTTACTATTCTATCTGATTCTTTCACTTTTGTCAATAGCTCTAGGCAAATGTTTCCAGCTTTTTCGAATGNAAAAACCTTTATTTGTTATGCAAAAAAATAGAAGATAGGATAGAGAATCACTTTGATGATCTCAATCACACCTCCTATTCAAGTAGTTAGATCACTAACTTAATGACATTGGCAAATTTACTTCCTTTCTATAATTAGTTATTCAAGGCTGCTGCCATTGTAGCTGCAACTTCAGCTTCAAAGTCGTTTGCAGCTTTTTCGATACCTTCACCAACTTCAAAGCGAGCGAACTCAACTACTGAAGCGTTAACTGATTCAAGGTATGCTTCAACTGTCTTGCTATCATCCATGATGTAAACTTGTGCAAGAAGTGTGTAAGCTTGGTCAACTTTAGTGTTGTCAAGCATGAAGCGATCCATTTTACCTGGGATAATTTTGTCCCAGATTTTTTCTGGTTTTCCTTCTGCAGCTAACTCAGCTTTGATATCAGCTTCAGCTTGAGCGATTACTTCATCAGTCAATTGTGCTTTTGATCCATACTTCAAGTGTGGAAGAGCTGGTTTGTTAACCATTGCACGGCTTTCGTTGTCTTGGTCGATTACGTGGTTCAATTGAGCCAACTCATCTTTAACAAATTGCTCATCCAATTCTTTGTATGAAAGAACTGTTGGTTTCATAGCAGCGATGTGCATTGAAATTTGTTTAGCAAGTGCTTCGTCTCCACCTTCGATTACAGAAATAACACCGATACGGCCACCATTATGTTGGTATGCTCCAAAGTGTTGTGCGTCTGTTTTTTCAATCAATGCAAAGCGACGGAATGAGATCTTTTCTCCGATAGTTGCTGTTGCAGATACGTATGCAGCTTCAAGAGTTTCACCTGAAGGCATTGTCAAAGCAAGTGCTTCTTCATTATTAGCAGGTTTTCCTTCAGCAATGACTTTAGCTGTAGTATTTACCAATTCAACGAATTGAGCATTTTTCGCAACGAAGTCAGTTTCAGCATTTACTTCAATAACTGCTGCAACATTACCGTTAACATAAACACCAGTCAAACCTTCTGCAGCAACACGGTCAGCTTTCTTAGCTGCCTTAGCCATACCTTTTTCACGAAGCAATTCAATCGCTTTTTCGATGTCACCGTCTGTTTCTACAAGCGCTTTTTTAGCGTCCATAACACCAGCACCAGATTTTTCACGCAACTCTTTTACAAGTTTAGCTGTAATTTCTGCCATTTTGATTCTCCTATATTTTTTAAAAATAGGAGAGCCGGGCTAAGCCCCGCCCTCCTAGGTAATTACTATTTATATGAATTAAGCGTTGTCGCCTTCTACAACTTCAACGATTTCTTCAATTGAATCTGCTTGAGTTTCTGAAGCTACAAATTCTGCTTCAACTGCTACTGCATCTTCACCTTGACGTCCTTCGATAATAGCGTCAGCCAATTTAGCTGTAATCAATTTAACAGCGCGGATAGCGTCATCGTTAGCTGGGATGATTACATCGATATCATCTGGATCAGTATTTGTGTCAACCATCGCTACAACTGGGATTCCCAATTTCTTAGCTTCTTTAACAGCGATTTGCTCTTTATGTGGGTCAACTACGTACATAACATCTGGGATACGAGGCATGTCTTCGATACCACCCAAGAATTTTTCAAGACGTGCACGTTGTTTATTAAGAAGTGCAACTTCTTTCTTAGGAAGAACTTCGAAAGTTCCATCTTCTTCCATACGTTTAATTTCTTTCAAACGAGCGATACGTTTTTGGATTGTTCCCCAATTTGTAAGAGTTCCACCCAACCAACGGTGGTTGATGAAGTATTGACCTGAGCGTACTGCTTCTTCAGCAACTGCATCAGCCGCTTGTTTCTTAGTACCAACAAACAATACAACTGCATCGTTAGCTGCTGCATCACGCATGAAGTCGTATGCTTGATCAGCGTATTTTACAGTTTGTTGCAAGTCGATAACGTGGATTCCGTTACGCTCTGTAAAGATGTATTTAGCCATCTTAGGGTTCCAGCGACGAGTTTGGTGACCAAAGTGTACACCAGCCTCAAGAAGTTGTTTCATTGAAATTACTGCCATGAGTATTTCTCCTTTTTGTTTTTTTCCTCTTCTTGACTTCAACTCGCAAAACGACCCAAGGGCAACTGCTTCACAATTCATCAAGAATGAGTATTATCGTTCACACGACAAGTTTCATTTTACCATACTTTTTCAATATTTTCAAGCTATTTTGATATAATTTTTAATAGAGATTATCACGGGGTAACTTCTCAAAGTAACTTCCACTCACCTGACCAAAGTGGAAATTAGTCTAAAACGGATTTTTATGGTGGAATTAAGTGTGAGACGTTTGAGTTAGAAATGAGATCTACTATGACAAAACATAAACACCTTACCCTCTCAGACCGTAATGATATCCAATTAGGCTTAGAGCGCGGTGAAACCTTCAAAGCTATTGGACAATCCATTCTAAAAGACCCGACTACTGTTTCCAAAGAAGTCAAACGAAACAGACAAGTCCGAGAGTCTACATGCCATAACCTTCCTTGCCCTTTACTCGATAAGGCTCCCTTTGTCTGTAATGGATGCCCTAAAAGAAGACAGAATTGTGGCTATCAGAAAATCTTATACCTCGCTAAACAAGCTCAAAAACAATACGAACAAACTCTTGTAGAAGCTCGTGAAGGAACTCCTCTCAATTCCAAGACCTTCTGGGACATGGATAAAATCATTTCTGATGGTGTTAAAAAGGGACAACACATCTATCATATCCTCAAAACTCACAACCTTGATGTCAGCTCCTCAACTGTCTATCGACACATCCGAAAAGGATACCTATCTATCGCTCCTATTGACCTAGCCAGAGCCGTTAAATTTAAAGAAAGAAGAAAAAGTAAGCTACCCTCCATCCCTAAAGAAGCCAAAAAAGGCCGTTCCTACGAGGATTTCCTAAATTATTTGGCTCTTAAGCAACTGAATTCTTGGCTGGAAATGGACACCGTTATGGGCAGGATGGGAGGTAAAGTCCTACTCACCTTCAATCTCTCTTTCTGTAACTTTATCTTCGCTAGACTACTGGATAATAAAACCGCCCTTGAGGTTACCAAACATCTCTATGATATCAAGAACACTCTTCACCAAGCGGATAAAGATTTCTT
>NZ_JAIRCA020000010.1 GCF_020089495.2 Streptococcus mitis subsp. hohhotensis | reverse complement strand
TTTCATGTAGGACTTTATCAATCATTTCTTGTTTTAAATCAGGAGAATAGTAACGATTTTTTCCTTTTTTGACGAACTCTATTCCATAACGATCAATCAATTTAATCATGTACCTAATATTAGAATTGTTTATCCCAAATTTATTTGAAAGCTTCTCCAAGCTATATCCTTGTTTTCTAAGTTCATAGATCTGAACTTTATCATCATAAGTTAATTTCATAATAAAAGCACCCCAAAAGTTAGATTTTTTCTGTCTAACTTTTGGGATGCAGTTCAGGCTCATCCAGACGCTTTTTTACGGGAAATTGCGGTACATTTTGATTGTGCTGTTCCTTCAGTATGGACAGCTTTAAAGCAAATTCATGTCACTTTAAAAAAAGACGACTAGCTTTAGGGAACGAGATTCTGAGAAAGTCACTGAGTTTCTTGATATTTTGAGTAATCTAAAGATTTACCAGTCGTATATATTGACGAAACGGGAATCGACCGCTACCTCTATCGTCCTTATGCACAGGCTCCTGGAGTGGAGAAAGTCTATGAAAAGATTAGCGGACGGCGTTTTGAGCGGACTTCGATTGTTGCAGGACAAGTAGATGGAGAGTTTATAGCTCCTATGATTTACAAGGAAAGTATGACGAGCGATTTCTTTGTGGAATGGTTCAAAACGCGGCTCTTTCCTGCTTTGAAGACACCTCATGTCATTGTTATGGACAATGCTAGTTTTCATCCCAAGAACAGTTTGGATGCACTCTGCATCCAAGATAGACACTTTTTCTTACCTCTACCAGCTTATTCACCAGATTTGAATCCCATTGAGCATGCTTGGGCTATCTTGAAAAAGAAAGTGACGAATTTATTAAGGGAAGTTCCAAATCTTTTCAAATATTTAGAGCGCTTTTTTTAACTAAATGACTATAATACGAGGGATTTGATGATTTTCTTGACGATAGAAGACTCAGCGACCATCATTTTAGAGCATATATTTATAGTTGATTGAACCTAGAATAGTATACTAATAATTCTAAAACCTGTATAGAAATTAATTTGAATTCACTAATCTTTTTGTTCGTACCCTATTTCAATTCACTATATAACTCAATTCCATAATAAAACACCTCAAAAGTTAGATTTTCTAGCTCTAACTTTTGAGGTGCAGCTCATTTATGTATGATAGTCGTTTGGTTATTATTTTATCTATCCTTATTAAAAGAAAGAATATTTATTATGAATTTGGGTCATCGAGACTACGGCCATGTAAACCTTTTTCACGTTGGACTTGACGTAGTTTCTCTGGTGTAACATCGTTTCCTTCTTCGTCCACAATTTTGATCCCTTCGATGTGGTGACGAACAGTGCGACGATAACCTTCGATGTACTCCTCACGTAGTTTTGCTTGTTCTACTTTTTCTTCTGGGGTCAAGCCTTCTGTTTTTTTCTTTTTGGCCAGCTCGTTAATACGATCAATTTTTTTAGGATCCATGTTTCTCTCCTTTATGATAAGATTTAATCCGTTTAACAGATTTTATTTGGTATTGATTTGGTTAAAACGTGCAAGTTTAGCTGCTTTCTTGGTTAATTGCGACAAGATTGCCAAACGATTTTGACGGACAGCCTGATCTTCGGCCATAACCATAGTATTTTCAAAGAAGGCATCAATAACTGGGCTAAGCGCAAAGAGTTGTTTCAATTGTTGACTTGCAGATCCTGATAAAGTAAGTGTTTCTACTGCTTCTGCCAAGGCTTTTTCTTGCTCATTTTCAAATAGTGCTGAATCAACTGTAGCAACTCCTTCTGCCTTCTCAGCCAAGTTAAAGGCACGAGAAAGTGATTCAACAGATGGTTTGAAGTCATCTTCCTTGCTTGCTTCCACGAGAGCGCTTGCTGCTTCCAACATATCCGCCACAACAAAGTTTGATCCTGCAAGAACGGCTTCCTTGATATCTTTTGGTGTAGAACCCATCATCTTATCAACACGAGCCTTGATAAAGTCCATAACTTCAGCTTTATTTTCATAAGTCAAGCTGTCAAAATTCAATGCATAAAGGCTATCAATCAACTCATCCATAGCGATGTGCCAACCAAAGGCATCTAAGATACGAACCACACCTTGGGTCGCACGACGAAGGGCATAAGGGTCATTAGAACCTGATGGAATCAAGCCTACTGAGAAGAAACTCAAAATCGTATCCAATTTGTCTGCAATAGCAAGCACTGCACCTACCTTGCTCTCTGGAAGCTCTCCTTCAGCTGATGTAGGCATGTAGTGTTCACGAATAGCAGCTGCCACCGCTGGAGTTTCCCCAGCAAGAAGGGCATATTTCTCACCCATAATTCCTTGGAGCTCGTCAAATTCGCCAACCATACCTGTCAACAAGTCAAACTTGTAAATGGCTGCTGCACGAGCAAGGTCAACTGTTTCATCCGCTGACAAGCCTGCTTTTTCTGCCAAGAGAATAGCAATCTGACCCGTACGAATCATGTGTTCACGAAGGGAACCAATTTTCTCATGGAAAGTCACATTGTTTAATTTTTCAACAAGGTCAGAAATCACCAATTTTTGGTCTTCACGCCAGAAGAATTCACCGTCTTCCAAGCGGGCTACCAAGACTTTTTCATTTCCTTTGATAACATTTTCCAAATACTCTGCGTTTCCGTTACGAACAGAAATGAAGTTTGGCAATAGTTTTCCATCTTGATCACGGACAACAAAGTAGCGTTGGTGTTCCTTCATCGAAGTCACCAAAACTTCTTCTGGAACTTCAAGGTATTTGGCATCAAAGCTTCCCATAAAGGCAGTTGGGTATTCAACCAAGTTCAAGACTTCATTCAGCAAGTCAGCATCAATTTCGATACGTACACTGTGTTCAGCTTCGATTGCTTTGATTTGGTCAACAATCATTTGCTCACGTTCACGTGGATCTGCGATTACAAACTGCTTACGAAGATCTTCTTCATAGCTCAAAGCTGACTGAATCTTTGTTTCTTGTCCCAAGAAACGATGGCCACGGCTCACACGATCACCCTTGATATCAAGGAAATCCAAATCAAACTCTTGCTCATCTAAAAGAACGGTTAAAGTGTGAACAGGACGAATGTACTCAAAGCTATTGCCAGCCCAGTGCATGCTAACAGGGAAAGTCAATGACTTCAAGACATCTACAACACCAGGAACAATGGCTTCAACTGCTTGACCAATTTCTTCCTTGGTAACATAGACATATTCTTCACCCTTGATTTCACGGAATTCGATATCTTCAACAGTCAATCCTTTTCCACGAACAAATCCTTGAGCTGCTTTTGTGAAGTTTCCATCACTATCCAAGGCAATTTTCTTTGCTGGCCCCTTAAAATCTTCTGTCAAATCAGACTGTTTGTCTGCAAGACCAGTAACTCGAACAGCCAAACGACGTGGTGTTGAGAAGGTTTGAATAGCTTCAAAAGACAGGCGGTTTTCCTTGAGGAAGGCTGCCATTTTTTCACCTAGTTGTTTTTCACTTGGTGTGACAACATAGGCTGGTAATTCTTCAAGACCGAGTTCTACTAATAAGTTTTTTGTCATGTTTTTTCTCCGAAAAGTATCTTTTTATTTTCCAGTTTGCCTTATGTGATTGGCACGCAAGCAACCAACTTCGTTGTTTCATTGCTAAAATTGGAGCCAAAAGTCTCCAATTTTGCCTAGTATCCTTAGCTTCACTAAGGATACCTTCATCACTGCGGCAACTGGCTCAGGGCTCACTCTGTTCGCCCATTTTCGTAATTTGTCACTCTCTTTATTCTGCGTCTTCTGCTAAGAGTTTAGCTCGTGTTTCTTCATCCAAAAGTGGGTAACCTAGGCGTTTGCGCTCTGCGACAAAGGTTTTGGCTACGACACGGGCCAAGTTACGGATACGGGCGATATATCCTGCACGCTCTGTTACAGATACCGCACCACGCGCATCAAGCAGGTTAAAGGTGTGTGAACATTTTAGAACATAGTCATAGGCAGGGTGAACCAAACCTTCTTCTAAGGCACGACCAGCTTCTTTTTCAAACTTATCAAAGTTTTCAAGCAACATTTCTTGATCCGAAATTTCAAATGAATATTTTGAATGCTCGTACTCAGGCTGGATGAAAATTTCTCCGTATTTTACACCATCAGCCCATTCGATATCATAGACAGAATCCACTTCCTGAATATAAGAAGCCAAGCGCTCCAAACCATAGGTAACTTCCGCAGTCACAGGGCCAGTTGCCAATCCACCGACTTGTTGGAAATAAGTGAACTGAGTAATTTCCATCCCATCAAGCCAAACTTCCCAACCAAGACCAGCTGAACCAGTTGAAGGATTTTCCCAGTTGTCTTCAACGAAACGAATATCGTGTTCCAAAGGATTGATACCCAATTTTTCCAAAGACTCAAGGTAAAGTTCTTGGATGTTTGATGGAGATGGCTTCATGACCACTTGGAATTGGTGGTGTTGGTAGAGACGGTTAGGATTTTCTCCGTAACGACCGTCAGCAGGACGACGTGATGGCTCTACATACGCTGCATTCCATGGCTCAGGTCCGATAGCACGAAGGAAAGTGTAAGGACTCATGGTTCCCGCACCTTTTTCATTATCATAAGCCTGCATAAGCATACAACCTTGGTCATTCCAAAATTGTTGCAAAGTCAAAATAATTTCTTGAAATGTTAATTTCTTAGACATTGTTTACTCCTTTTTATATAAATTACTTGCGACACGAGTCTGCCTCGTCGATCATACGAGGCAAGACGAGTTAGTACTGCGTCTAGCTCAGGCACTCTAGTGCTGAGCATGGGGCAGTCCGACTATAAGGAGGTTTCTGCCACTGACGCAGTGGAAAGTCAATTTTTTAGACATTATTTTCTCCTTTAGTTTATATTATCTTCTTAGATTTATTTATCAAGCAACCAAGAAAAGGCTGGGTCCTGAAAAATATGACGTTTAGGAACAGTTTGTAAATTCTGATCGCATTTATCTATTGTACCTAATTTCAAAGCACAGACTTCTGGTATATTTTCTTGAACAGTGAAAATTTGACTATGACAGTTCTGGCAGTAATAACGCTGTTTTCCTGGAGAAGAACTATATGAAACAAGCTTTTCTTTTCCATGCAATACTAGCTTTTCACTGCTAACTTTAGCATTAACTGTATAGGCAGACGCAGTTGCTTTCCGACAGAATGAGCAATGACAAAAAACTAATTCCGATAATTCCTCATCTAGAGTGTAGGTCACTGCTTTACATAAACAAGATCCTTTAAGCATTATGCTCCTTTCTACTTAGGCATTAGACGAATTCAAAAAGAACCGAATTTCAACACCCAAGCCTTGCGACTAGGGGCGTCAGAAACGCGGTTCCACCCTAATTTATTACTTCATTGTTTTTGAAAATACTACAGAAAGCGCCAGTTCTTTATTTTGCCCTACTTGGCTCCCACTATCCCAAGCTCGCTTGAAGAACGCCATAAGACTTTCTTTCCTGCTGACTATTATATCAAAAATTAGAACAATGTACAATTCTTTTTATGATTTTCTAGAAATCCATATCATCTACTCGTGGAGCACCAGACTGAACAGCAATCGCTTTTAAGGTTTCACGCTCCTCGTGACTCAGCTCAATTCCGAAACAATCAAGATTAGCCTGAATACGAGATGCTGTGACAGATTTCGGAAGCGGTAAAAATCCTTCTGCCAAGCTCCAGGACAAGGCTATCTGGGCAATAGACTTTCCGTGATTTGTTGCGATTTCTTGCACTTCCTTGCTATCAAAAAGTTCTCCCTGACCAAAAGGTCCCCAAGCTTCCAATAAAATTCCTTTTTCTCGACAATAATCTACGACTTCCTCTTGATAGACACCTGGAGCCAAACGAACTTGATTGACCGCAGGAAATATAGTTGCTGTTTCAAGCAAGGCATCCAAATGATGGGGAAGGAAATTACTAACTCCAATAGCACGGATTTTGCCTTCTTGATAGAGGTCTTCCATAGCTCTCCAAACTTCTGAATTTCGATTTTTCCATTGGTCATTCTCTCTGAGAGGTTTTGGGTTCGGCCAATGAATCAAATACAAATCCAAATATTCCAAGCCCAGCTTCTCTAAAGACTCTTCAAAAGCCTGACGAGCTTGCTCATAGTTGTGATTTGTATTCCAGAGTTTGCTAGTTACAAAAATTTCCTCACGCGGAACGCCACTATCTTGAATGGCACAACCAACGCTTTCTTCATTTTTATAAATAGCTGCCGTATCGATATGGCGATAGCCTGCCTTTAAAGCCTCTAGTACAGCTTGATAGGCAATATCTCCATTTTCAGCTTTCCAGGTTCCAAATCCTATAACTGGAATTGGAACGCCATTATTTAAAGTGTAAGATTTCATTATTTTTCCTTTCTATGAGAAGAAAATCCAAAGAAACAAATTCTCAAAGAAAACTTATCTCTTTAGATTTTGTGTATTATTGGTCACGGTCGTAATAGAGCTGGTGAGCTTTAAGACGAGAATCTAACAAATCTGGTACGGTAACAAAGTCATAACCTTGCCCTTTCAAATAGTCAATAACCTTCGGCAGAGCATTCACTGTTTCAGCATGGATATCATGCATGAGAATAATAGAACCATTCTTGACTTCACGCTGAATTTCTGTCAAAATAGCTGCTTCATTTTTACTCTTCCAGTCCAGACTATCCACATCCCACATAATAAAACTCAAATCGAGGCTATTGCGAATGTCGTCTGTAATAGCTCCATAAGGGGGACGCATAAGTTTAGAGCTAGAACCCAGCACCTTAGTTAGCGCATCCTCAGTATCAGTAATTTGTTTTTTAGCTTCATCAAGCGAAAGTTTTGAAAGAACTGGATGGCTCCAACTATGGTTCCCAATGACATGCCCATCTGCTTTCATTCGTTTCAAAATCTCTTCATTGCCAGAAACATTCTTACCTAAAACAAAGAAAGTTGCCTTGATACCATACTTAGAAAGTGTATCTAATGCTTGATTTGTCGTTGCAGGATTTGGTCCATCATCAAAAGTCAAGGCTACTACTTTACGATTTTTCTTTTCATAATAAGCCTTATATAGCTCTGCATCCTTATCTAATAAATAAGAGGACTGAATGACCTCAAAGAAACTTGATACTGGCAAGGCAATCTCATCCAGATTTTCAATAGGCTGACTCGGATAAATAAGAATCTGACTATCCTTGTAATCAAAATTCCATGCAGACAAGTCTTGGTCAGACAAACCTTTAACAATCTGATCGACCTTTTCTTGCTCCAATTTCTTATCCTGTAAAAAAGAAGTCAGTTCTTTTATCAGTTGCTCTTTAGCCTTACTAGCATCTGAAAATAGTTGATCAAGGGTAAAAGGTTTACCGTCTTCTGTCAAATGCACTTTCGCTAGACTAGTTTTTTCAGTCTCTTCAACTTTTAAAGAAGTTAAATCATAGACTTGTTTCATCACACTTCGGTTGACAATCCCTTTTAAAGTCGAATCCTGTTTCTCCGTATAATAAAAAACCAGATTTTCCTTGTCTTCCAGATTTTCCTTAATATCCTGTGTCATGATTTCTTTTACAGATGAAATCACTTGCTCCCCTTGGAGAGGATAATAGGCAATTACTTCTACTTGTCCCTTACGAAAATGATCCTTCTGATTTCCCTCACTCAATTGATCATCTTTCTCTTTTTTGAGCGATTCAATCTTTTGTTCAAAACTTTGTTTTGTGTATATTTTGTATCCAATCATTAAACCAAGGACACAAATACTTACTGAGAAGATAGCTACTAGGGCTATTAGACTCATTCTTATCTTATCGTGATTCTCACGCTTTGCTCTACTTTTATCCATAAGACCATCATATCAAATTCAAGCTATAATTTCAATGATTTGGGAAGAATAGTATATTAAAAAAGGGTTATTAAAAAATAACCGATCTCATTACTGAGAATCGGTTTTCTAATATATTTAATTAAGAAATTTATTTTTGCATAACATAAATTATGTAAAAAATCCTACAACAACAAATCCTTGACTTTCCCAATTTCACTTTTTGGAATAACTAGGTGAATCATATCTCCGAGATACATTCTAGTTGAACCGTTAACGGTTTGGCTCTTGCCATTATGGACTTGAGTAGTGATGAGGATGTTGTGTGGCAAATTGAGTTCGTGTACTTGTTTTCCAGCGATTTTGTCTGATACAGGAATTTCAATGAGGGTGACTTCTCCTTCATCTGTCGCTTCTTCTGGCAACATTTTTTCCAACATAGCCTCATAGACTGGTGCACCCTTGAGTAGATCCATGATGATGTAGGCGACCAAGGTGACTAATCCAAGTGGCATGAGGTTACGAATATCTCCTACCATCTCAGTCACAAGTATCATAGCAGTTAAGGGAGCTTTGGATATTGCTCCAAAATAACCACTCATTCCTAGGATAACAAATATAGGGAATTGCTCTTGACTGACAAGCCCAAGATTGACACAAATGACACCAACTAAGGCACCAAGCAAGGAACCAAGCGCTAAAATTGGTAGGAAAATTCCTCCTGGAAGGCCACTTCCATAACTAATCATGCTCCAAACAAAGCGAATCAAAAAGTACGCTAATAGAACTTGAAAACTAAAATCTTGCTCAGTTAAGGAAAGAACCAGCTGATTTCCACCACCAAGGATTTGGGGTAAGAAGATTCCGACTGGTAGGATGAGAATAAAAGCTAGAATTGGATAATAAGCTCTATCCAAACGGATTTTTTGACCTATCCAGTCATAAACTCGACCGACATTGAGTACAGCTTTTTCATAGAGAAAACCAGAAAGTCCCAGAAAAATTCCCATGAGGAGGTAAATCCAATACTGGTCTAGAGTCATGAGTGGGATATTATCTGGCATATCCAGTACGGGTGTTAGGCCAAATATGAGCAAAGAGACAAAGTTTGCTACGAGACTGGCTGCTAGAGTTGAGACCCAGAAAAAGCGTGAAAAATGGTGATAGACTTCTTCTACCACAAAGAGAAGTCCTGCAATCGGAGCATTAAAGGCTGCGGCTAATCCTGCTGCAGCACCACTGGCAATCAGGGAACGTTCCTCTACTGGACTGGATTTGAGCCACTTGGCAATACCTTTTCCACCAACTGCTCCGAGTTGAATACTGGGTCCCTCACGCCCCAGCATGAGTCCACTGGCAATTGCCAAAATTCCTAGAACATATTTTTTCCAAAGTACGCCCCACCAGTTGAGGGTCATGAGTCCCTTTAATTCGGCTTCGACTTGAGGAATTCCTGAACCTTTGATGTCTTTTTCTGACCGAGTTAATTTCGCACTGAGCCAACAAACTATTAAATAAAATAGACCAATGATAAAAAGGTTGCGCACTAGGTGCGCTTGATCTTGATAAAGTCCTTGTATCAGGTGGAAGCCTTTTTCAATTAAGAAACGAAAGGATCCAACGATGATCCCAACGACAAGACCGACAATGATTCCTCGTCCAACTTGGGATAAGATGGTGCTTGAGGCAAAGGCAAATTCTTTCTTGGAACTGAGTGTTTCTGACTGTTCCTCCATAATCATTCCTTCTAACTTATCTTTCTTTTTCTCCTGAAACCAGTGATTTAACGGGTTCAAAGCTGGTTCGGTGAATTGGGGTAACTCCTAGTTTTGTGAGGCCTTCTAGGTGTTTAGCAGTTCCATATCCTGCATTAGCAGTAAAATCATAGCCAGGGAACTGCTGATCGTAGTCCCTCATCAATTCATCACGTGTCACCTTGGCTACTATAGAAGCTGCTGCAATCGAGAGGGAGTTGGCATCTCCTTTGATGATAGATGTTTGTGAAATGGGCAATTCTAGTTTCATGGCATCAATCAAGAGATGCTCAGGTTGCGGACTGATCTGGGAAATTGCTTCCTTCATGGCCAGTTTGGTTGCTTCATAGATATTGACTTGGTCTATGACACTATTATCCATGATACCAATTCCGATTGACAAGGCTTGGTTTTGAACGGCTTGGAAAATCTCCAGATGTTTCTTTTTAGGAATTTTCTTGCTGTCGTTGAGGCCTTTAATCTTACAATTTTTAGGTAAAATAACGGCTGCAGCGACTACAGGTCCAGCCAGAGGACCACGGCCAACCTCATCAACACCAGCAATTAAGGTCAAACCTTGCTTATAAAGTTCTTTTTCATAGGAAAGCATAGCTTCCAAACGAAGATCCTCATCCAATTCTACCTGAATGGCTTTTTTACGCTTGCTGATTTCCTTTTGAACTCCAGAGCGACTATCCTTTTCGAGTTTAAAAAAAACAGGACTTTCTAACTCCGTGACCGTTGCAAGGAGTTCTTTGATTTCTTTAATCGTCGCCATCTAGGTCTTCCAATGTATCTAAGGTATAGTTACCGAGTTTGCCATCACGGACTTCCTTCACGAAGAGACTGTAAAAGCGGTCATAGTCATCACGGAAACCGAGGGCACGGGTCATGTCCATAATAATCACAGGCGCTTCTTCCTCAATTTTCATTTGTTTGAAGCGTTCAGCCAACTTTTCTGGATAATGTTCTTTGAAATAATTGAGACTAAAAATAGTTACCTCATCCATAGGAAGCAACTGGTCTTTAATAGCTCCAGTCAAGGCCAACTTAAGCGCAACAGTTTCATCCTCAAACTTAGGCCAAAGAATCCCTGGCGTATCCAAGATTTCCAGGTCTTTATTGGTTTTGAGCCATTGTTGACCCTTTGTTACACCTGGTTTGTTACCGACAACGGCAATTTTCTTACCAGCCAAACGATTCATGAGAGTTGATTTACCAGCATTTGGAATTCCAATAATCATAGTACGCAAGGTTTCAATCTTAATACCACGTTCTTTTTGACGAGCAATCTTATCAGCCATGAGTTTCTTGGCTGCATCCGTCACAACTTTTACAGTCACTTGCTCTTTGGAGTTGATAGCTAGCGTCTGGATTCCTTGTGATTCAAAATACTGACGCCATTCCTTGGTCATTGCTGGGTCGGCCAAGTCCGCCTTGTTTAAAATCAAGAGTTTTGGTTTGTCACCAACAATCTTAGTCAACATAGGATTTTGACTAGATAGAGGTAAGCGTGCATCCACCAAAATCGTCACAAAATCAACAAATTTTAAATTCTCCTGCACCTGTCGACGCGCTTTAGACATGTGACCAGGAAACCATTGAATAGTAGCCATTGAGTTTTTTTCCTTTCGTAGCACGGGTTTAGATACCCTATTTTATTTTACTATCGTTTGAACATAGAGAGTTTTCAAATGAATGGTGTTCAAACAGTTCTTATTTAATTACATAGAAATCTACTCTATATTATATCATGCCTTCTCTATTTTGTCCGATGATAGCCCTTCAAGCTCCCGGAATAGAAAAAGCGACTCTATAATATTTGTAGTGGGTAAATCCCCTATGGATATTATGGAGTCTATTTTGTGTAGAAAAAGTTTAATAGAAAAAATCATATGTAATCATTACTTTTTATCACAAAACCACTCGATATCAAAGACTCAAATATCAAAAAAGAAAGGACGAAATTTGTCCTTTCTAGATCTTAACTTTTCTTCAACCTACTACAGTTGACAAAGAGCCCAAATTAATTTGATATTCCTAATCAATTTGTTCATATCTTATTCCAATCAACTATATATTGATTAGGATAATTTATTCAATAGCCCAGTGAGAATAAGAGAACCACTCATTAATTAGACTAGCGATTTCTTTAGGTGCTTCAGTATAAAGCTCATGGCCAAAGTTCTCTAGAAGAATAGTATCAAAATAGTCTGGCAATTCTTTTAGGGCTTCCTCTCTCCATATAGCTTCATTAGGATAGCGAGGACTAATAAACAAGGTATTTCCCACTTCTCTCTTAAAAGCTTGTATTTTCCTCCGTAGGCGGAGTATCGCTTCTATATTTTCATAATTTATAGCCAACTCATATCTATTATACTTCGCATTCCAGTGATAGGACTGTCTTACAGCTTCCTCCATATTTTCTGACCAATGTTTTGATTCGGATTTTTCTTTAGAAATAAGAAGATTTAAGTCTGAGACGACTTGAGATTCAATATAATTTTTAGTTTCCTCTAACTCTGTATCTAAAGGTAAAATCTTATCTAAATCTAGATATCCACCATCCAAAAGAATTAGTTTTTTCACTTCATAAAATTCCGATGCAAGATAACGCGCCAAATCTCCTCCAAGAGAATGGCCTATCAGACAAATAGATTCTTCCTCTTCTATCGATTTTTTAAACCATGATTTCAATTCTGTTTCATCTCGAAGATGCTTTTCATATGGATTTAGAAAATAAATCTGCGAATTTAGTTCTTGAAAAAAATCCTTGCTATGATAGACATTGCTTCCCAAACCGCCAATAAAATATTTTTTCATTCTCTACTTAATACTATGCTTATTCATCTTTTGTTCAAGGATAGTCGTGATAATCTGGCGCAATTCTTCGCGTTCTTTTTCTGGAATTTCACCACTTGTTTGGGCTGCAGCGTAGAGTTCAGGGTGTTCAATTGAAATGCGTTTAATAGTACGTGTCGTAGCATGCTTTCTGACAAAAAACGGGATTCGCTTAATCAAGTCTTGTGGTACTAGTGCAAGAATCTTCTCAGCAGTTTCCTTGTCACTAATCTTAGACGTCGTCAGTCCCTTCTTAATCATTTCCTGTTCTTTTTCTGTAAAATCTTTTAATTCCATTCGATTAGTCCTCCTATTTTCTTTAAGTTAAATTATATATCATTTGTAGCAAGACGACAAATAGTCTGTTTGTAAAATGCTCTCTATACTACAATTTTCCTGTCGCTCATAATTGCTCTTTAATGAAAAATCACAAAACCTTTTGGAGAGATGACAAGCTGATTTTCCAATTCTCGGCAATTGCTTGCTAGTGCTACGGTTTCCTTCTCTAAAAGGTAATCTTCTTTGGACTGGTTGAAAATGGCTTTGAGGATTTGGTTATCGTAACTCCATTCTATGGCTAATACATCAGCTTTGATTTCTTTTAGTCTATACCTGCCATGCTGAATGGTTGCTGACGCTTGTTTTCTAATATTAATTAGCTTCTTCATGAAATTCAGCATATCATTATCACTTGATATGCCTTCCCAAGGCATACAACGACGACAATCTGGGTCTGGACCGCCAGTCAAAGCTAGCTCGGTTCCGTAATAGATACAGGGTGTTCCTTTTTGTAAAAAGAGAAAGGATAGGGCTGATTTAACCAGTTGAACGTCTTCATTTGCCGTCCACAAGATTCGTTCTGTATCATGCGAATCCAAGAGATTAAACATAACCTCTGAAATCTGCTGCTTGTAATACATAGATTGACTATTGATTTCATCGATGAACTGGTCCGTCTTCTTAATACCACGTAAGAAATAGTCCTTGATGCTATCAGATAAAGGATAATTCATGACCGCGTGGAACTCATCTCCATTTAGCCAAGGCTGAGACGTATGCCAGACTTCTCCTAAAATATAAAGATCAGGCTTTTTAGCTAGAACTGTCTTGCGAAAATCCCTCCAAAACTGATGGTCAATCTCATTAGCCACATCCAAACGCCAAGCATCGATATCAAACTCTTCAATCCAATAAGTCGCAACCTTTAAAAGATAATCCTTGACCTCTGGATTAGCTGTATTTAGCTTAGGCATATAGTCCTCGAAACCAAAAGCGTGATAAGGTAGTTCCCTCTTATTAGCTATCTTTTCAGTAGTCACTGGGAATTGTTGAATATGGAACCAATCCTTATAAGCAGACTGTTCACCATTTTTGACAACATCTTGCCATTGAGGCGATTGCGAACCAATATGGTTAAATACAGCATCCAGCATGACTTTCATGCCACGCTGATGAGTTTGCTCGACCAGCTCCCAAAAGTTTTCCTTGTCTCCAAAATGACAATCAATTTCAAAATAATCCGTCGTATTGTACTTATGATTGCTCGTGGATTCAAAGATAGGACAAAGATAAAGTCCAGTAATACCCAAGTCTTGCAAATAATCCAGATGGTCAATAATCCCCTGTAAATCACCACCAAAGAAATCATCACTCTGAGGTGTGATAGATGAATCCCAGTCTAAAGTCCCTTCTGGGTTTAATAGAGCATTTCCATTGGCAAATCTCTCAGGAAATATCTGATACCATACCGTATTTGAAACCCAGTCAGGAACCTGGCATGCATCAATCTCATGAAGATAGGGCAACTTAAATCCATTCCCAATAGCATGAAGATTTTCTAGAGAATTTTCCACACACCCTTTATCGCTATACAAAATACTTTGGCCTTCTGTATCCTTAAGTTCAAAGAGATACTGGATACGTGCAAAGTCGACGGACACTTCAACCTGCCAATGGTCAAATAAGGAATCAGAAGTTATCTTAGCCATTTTCTTTGTATCTTGATAAAACTCCTCCATAAAGATAAAAGGGTCACCATAATGCAAGTTGATACTTTCAATGTCCCCTTTCTTAGTTCGAATCCGAATATGAAGCTTCTTATCCTTATAAAGATAGGCGAACTCCGACTCAGGCCTATGGTAAATAGCACTTAATTCCATCAATTTGTCTCCTAAATTTTCAATCTATTTTTACGCAAACGTTTTCAAAATTAATAAACCCAGTATACTATTTTTGTAAACTATTTGCAAGGAATGTCCGTAGATTCTAGTGGTTTGGTTCTATAAATAAAAAAGCAGCCAGTCTTACAACTAGCTACTTTTCAAATGATGATTTACAACTGTCTTTCCAGCCACTCTATCTTTTTAAAATCCTTATTGTTATTGTGCTCATTTCGATAAGAATCTTGGGAAGAAGCCTTGTAAATACTTAAAAACTGTTCCAAACTTGGAACGCGAAAAGTGATGTTTTCGAGATGAATCAGCTCTATATCCGATTCCGAAACTCCTGCAAAATCAGGTAAAGAATCGATACTTCCGAATTCAACACTCAGACCATCTTTTTGGAATTCATGCTCATGAATATCTATTAAGGCGTAGCCTAAGTGTTTCATCACTTTCATTATCTTGTCCCACTCATAAATTCTGAGATGATCGGGTGCTTCCCAGCCTCTAGGATCACCAGGCACATGAATGTCAATGTCAGACGGCCCCCATTCTTCATTTGATCGGTATTCAAACCCCAAAGACCCCATGAGCGTCGGAGTGATTCCGACTTGGTTTAAATGAGAACAAATTGTTCGAAATTCATCAAATAGAGAATTCATTCCTCCTCCAATCGTTGATATAGAACTTAATTTCGTGGTGAATAATAAACTAATTTTTACCTTCTACTCTTTCGGTTTTGAAAATACTTCAACTCGCTGAGCTAAAACTTTGATTTCTACAGGTAGGTTATCCGATTTATCACCATCAACATCTGACTCCAATTCACTATCTGAAGAAATCTTAATATTACGCGCTTTGATATACTCGATATTATTATTTGCGACAACATCTCCTTTTAGTAAATCAGGAATGACGGATAATTTGGAGAACAGAGACGCATCTTTTAAAATCAAAATGTTGGCATAGCCGTCCTTGTTTTCTTCAAAGATTTTCTTATCAGCGAAGTAATTTGTCAAGAGAACCAAAACATGGCTAGCCTCACCAACATAATTTCCATTTTCTGTTTCAACTTTAATGTTAAATACCTGATCCGTCATGACAGACTTCATGGTATTTACAGCATAGGCTAAAATACCGAATTTTGTCTTGTCCTCAATCTCCACATTGTGAATCGCCTCAGGCAGAGAACCGATACTAAAAATATAACCAAAATAATTGTCATTCGCTTTTCCGATATCAATCTTATTTGTTAAATCAAAATCCAGTTCATCAATTGCGCCATCAATGTCTTGATTGATTTCCAACAGTTTTGTAATGAGGTTACCCGTCCCACCTGGGATAATCCCTAACTTAGGAATGTAGTCTCTCTCAGCAATACCCGAAATGACTTCATTAACAGTCCCATCTCCACCAAAAACAACCACTGCATCGTACTGCTCACGAGACGCTTCTTCAGCAAAATTTGTTGCATCCAGCGCCTTTTCGGTAATTTTGGTTTCCACGCGATCAAAGTATTCTTTGACTTTATTCTCCAGCTTTTCTTTGTAATCCAAAGCCTTTTCCCCACCAGAAGTAGGGTTGATAATTACCATTGCTTTTTTCATTAATTTTCTCCTTAATATTCGTTAGAAATCTTTATATTTCATTATATGAAATTAAATATACCCCTATTATACAATGAAAATACAGAAAAGAGAAATCTGACGTACTGGAGATTAATAGACTTTTATTTTCCCATCGCATAACTACATCCTTTAAGTGTTCATCCAAGTAAGAGTAGGTCTTATCCTTAATCCAATCAGGAATACCATAAGCTGCCTCTGCTATGCTGCCAGTAATTGCTGCGAGAGTATCACTGTCGCCACCAAGTGAGATGGAGTTTCTACTTATCATACTCTTTTATTTTATCAGCATATTCAGTCAAAAGATTCTTTGAATAACTTTTTTCATTACTTGAATTTCTAACTTCTTTCCAAAGAGTTGAAGCTACTTTTAATTTATTGGAGTAGTTACGACTATTTTCGTCTGCACAGAAATCCTTTAAAAATTGGTTCCATTGACAAACCGAATGATCATACTTAGCATAATCTGAATTTCCATAATAGACTTTTAGCATATCTTGGATTGTAAAACTCAAATCATTTTCTCTTTTTACTTTTCTCCAAGCTGTAGCCATATCAGCAGTAAATTTAAATGGCGAAACATCTGTTAAAGTTGAGAAATATTCTCTAAAGTCTGCATTAAAGGAGAATCCACATTCAAGTAAGGGCGTATCTAAGGCAATAGCTGCCACTCGTTTCTTATTTCTTTTTGTTGATGATTTTTTAATCAAATTCCCCTTAAAGTACTGCTCAATAATATGATTGAGTTCTTGTTTGGTACCTCTATATTCTAATCCTAATGATTTACATAGTTGTGAAAGTTCATCACGATACCAATAGTATTTATTAAACTCATCAAAGGATGTGATTTTATCAAACTCTGGTCTGTTCTCTATCAATATTTTAGCTCCACCAAAAACAATTTACTTTTTCACTCAAAGAGTACCTTACTATTTGCCTGTGTTCATACTTAGGATTCAAGCTCACAATCACACACTCAGCGGTCCAGACTTACCGTATCATTTCGTCGGTTCCCCTCCTCATTCTACGAGTCCTATCCCATAACTTCGTTGATGCCTCAGCTCGTACAAGTAGTGATACAGCCTCAACGTGGTGCGTTTGAGGAAATAAGTCCACTGGCTGTACTTTCTTCAACTCATATCCCAATTCTCGGTAGAGTTTGATATCACGCGCCATAGTAGCGACATTGCATGAGATATAGGCAATGCGGTCTGCTCCTGTTTGGCTACTAGCTTTGATAAAACTCTCGGTGAGTCCTTTTCTTGGTGGATCCACTAGGATAACGGTTGGTTGAATTCCTTCTTTAAGCCAAGTCTTCATGGCGTTTTCAGCTGTGTCACAGACATAGTGGGCGTTTGAGATATTGTTGAGTTGGGCATTCTTCTTGCTATTCTCAACTGCTTCTGGAATCACTTCAACACCATAAACTTCTTTGACGTGTTTCGCAACAGAGAGGCCAATCGTCCCGATACCAGAATAGGCATCGATGACCACATCATCTTCTCTTAACTCCGCAAAGTCAATGGCTGTCTGATAAAGTTTCTCTGCCATTTCAGTATTGACTTGGTAAAAAGCAGGTCCAGCGATTTGGTAGTCATTTCCCAACATCTGGTCAGTGATAAAGTCTTGTCCATAAAGGGTCCGCCATTCCTTACCAAAAATAGCATTGGTGTTCTGGTCATTGATATTTTGCATAACAGACACAATCTCTGGGAATTGCTTGATTAATTGTTCAATCAATTGGTCAACACGGAAAACTTTAGGTCGAGTTGTTACCAAAATAACCATAATTTGGCCTGAATAGTGTCCGCGGCGCACCACAAGGTTTCGAATCAAGCCAGCTTGTTCCTTTTCATCATAAGGTTTCAAATTATAACGGCGGAGCAAGTCACGTAGACCTACTACTACCTCATCAATCACAGGATCTTGGATAAAGAAATCTTCTAGAGGCATGAGGTCATGGGAATTCTTACGGAAAAATCCAGTTTCCAAGATACCATTTACTCGACGAACAGGGACCTGGGCCTTGTTGCGGTACTTAACTGGATTTTTCATACCCAAAGTTTCAGCAACCTCTACATCAGCAATCCCAGCAATCTTGTATAGACTGTCTTTGACTTGCTTGGTTTTAAACTTGAGCTGCTCTGGATAAGCAAGATGCCCCAAGTCAGCGATACCTGATCGTAGATAAGCTAGGTCAAGGTCTTGGTTACGATGCGGAGAGTAAGTAAGGTATTTTTCAACTTTTCCGAAACCAATCTTTTTATTGACCTTGAGGACACGCATGAGGATTTTTTCACTCGGTAAAGCATTCTCTACAAAAAACACCAAACCATCCACCTTGGCAACTCCTGCACCTTCATGGGTCAAGTCAACAATTTCAACTTCTACAATATCATTTTTCTTTAACATTCTCTTCTCTTTCTATTGGCCGACAAAAAAGACGGCAACGTTACGGTTACCATCTATTATACCATGAAATTTATAATCAGATTCTCTTTATCTATTCTAGTTCATTTCTTTAAATGCTGCTTCTGCATCCGCATTACTGATAACACCAAATTGAATCTTTCCAATCTTTCCTTGACTGTCAATCAGGTATTCTGTAGGAATGCTTCGGATTTGATAAGCTTGGAATGTGGTTGCTTTTGTGTCATAAAGAACTGGGATATCCTTATAACCTTGATCTTGGAACCATTGTGGGAATTGCTCAACGGTTTTTTCACCTTGAATTCCTGGTGCAATGACACTAAGAATTTCGAAATCACGATCTGGTTTCGCCGCTAGTTCCATCAACTCTGGCATACTTTTCTTACATGGACCACACCAGGAAGCCCAAAACTTCAAATAGACTTTTTTACCCTTATAATCAGATAACTTAACTTCTTTACCGTCCATAGATTGCAAGGTAAAATCTGGAGCATCTTTTCCAACAGCAATTTGTTGTACAGTCGTTTGTTGTTTTGGCTGTTGTGCTACTTGAGTCTTTTTAGTTTCTTCCTCACCACAGGCCATCAATACAACTAATGACAAGAGGCTTAAGCCAGCAAACATTACTTTTTTCATCTTTTTCTCCTTTATTCAAAAATTCCAGCTAGAACATTTACTTGTCCTAATAGTAACAAAATTCCCATTAAAATAATGAGGAAACCACCAATTTTCTTCAGTAGCATCATATGACGCTTGATTTTACTAAAATAAGGCATTACTACACCTGAAGCTAGAGCCAAGACCAAGAAAGGAATGGCCATCCCCAGAGTGTAAATCAAGGTATAAATAGCTCCTTGCCAAGCCCCATTGCCTCCAGAAGCCGCAAGCGCTAAAACAGAACTTAAAACTGGACCGATACAAGGCGTCCAACCGAAGCTAAAGGTAATACCGAGTAAAAAGGCTGACCAATAACGATTGGCTTCCGATTTCTTAAAAGTAAAGCTTTTTTGAACCTCTAATTTTTTAAAATGAAAAATTTCCATCTGGTGAAGGCCCAAAATAATGATAATCGTACCCATGGTATAGCGAAACCAATTGGCATAGAGAATATTACCAAAGTAACCAGCACCAAATCCTAGAATAAAGAAAATGAGTGAAATACCTGCGATAAAGCAAAGTGTTCGAATCAAACCTGACCAGGCAACTTTTCTTCCAAATAAGGAGAAGCTTTTTGCACTTTCCTGATCATCCAATAAAATTCCAGCATAAACTGGCAGAAGAGGAAAAATACAGGGAGAAAAGAAGGACAAGACCCCTGCTAAAAAAACGGAGATTGAAAATACTAGCGTTTCCAATAAAGAACCAACTTTCTTAAGAATTTAAACCTATTGTACTATAAATATTAAAATTTGTATCAAGTTTGCTACGGTTAACTGTTTTTATCATTATATTATATGGAATAAACTCTTTAATAGTACACTATGTTTTCTAAAACATTGTTAGAAATTGATTTGAATTTCTCAATCAAATTGTTCGGTTTTTTCATTTCACTATAGATAAAAGAAAAAATTGAAGAAAATTGTCCAAAGAGCCACTTTTTCTTCAATCTACTTTTACTTATTTTAATAAGTCCCTTCTTCACCTTGGCTAGTCAAGATTACCGGACCATCCTTAGTAATGACAAATTGGTGTTCATATTGACAAGATAGGCCACCGTCAATGGTCTTATGCGCCCAACCAGTCTTCATATCTGTATCAATTTCCCAATCGCCTGTATTAATCATCGGTTCAATGGTTAAGACCATTCCTTCACGAAGACGGAGTCCACGACCAGCAATACCATAGTTAGGAACCATTGGTTCTTCGTGCATAGTTGGGCCAACACCATGACCAACCAAATCACGCACTACACCGTAACCACGGCTT
The DNA here is from genome assembly GCF_020089495.2 of Streptococcus mitis subsp. hohhotensis. GTDB lineage: Bacteria > Bacillota > Bacilli > Lactobacillales > Streptococcaceae > Streptococcus > Streptococcus hohhotensis. The sequence continues at coordinate 54,017 of NZ_JAIRCA020000010.1, read as the reverse complement.
TCAGCGTATTCTTGAATAGCCGCACCGATATCCCCGATACGGTTCCCAACAACAGCTTGCTCAATCCCCTTGTACATAGCTTCTTTGGTTACATCCATCAAGTTTTTCACTTCTTCGGACGGTGTACCTACAGCATAAGCCCAACATGAGTCTGCAAGACCACCAGAATAGCTCTGAGTGTATTTCTTCATTTGCTCAACATTGTTGAAGTTTAATTTTGAGACATTCAGGTCAGATTTAGCAATAGGACCTCCCAAAACCATATCAACTTTGAGCAAATCACCATCTTTCAAAATATAGTGACGAGGGAAGGCATGAGCTACTTCATCGTTAAGAGAGCAGCAGGTAGCATAAGGATAGTCCATCATGGCACCGTCAACCCCAATCTGAAGTGGAAGGAAATTTTCTTCCTTGCAACGACGTCGGACATACTCTTCAACTTCCCACATATCTACGCCTGGCTTAATCAAATCACGCAAGCCAATATGGATACTTGCTAAAAAATCACCGGCCTTGTCCATAGCTTCGATTTCACGAGCTGATTTTAATGTTATCATTTTTTCTCCTAGTTTCTAATTAATTTTAACAGTCACATTTGCCTTTGAAACAATCTGATGACCATGATAAATATCGTAATCAATAATAGCTGATCGTCTAGTATGGTGGATAATGCGTGCTTGAATGCGCAGTATATCATCTATCTGAACAGCCTGCAAAAAGTAGATCAGCATTTGCTTGATGATGAGATTGCGACCACTATTCACAACTAAATCTTGGGTCATATGAGTCAGTATCTCTGCCAATACACCGTTAGCTAAAACACCGTTTTTCTCAAGCATAAAGGGTTCCACTGTAATCACTACTTCATCATGGTGATAAGCGAGTTTTTGACCAATCTGCTCAGAAAAAGTTGGTAGAGCCGAAACTTGAGAACGACTCATCTTCTCCATGACATCTCGCCGTGTCACAACTCCAAGCAAGGTTTGATTATTCCGGACAACCGGTACCATTTCAAAGTCTTCAGCAATCATCCGTTGACTCACATTGGCAATATTTGTCGATAATCCAACTAAAAATAGACTACGAGACATGACCTTATCAATTGTGGTACTTGGTGACTTATCACCCGCATCTCTCATAGTAACAACCCCAACAACGACCTGATGTTGATTGATAACAGGGAAACGACTGCTACGATTCTTACGAACCAAATCCAAATAATCTTTAACGGTGTCGGTCTCTCTCAGAAAACCATACTCATGACTCGGACGATAAAGTTTCTCAACTGTCAGAATATCAGTCTTGATTTGAACATTTGACAAGGCTTTATTAATCATGGTCGCGACAGTGAAAGTATCATGCTTGCTTCTCAGAACAGGAATTCCTTTTTGATTGGCCAGTTTAAGCACATCATCATGAACATGAAATCCTCCTGTCACAAGAACAGCATTTTCATTTTCAAGTGCTAACAGTTGGATACGGGTACGGTCTCCGACAATCAAGAGTCCCCCATCGTGAAGGTAAGACAAGATATTTTGTTCAGTCATGGCACCAATTGAAAACTTACTAAATTCTCTCTCTAAACCTTCTTGCCCAGCCAAAACCTCAGAAGAAGTCACTTCTGCAATTTCAGCAAAAGTTAATCTTTCAATCGCAACTTTCTGGGATTTAACACGGATAGTACCACTTCTTGGGCGGGTCTCCACAATTCCACGATTTTCAGCTTCTTTGATAGCACGATAGGCCGTTCCATCACTGACTCCCAGATGGTTGGAAATGCTACGAACACTGACCCTTTTACCTACTGGTAATTCCTCCAAATAGCTTAGAATTTCCTGATGCTTACTCATTGAATTCTCCTTTTACATACCGAAATTCAAGATAATCCCGCATTTTTCTTGTGTAGCGATCACTTCCCTTAAACTGACGGAACAAACGAAATCCAGACTTAAGAGCAACTCTTTGGCTAGCTTCATTTTCAAGGTGGGTAATAATGGACAATTGTTTTAAACCAAATTCCTCAAAAGAAAGTTGACAAATTTTTCTAACAACCTCTGTCATAAATCCTTGAGACCAAGCATCTTTTCTCAAAAAATAGCCAAGTTCTGCTTCTTTTTTAATTTCATCTAACTTTTCAAACTTAACAGAACCAATCATTTTTTCAGTTTTCTGGTCACAAATTGCCCACACTCCCAAAGGGGACTTCATAAAGTAATTTGCTAATGCATATTGACTTTCTTCCAGACTTGCCTGAGTTGGGAAAATAAATTGAAGATTTTCAGGATTTGAGGCTATCTCATGGAAGTCTTGACTATCACTAAAAAAGAAAGGACGCAAATACAAGCGATCCGTTTCAAAAAAAGAAAACATTGCTAATTTGGTCCAAATATTCATAAACACCTCTACGGTTTAATCCTCAACAAGTGTAATATCCGCTCCTAGATTACGTAATTTTTCAATAATATCAGAATAACCACGTAAGATAAACTCGATATTGGTAATTTCAGTTTTACCTTCAGCCATAAGCCCAGCAATGACTAGTGCAGCCCCAGCTCGTAGGTCAGTCGCTTTAACACTGGCCCCACGCAAATCACGTCCACCTGTGTACAAAATATGACCATTTGTTGTCGAAATGTCCGCATCCATCTTTGCTAGTTCAAAAACATGATTTACACGTTTTTCGTAAATCGTATCGACAATTGTACCACGACCATTCGCTCTTAGTAAAAGTGGAGTAATCGGTTGTTGCAAATCAGTTGCAAAGCCTGGGTAAGGAGCTGTCTTAATATTGATTGCTTTCAAATTAGACTGCTCTTCGACAAAAATGCTGTCTTCAGATACAGTCATTCTCACTCCCATTTCTTCCAGCTTAGCAATAAATCCTTCTAGGTGTTCGTAAAGAACATTATTTATACGAATCCCCTTGCCGACTGCAGCAGCTAAAGAAATATATGTTCCAGCTTCGATACGGTCTGGAATCACCTGATGACGGGTTCCATGTAATCTTTCAACACCATCAATAATGATGATATTAGTTCCTGCACCGCGGATATGGGCTCCCATATTATTCAAGAGGGTAGCTACATCAATAATTTCAGGTTCACGGGCTGCATTTTCAATAATAGTACGACCATTCGCTTTAACCGCAGCAATCATCGTATTGATCGTTGCCCCTACACTAACCGTGTCCATGTAAATACTTGCACCATGAAGTCCTGTATCTTTAGCAGATAACTTCATGTTATCTCCCTCGTAGCTAACAGTGGCACCCATGGCTTCAAATGCCTTAAGGTGTAAGTCGATCGGACGAGGACCTAGATCGCATCCTCCCGGTAGACCAACTGTCGCTTCACCAAAACGGCCTAAGAGGCTCCCATAAAAATAGTAAGATGCACGAAGACTGTTAATTTTACCATAAGGCATTGGAATATTTTGAACACCTCTTGGATCAATCTCCAAGACATCGTCATAACGCTTAACAGTAGCTCCCATCAATTCCATAATTTCGACAAGACTTGCTACATCCGAAATATCTGGAACGCAATCCAAAGTCACCACATCATCAGCCAATATAATAGCTGGAATTAAGGCCACAACGCTATTTTTAGCACCACTAATAGTGATTTCACCTTGTAGTGGTAATCCACCATTGATAACAATTTTTCTCATTCTAAGTTTTTAATACTCTTTCAAGATTTCTAATAAGGTCTTTAAAATAAATTATATCATAAATGCAACCTTTTTTCCATCCTTTTCACTTTTATTGGAGATAGTAAGTAATAAATAGGATTAAGTTGAAAGGTTGAGTCCATATTTTATGAAACATCTTTTGATACTAAAAAAGCCTAAATTAAGAACTGCAAAATACCCCAAAAATTAGATTTTCTCTATCTAACTTTTGAGGTATCGTTCAACTATAAGAGATAATAGTCTTTTGGGGTGTTAATACTATGCGGAAATCAAAAACAACTCATGTCTGTGTCACCTTGCAGACAATCTACTACTGACCTTCTCATCTCTATATTCAATTGCAAATAGTCGTATTTAGTTGACTCAGAACAAACTTCCGAGTTTTTTTATTAAGCACTGGAAGTGAGTTCTTTTTGATTCTCGTTCAGCAGGTTTTAAGACTTGTCCTATCCAGATAATATCTTTTCTGCAACCCACAATGACTAACAAATAGCTTTTCTTTACTCTACTACCGCTTCAGCGATTTCTTCGCGGCTAATACCAGCAAAGTAGCGTGTGATATCAATAGTTTCTAGGGCTTTAAGGACGTCTTCGCGTTCGTATTTCACTCCACGAAGGACATCTTCTACAGCTACAACGTCCTCGATACCAAAGAAGTCACCATAAATCTTGATGTCTTGGATTTTTGATTCGACGACATTAGCAAAAACTTCAACCTTACCACTAGTGAATTTTGTTCCACGACGGACGTTAAATTCAGGTGATTTACCGTAGTTCCAGTCCCAAGTACCAAACTTAGTATCCTTGATGCGATTGATTTCATCCAATTGTTCCTCAGAAAAAACGTATTCAGTCATCTCTGGGTACTCTTTTTTCATGTATTCCAAGAGTAAATCACGGAATTCTTCAACCGTGATTTTTTCTGGCAATTCATTGACAATATTGGTTACACGAGCACGGACGGATTTCACACCTTTTGACTCAAATTTGTCCTTTGAAACCTTGAGGGCGTTAGCAAGGACTGACAAATCAACGTCAAAGAGCAAGCAACCGTGGTGCATGATACGACCGTTGATATAGGCTTGAGCATTGCCACAGAATTTCTTTCCATCAATCTCTAAGTCATTACGGCCTGTGAACTCAGCTTTAACCCCAAGTTGAGCCAAAGTATTGATAACTGGAGTTGAGAAGCTCTTGAAGTCAAATGCCTTATTTTCATCTTCTTTGGAGATGATCGTGTAGTTGAGGTTATTTAAATCGTGGTAAACAGCTCCACCACCACTGATACGGCGGACCACCTCAATACCATTTTCTCGAACATAATCACGGTTGATTTCTTCGATGGTATTTTGGTGACGACCAACAATGATAGATGGCTTGTTGATCCAAAGTAGGAAGATTTGATCCTCATCCAAAAGGTGTTTAAAGGCATATTCTTCCAAGGCGATATTAAAAGCAGTGTCGTTTGAATGATTGATAATATATTTCATGATATCCCTTTATACGATAGAGACTGGAATAAATTCCAGTCTAGTCTATCAATTTTTATTTTTTCTTAGGTGAATGGATAGCCATTCCAAGAACATCAGCAAATGCTTCGTACATTACTTCAGAGTATGTTGGGTGTCCGTGGATTGTCTTAAGCATTTCTTCTACAGTGATTTCCATTTCAATAATGCTCGATGCTTCATTGATCAATTCTGCAGCTGCAGGTCCGATGATATGAACACCAAGGATTTCACCGTATTTCTTATCTGCGATAACTTTAACGAAACCTTGAGCAGCATCAGATGCAATGGCACGACCGTTAGCAGCAAAGTTGAATTTACCGATTTGGACATCATATTTTTCACGAGCTTGTTCTTCAGTCAAACCAACTGCTGCTACTTCTGGAAGTGTGTAAATAGCTGCAGGAGTCAAGTTCAATTTGGCAACAGCGTGGTTTCCTTTAAGGGCATTTTCAGCAGCAACTTCACCCATACGGAAGGCAGCGTGAGCCAACATCTTAGTACCGTTGATATCGCCTGGTGCATAAATACCAGGAACAGAAGTTTCCATGTACTCGTTAACCTTGATACGTCCACGATCCAATTCAAACTCAACTTCGCCAATTCCTTCAAGGTCTGGCACACGACCAATTGAAAGGAGAGCTTTGCTAGCGATGATATCATCTTTTCCTTCAACTTTGATACGGAGTTTGCCATCTTCTTCAATAATTTCTTGAAGTTTAGTACCTGTCAAGATCGTCATACCTTTGCGTTCAAGAATCAAGCGAAGGTTTTTAGATACTTCCGCATCCATCGCTGGAACAATGCGATCCATCATTTCGATAACAGTAACTTTTGAACCGAAGGTCATGAATGCTTGACCGAGTTCGATACCGACAACCCCACCACCGATGATAACGAGGCTTTCTGGAACTTCGTTCATTTCAAGGATGTCATCACTAGTCATCACAAGAGATGATTCCATACCAGGAACATTGATTTTGCTTACTTTTGAACCACCAGCAAGGATGATCTTCTTAGTTTCAAGCAATTCAGAACCGTTTACCAAGACATTCTTATCTTTAGTGATAGTACCGATACCCTTATGAACATCAACACCGTAGCTACGAAGAAGTCCTGCAACCCCACCTACAAGGGTGTTGACAACTTTAGATTTAGTTTCTAAAAGTTTCTCCATATCAACTGTGAAGTTAGGGTTTTCAATCACGATACCACGATTTGCTGCATGACCGATATTTTCGATAATTTCAGCGTTGTGAAGGTAAGTCTTGGTTGGGATACATCCACGGTTCAAGCAAGTTCCACCAAGTTCAGATTTTTCAACAAGAGCAACCTTACCACCTAATTGAGCTGCTTTAATGGCAGAAACATAACCAGCAGGTCCACCACCAATAACAACGATATCATAAGCATCATCACTCTTACCATCATCGTTCGAAGCACTTGCTGCAGGTGCTGGGCTAGCTTCTGGTGCAGCTGCTCCAGCTGTTGGGATGTTTTCCCCTTCTTCACCAAGGTAACCGATAACTTCAGTAACAGGAACAGTCTCGCCGTCACCTTTTAGGATAGCGATCAAATAACCGTCTTCTTCGGCTTCCAATTCCATGCTGACTTTGTCAGTCATGATTTCCAAAAGGATTTCTCCTTCTTTTACAAATTCTCCGACTTTTTTATTCCATTGGACGATTTGTCCTTCTGTCATATCCACGCCGGCTTTTGGCATAATTACTTCTAAGGCCATGTCTTCCTTCCTTTATCTATATCTTAAAAATGAATGCTCTTAAATCAACATTGTGATTGGATTTTCAATCAATTCTTTCAAGTCCTTCATAAACTTAGCACCAGCCATACCATCTACGACACGGTGGTCAATTGTTAAACCAAGACTCATGATTGGGCGAATCACAATTTCACCATTGACGACAACTGGCTTCTCGATTGTCGAGCTCACACCAAGGATAGCTGAGTTTGGTTGGTTGATGATAGGACCAAAGGACTGAACACCAAACATTCCCAAATTACTGATTGTGAAGGTTGAGTTTTGCAGTTCGCTTGGAGCCAATTTACCATCCAAGGTACGGCCAATCACATCTTTAAAGGCTACAACCAGTTCTGAAAGACTCATCTTCTCAGCATTGTAAACAACAGGTGTCATCAATCCATTATCCATCCCAACTGCCATGGCAAGATTGACATAGTTGTGAGTGATAATGGTCTTTCCATCTTCTGTCAATGAAGCGTTGATGTAGGGGTGTTTCATAAGAGTCTTAACAACTGCAAGTGAAAGAAGATCTGTTACAGTAGTCTTCTTCCCAGTTGATTCCATGATTGGCTCAAGAACCTTCTTACGCAGAGCCAACATTTCAGTCATATCAACTTCATAGTTGAGGGTGAAGGTTGGCGCAGTTAGGTAAGATTCAACCATACGTTGGGCAATAACTTTACGCATTGCTGTCATTGGAATACGTTCAATTTCACCGTATGGTGTTACGTTATCAGGAACTTCTTCCACTTTTTCAATCTGAGCAGGAGACTTGATGGTATTGTTTTCGATATTTTCAGGAAGCAAGACCAAAACATCCTTCTTCATGATTTTACCACGATGACCAGTTCCTTGGATTTCCTGCCAAGCAATGTTATGTTTGAGGGCAATTCGTTTTGCAAGTGGCGAAATGCGAACCACGTTTGTGTCTTTATAAGTTTCCACGTCTTCTTTGTGGACACGACCGTTTGCACCTGAGCCAGAAACGTCGTAGAGGTTGATCCCTAAATCATCCGCTAACTTTCTAGCCGCAGGAGTCGCTCTTAGCTTGTCATCAGCCATGACCTCTCCAATTCTATACTAAGATGTTAAGGACGAAGAGGGCAATGAAAAAATAGGAGATTGACGATGTGTTCGATGAACACAAGGAAATCTATCTTTTTTTCGCAGACCTCCGTCCGAATTCAATTACATGATGCAAAGGGCGTTTAAAAGCGACCGAAAAATAGGAAATCAACGTAGACCTCGATGAAGTTAAGGAGATTAATCTTTTTCCGAGCTTTTAGCCCGTGCTCAACTCTACAAGTAACTTGAACACGAAACGCGTCTCAAGTTACTACGGTTGCCGCTATTTGGCGGTCAACCTTGTAGACTTACTAATTCATTCGTCGAATATTATCGATTCGACTCACTCATGTCGCAACTCTTCAAATCATTTGAATACAAAACATATCTCAAGTTACTAAAGTTAAAACCTCTAAAACATTACATAATTTAATTTATGTAATTCTATTCTTTGTTATATGTTTTACGGATTGCATTTTTGATGCTTTCAACGGTTGGAATCATTGCATTTTCTAGGTTTTGTGCATAAGGCATCGGCACATCTTCTCCTGCACAGCGGCGGATTGGTGCATCTAGATAGTCAAATGCTTCTGATTCTGAAATAATAGCTGAAATTTCACCGATATAGCCACTTGTCTTGTGGGCATCATTGACCAGAACAACTTTACCAGTCTTCTTAACTGAGTTTATGATGATCTCCTTATCAAGCGGAACAAGGGTACGTGGGTCAACAATTTCAACTGAAATTCCTTCTTCTGCCAATTCTTCAGCAGCTTGAACCACACGGCGAAGCATTTTTCCGTAAGTAACAACTGTTACATCTGTACCTTCACGTTTGATTTCCCCGACACCAAGTGGAATTGTGTAGTCTGGATCAACTGGAACTTCCCCTTTTTGGTTAAATTCTGACTTGTACTCAAGAATGATAACAGGGTTGTTATCACGGATAGAAGACTTGAGCAGTCCTTTCATGTCCGCAGGCGTACCTGGTGCTACAACTTTAAGTCCAGGAATGTGAGTGAACCAAGACTCTAGAGATTGTGAGTGCTGAGCGGCAGAACCTACCCCATTACCAGCTGCGCATCGAACAGTCATTGGAACCTGACCTTTACCACCAAACATGTAACGAGTTTTAGCAGCTTGGTTGACGATATTGTCCATGGCAATAACCGAGAAGTCCATGAAGGTCATATCAACGATTGGACGAAGTCCTGTCATGGCTGCTCCTGCTGCTGCTCCAGAGATGGCAGCTTCAGAAATCGGACAGTCACGAACACGTTCTGGGCCAAATTCTTCAAGCATTCCGACAGAAGTACCGAAGTCTCCTCCAAAGACACCGACATCTTCTCCCATCAAGAACACATTTTCATCGCGACGCATTTCCTCAGACATAGCAAGGATAATGGTGTCACGGAAGGACATTGTTTTTGTTTCCATTTTATCTCTTTCTCCTTAGTCTGCGTAAATATCTTCAAATGCTGATTCAATCGGTGGGAATGGACTTTCTTCCGCAAATTTAACAGAAGCTTCTACTGCTTCCTTGACTTGCGCTTGAATTTCTTCCAATTCTGTAGCACTTGCAATGTTATTTTCAATAAGGTGCTTGCGAAGATTTTCAATTGGGTCTTTTTGTTTCCACAGTTCCACTTCTTCACGTGTACGATATTTACCAGGGTCAGATGATGAGTGACCAAGCCAGCGATAAGTAACACTTTCAATCAATACAGGCCCATTGCCACCACGAACATGATCTACAGCTTTCTTAAATCCTTCATAAACGTCGATGACATTGTTTCCATCTTCGATGAACATTCCAGGAATTCCATAAGCAGCGCTACGTTGATGGATATGCTCCACATTAGTCATTTTCTTGATATCCGCAGAGATTCCATAACCGTTGTTAATGCAATAGAAAATGACTGGCAGGTTCCAGATAGAAGCCATGTTCACTGCTTCGTGGAAAACACCTTCATTGGTCGCACCATCTCCAAAGAAGCAGACAACGATTTTACCGGTATTTTGCATTTGCTGACTGAGGGCTGCACCAACAGCGATCCCCATACCACCACCTACGATACCATTGGCACCAAGGTTACCAGCATCAAGGTCGGCGATATGCATAGAACCACCTTTTCCTTTACAGGTTCCAGTGTATTTACCAAGGATTTCAGCCATCATTCCGTTGAGGTCAATTCCTTTGGCAATGGCTTGCCCGTGTCCACGGTGGTTTGAGGTAATTAGATCATCTGGATTGAGAGCTAACATAGCACCCACGTTAGCTGCCTCTTCTCCAACAGAAAAGTGCGTCATTCCTGGCACTTTCCCTTTCTTTACTAATTGTGCAATTTTTAAGTCCATGCGACGGATTTCTTCCATCTTACGGAACATTTCTAGCAAAAGATTTTTATCTAAAGTTGACATCTTCTTGCCTTTCTAACTTTCTTCTTACCTTACTATTTTACCGTTTTTGACAAATACTGTCAAAGTTTTTCTAAAAGAAATTTCACAAAATAAAAAAGAAAACCCCATGAAAACAAGGGATTTTCTCATTAAGAATATTTTTTCACAAACTTTTTATCGTTTAGATTTTGCTAAAGATTCAAATCTTTTCATAATCACTGTCAAACGCCAACGGTAGAGAACGCCACTCACGATTAGACTAATAATCAAACCAATCCAGTAAGAATAAGCTCCAAAATCCGTTAGAGAGTCGAATATCATAGCTACTGGGAGTGTCACCCCCCAGTAACCAACCAAACCAAGGTAAAAAGGAATAACTGTATCCTTATAACCCCGTAAAATTCCCTGAAGCGGTGCCGCAAAGGTATCTGCCAACTGGAAGAAGAGGCTGTAAGTCAAAAAACGCGCTGTCAAATTGATAAATTCTGGATCGTTACCATAAAGACTGGCCACATTTCCTCTAAAAATGTAAAGAAAGAATAAGGTGAATCCTGCAAAAATGAGGGCAGTCCATCTTCCTAAACTAATATAGGTTTTCGCATCATCAAATCTCTTGGCTCCCACTTCATAGGAAACAACAATAGCCATAGCCGATGAAATACTCATAGGAAAGGCGTACATGAGAGTTGAAAAGTTCATGGCTGACTGGTGACTAGCGATAATCAAAGATGAGAACTTAGCCATAATCAAGCCAACCACGGAAAAGATAGCCACTTCCGCAAAGACAGTCCCCCCAATAGGAAGACCTAAGCGAACCCCTTCCTTAATTTTATCCATATTAAGAGGAATTCGTTTCTCAAGATGTAGGGCTTTAAGCTTCTCCTGTTTAAATAAAACCAGAACAGAAATCCCAAGCAAGACCCAATAGGCCAAGGATGTTCCTAAACCAGCACCAGCCCCTCCCAGCTCTGGAACACCAAAGGCACCGTAAATCAAGAGATAGTTAAATCCACTATTGAGAGGGAGTAACAAAAGCATGAGGTACATGGACAGTTTGGTCAAGCCCAGTGCATCCAGCAAGGAACGAATGACACTAAAGAGCAACAAGGGGATAATCCCGATAGATAAAAGCCAAAGATAGCGAATCGCTACTGCCGCCACCGGTGCTTCTAAGCCAATATGATTCAAGATTGGTGGTGCCAAGAAAAGCACCATCCCCAGCAAGAGCACGGATAGGCCCAAAGCCAAATAAATAAATTGGTAAAAATCAGACGCAACTTCTTCCTTTTTACCTCGACCAAGATGGTGACCAATAATAGGCACCAGGGCTGACACAATCCCTGTCAGAAATGTAAAGAAAGGATTCCAGATACTGGTTGCCATAGACACACCAGCCAAGTCCATGGTATTGTATTGGCCAGTCATAGTCGTATCAACAAAGGAGGCAGAATAATTTGCAAATTGATAAATCAGGATAGGGAAAAATATCTTTAAAAATAAGATAAATTTGTCTTTAAAATGATGGGTTTGATACATATAGTCTCTCTATTTTTCTAGTTTATAGAGCAGACTCCCACCTAGTTTTGATAGACAATTTGTCCCTTACAGATGGTATATTTAACCTGCCCTTTTAAGCTTTCACCAATGAATGGTGAATTAGCTGCTTTCGAAGCAAAATGGGAGTCCACAAGGCGGTCAGCCTTAGCATCAAAAATAGTGATGTCCGCTGGACCATTCTCAGCCAAGTAACCTGCTTCAAAGTTGTAAAGCTTGGATGGGTTGTATGTCATTTTTTCAAGTAATTCCATCAAGCTTAACTCACCAGCTTCCACCAAATAAGTCAAACCGAGAGACAGAGAGGTTTCCAAACCAGTCATACCAGATGGTGCTTTAGTGATATCCTCAACATTTTTTTCATCCGCATGGTGAGGAGCGTGGTCTGTCGCGATAACTGTGATGACGCCTGATTTGAGACCTTCGATAACGGCACGACGATCTGATTCCAGACGAAGCGGCGGATTCATCTTGGCATTGCTACCTTGTGTCAAAAGGAGCACTTCGGTCTTAGAAAAATGCTGTGGCGCTACTTCTGCTGTGACTTGTGCACCCAATCCTTGAGCGAACTCAACTACTTTAACACTTTCTTCCTTAGACAAATGCTGGATATGAACATGAGCCTTGGTCGCATAGGCAATCATGACATCACGCGCCATCATAGCATACTCAGCCACCCCGGTCGCACCGCATATATGGAAATGTTCTTTAGCGATATTTTCATTAAAACCAAGAATCCCATTCAAACCTGGATCTTCCTCATGGAGACTGATAAAGGTATTAAGTTTCTTAGCTTCTTCCATTGCTTCCTTAACCACTTTGCTGCTTTCAAGAGGAATACCGTCATCAGAAAAACCAACTGCACCTGCTTCTAAAAGTGTCCTGAAGTCAGTCAAATCTTGGCCATTAAAGTTCTTAGTAATGGTCGCAACAGTCTTGACATTGATCTTTTCCTTGGCAGCTGACTGGAGAACTTCTTGCAAGGTCTCCACGTCCGAAATGGTTGGACTGGTATTAGCCATCATGACAACCGTTGTAAAACCACCTACAGCGGCTGCTAGGGCACCAGTATGGATATCCTCCTTGTGGGTCTGACCAGGTTCACGGAAATGAACATGAATATCGACCAAGCCAGGAGCAACTACAAGACCAGTAGCATCAATCATTTCTGCTTCTTCTTCATTGATTTCAGGCGCAATTTTGACAATTTTCCCATCTTGAACCAAGACATCACACACTTGATCCAAACCAGACTTGGGATCTATTACACGACCATTTTTGATTAGTAGCATCTACTTTCTCCTTTATTCATAGAAATCGACTTGGGTATCCAACAATTTATCCCCATCATAAACAAACTTGGCTGAAAAGAAGGGTTTGTCCTCTAAAAGCCATTCAACAAAGGTGTGGTCACCTTCCCAAGTTGGCTTGCTCAAAACCTCATCATAAGGAACCCATTCTAGCGTCCCCTCATTGCAGTCAATCAAGTCACCCTCAAACTCTGTCACCTTAAAAACATAGGTGTACCAGTCTAAATCTGGTGTAAATTCAGGAAAAGTGATAACACCTTTTAGAACTGGCTTGGCTTTCAGTCCCGTTTCTTCGAGGATTTCACGCGCAGCACATTCTTGAGGTGTCTCACCACGCTCTAGCTTACCACCCACACCAATCCATTTCCCTTCATGGACATCATTGGGTTTCTTATTACGGTGGAGCATGAGCAGTTCTTTCCCGTTATCAATGTAGCAAATCGTCGCTAACTGAGGCATATTCTCTCCTTATCTAAGCCAATCAACTGGCTCTTGTCCTGTTTCTGTTAAGAATGCATTAGCCTTGGAAAAAGGCTTGGAACCCCAAAATCCTCTGTAAACTGATAAAGGACTGGGATGGGCTGATTCGATAATCAAGTGATGAGGATTGGTAACCAAGGCCTTCTTCTTGCGTGCATAAGCTCCCCAGAGTACAAAGACTACTGGTTTATCTAGTTGATTGATCACCTGAATCACAGCATCTGTAAATGGCTCCCATATCTGCCCAGCATGACCATTGGCCTGCCCAGCAGGAACCGTCAAACAAGCATTGAGAAGCAAGACTCCTTGCTCAGCCCAAGCCGTCAAATCATGGGATTTCTTAACCCCGATGTCATCTGACAATTCTTTCAAGATATTTTGCAAGGATGGCGGAGCTGGGATAGAGTCAGGAACAGAAAAACTCAAGCCCTGCGCTTGACCTGGCCCGTGATAGGGGTCTTGCCCTAAAATCACCACCTTAACTTCTTCAAACGGTGTAGTCAAGAGAGTCTGAAAAACCTTTTCCTTAGGTGGATAAACGGTTCCCTGAGCATAGACCTGGTTCATAAACTGATTGATTTTCCCGAAATAACCCTCAGGTAATTGCTCCTTAATCAAAGCATGCCAAGACGAGTGTTCCATAGCCGACTCCTTCGTTTTTACTGCCTCTATTATAGCAAAAAGTGGCTATGGAAACCACTTTTTACAGTTCATCTAAATAATCCAGCAAGTCTTGGTAAGAATGGGCTTCGTAAGTCGGCTGGGCTTGTGTATGATTTTCGAGGTGATGAGGGTTATACCAGATAGTGTCAATCCCCGCATTATTGCCACCTTGAATGTCGGCGGTTAGGGAATCTCCAATCATCAGCGTCTTTTCTTTGCTAAACCCTGTAATCTGCTGACCAATCTTTTCATAAAAGAGAGCATCAGGCTTTTGTGTTTGCAGCTGTTCAGAGATAAAAACTTGATTGAAATAGGGTGCCAGACCCGATTGAGCCAAACGACCTGTCTGAATGGCAATAATCCCATTAGTCGCAGCATACAGCTCATAATCTCGCTCAATGAGGCAGTCTAAGAGTTCATGAACTCCCGAAATCGTTTGTCCCTGTTGGGCGAGGTAAAATTGGTAACGCTGGGCTAGAAAACTACCGTCTTTTTCCTGTCCAAAATGGGCAAATAAACGAGAAAAGCGTGTGTTAACCAGCTCTTGTTTACTAATTTTCTTTTGCTCCAAGTCCTTCCAGAGAGCCTTGTTCATAGGAATGTAATAATCTTTATAAGCCTGAATATCTGCAACACCTTCTTCTTTTAGAAGTTGCGTCAAAGCCACATCCTCAGCAGCATCAAAATCAAGCAAGGTGTGGTCGAGGTCGAAAAGTAGAAATTTGTATGGCATTGAGTTTCCTTCCTAAGATAAATAACTTTCACTTCAGCCAGCTGTTCAATGTTAAAACTTAAAAGTAGTATAGTACCACAAAGAATAATAGTTCTAATTGATTAACTAACCCATACTATTCTAATCAAGTTTATTTTTATTATAGAAAAATCTTCTATAAATTCGAGCAATAGTTAAAATACATACAAATATGACTCCCAAAATAGATAACACTATTTTCACAAAACTCATTTCCGAATCTATGACATACATATGAAAAAGAGGGGCTAGTCCTACACATATATACAAAAGATAATTTATAAAGTTTATTTCACCAAATCCTGCAAAAAAATGTTTCATTTTAAATATCCCAATTTTACCTTTCATCTTAGTAATCCACTAGCAAATCTATTGACTTCTCTTTTTTTTGAAAAATCTTGACAACAAATTTACTCCACTTAATGCTACTAAGACTTCAATGGGTAAAAAATAGTAATCCCATATCAAATGAGAAATCAGCAATGTTAGAAATAGTATACAGTCAATATAACTATTCTGAAAATACTCTGTAATTACATAATACAGAAACACCACAACCATCAAAATTAAAATAAGCATCATAATACTATCATCCTGTTCTTAATTTATTGTCACTTTTTCCATCCCATTCCATTCATCAATAGCATTAAAAAATCCAATCAATAAATGATTACCTACTCACTAATACTATTCTAAAATTTAATTTTTTGGGGGATTTAGTAACCCAATACCAATTAGCAATACACCTAATATAAATAAAAGTATTTCCCAAAATTTATTCTCAGTTTTAATAAAAGGTATAAGATACATACTAACCAATATGGAACTTACTCCTAAAAGAGCAAATATTAGTCTAACTTTATCACTTAGTCGAATCATCTTCTATCCTCATAAAATAAGTATTGGCTACGTTTACTGTAACATTCCCCTTCTTTATGTAGAAATAATTCCCCATCAAGGCATCTCATTTCTTCCTACTCAATACCAGCATAATTATTTGGTGATACGAGTTTCATAAGATTTCTCCTCTTTAATGTTGCATGGTTAGGATAGTTCTCTAATCAGTAATCGTCGACTGCGTTTAAAGCACTTTGTTACCTAGATAAGATATCCTTTCACTATTTGATTTTAAAGAGAAGGAAGATGTAACCCTATTTGTCTCACTTCTTATTTTTAAATAATTCATACTCTTTTTCTCTGATAAAGGGAAGTGAAAAATTAGAAAAAATTAGTAGAATTGAAAACAGATATCCATCTTTTTGCATTGCTAAAACATAGCCTAAAAATATATAGATCATCAAATCTAGTACAAAA
Organism: Streptococcus mitis subsp. hohhotensis; assembly: GCF_020089495.2. Lineage (GTDB taxonomy): Bacteria > Bacillota > Bacilli > Lactobacillales > Streptococcaceae > Streptococcus > Streptococcus hohhotensis. The sequence goes on along the minus strand of NZ_JAIRCA020000010.1, from coordinate 37,520 downwards.
AGAAAAAATATCCTCCTTTTCATTACCTCACTTGTCTTAAAAATTCTGTTTAATAGAACCTTTATCGTCATATCTACACAAATTTTTATCAAAAAGATAAGAGTCAATACATGATTATCAACTGTACCATGAAGAATAAATGGAAATATAGTTAATATAAAACTAGAAATCTCTAAATATTTTATCCAAGGAGATTGAGATATCTTACTTTTAAACTGACTGATTTTCCTATATTCATTAGCTAATCTAGTGTCAAAATCTTTACCAATTATATTAAAGATTAAGAACTCCAGGATAAAAATACTTATTAATACGATATAAGTAGAAACATTTCTTGGGAAAAATTTATTGATTAAAATTGGAAAACTCATTAACAGAATTGAGTTTATAGCCAGACAAATGGATACTATTTTATTCTTCACAGAGTATATAGGTAACGATACTATTGAATAGAGAAATGCTAAAAAAATAAGCAAGAAATACTCTGTGCTGCTAATTAGCGGCGCCCTTAATGATAAAAATAGATAGGCACTCCACACGATGATATGCGCTTTACGAATTGATTCTAGATTACTCATCTACCTACTCCTAAATCCATTTTTAGCTCACATTCTCTTTCCAACAAGTCATAAACGTTTCATGATATTTCCTTCTTCTACATTAGATAGAGTTCAAATACATTTTTTGCAAGTGAAAATATAATTGTTATTTAAAATCCCAAAAAGATCTATCCTTATTCTAGACCTAAAGCAAGTCAGATTAAAGATACAAATACAATGAAAAGGCTTTCTTTTACTTTAGACTACCATAAAACAAGGAATCTTTCAACAAAATTCATTGGTAAACTACTATTCTAGAAGATTGACAACCCAAATCTTTCAGAATAGATCAATCCTAACTATCGAACACCCTAATTTCATAAATATCCATGTAATCCTAGACCTAGAATTCCTATAAACTAAATGTTTTCGCACTATTCTAAGCCATTGATTGCCTTAAATTTTAATTTTTGAAGGATTCTAAAGTTAGAATAGTCCCATCACAATCAGTTTTGAATTATTATACTCAATGAAAATCAAAGAGCAAACTAGGAAACTAGCCGCAGGCTGTACTTGAGTACGGCAAGGCGACGTTGACGTGGTTTGAATTTGATTTTCGAAGAGTATTAACAATTTAGAAACGCTATGATTCCACTCCTTTTACATTAAAAAGGAACTGCCCAAAGCAATCCCTTTCTGATTTTGAAATTATTTACTTAAAATTTGATAGTTGAGATAATCAATAACCCACCTATAAAAAGAGTTATAGTAAAATTCCTTATTTATTGATTTCAAGCTCCGCCAACTGTGTTTGAATAACTGACAGTTCTGCACCAGCCTGAAGAAGAGCAGCTGCAGTATAGGCACCTTCTACAATTGGAACCCTATTGATGACGATACTTTTATCACTGAAATCAGCCACCATTTCTAAGTTCATTTTAGCAGAACCTAGGTCAAAAAAAGCTAATAAAGTATCTGCTGGATTTTCGGAAACAACCCTATCCACTTGATCAAAACTTGTTCCAATTCCTCCATCTTCGGTTCCTCCTACATAAGTAATTGGAACATCTTTAGCTACTTCACTAATCAGTTCAACAACACCTTCTGCAATGTGTTTGGAATGTGAAACGATAACAAGACCAATACTTCCCATCAAACCACCCCAGTTTCTAAAAGAGCAGTAAATAGTAATCCTGATGAGAATGATCCAGGATCAATATGTCCAAGAGAACGTTCTCCTACATAAGATGCCCTTCCTTTAGTTGCAAGTAAATCTTTGGTAGCATTCACTACCTTATCAATAACCTCTTGAGTCAATTGGCCAGCAGACAAGGTAGCAATAACAGGAGTCCAAACATCAACCATTGTCTTTTCTCCAACTTCTGCTTTCCCTCGTTTGACAATCATATCCAGACCACTTTGTAAAGTTTCTTCTAATTTCGAATTAGAAGCAACCTTGGACATTCCCATAAAAGCAGAACCATACAAGGGACCAGAAGCACCACCTACCTTACTCAGTAGTTGCATTGAGACAAGTTTAAACACATCACTGCTGGTCTCAAATTGCTTTCCTTCTAAGTTTTCCATAACTGCAGCCATGCCACGCGCCATATTTCCACCGTGGTCTCCATCTCCTATAGGGGTGTCTAGCTCACTAAGGTAATCTTTCTGTTCCTGAATCTTTTCATTGAAAATCTTCATCCATTCAAGTACTTGTTCAACATCCATGCGACATTTCCTCCTTGAGTTTTACCAAGCTGGGGTAGTAACAGGTGCATTTAGAGCATCCAACCACTCATCATCGACTAATCGAATCAATGTTAATGATAATCCAGCCATATCAATTGATGTCATATAGTTTCCAATTTTCTTAAATGCCAACTCAACACCTTTTTCATGGAGTAATTTAGCCACATCATTCGCAAATACGTATTGTTCAATAAGAGGAGTGCTTCCTAAACCATTAATAAGAAGGCCATAGCGTTCATCAGCCTTAAGTTGGAAACCTTCAGATAATTTTTCAACCAATTCTGAAGCCAATTGTGCTGAAGGTTGCATTTTCTCTTTTTTATATCCTGGCTCACCATGAATACCAACTCCATATTCAAATTCATCATCTTCTAGAATAAATCCTGGTTTCCCAACCTCAGGAACGGTTGCTCCAGACAAGGCCAGCCCAATTGTTTTAATTTCTAAGACAAGTTTATCGGCCAAGTCCTTCATTTCAGATAATGATTTACCAGAACGAGCTGCAGCACCCAAAATTTTATGGACTAATATAGTACCTGCAACACCTCGACGGCCTTGGGTATAGAGACTATTTTCAACAGCGATATCATCATCAACAACAACACTTGCTACATCAATACCTTCCATTTCAGCAAGTTCTTGTGCAATTTCAAAGTTCATAATGTCACCAGAATAGTTCTTGATGACCATGAAAACTCCAGCACCTTCATCAGCCGCCTTAATGGCTTCTAAAATTTGGTCCGGAGTAGGTGAAGTGAAGACTGCTCCACAAATGGCAGCAGACAACATTCCATCTCCTACAAATCCAGCATGACTTGGTTCATGTCCTGAACCTCCACCTGAAATGAGTCCAACTTTTCCTGTCTTTTCTGCCTTTCTAACGATGACATCAAAACCATCTAAGCGTTCAACCAAGGCATCATGCATGAATGACAACCCCTGCAACATTTCATCAACAACCTGTGTCGGTTCATTTATAATTTTTTTCATGAGAAATTCCTTTCGGCATCTACCTTTGTTTTCGTTTTCATTATATATTTTTTATTGCTGGATGATAAGGGACAGATTCTATTATTTGTCCCCTTTTAAACCCATTTAAAAAAATTTTTTGATAAAATGAAGTAAGTAAAAGAAAGGTTTCCTATGGCATCATCACTTATTACAAAAAAACGGATTGCCAAGGCATTTAGAGACCTATTAGCTACTAGAGAATTTGATAAAATCTCCATTGTAGATATCATGGAATCTGCTGGCATTCGTAGACAGACCTTTTATAATCACTTTCTTGACAAATATGAATTGCTAGACTGGATATTTGAAAATGACTTAACCGAGTATATCACCAATAACTTGGACTTCATTTCAGGCCAAAAACTATTACAAGAATTATTTCTTTATTTCGAACAAGAGCGTGACTTTTATATTCAACTTTTTGATATTCAAGGGCAAAATAACTTCTATGATCACTTTATCAGCTACTGTCGCTTGCTTGTATCAAAAATTTTAAGAGAATACGGTCAGATTGATATCGATTCATCTGCTTATACTTGTTTTTTGTTAGACTATCATTCACATGCTCTAGCAGAAATCGTGAAGGCTTACGTCAATAAAAAAAGTCCAGTTCCACAACCAGACTTTCTAATCATGACAATTATTGGAAAGAGACCACAATGACATTTATTTCAAATCATAAACAGAAAATTATTTCAAGTTACATTTCGGCAACTGTCAGCAGTCATCCTGAATTAGAAAAACACCCTACTTTACCACTAGTCTATCAAAAAAATCGCAATCCTCATCAGGTTCCAATATTGTCGGGTGGAGGTTCCGGTCACGAACCTGCGCATATTGGATATGTGGGAGAAGGAATGCTTACTGCTGCTATCTATGGCCAATTATTTACTCCTCCTACAAGAACTGAAATCTTAGAGTCCATTCGTTTTTTAAACAATGGTCACGGTGTCTTCATCATTATAAAAAATTTCGAAGCAGACATCAAAGAATTTAGCTGGGCCATTAATACTGCTAGACAAGAAGGAATTAAGGTCGGCTATAGTCTAGCACACGACGATATTTCTATTGAACCTCACAATAGATTTCAAATTAGAGGAAGAGGGCTTGCAGGGACTATTTTACTTCATAAAGTTCTAGGATATGCAGCTCAAAATGGTGCCGACATCGAGCAACTAACTGATTTAGGTCATGAACTTGCTCCCGAAATCGCAACAATTGGCTTTGCAACGAAATCGGCCAGTCTCCCCCAAGCCACCCGTCCACTATTTAACTTGGAAGAAGGAAATATTTCTTATGGTATTGGGATACATGGCGAAGAAGGCTATCGTATCGTCCCATTCCAATCATCGGAAATCCTTGCAAATGAAATTATAAGTAAATTAAGATTGCACTATCATTGGAAGAAGGGTGATCAATTTATATTGCTTGTAAATAATCTAGGCACTACTAGCAACCTAGAAATGGGCATATTTATCAACGATCTCCTTCAACTCTTAGAAATTGAAGGAGTCACTATAACCTTTATAAAATCAGGAACATTTATGACCAGTCTGGATATGGCAGGTATATCCGTAACTCTTTGCCCTGCGAAAAATAAACAATGGTTAGAAGCGCTCAATGCTCCAACAACAGCTTTTGCATGGTAATTTACTTGTATAAATCAAAAGAGCTCCATCACTTGGTAGCCATTTGCTTTTATCTTATACTCAATGAAAATCAAAAAGCAAACTAGGAAACTAGCCGCAGGCTGTACTTGAGTACGGCAAGGCGACGTTGACGCAGTTTGAATTTGATTTTCGAAGAGTATTACGTTTAAAAGAACTCATTCTTTCTATTTCAAATAGGCCATCTATCCCTTACAATTCTTCCGATGAGCTTTGAGTTTTTTCAGAGCCCAATCATAGTGGCTTGACGTGCTACTAACAAAGTAGGAACCTAGACTTGTTCCGCCGGTCCACTTATAGACACCTTTGGTAAAGAGTTCGTCATTGCTAAAAACTTCTATCAACTCTAAAACCTCTCTATGTGATTGTTCTAGGAGTCTAGTCGCTTCTTCTAAGGACGTTTTCTGGTGCTTCTTCCAAAAAGCGACATTCATTTCTCCATAAGTTTTCCAATTATAAAGCTCAGGGAGAAAAGGGCTTTCGTGACCTTCTTGATTAGAATATACCCAAGTCAAAAGTAACTGATGCCATTCATAAAGATGGATCAAGACATCCCGTAGATTTTTATCCCTTTTCCAGTGAGATTCTTTTTTCTTTGGGTCTCTTGAAAAATCAAATGGAGTCTGTAGCTCATCTTCACTTAGTTGGGAGATGAAACGATTGAGCTTTTCATAGTTTTCCTTAGAGGATAATACTAGTTCCTCTTTTGTTTTCGGTCTAGGCACAGGAGTTCTCCCTTCATATTACTAGTTATTATTAGAGATTTTTTATCCTTTAAATCTCTACAACTTATCCTTTAATTTCTCCACAAAGAGATAGGCCGCTGGACAGGTCAAGGTATTCTTAATCGTCAAATGGTTGATTTGATGAATCTTTTTGCGGTCTGTATGGGGGAACTCTCGGCAGGCCTTGGGACGAACATCATAGATGGAACAAAGATTATCTCCTCCTAAAAATGGACAGGGCATGGATTTGAAAATCTTATCCCCATCTTCATCTACCTGAAGAAATTCAGCTTCAAAAGCTGGTAATTTCATCTTAAAATACTTGGCGATTCGTGTAATATCCGCTTCTTTAAAGTCAGGCCCCAATGTCTTGCAACAGTTAGCACAGGCAGTGCAATCAATCTCCTCAAAGACTTCTTGGTGAATCTGCTGGGCTATCTTGTCTAGATTTTTAGGAGGTTTTTTCTTTAGATTGGCTAAAACTTTACGGTGCTCCTTCTGCTTTTGCAAGGCTAGCTGATGGTAATACTCAATATCAATTTCTTTAGACATGATTTCTCTCTTATTCTATTTGTTTCCCCCTATTATATCATGCCTCCATCTCATTGAAAAGTGGGCTTTATAAGAGCATACTTTTCCAAAATGCGTCAAAAAACCTTGCAACTAGGTTACAAGGTTAATGACATTAATCAAAGTTAACGTATTCTTTTTGAAGTTCAAGAACTTCTTCCATTGTTGAACACTCTGTAAGGGCACGGTTAGCGTACTCTTCCATCTTAGCAGTGTCCAATTTCTTCATCAAGCTACGTGTACGAAGTACAGATGTTGCTGACATAGAGAACTCATCCAAGCCCATTCCGACAAGAAGTGGAACAGCTTTTTGGTCACCAGCCATCTCACCACACATACCAGCCCATTTACCTTCAGCGTGAGCTGCCTTGATAACGTTGTTAATCAAGCGAAGGATTGATGGGTTATATGGTTGGTAAAGGTATGAAACTTGTTCGTTCATACGGTCTGCTGCCATTGAATATTGAATCAAGTCATTTGTACCAATTGACATGAAGTCTACTTCTTTTGCAAATTGGTCTGCAAGCATCGCTGCTGCAGGGATTTCAATCATGATACCAACTTGGATATCATCCGCAACTGCAACACCTTCAGCAAGAAGGTTTGCTTTTTCTTCTTCATAAACTGCTTTAGCTGCACGGAATTCTTTCAAGAGGGCAACCATTGGGAACATGATACGCAATTGACCATGAACAGAAGCACGAAGAAGGGCACGGATTTGTGTACGGAACATTGCATCTCCAGTTTCAGAAATAGAGATACGAAGGGCACGGAATCCAAGGAATGGGTTCATTTCATGTGGCATATCGAAGTAAGGAAGTTCCTTATCTCCACCGATATCCATTGTACGAACAACCACTGGTTTACCATTCATTCCCTCAAGAACAGCCTTGTATGCTTCATACTGCTCATCTTCAGTTGGGAAGTCTTGAGAATCCATGTACAAGAACTCTGTACGGTAAAGTCCAACAGCTTCTGCACCGTTGTTGTTAACACCTTCAACGTCTTTTGGAGTACCGATGTTAGCAGCCAACTCGAAGTGTTTACCGTCAGCAGTCACTGTTTGAGCATCTTTCAAAAGTGCCCATTCAGCTTTTTGTTTAGCATAAGCTTCACCAGCTGCTTTAAATTCTGCCGCTTGTTCATCTGTTGGGTTGATAATCACTTCACCAGTAATTCCGTTAACGGCAAGGATATCGCCGTCTTTCACTACTTCAGTGATGTTGTTTGTTCCCAATACAGCTGCAATTTCAAGTGTACGTGCCATGATAGCTGAGTGGCTTGTACGTCCACCGATATTTGTTACAAAAGCTTTTACAAAGTTTTTGTCCAATTGAGCTGTATCAGATGGTGTCAAGTCATGCGCAATTACGATTACTTCTTCATTGATAGAAGCTGGGTTTGGCAATTTTTTACCAAGAAGGTTTGCCAATACACGTTTTGTCACGTCGCGGATATCCGCTGCACGTTCTTGCATGTATGGGTTGTCTTCCATACCTTCAAAGATAGTGATGAACATGTCAGTCACTTCTTTAAGACCTGCTTCTGCATTGACTTTCTTAGCACGGATTGTTTCTTTAATCTGACCAATCAATTCTGGGTCAGAAAGAACCATCAAATGAGCGTCAAAAACTTGAGCCGCTTCTTCACCAAGCGTACCTACAGCTTTCTCACGGATAAGAGAAAGCTCGTTTTGAGAAGCTTCAAGAGCTACATCCAAACGAGCCTCTTCTGCGTTTGTATCTTCGACTGAAATAGTCTCGAATGACAAATCCGGTTGAACGAGTAGATATGCTTTTGCAACTGCAACACCGTCAGATGCCGCGATTCCTTTAAGCATTTCTGTCATTTTCCTTATGCCAATCCTTCTTTTTCCATTGTTTCTGAGATTGCAGCGATAGCGTCATCTGCATCTGCACCTTCAGCTGAGATAGTTACGTCAGCACCTTGGCCAACACCAAGACTCATAACACCCATGATTGATTTAAGGTTAACTGATTTACCTTTGTACTCAAGAGTGATATCTGAAGCAAATTTGCTAGCAGTTTGTACCAACAATGTTGCTGGACGTGCGTGAATACCTGTTTCTGCCACTACGTGGAAATCTTTAGAAGCCATAGTTTGACTCTCCTTTTGTTCTTTCTTTTTTGAGTTATATGTGATAACCCTTACAATTTGGTATTATATCATCTTCTAGGATTTTTTTCAAGCATTTTATGGGATTTATTCAATTTCCTTTCAGATAACTTGCTGAAAATCTTCTATCCTAGATGACAAAACACAGGATATAGTTTTCCAAAAAACAACTTATAGGATAATTATCACTATTTCGCAAAGCAAACACTACATATTGTGTTTTGTTTAGCTGTGTATAAAAACAGACCACTATATTTAGTTTTAAATCGTTGACAAAATTTCAATTTCTGATATACTAAGAAAGTAATCTATTTTGAAAGAGGAGTTACACAATGGTAACCGTTTATTCTAAAAACAACTGTGTCCAATGTAAGATGACCAAACGTTTCTTGGACAGTAATAATGTCGCTTATCGTGAAATCAATCTTGATGAGCAACCTGAGTACATCGATCAAGTTAAAGAGCTAGGTTTCAGCGCAGCTCCTGTTATCCAAACACCAACTGAAGTCTTTTCAGGTTTCCAACCAGGAAAACTGAAACAATTAGCATAATCTTAGTACATCATCCAGAAGAAACTGCTTCTAGGGCTAACTTAGAAGCCTTTCTTTTGTAATTAGATAAGGGAAATTTTATGGGATTAAAACATCTTGAAGACGTAACTTACTTCCGTCTCAATAACGAAATCAACCGTCCTGTTAATGGACAAATCATGCTTCATAAAGATAAGGAAGCCTTGGATGCTTTCTTTAAAGAAAATGTAGTTCCAAACACTATGGTTTTTGATTCAATCAAGGATAAAATCAACTACCTCATTGAACACAACTACATCGAAACAGCCTTTATCAAGAAATACCGTCCAGAATTTTTGGAAGAATTGTCGCAATTTATCAAAGATCAAAATTTCCAATTCAAGTCTTTCATGGCAGCTTATAAATTTTACAATCAATATGCTTTGAAAACTAACGACGGTGAATATTATCTTGAAAGCATGGAAGACCGTGTCTTCTTTAACGCCCTTTATTTCGCTGATGGGAATGAAGCTGTTGCAATCGATATTGCAAATGAAATCATCCACCAACGCTACCAACCTGCCACACCTTCCTTCTTGAATGCTGGACGTGCTCGTCGTGGGGAGTTGGTATCCTGTTTCTTGATTCAGGTCACAGATGACATGAACTCTATTGGACGTTCTATCAACTCTGCCCTTCAACTTTCACGTATCGGTGGTGGTGTGGGAATTTCCCTCAGCAACCTTCGTGAAGCTGGTGCACCTATCAAAGGATATGAAGGAGCAGCTTCTGGGGTCGTTCCAGTTATGAAACTTTTCGAAGATAGCTTCTCTTACTCAAACCAATTGGGTCAACGTCAAGGTGCTGGTGTTGTCTACCTCAACGTCTTCCACCCAGATATCATCGCTTTCCTTTCAACTAAGAAAGAAAACGCCGATGAAAAAGTTCGTGTCAAGACCCTTTCACTTGGTGTTGTGGTGCCCGATAAATTCTACGAACTAGCTCGTAAAAATGAAGAAATGTACCTCTTCAGCCCATACTCTGTAGAACTTGAATACGGTGTGCCATTCAACTACATTGACATCACTGAAAAATACGATGAACTAGTCGCAAATCCAAATATTCGCAAGACAAAAATCAAGGCGCGTGATTTGGAAACTGAAATCTCTAAATTGCAACAAGAGTCTGGTTACCCTTATGTCGTCAACATTGATACGGCTAACCGTGCAAATCCTGTTGATGGTAAGATTATCATGAGTAACTTGTGTTCTGAGATTCTTCAAGTTCAAGAACCAAGCTTGATCAACGATGCTCAAGAATTCCTTCAAATGGGAACGGACGTTTCATGTAACCTTGGTTCAACCAACGTGGTTAACATGATGACTTCACCTGACTTTGGTCGTTCTATCCGTGCTATGGTTCGTGCCCTTACTTTCGTTACAGATAGTTCGCACATCGTAGCTGTTCCTACTATCGACCATGGAAATAGCCAAGCCCACACCTTTGGTCTTGGAGCCATGGGACTTCACAGCTACCTTGCCCAACAACTTATTGAATATGGATCCCCTGAGTCTGTTGAATTTACAAGCATCTACTTCATGCTTATGAACTACTGGACTTTGGTTGAGTCAAACAATATCGCGCGTGAACGTGGTATCACCTTCCACAACTTTGAAAAATCAGACTATGCTAACGGAAGCTACTTCGACAAGTATGTAACTGGCGAATTCCTTCCAAAATCAGACCGTGTTAAAGAACTTTTTAAAGATGTCTTTATCCCAAGTGCTGCTGACTGGGCTGAACTTCGCGACAAGGTTCAAGCAGATGGACTTTACCACCAAAACCGTCTAGCTGTTGCTCCAAATGGTTCTATCAGCTATATCAACGACGTTTCTGCTTCTATCCACCCGATTACACAACGTATCGAAGAGCGTCAAGAAAAGAAAATTGGTAAAATCTACTATCCTGCCGCAGGTTTGTCAACAGATACTATTCCTTACTACACTTCTGCTTACGACATGGATATGCGTAAAGTGATTGATGTTTACGCTGCTGCGACTGAGCACGTAGACCAAGGACTTTCACTCACTCTCTTCATGCGTAGTGACATTCCAAAAGGACTTTACGAATGGAAGAAAGAAAACAAACAAACGACACGTGACTTGTCTATCCTTCGTAACTATGCCTTTAACAAGGGTATCAAGTCTATCTACTACGTCCGTACCTTTACAGATGATGGTGGAGAAGTCGGTGCCAACCAATGTGAGAGCTGTGTGATTTAGTTTTTAATCAAAGGAATTACTATTTCTCTGTAAGTTTAGTAAGCTAGCATCAAAAGAGAACTTAATCAAACATTTTATAAACTAGCTAAGCACATGTAAAAGTCGGTTCTCCGACTTTTTGTGCGATACACTAAAGGAATTATCATAAAGCAAAAACGATTGTACAACAGCATTATTATATACAGAAAGAGATTTCAAATGGAAACTTACTACAAAGCCATTAACTGGAATGCCATCGAAGATGTCATCGACAAATCAACTTGGGAGAAACTGACGGAGCAATTCTGGCTTGATACACGTATTCCCTTGTCAAATGACTTGGATGACTGGAGAAAGCTATCAAGTGTAGAAAAAGACTTGGTTGGAAAAGTCTTTGGTGGTTTAACCCTTCTCGACACTATGCAATCTGAAACAGGGGTTCAAGCCCTTCGCGCAGACATCCGTACACCACATGAGGAAGCTGTTTTTAACAACATCCAATTTATGGAATCTGTCCACGCAAAATCTTACTCATCAATCTTTTCTACCTTAAATACCAAGGCTGAGATTGAAGAAATTTTCGAATGGACCAATACCAATCCTTACCTACAAAAGAAGGCTGAGATTGTCAACGAAATCTACCTAAACGGTAACCCACTTGAAAAGAAAGTAGCCAGCGTTTTCCTTGAAACCTTCCTCTTCTACTCTGGTTTCTTCACTCCCCTCTACTACCTTGGTAATAACAAACTAGCCAACGTTGCGGAAATCATCAAACTGATTATTCGTGATGAATCTGTTCACGGAACCTACATTGGTTACAAATTCCAACTTGGTTTCAATGAATTGCCTGAAGAAGAGCAAGAAAAACTCAAAGAATGGATGTACGATCTGCTCTATACTCTTTACGAGAATGAAGAAGGCTATACAGAAAGCCTCTATGACGGTGTTGGTTGGACGGAAGAAGTCAAAACCTTCCTTCGCTACAATGCTAACAAGGCGCTCATGAACCTGGGACAAGATCCACTCTTCCCAGACTCAGCTGATGATGTCAACCCAATCGTTATGAACGGTATTTCAACAGGAACTTCCAACCACGACTTCTTCTCTCAAGTCGGAAATGGTTACCTCCTTGGTGAAGTTGAAGCCATGCAAGACGATGACTACAACTACGGTTTGGACTAACTCAATTATTCCCGAACTGATAACAAATATCATGGTTTGTTTAAAACAACCATGGTATTTTTGTTTTTGTTTTCTTTTGTTTTTTAAATTGATTGATTGAACACTTTATGATAAAATAGTAATAGAAATAGAGGTGATAAGGATGCTAAAGCAGGAAAAACTAGATAATATTCTAGAAACGGTAAATACAAAGGGAACTATTACTGTAAAAGAAATCATGACTCGCTTGGATGTATCAGATATGACTGCTAGACGCTACTTGCAAGAGTTAGCTGATAAAGATTTACTTGTTCGGGTTCACGGTGGAGCTGAAAAAATTCGCACAGGTTCCATTTTAAATAATGAACGTTCCAATACTGAAAAACAAAGCTTACAGATTGCAGAAAAACAAGAAATCAGCCGTTTTGCAGGCCATTTAATTGATGAAGGAGAAACCATTTTTATTGGCCCAGGTACAACCTTGGAATCTTTTGCCCGTGAACTTCCAATTGATAATATTCGTGTTGTAACAAACAGTTTACCAGTCTTTCTCATCTTAAACGAACGAAAACTAACAGATTTGATTTTAATCGGTGGAAACTATCGCTCTATTACTGGAGCCTTTGTGGGAACACTAACCTTGCAAAACTTGGCTAATCTTCAATTTTCTAAAGCCTTCGTTAGCTGTAATGGTATTAAGGACAATGCGATTGCGACCTTTAGTGAAGAGGAAGGTGAATCCCAACGCATCGCCCTCAATAATTCCAATAAAAAATACTTACTAGCTGACAATAGTAAGTTCAATAAATTTGATTTCTATACCTTCTACAATATCTCTGATATTGATACCATCGTTTCAGATTCTAAACTGAGCAAAGAAACGTTTGAACAACTTTCAAAACAAACAAAAATTATTCTTTCTAAACCATAAAACTATCCCCACCGATTGGTGGGGATTTTTATCTACAGTTTAATCAATAATCTGACTTTCTGCTACTTTCTTGTACCAGTGAGCTGATTTCTTAGGATAACGTTCTTGAGTTTCAAAGTCTACATAGAAGAGACCGTAACGTTTCTCATAACCGTTTGACCATGAGAAGACATCCATTAATGACCAAATGAAGTAACCCTTTACATTCGCACCATCTGCAATAGCATCAGACAAGACTTCCAAGTGTTGTTTGACATAATCAATACGACCATCATCGTAAACAGTGTTATCGACGAACTCATCTTTATAACCAAGTCCATTTTCAGTGATGTAAATCTTCTTGTAGTTAGGATAATCTTTCTTCACGCGCATGATTTGGTCATACAAACCTTGAGGGTAGATAATCCAATCCCAATCCGTACGTGGTACATAGTCAGGAGCTACACGACGACCAACACCTTTGATTTGGTATTTAGAGCTTCCTTTCTCACCCTTACCATTATGGATAATTTCAGTTTCTCCATCAAAGGCTTCCATCCAGTCACTCATATAGTAATTGATTCCAAGGAAGTCGTTCAAGTCTTTCGCAGCTTCTAATGCTGTGAAATCTTCTTCACGAAGATCCAAGCTACCACCATTGACTGATAAGATATGGTTGACACCTTCCATTGTTTCATCTGAATAGCGACCTAGATAAGTTGCATCCAAGATAAATTTATTGTGAATAATATCTTCCAACTCAGTAGCGCGAACATCTGCTTGATTTTTAGGATCTAGAGGATATTTAGTAGGCAGGGCATGAACAACACCAATTTCACCTTTATATCCTTTATCTTTATATAGCTTGACTGCACGCGCATGAGAAACCATCATATTGTGGTGCGATTGAAAGACTTTGGCAAGGTCGTACTGGATACCTGGAGGGAATTTACCAACTAAATATTGACCATCACCGATTGGTCCAATTTCATTAAAGGTTGTCCAATAGTTTACTTCTGGAAATTCTTCAAAACAGAAGGCAGCGTAGTCTACAAAGTGTTCAATGTTTTCACGGTTTAAGAAATCGCCATTTGAGTGGAGAGCTTCTGGCGTGTCAAAGTGATGAAGAGTTACAAATGGCTCAACATGACGTTTGTGACACTCTGCAAATAGATTATGATAAAACTCGACACCTTTCTGATTTACTTGACCGTAACCGGTTGGGAAAATACGTGACCAAGCAATAGAAATTCGAATACCATTGACACCATACTCTTCTGCCAACTTGAGGTCAACTGGGTATCGATTGTAAAAATCACTGGCTGGTTCTGCAGTGTACCAGTAGTTATCTTCAAGATACTTATCCCACGCAACTGGCCCTTTTCCGTCAGTATGTGTAGCACCTTCTGCTTGATAGGCAGCTGTTGCGCCACCGAAAATAAAGTCTTTTGGAAGTGTTTTTGTCATTTTTTTCACCTATTTCTTGATTTAAATAAAGTAAAAGTGAGAGGAGAGGAGTCAGTGAGCCATCCTTCTCCATCTCACTTCTTGTACCAAGTCACCGAATTGTGACATGAGGAGGTAAAAACGATATCTTTTTACCGACGAATTAACAAGGCGATTAGGAAATTCGCCATAGCGATTTCCGTAACGATAGGAGACTATTTCAGAGCCCCTATCGTTAATCGAATTGAGCTTGCACGAATGCTAGAGCACCTTTTCCATCACGAGTTAATTTGATGTATTGAGCGCCTTCTGTTTTCGCAAGTTTAATACCAAGTTTATCTGTTTCTGCTTTCATGTCCTCAAAGTTTGAAGCAACTTGAGGGGCAAGGATAACAAGATCAAACTCTGGCAACATTTCACGGTGAGCACCATAGCCACCTGCTGCTGCTTTCACAGGAACATTATATTCTGCAGCAGCCTTGTTCAAAGCATTTGCAAGAAGTCCACTTGTCCCTCCACCTGCACAGAGAACGAGGACATTTGTTTCTTCAGTAATTGTATTTTGTGCTTCTTCTACACCAGCTTTTTCAAGAATAGCATCTGCTTTTGCAGTGTTGAAGTTAGCAGCAACTTTTTCTTTCAATTCATCATTAGATTTACCTGAACGCTCTTCTTCAAGAATTTGTTCATCATACACTTTAAGGAATGGATAGTAAATGACTACGTCAACCACGATTAGAAGGGCAGCAAGAATGAATGATAGAACTTGGAAGTTAGTTCCAAGAACTAGACCTAGTGGAGCTGGAGTTGTCCATGGTAGATTAGCAGTAAATGAGTTCATTCCAAGAGTTTCAATGAAGAATTTAAAGATCCAAACGTTTGCGATAGGAGCAAAAATAAATGGAATGAAGAAAATCGGGTTCAATACAAGCGGTGCACCAAACAAGATTGGTTCATTTACACCGAAGAAGGTAGGAACTACTGAAGCACGTCCGATTGCACGGTTACGTTTAGATTTTGTCAACCACATGAACATGAATGGAACAACCAGTGTCGCACCAGTACCTCCCATAGTAACGATAAACATTTGAGTTCCTGAAGTAAGGATTTTATCAGCATGCATCCCTTGTTGGAGAAGGTTCAAGTTGACTTCGGCATTAGCATAGGTAATTGCTGCGATAGCAGGTTCAACAATAGATGGACCGTGAATACCGACAAACCAGAAGAAGGCAAAGGCACCAAAGATAATGGTAATACCAAGGTAGCCGTCTGCTGCTGAGAAGAGTGGTGCGAAGAATTTACCGATTGATTCAGCTACGCTTGCACCAACAAAATGACGAGCTAGTAAATCAAGAGCATAAAGTGAAACAACTGAGAGAGTGAATGGAATCACATCTTTAAAGACTTGTGAGATATTTGGTGGAACTTCGTCAGGCATACGAATAGTGACGTTGTTCTTAACACAAACCTTATAGATGGCTACAGTAACAAAGGCAGCAAGGAAGGCTGAAAGCAAACCTTTTGTCCCCAAGAATCCAGTAGCTAGACCATTTTCGATAGGGTCAGCTGCCAACATCAACAAACCAACAATTGCTGCCAACAATGTTGACATATAGTTGATTTGATTTGTTTTCTCCATGCTACGGTTTACTGAGTCGGTCAATGACTTAGCTGTTGTACCAGCTACCAACAAAGCCAAGATACCCATTGAATAGCTGTAAGGTTTCATGAGGAGATTAACAACATCATCAGACCATTTAAAGCCCCATGAATTTGGTACAAAAGCAATCAAGATAAAGATACTTGAGAAGAGAATAACAGGCATACCTGCAATAAAACCATCACGAATAGCACGAAGATAGATATTACGAGATAGTTTCTCAAAGAAAGGCTTTCCTTTCTCGATAAATGCAATTAGTTTGTTCATTATTTAACTCCTCTCTTGTAGAGTTCGATTAAGTGGTGCATCAAATCTTTTAACAAGATGGTTGTCATCAAGTGGTCTTGGCCATGCATCATGGTCACACTATAAGCTAAGTCTTCACCAGAAGCTTCCTTAGTCAATAGACTTGTTTGGGCGTGGTGAGCCTCTGCAATACAGCTACCAGCTTCCTCTACCAGAGCGTCCGCTTTTTCAAAATCACCAGCTTCAGCAGCTTTCAAGGCTTCCAATAGTTTTGAACGAGCATCGCCAGCATAGGCTACGATTTCAAAACCTAACAATGTTACTTCTTCTCTATTCATGATAGAAATCTCCTTATATATTTTTAATTAAATTATTATGACAATAAACGTTGGATATGTAGAACTAGATAAACTCGTTCACTTTTATACAAATCAAGACCCGTATGTTGCGTAATCACATCATAGATCTTGGAACCAATCTCGAACGCTTTTGGATAGGATTGTTTAATATGATCTTCCATATCCAGAAGTGATTGGTTATCATCTCTAGATCTGTCTAAATAATCCAAGAAATAATTCAAATGGATCATAAAACGATCATAGAAATGGTTATTCTCTTTGGTTCGTTGAATTGCATATTCCGTTAAAACTTCTTCAACATTCCTGAGAATTTCTTTCCTTTTATCAATCGATTCAACCATTTGGACTTCATTCTCACCCTCAGCATTGATGAAATGATAAGCAATCCGAATAATTTCATCCTCAGGAAAATGATCTGCTAGCTTCTGACGGTAAATTTCAAATGCTTCATTTGCTATTTGAAAAGCTACAGGATACTTAGCGGAAATATCTGGCAGATTACTATCCTTGTACCTTCCTTGTGCTAGAGCTTGGTAAGAACAGTAAATATGATCTGTCAAGGTTACATAGAGATACTCTTGAATCGGATAGTGATATTTCTTTGATAGCTTATCAATGATTTCATAAGTCACTGTGATAAAATCAAGCGGAACATCTTTGAGAAGAGCCATAAAGTTTTCTCTGGACTCTTCGGTCTTCATCCGAAAGATTTTCTCAACCTGATTTTCAGCAATCAAATCTCCCTTCTTCTTTCCAAATGCAATCCCCTTACCAATTACAATCACTTCTTCTCCTTTATCATTTCTGACAAGTGAAACATTGTGATTCATTGGATTTAGAATTCGATACATGTCAACCTCCTTTTATATCTTAAAGGTATATGAGTACAAAAAATGACCACAAATGAACTAGAAAATCAGCCGATTTCTAATTCACCTGTGATCATGCCTAATATTACTTAGTAACACTCACCTTGTATTAACTTGTGATTTAAGTATAGCACAAGTAAGTTATTTTGTAAACCTTTACATACAACTTTTTTTAAAAATTTTTAGATTCATGTTCCTAAACTAGGAGGACTTTCTTACACGCGTTCTTTCCATGAAGTTGCTGTTGTTTGAAGAACTTTATTGAGTTCATCAATGTTTTCAAATCCAGTTGTGCGAAGCCATTCGCGTGCTGCTTCTTCACCATCTTTGATGTATGCTTCAACCGATCCAGCCCATGTTGCACGGCCACAAAGAACTCCATTGAAGTTCGCACCTGATTCATGAGCAAATACAAGAGTATCTTGGAAGAGTTTAGCTGATACACCAGCACTCAAATAGATGTATGGCAAGTTAGTTGCTTCATCTTGTGCTTTGAAGAAGGCTGCTGCTTCTTCACGTGTATATACTACTTCACCTTCAGCGAAACCTTCAACATATTTAATGTTAACAGGAACTTCAACTTTCAAGACATCAATGTTAAAGCGTGGGTCTGAGAAGACTTTCATAGCACCGATAACTTTGTGTGGTTTTACTTTAGCGTATTCTACAGAACCTGCGTCAGCAATTTTTTCATCGTAAGCAAGGATTTCAAGGAAAAATGGGATATCTTCAGCCACACACTCAGAACCGATGCGTTCGATGTAAGCTTGTTTTTCTTGGTTGAGTTCGTCTGAGCTATCTACATCATAGTAAAGCAAGAATTTAACTGCATCTGCACCTTCTTCTTTAATACGTTTTGCAGACCAAACATCCAAGCAGTCTGGCAAGCGTTTTGTACTTGTTGTGTCGTAACCTGTTTTTTCATAAGCAAGGAGAAGACCAGCTTTTTCATCAAGAGCTTTAGTTGCTGGAAGTCCATACTCAGGGTCAAGAAGCATTGATGAAGCGTATTTAGTCAATTCATCTGCTACCAAAACTTTAAGTTCTTCCATTTGAGCTACAGTTGGTTCTTCTGTTTGGTGTTGAGCCATGAGGCGCTTCAAAGCACCGCGTTGGTCAAATGCAAGAGCTGAGATGATACCATTTTCATCAGAAAGTTTTTCTAAGCGTGCACGTTTTTGTTCTGTTAAAGACATTTTATACCTCTTTTACTATTAATTGATCATATAGAGCTTGATAGTTGGCCATGTTGACATGACCAGTCATTTTTTCTTGAGCATTGAGCATACCAAGGACATTTGCCTTGATGAGCAGTTCTGCATCTGATTCTTTATGAAGAAGTCCTGAAGAAATTCCTGCTACAGTAGAGTCTCCAGATCCGACAGGGTTGACTACCTGAATTCTAGGAATATCGACCTTGTAGAAAGTATCACCATGTTTAGCAAAGGCACCATTGGCACCAAGTGAAACGATAATCCATTCAATACCTGCAAACAAAGGTTCTTGAAGTACTTCTTTTAATTCATCCAAATCCTCAGAAACTTCTCTTCCTAGAAGCTGAGACAATTCCTCATTATTTGGTTTGATGACTGTTGGTTTATATGGTGATTCAAGAACCGCCTGAAGAGCTGCACCAGAGCAGTCCAAAACAACAGGCTTGCCAGCTTGATTAGCAAGTTCTACCAAGCTCGCATAGTAATCAACTGGAAGACCAGCTGGCAGACTACCTGAGATAGCTACTACTTCAACTGACTCTAGGAGATTTTTGAAATGTTCCAAAAAGTCTTGACCTTCCTGTTCCAATACTTCAGGACCTTTTTCAAGAACCTCTGTTTGGTTGTCTCCGTGAAGAATAGCGATACAGTTACGAGTTTCTCCCTGAATAGAAAAGAAATCTTTCTTAACATTATCATCAATATTTTCAACTAAAAACTCACCAAGTTTGCCACCAACTAAACCAGTAGCAAGAACTGAATCGCCAAATTCTGAAAGTACTCGGGTAACATTGAGTCCTTTACCACCAGCAGTTTTGGTTACATCAACCACACGATTGACAGTATCAATCTTCAACTCATCCAAGGGATAGGAAATATCAATGGATGGGTTCATTGTGACTGTTAAAATCATAGGTCACCTCTTAGTCGTGGTATTCTCCGCGATCCCATTTTTCAAGGAATTCAGTGAAGAAGTTTGCGTCTGTTTGTTGAGCATTGTGACTTTCAAGGTGTTCAATTTTCGCAATCAATTTCTTGTTTTCTTCAGATGGTTTGTATTCAGCATGGATGAAAGCTTCGATGATATCACACATAAGCAATTCACCAGTAATCTTACCACCAAAACCGATAACGTTAGCGTTCAATTGTTCTTTAGCATAAAGAGCTGTTGTCATATCACGAACCAAGGCAGAACGGACACCTGGGACTTTATTTACAGCGTTGTTGATACCAACACCAGTACCACAGATACATACCCCAAGATCAGCTTGACCGCTAGTTACAGCTTCCCCTACTTTTTTACCAAAGATTGGGTAGTGAGTACGTGTATGGTCATATGTACCGAAGTCAATGACTTCATATCCTTTTGATTTCAAAAATTCTGAAACCGCCATTTTTTCATCTGTTACGATGTGGTCACATCCAATTGCAATTCTCATTTTTAACTTACCTTTCTTACTGTAATCTAATTAGCACATTTTGTTCAACATATCAACACGAATTTGGTGACGTCCACCATCGTATTTACCGTTAACAAATCCTTTAGCGATATTTTTAGCCAATTCATCACCAACAAGTTGTGCACCCATAGTGATCATACGTGAGTTGTTGTGGCCACGAGTCATATAAGCTGAACGTTCGTCAGATACTTCTGCAGCAACCATTCCTTTGATTTTAGTTGCAACCATGAATGGACCAGCACCATAAGCATCAATGACAATACCAAGGTTTTGTTCTTCTTTGTTTACTTCTGCAGCAACAGCAAGAGTCACATCAACAAAGTCTTGACCTTCAGCTGTAACATCCACAACGTGGAAGTTTTCTTTTTCCAAGAAGTCTTTCACAACTTCTTTCAATCTCAAACCTGCAGCATCTGCACCGATAACAATAGACATATTGTATACTCCTTTTTATTTTCTAGGCTAGTAAAGACTTTTATAGTTAGCAGTTCATCTACAAAAAGCTTTCTAGCAGTTTATTAACAAATTGGATTGAATGAGATGACTTACACCTTATTCAAGTTTAGGAAATCAATTTCCTATAAATAATCTCTCTTTCAAAGAGAATATAACAAGCGATTATTTGTTTGTTACAAACATCATTTGTTGCTTACAAACATAATATACTCCTATTTATCGAAAAAGTCAACAGTTAATGTTTGTTTTTGTGGTTTTTTATCTAAAAGATTTCAATATCAAAACCAATTTGATCTACTTGACCAGGTTCTAGGAGACGAACTTTCTTCTTATCTTCTAGATAATCTCCTTCTTCAAGGGATGTTGACAAGCCAGACCATGGTTCAAAAGCAATGAAAGGTCCCTTATTCAAAGTTGACCAGATAATGAGATTTGAGAACTCTGCAAAGTGCACTTTCAACCCTTTATCATGTTTACGAGAACGAAGGGCAATTGTTCTAGATTGTAATTCATCTAAAGTAACTGCATCTGTGCTAAACAAATCATAGCTGAGGTCTACTTCTTTTTGACCTTCTAGCCATGGACTTCTATCTTGGAAATCAAGCATCCCCGTTTCTGGGAAAGGACGTGGAACAGAGCAAGTTTCTGCTTTCTCAAACTCTAAATAGTAATCTTCATAGTCTTCATCATCAAGTAGAGGACAATTAAAGCCTGGATGCCCACCGATAAAATAAGGCATGACCTTGCTAGTTTCTTTGTTGAAAATCTTGTATTGAGTTCGTACTGTCTTGCCAGTAAGGATATAAGTGATTTCTAGTCGGAAATGATAAGGATAGTTTTTATAGCTATTCTCATCGTCTTCAATTACAAAAGTTACACTCTTGTCTGTCTGTTCAACTAATTCAAATTCTTTCTTACGAACCAAACCATGACGAGGAATGCTCCCTTTACTTTCTTGTCCCTTCTCATCTATATAGAGGGCTGTATCATCCCTCAATGAACCACAAATGGGGAATAGAACAGGAGCTTGTCCACTCCAATAAGTGGCATCCCCTTGCCACAAATACTCAAGACCTTCAGCATCTTTTATAGAAGAAAGAGCCCCGCCAAAACTGTTAAATTGAACACTTAATTGTTCTGATTCTAATTCAATTACCATTATTTTCTCCGATTTCTTGATAGTTTATAAAAAACTAGGCTGTCACTCCTAATGGTATGACAACCTAGTTTCAACAATTTACACTCTGCGAAAATCCAATTCAAACTTCGTCAGCGTCGCCTTGCCGTACTTTAGTACAGCCTGCGGCTAGCTTCCTAGTTTGCTCTTTGATTTTCATTGAGCTTACATTTTATAGGAGCGCATTATTTTGCTTTTGCTGCGTACTCTTCGTTACGTTTGATCATTTGTTTTCTGTACCAAGCAAAGATACCGATATAGAATACAAGGAAGACTACAGCACCAAGGATTGCTTTGATATCACCTGTTGTAGTGTTACCAATTGACCAACCAAGAAGTTTTTCGATTGGTCCTTCAAGAGTTGAGTGAGTGATCAATTGAGTTTGGCTCACACCTTCTGGGAAGGCACCTACACCTTTAGCAAGTTCTGTTGCAAATGGTGCGATAAGCGTACCTGAAAGAAGGAAGAGTGGCAACAAGAGTGTTCCGAAGATAATCATACGGAGCAATTTACCACGTGTTACAACCAAGAGAGCTGGAGTAACACCCATAGCGATAATACCTGCAAGTGGCAAGATACCATTTCCGACGTTTGAAAGAAGCACTGCTTCAACCAACATGATTGGTGCAAGTACGTTGGCACAAGCCCAGATTTCAGCACGACCAGCGATGAATGGCCAGTCAAGACCGATGTTGAATTTACGTCCTTGAAGACGTTTAGTAGCAACGTTTGTAATACCTTGTGAAAGTGGTTCTACGGCGGCGATGAACCAAGAACCGATTAGTGAGAAGAGTTCCAAAGATACACCGGCTGTCAAACCAAGAGACAACCAACCTTTGATAACAAGTTCCCATTTATCAGCGCCTTCAACACCTGCAACTGGATGTGGAGTACCCATCAAACCGATAACGATACCAAGGATGAAACCGATGAAGAATTTAGAACCCCAGAAACCGATTTTCTTGTTCAATTTAGCGGCATCAAAGTCATATTTATCAAGACCTGGGAAGAATTTTTCAAAAATCTTATCCAAAACCATGATAACTGGGTTCATCATGTAGTTCATGTGAGTTGAAGTCATTGGTGATGAACTTGGTGCGTTAAGAAGGTCATCGAATGTAGGTTTCATCAAGTCAGAGTTGATAATTTTAAGAACCCCAACAAGTACAACTGCTGCAGTAGCGATGAAGAGTGAAACTCCTTGGCTCACACCATTGTTGTCTGCATACCATTTAATCAAAAGACCTGTGATAGACAAGTGCCAGATATCAAAGATATCAACGTCAAGTGTATCAGTTTTCTTCATAGCAAGCATCACTACGTTGACAATCAACATGATGAGCAAGAAGTAAAGTGTCCAAGCAGATCCCCAAGTGATTGTAGCAAGCGGTGCCCAACCAACGTCGGTGATGTTCAATTGAATACCAGTATTTTCAACGAATTTTGCAAGTGATGCTGAGAAAGCACCATTTAGCATACCGATGATAGCACCGATACCAGTAAGAGCGATGGCAAGTTTGATACCACCTTCAAGCGCTTTGGAGAATTTCACTCCAAAAAGTAGAGCCAATACTGTCAAAATGATCAGCATGATGATCGGTCCACCCATATCCAAGATAGGTTTGAACAGCTTATTGGCTAGTTCGATAATGACATCCATAATAGTTCCTCCCTTTTTATGTTATATGAATGTTAACAAATTAGAATTAGCTTAACCCGTGTTCTTTAATGGCTGCTTCAATATTGTCAAATACTGGAGCACTCATAGCTGGGATACGGAATAAGATTGGTCCAGCTTCGATAACTGGAATACCTGGGTCAAAACCAAGGTCTGTCGCAGCAATTGGTGTGAAGATGTCATAACCTTTGATAAGGTCTTCATTAACGTCTTTGACCATTACTGCATCACAGTGAACATCAAAACCGCGGTTTGAAAGTTCTTCTTCAAGAGCACTTTTAATTTGGTGGCTTGAGTTAACACCTGCACCGCAGGCAGCAAGAATTTTAATCATATGGATTTCCTCCGATTTAATATTTTTAATTGACAAGATTAAGCGGTTGCTTCAGCTATATAAGCATAGAGAGCTTCTGGTTCTGAAATTCTTGATAGGTCTTCAAGATGACCATTTCCAGTAAAGAAGTCCATCAACTGAGCAAGAATGTTGGTTTGACTTGAACTTGAGTTATTAATGATAAAGAAGAGCAAGGATACTTCTACTTCCTTATCTGGTGCAATCATATTGTGGAAAGTCACTGGTTTTTCTAATCGAACCACTACAACTTTTTCAGCTAGATTATGAACAATATCTGTATGAGGAATAGCAACATTCGGCAAATCCTTACCCAAAAATTCCATATCTAAGCCAGTTGGAAATGACTTTTCACGCGTGATCAAGGCTTCGCGATAGGTTGGAGTCACGATTTCTCGTTCTTCCAATAAGGTAGCTACCTGATCAAATAGTTGTTCTTGATTATCCGCTTCTAAGCAAAACACAAGGTTTTTGTCAAAGAAATGATCTAATCCCATAAGGTTTTCCCTTCTTTCCATTAACTTTATGCTATAAGTATAACACTATATGAAATCGTTGTCAATATTTTTCTGTTCTTTTTTGTCTCTTTTTTTATATTTTTGTTGTTTTTATAGTTTATTATATAAAAACAAACAATTAAACAAACATCCCAAACACTTATTGCGTTCCAGAACCTAAAAAAGCAGACCATTTAAGCCTGCTTTACTATTAATTCTTATATAAATTTCCTGTAAACAAGGAAAAATAATTCTGACAACTTATTCTTCATCCATACTCAAGACGCTGAGGAAGGCTTCTTGTGGTACTTCTACTGATCCGATAGCTTTCATACGTTTCTTACCAGCTTTTTGTTTTTCAAGGAGTTTGCGTTTACGAGAAACGTCACCACCGTAACACTTGGCAAGTACATTCTTACGAAGGGCCTTGATATCAGTACGAGCCACAATCTTGTGTCCAATTGCTGCTTGAATTGGCACCTCAAATTGTTGACGAGGGATGATTTTCTTGAGCTTATCAACGATGAGTTTCCCACGTTCGTAGGCAAAGTCCTTGTGAACGATAAAGCTGAGGGCATCAACCTTGTCTCCATTGAGAAGGATATCCATTTTCACCAGCTTAGATGGGCGGTACTCTGACAATTCATAGTCAAAGCTTGCATAACCACGTGTTGAAGATTTAAGTTTATCAAAGAAGTCAAAGACGATTTCAGCAAGAGGAATTTGATAGATAACATTAACACGATTGTCATCAATATAATCCATAGTCACAAAGTCCCCACGCTTGCGCTGAGCCAATTCCATTACTGCTCCGACAAACTCCTGCGGTACCATGATTTGAGCTTTAACATAAGGCTCTTCAATGGTTGCAATCTTGGTTGGGTCTGGGAACTCAGATGGGTTAGAGACATCCATAGACTCACCGTCGGTCAAGTTAACCTTATAGATAACGGATGGAGCTGTCATGATGAGGTCAATGTTGAACTCGCGCTCCAAACGTTCTTGAATTACATCCATATGGAGAAGCCCAAGGAAACCACAACGGAAACCAAATCCAAGTGCCTGAGATGTTTCTGGTTCAAACTGCAAGCTGGCATCATTCAGTTGCAATTTTTCAAGTGCTTCACGAAGGTCATTATACTTGTTTGACTCGATAGGATATAGACCCGCAAAGACCATAGGATTCATCTGCTTGTAACCATGTAATGGTTCTGCCGCAGGGTTGGTTGCCAAGGTAACGGTATCACCCACACGCGTATCCTGAACTGTCTTAATAGACGCTGCAATATAACCAACATCACCAGTCGCAAGGAAATCACGACCAACTGCTTTTGGTGTGAAAATACCAACTTCCGTAACATCAAAAGTCTTGCCATTGCTCATAAGCTGAATCTTATCACCAGGTTTAACCAGTCCATCCATAACACGCACTTGGAGGATAACCCCACGGTAAGCATCATAAACAGAGTCAAAAATCAAGGCTTTGAGTGGCGCCGTCACATCACCTGTTGGCGCTGGCACTTTTTCTACGATTTGCTCAAGAATTTCTTCGATACCGATACCAGCTTTTGCTGATGCTAAGACTGCTTCGCTGGCATCCAAACCAATCACATCTTCAATCTCTGTACGCACGCGCTCGGGATCTGCAGCTGGCAGATCAATCTTGTTAATGACTGGCATGATTTCCAAATCATTATCCAAGGCCAGATAAACATTGGCAAGGGTTTGAGCCTCAATCCCTTGGGCAGCATCGACTACCAAAATCGCACCTTCACAGGCAGCGAGTGAACGTGAAACTTCATAGGTAAAGTCCACGTGCCCTGGTGTGTCAATCAAGTGGAAAATATAAGTTTCCCCATCTTTTGCAGTGTAATTCAGCTCGATAGCGTTGAGTTTAATGGTAATCCCACGTTCCCGCTCTAGATCCATGCTATCCAAAAGCTGAGCTTGCATTTCACGACTGGAAACGGTCTCTGTCTTTTCCAAAATGCGGTCTGCTAAAGTCGACTTTCCGTGGTCAATATGGGCGATAATAGAGAAGTTACGGATCTTCTCCTGTCGTTTTTTCAATTCTTCTAAGTTCATGATTCTCTTCCTTTCAGGGTATCTATTTATTATAAATTGTTTTTGACATTTTGACAAGACCATACCCTGCTAGGAGTACTAATCTTCAGCGACAAAGCCGTCATTTTCGATAAAGTGGTGTTCTGTCATTCCTTGGTCTGTAAAGACAATTCCATGAAGGACACCACCATAAACAGCTCCTCCATCCATTCCAATCTTGCCATCTTTTGTAGTCCAAAGCTCAGCAGTACCACGCTCTTGCTTTAACAAACCATAAACCGGTGTATGACCAAAGACAATAGTTTTTCCAGTATGATTTTCAGCTTCGTGGAATGGTTTTCTAAGCCATACTTTCTTGTAATCTGTGGTTTCATGCCAGTCGTCTAAGGTCAAATCAATACCTGCGTGAACAAAAATATACTTGTCTGTCTCTACCACAAATGGCATTTGACGAATAAATTCAACCAAATCTGCTGCTTCGGTGGCAACACGATTAGCATCCTCAACTCCATCAACCGGTGCATCCAAGGGACGACCTAGGATAGAGTTAATGGTTGTATCTCCACCATTGCGACGATAATGGTCATAACTTTCTTCTGGGTCATCTAGCCAAGTCAAAAACATATACTCGTGGTTTCCTGATAGACAGATGGCCCCTTGATTGTCCACTAAGTTCTTGACCATTTCAAGAACACGGCGACTATCCTCACCACGGTCAATCAAATCCCCTAGAAAGAGCAACTGGGTCTGACCATCCCAAGTTTTGAGAAGGTCTTCTAGCATCCCTGCTTTTCCATGAACATCTCCAATTACATAATAGTCTGTCATCTTATTTCTCCCTATTTCTCAACAATTCTCTGGCTTGCGTCAGGGCAGCTTCTGTCACATCATCACCTGCCAACATCTTGGCAACTTCCTCCACTCGCTCTTCAACCGTCAAAAGACGAACAGTCGAAACTGTTGAATGGTCATTGCTAATCTTCTCAATAAAGAATTGATAATCCGCAATCGCAATCACTTGTGGCAAATGAGAAATAGCCAGAACCTGACCATGTTGGCCAATCTTGTGAATCTTCTGCGCAATAGCCTGAGCTACACGACCTGAAACTCCTGTATCCACTTCATCAAAGACAATACTTGTCTTGCCCTCTTTACGAGAAAAGGCAGACTTAATGGCTAGCATGAGACGAGATAATTCCCCACCAGACGCAACCTTAACCAAGGGTTTAAAGTCTTCGCCAGGGTTGGTTGAAATGTAAAACTCGACCATTTCATTTCCCTCACGACTGAATTTGCCCTTGCTAAAACGAACCTGAAACTGGGCTTTTTCCATATAGAGGTCTTGCAGTTCTTGTTTAATCTCTGCTTCTAGCTGCTGGGCCAAATCATGACGAGCAGATGCAAGCTGACCTGCCAAATCAACAAGATTGACTTCCAATTTCTTGAGCTCTGCTTCCATGTCCTCAGACGAAAGGTTATTACCTGTCAAGAGATTGTACTCTTCTGTAATCTTAGCAAAGTAAAGCAAGACATCGTCTACAGCCCCACCATACTTACGGGTAATAGTATGAAGGAGGTCCAAACGATTCTCAACCTGCATGAGACGATTGCCGTCAAAATCAAGGTCCTCAATAATAGCTTCCAAACGTTTGCTAATGTCTTCTAAGACATAGTAGGTCTCAGACAGTGAGCTTGAAATTTCACGGTATTCAGGGTCATACTCTTCGATACTTTCCATGTCATTCATGGCTGAACGAACATTGGCCAGACTTGAAAAATCTTCATTGTCCAACATGCTGTAGGCATTGGTCAGTGTATCCGCAATATTTTTATGGTTGAGCAGTTTATCACGCTCTTGATTAAGAGCCAAATCTTCTCCAGCCTGCAAGTTTGCTGCCTCAATCTCTGCCATTTGAAATTCCAACATTTCAATACGAGCCTTGTGTTCCTGTTGGTTTTTCTTGACTTCCAGAACCTGCTTGCGCATTTTTCGATAGGCATCAAAACTCGTCTGGTAGGTTTCTTTCAAGTCCCAAAAAGCTGCATCGCCAAATTCATCCAACATCTGGATGTGCAGTTGAGGACGCATTAATTCTTCTTGGTCATGCTGACCATGAATATCTACAAGATGTTGCCCAATAGCACGCAAAACCGACAGATTAACCATCTGACCATTCACACGGCTGATACTACGACCATTTTGCAGAATTTCCCGACGGATGATAATCTCATCACCCAATTCTAAACCTTGCTCATCAAAAATTTCCTGTAAAAGGCGACTATTTTCAACTGAGAAAAGCCCTTCAATCTCTGCCTTTGGTGCACCATGACGAATAACATCTGTCGTCGCACGAGCTCCCAACATCATATTCATGGCATCAATGATAATCGACTTCCCTGCGCCTGTTTCACCAGTCAGGACAGTCATTCCCTTTTCAAAATTGAGGGAAATAGCCTCAATAATGGCAAAGTTTTTTATCGAAATTTCAAGTAACATATAGACCTACCAATTTTTTACTTGTTCAAAGATTTCCTCAGCTAGACTTTCACTTCTGGCAATGACTAAAATCGAGCTATCATCAGCCAAACAGCTGAAAATCTTGTCCGCAAAAGTCTCGATTAACTGAGCTTTTACAAAAGCAGTATTTCCTGGGATAACCTGGAGATTGATCATCTTTTCCATCAATTCAGCAGATTCGATATTGTCTTCAGCCAATTGCAAACTTTTTACGATTGATTTAGGCAATTCATAGACATAAGTATTGTCTCTCAAAGGAATTTTGACAATACCTAGTTCTTTGATATCTCGTGATACCGTTGCCTGAGTGGCAGTGATGCCTGCCTCTTTCAAATGTTCTACGATTTCTTCTTGCGTGCCGATTTGATAATCTGTCACAAATCGTCTAATTTTTTCAAGTCTCTCTTTTTTATTCATTTTTAAATTGACTATGCGCCCTCTCTACTACTTCTTCAATCTCAGCAAGAACCTGATTACTTGCTGACTCTTCTTTTTTCAAATACGCTAAAAACTCAATATTTCCATGACCTCCTTGGATAGGAGAAAAGTCCAAACCAAGGACTGAAAAACCCTCCTCTACTGCCATAGCTGTGACAGATTCAAGGACATTCTGGTGCACCTTAGCATCTCGAATAATTCCATTTTTTCCAATCTGCTCACGTCCTGCCTCAAACTGAGGCTTAATTAGAGACACAACCTGACCTTGATCAGCTAACACACGGTGCAAGGCTGGCAGAATCAGACTGAGGGAAATGAAACTCACATCAATGCTGGCAAAGCTCGGTTCCTGCTCGAAATCAGTCTTTTCAGCATAGCGGAAATTAAACTGCTCCATGCTGACAACACGTGGGTCTTGGCGTAATTTCCAAGCCAATTGATTGGTACCAACATCAACTGCAAAGACTAACTCAGCACCATTCTGTAGCATAACATCGGTAAAACCTCCAGTAGAAGCACCGATATCAATTGTTGTTGCTCCTTCAACTAACAAATCAAAGACCTGCAAGGCTTTTTCCAATTTCAAGCCACCACGGCTGACATACTTGAGTTTTTCACCCTTGAGTTTTAGCTCGGTATCATCTGGGATTTTCTCTCCTGGTTTGTCAAACCGTTCTCCATTCAGGACTGCTACAACTAGACCAGCCATCACACCGCGCTTAGCCTGTTCTCGCGTTTCAAACAAACCCTGTTTATAAGCTAGTACATCCACTCTTTCCTTAGCCATTGATTCTCAAACTTTCTACTACTCTTACAATCGATTCTATCTCAAAGGGAACTTGCTGGGCAATTTCTTCTAATTTGGCATTAGCTTGATCCAGAGTTTGGTTACAAAAGGCAATGGCCTCTTCCAAGCCCAATAAGGCTGGATAGGTTGATTTTTCAGCCTGCAAATCCTTTTGTGGAGTCTTGCCGATTTCCTCAAAACTAGCTGTCACATCAAGCACATCGTCTCGAACTTGAAAAGCAAGTCCTATTAATTCGCCAACAGTTTTGAGTTTTGCCTGTATTTCAGGTGACAATTCAGCAATGATAGCAGCTGCTTGGAAGGGATAAGCTAGTAATTTTCCAGTCTTATTGGCATGAATGGTCTGAAGTTCTTCCAAAGATAAATGCTGGTGTTCACCCTCCATGTCCAAAACCTGCCCTGCCACCATTCCCAGACTTCCTGAAGCAAGAGATAAATTGGCAATCAAGTCCACCTTGATCTGACTTGGCAAATCTGCCTGCGCAATCAAGGCATAAGGATCTAGGAACAAGGCATCTCCTGCCAAAATTGCCATTGCTTCTCCAAATTTCTTGTGATTGGTCAATCGTCCTCGACGGTAATCATCATTATCCATGGCAGGAAGGTCATCGTGAATCAAGCTCCCTGTATGAATCATTTCCAAGGCCGCAGCAACCTGTGCGTGAGCAGGTTTAATAGCGATCTGCAAGGCTTCCAGAACTTCTAACAAGAGAAAAGGTCGAATACGCTTGCCACCAGCATGAATGGAATAGAGAACAGACTCTCGCAAACTAGAGGCAAACTGCTGGTCTCCATAAAAATCTTCCAAAGCCGACTCGACAAGAGCTAATTTTTCTTGCTTCTTCATTCAAAATCACTTTCTGTTCCGTTTTCTTGCATGACCTTGACCAAGGTCTTTTCAGCCTTGTCCAGCGTCGCTTGGAGCTCTTTTGACAAGACCATGCCCTTTTGAAAGGCAGCAATCGCATCTTCCAGAGCAATTTCACCATTTTCCAAACTTTGAACAATGGTCTCCAGTTCTGCTAGATTTTCCTCAAATTTCTTTTGTTTTGACATCTTTAACCTCTAATTCTACTCGACCATCTCGCATCAAAAGCGTTACTTGATCTTTTTTCTTCAAACTCTCAACCGAATCTACAACGGACTCTTCTTTTTTGACAATAGCATAACCACGCGCCACGATTCGACTGGTATCCAACATCAACAAGGCTTCTGAAAGTCGCTTGACTTCAGCAACCTTGGCATCATAAACCAAAGCCATTTGGCTACGGAGGAGCTTATCCAACTGGCCTAGACGATCTTGATAGCGTTGGATTTTGGTAACAGGTGATAATTGTATCAGTCGATGCATCCTTGCTTGGACGACTTGTTTGTTATCAGAAATCCGTGTACGTAAACTTTGTTTTAAGCGCAGTTGCAGTTGATCCAAGCGTTGCATATAGCCATCATACAAACGCTCTGGCTGTCTAAAGATAACAGACTGACTGCATTTTTTCAAAGCTTCTTGTTTCTTCGATAGGACATTTCGGACTGCTGTTGCCATCCGC
This sequence comes from Streptococcus mitis subsp. hohhotensis, assembly GCF_020089495.2. Taxonomy (GTDB): domain Bacteria; phylum Bacillota; class Bacilli; order Lactobacillales; family Streptococcaceae; genus Streptococcus; species Streptococcus hohhotensis. The sequence continues at coordinate 5,492 of NZ_JAIRCA020000010.1, read as the reverse complement.
TTTTCCTGATTTTGCAAATGAGCTAATACATCCAACTTGGTCACAGGTGTTGCCAGTTCAGCTGCTGCTGTCGGCGTCGCAGCCCGTCTATCTGCCACAAAATCCGCCAAGGTCACATCCGTCTCATGCCCTACACTAGAAATGATTGGTAAACGAGATTCAAAAATAGCTCTTACCACAATTTCTTCGTTAAAGGCCCAAAGATCCTCGATAGAACCTCCACCACGACCAATAATCAGCAAATCCAAATCGTCCCGTTGATTAGCACGCGCAATATTTCGAGCAATTTCCTCTGCTGCTCCATCTCCTTGCACCTTGGTCGGATAGAGAAGAATGTCCACACCTGGAAAGCGCCTGCTGACGGTCGTGATAATATCTCGAATCACAGCTCCACTGCGACTGGTTACTACACCAATTCTCTTAGAAAATTGGGGCAGAGGTTGCTTGAAGCGTTCTTGAAACAGGCCTTCTTCTGTCAATTTTTTCTTGAGTTGTTCAAACTGAATCGCAAGCGCCCCAACCCCATCAGGCTCTGCCTTTTCAATGATGATGGAGTAGCTACCACTTGGTTCATAGACCTGCACACGCCCAATCACATTGATTTTCATTCCTTCTTCTAGATCAAAACCTAATTTCTGATAAACCCCAGACCAAATAGTCGCTTGAATAACTGCATGGTCATCTTTTAGGGAGAAATATTGGTGAGTAGGTCGTTTACGAAAGTTGGAAACTTGACCAGTTAAATAGACCCGTTCCAAGTAAGGGTCTTTATCGAATTTCATTTTCAGATACTTGGTCAAAGTTGTTACCGATAAATACTTTTCCATCTCCACCTACTATTCATTTTCTTGCTCTTTCATGGGTATTATTATACCAAAAATATGCCTAAAAATCTCCATTTATGTACCATGATGAGAGAAAAATAGAAAAAGGAGGCAAGGCCTCCACATCTGATTATTTGCTATTTCGAGCTTCTTCCAAAATCTTTTCTATCTTGGTCGTCAACAGGTCGATAGCAACTGTATTGCTGACTCCCTCAGGAATGACGATATCAGCATAACGCTTGGTTGGCTCGATAAACTGGTGGTACATCGGTTTAACCACACCTAAATACTGGTCAATAACGCTATCCAAGCTACGACCACGTTCTTCCATATCACGCTTGATACGACGAATAATGCGCACATCGTCATCCGTATCCACAAAAATCTTGATATCCATCAAATCGCGCAGACGCTTGTCCTCCAAGACCAAAATCCCCTCAACAATAAAGACATCTTGAGGCTCTTGACGATAGGTCTTGCTACTCCGTGTATGCTCTGTATAGTCATAGGTCGGGATGTCCACCGGACGCCCTGCCAACAATTCCTTAATCTGCTCAATCATTAAGTCTGTATCAAAGGCAAAAGGATGGTCGTAGTTGGTTTTGACACGCTCTTCAAAGGTCAAGTGAGACTGATCCTTGTAATATGAATCATGCTCAATCATGGAAATCTTTTCATCAGGAAAATGCGATAAAATGGCTCTTGAAACACTGGTCTTACCTCCACCAGAACCACCTGTCACTCCGATAATGATTGGTCTATTTTGCATGCTATCCTCCGTTTTTTTATCCGTGGTCTATTCTATCACATTTTTTACAAAATTTATAGTCTGATTTGGATAGTCAAGGGGAAGAATTCCATCCCCACACTCCAGTTAGATTAGATAAAAACCTTTCTTGGCTTGTAGAGATTGCCCCGTTTTTCTAGAATGGCTAGCAATTTATCATCTTCAAAGGCAGCTAATTCTTGGTCTGTCTGGTCTAGCTCGATAAAACGACCAAAGCGTACTTCTGTAGCCTGTTCTAGGGATAGGAAAACTTTGACAAGGTCGCCTGTCCCAATCTCTAGAGGATGGAGAAAGTCCAATTGGCCAGCCTCCACTTTTTCAGCAATTTCTTCCAAGGTAAGAGCGTCTTCTAGTTGTAAACCTGCAGCACTAGTACGAGTTAACTGAGACATATGGGCCGCGTAACCCAATTTTTCTCCCAAGTCAACAGACAAGGTACGGATGTAAGTTCCCTTACTGCATTTCACACGAAAAGTAAAACGTGCAAGTTCGCCATCATAAGAAATCGAACTTGTCCGTTCAAATTGATAAATGGTCACCTGACGTTCTGGACGCTCCACTTCCTGACCAGCACGCGCATACTCATAAAGCTTACGACCATTGACCTTGACAGCCGAATACATAGGTGGAATCTGAGTAATAGGCCCAGTCAAATTAGCGATTGCTTCATCGACAAGCTTTTCATCCAAGGGCGACAGAACGGGTGTCTCAGCGACCACTTCTCCACTGGCATCCTCAGTCGTCGTGGAAAAGCCCAGAGTGATTTCCCCCTCATAGACCTTGCCCTCGTCCTGCATAAACTCGACCATGCGTGTCGCCTTGCCAACTGCAATGGGCAAAACACCCACTACATCCGGATCCAAGGTCCCACCATGACCAATCTTCTTGGTTCCCAAAATCTTACGCAGTTTAAAAACCGCATCATGCGAGGTCATCCCCGCTTCTTTTTTTAAGTTAATAATACCGTTCATTTTTGCTTTCTCACTCCCCCTTCAATGCTTCAAACTTCGCTTTCATGGTTGGATTTTTTCGAGTTAGTTTTTTTACTGAAACGTCTTCCAGTTTATTATTAGCTAAACGAAGTTGATTTTCAGAAGTTGTCAAGAATTTCTTAACTTCTTCCATCCGCTTGATGGCCTTGTCGATTTCATCGATTGCTTTACCAAAGTTAGTCGAAGCTGAATTATAGTTCTTGGCAAAGGCTAGTTTAAAGGCATCCAAGTCTTCCTCAAAGTGAGTGATATCAATGTTTTGTTCACGGACAAGTGCCAACTCCTGCTTGTATTTCAAAGAATTAAGCGCAGCATTTCTCAAAAGCCCAATCAATTGGATAAAGAATTGAGGACGAACCACATACATCTTTTCGTACTCGTGGCTGACGTCTACAATCCCTGTGTTAAAGTAGTCATTATCGGCCTCAAGCATGGTCACCAGAACGGCATATTCGCAGTTCTTTTCACGACGATCCTTGTCTAATTCCTTATAAAAATCTGCATTCTTGTGCTTCTTCTCTGTTCCATCTGCTTCATTTTTCATCTCAAACATGATGGAAATGATTTCGACCCCATTTTCATCACACTCACGGAAGATAAAGTCCCCTTTAGACCCACGCGCAGAAACCTTGTTATCCTTTTCAAAGTAAGCATTTGGAAAAGCGAAACTACGGACCTTGTTAAACTCACTTTCCGCATAGTGTTCCAAACTTTCCCCGATGGCTTTTGTGGATTGTTGAGCTTTGAAATTCTTATAAAATTCGACTTGTTCACTAGCTGCCTTGAGCTGGGCTTCGTAGTTTTGCTTAACTGAAGCAAGAGAAAGCTCGTTTTCTTTTTCTTGTAAAAGAAGCTGGTTTTTAACCTGATCCCGTTCTTTTTCTAGGTCAGAAAGGGTCTTTTGCAGTTGATTTTCATGCTCCAAACGCAAGGTTGCCAATTGGTTTTCCAAAGCCTGTACTTCCTTATCCTTAGCCAAGAGAGCCTGATGACTTGTCTGTTCAACCTCTTTCTTGGCCAATTCTTTTTCTGTATCAAAGTTTTGAATTTGACTCTGTAATTGCGTAATTTCTTGGTCTTTTTGAGCTAGTTTAGACTGTTGTTCATTCATGGCCTTTTGCTCAGCCAAGGCCAGTTCCTGCTTCATCCGGTCGTGCAATTCCTTATCAAACTCTGCCGTTCTCACTTGAGACAAAAGTTCGGCATACTGACTTTCATTTACTGTAAAGACTTCCCCACAGTTGGGACATTTGATTTCGTTCATATCGTTCCTCTTTCTAGACTTCTTTAACCATTATATCATGCCTAAAGGAAAATCAAAAACAGCGAGTCGAAACCCACTGTTTATCTTCTTTTTCTTTAAATTTTTTCCAAGGCTAAGCGCAAGTCTTCAATCAAATCCTCTACATTTTCAAGACCGATTGACAAACGAATTTGGTTTGGTGTGACACCTGCTGCTTCAAGGTCTTTTTCTGACAATTGACCGTGAGTGGTTGTAGCTGGATGAACAACAAGCGATTTAGCATCTGCCACGTTTGCTAGGTCAGAAAAGATTTCTAAATGATCAATTACCTTGCGTGCTTCTGCCTCTCCACCTTTGACATGGAAGGTAAAGATTGAACCCACACCTTTTGGTAAATATTTCTCAGCCAAGGCATGATAAGGACTATCTGCAAGTTTTGGATAGTTGACTTTTTCTACCTTAGGATGGTTGACAAGGAAATCAACAATTTTCTCTGCATTTTGCACATGGCGTTCCACACGAAGTGAAAGGGTTTCAAGTCCTTGGAGTAACAAGAAGGCATTAAATGGCGACAAGGCTGCACCTGTATCACGAAGCAATTGAACACGGACTGCTATAATAAAGGCTGCTGCACCCACATCACGGGTATAGCTCAAATTGTGGTAGCTTGGGTCTTCCTCAACAAATTGAGGGAATTTCCCTGAAGCCTCCCAGTCAAAACGACCACTGTCAACAATCACTCCTCCAATAGTCGTACCATGCCCACCGATAAACTTAGTCGCAGAGTGAATGGCAATATCTACACCGTGAGAAAAAACGTTAATCAAATAAGGTGTTGCAAAGGTATTATCCGAAACTAGTGGAATCTGGTGTTTATGAGCAATCTCAGCCAATTTTTCCAAATCTGGAATATTAATCAAGGGATTTCCCAAGGTTTCAATCAAGACAAGCTTGGTATTGTCATTGATAGCTGCTTCCACTTCCTCCAAATTATCCACATCGACAAAGGTTGTTGTGATCCCATAACGAGGAAGGGTTTCTTTCAAGAGATTGAAGGTTCCACCGTAAATAGTTGATGCTGCCACTACATGGTCACCTGCATGGGCAAGCGCCAAAATCGTATAAGTCACTGCAGCCATACCTGATGCTGTTGCAAGAGCTCCAACACCACCTTCAAGAGCAGCAATTCTTTCTTCAAAGGCAGCCGTTGTAGGATTTGTAATACGAGTATAAATGTTCCCTGGTTTTCTCAAAGCAAACAAATCGGCACCTTCCTGCGTGTCATCAAAAACAAAGGATGTTGTTTGATAAATCGGCACTGCACGAGACTTAGTTGCTGGATCCACAACTTGACCAGCGTGTAGTTGCAAAGTTTCAAATTTAAAATCACGAGCCATAAAACGACCTCCATATAGTTTCATTAAAGATATTGTAGCACCTTAAGGTATAGTTTACAAATATCAGTTTTTCTATATTTTGATATAATAAATAACTATTGCCTTATTTTAAAAATAAAAAAAGCACGAATCAATCGCAATGTCATTAAGTTAGTGATCTAACTACTTGAATAGGAGGTGTGATTGAGATCATCAAAGTGATTCTCTATCCTATCTTCTATTTTTTTGCATAACAAATAAAGGTTTTTT
>NZ_JAIRCA020000001.1:3464-191951 GCF_020089495.2 Streptococcus mitis subsp. hohhotensis | reverse complement strand
CTTCAACTACCCTATTCCAACGCCAAACTGGAAGCCACCAATAATCTCATCAAACTTATCAAGCGCAATGCCTTTGGTTTTCGGAACTTTGAAAACTTCAAAAAACGGATTTTTATCGCTCTGAACATCAAAAAAGAAAGGACGAAATTTGTCCTTTCTAGATATTATCTTTTCTTCAACCCACTACAGTTGACAAAGAGCCGAAAAAAATCCCACAAGAACGAATCCTGTGGGGAGATACACATTTTAGAAAAGCTTTCCTTTATTCTACTATTTTTCTTGTATTTTATCATTCAGTATGATAAAATACAAGTTTTTTGACAAAATAACCAAAAACTACTCGCTATCCCCTCTCACATCACCCTGCATATCGTTTGATATGCGACTGATAGTCCAGGGAAACTTCAAGGAGAACTTTTCTCTCATCCCCTATGCAGGTCATTTCTACTCTTATAGGCTCAATTTGACACTTTTCTTCTTCGAATTGCTCATATTCCTCCTGAATAGTGAGTTCAATTTATCCAAATTTATTTTTGTCTATTTTAATGAACACTTCCACGAAGATAGTCTGAAAAAGAAGCCGCCCCAATTTTCCTTCTCTTTTTAAGCATATTATTCCAGATATGATTGCCCTCTTGTTCAGTAATAAATTGCGCCTTAAAGGCTTCAACCAGTATATCTCCTGTTGTCATATGTTCTAAAGAAAATTCTTCTACATATGGTTTAACATCTCTTAGATTATTACTTCCTAATATCCCATTATGCTTTTTCGCTAAGGAAATAGAAGCCGCTTCTCCCTTACCAATAACCTTGTTACTATCATGATTTCTTGTTAAATCTCTATATAATGCGTATTCTTCAGTTCCAATGTCTATGCTCACAATCTCAGCTGAACCCTTAGCTACTAACTGGTCTATCCTAGATTTTAAATGGGGAATTGTAGGTATATTGATTTCATCATACACCTCTTGTGGAATAACAATTTTACCCGAATAGAGCTTTTCTAAAATATATTCAGTGCCAACCCATAAAAATGCTGAAATACAATCTGTATCAATAAATACACGACTAGTCAAACGACAACTCCCCCTCTTCATCTAGCCCATATACAATATCATATCTGAAAGCATCTAATAGCAGTTCCTCATACTTCCCTTGCGAAATTCTGTTATTTTCTAAAAGTTGTTCAGTCGATTTAATATAGTATCCTAATACCATTTCCTTTTTGCTTTCTGACAAAGGACGATATAAACTTGTATCATAGCCTAATCTTGAAGCTGTCTCTATAACACTAATATCCATATTTTTAATTTCTTCTGCATCAAGGTATCCATCATTCCTCAATCTATATAACATAGCTTTATGACTGATACCATAAAACTGACCCAATTTTATAATATCTTCTACTTCAAGATGAGTTCTATTGGCATTTTCTCTGATTTCCTCAACCATCCTATACAGTGAAGATGGGGAAATTAAAAAATAAGAAGCAAACTGATCCGCTTTTCTTTCAGTTTCATCTCCTTCACCAATCAAAATAAAACTGACTGAACTCTTCTTCACCTCATCATAATAAAGATGATACAGTTCATGTGCTAAAGAAAATCTTTGCCTTCCTAATGACATGTCTGAATTGATTACAATGAGACTTGACTGAGTTCCTTTATAACAGACTCCGCTAATATTCTTTCCGAGTCCATAAAATACCAGCGTCAAATTTTCTATCTTTTGTACCAATTTAAAAATATCTATCGGCGCTTCACCATCAGCTCCCAACTTTTTTCTAAGATTTGAAGCTTTATTACTTAAATCCATTTTATCAATCATTTATTTTGTCTCCAATAGCTGATCTATCTCAAATTGATTCAATACAATTTTATTGATTTTCGCTAAAACTTTAAGATCTTGGTCTACTATTTTATTTTTTCTAAACGATATTACACACTGTTGTTCAGCTTGTTCGCCAAACAAAAGATAGTCAACCGTACAGCAAAACAGGGCAGATAGTTTCTCAATAACATCCGACGTGATATTCCTTTCACCTTTTTCCATTTTGGCAATCATGCTTTGATTCAAAGACAAATATTCAGCAATCTTATCTTGAGTAAGATTTGAAGATATTCTAAGTTCTTTTATTCTTTTTCCAACATCACATACATTTATCATATTCATACACCTCTCATAAAAAGAATAGCACACTCTTGTCATAAAGTCAATTTTTTAAATAAAAAAAATATGACAAAACAAGGAAGCAATTTATTGATGCTGCTTAAAAATCTAAAATTGATGATAGTAAACCTATTTGATGAGTTCCTATCAAAAATCGTATCTTCAACCTCAAAACAGTACTTAAAGCTATCCGACTCGGTTTACATTGTCAAATTTAGATTTTATTTGAGCATAGCTTTCTAGTTTACTTTTTGATTTTTATTTAATATAGTAGCAAAAATTGAAGGAAATATCTCCACAAGAAAACGCATACTATTAAGCTTTTTCAAGACCTAATAATATGCGCTGTTCTGATTTGAAAGACATTCCATTATTATTTTACTGTTATCAAGCCTTCAGGCTCGACTGTAAATTCTGGTCTGTCTGCTATCGTGCCATCTTCTTTAAGGTAATACCAGCCATCATTTGATTTGACAAAGGCATTAGAAACCATGTCCCCATTTTGACTATCAAGATAGTACCAAGTCTCCTTGTATTTGATCCAGCCTGTTTTCATAGCACCTTCTCCATCGAAATAGTACCACTTCTCAGCGATTTTCTTCCAGCCTGTCGCCATTTCTCCTGACTGGTCAAACCAGTACCAGTTGCCGTCTGTGTGCTTCTTCCAGCGGTCTGCAAGCATATAGCCTGAACCGTCAAAGTAATACCAGGTACCATTGACTTTCTCAAACTTATCTTTTGGATAAGAACCGTCTTCGTACACATACCAGATGCCAGCATCGTTCTGTTGCCATCCTGCTTCAATCGTCAAGCCGTTTTCAATATCCTGCTTGAATTGCTCACGGTTAATACCCCATTTGGCAAGATAAGGATAGGGGTCAATGTGATCTGAGTTGTTGTCAGGTTGGTTATTGGTGCAATATTCGTGTGTCTTGATACCTGCTAAATCAGCAGTATCAAGCGTTTTAGGTATCCCAGCCTCGTCTGCTAGATTGCGCAAGAGTTCGATATAGAGACGATAGTCAATCAGAAACTCTTCTTTTGATTCATGGCTTTCAATCAGTTCAACTTGTGCATAACCTTCTGCATTCCAACCGCCCCCAACGTCCCAGGCACCATTATCAACAGGTCCTACCTGCATAACACGACCATTACCAACTACGTGAGAAAAGAAGCCCAATTCAGGATCTTTTCTGTAATGGTAGTCAGCCTCATTTTGAACCGTTGAGTTACGGTTGCCTGTGGAATGGGCATGGACTTGCCTATATGGTTGCACGCCAACTTGAGGCAAATCTGTTCTTAATTTACTCACATCAATTTCCATATTCTACTCCTTATCAATTAAAACAACTTATTTTTTACAATCCAGAACCAGAAACTCCTTTATCTCTACCTTACAAAGAAGACAATCTTAGTCACGATTAGGCTTGTAGATAGAACTTTAGAACGCACTATTTTGACACTGTAAATAGGACTGACAAGGTCTGCATTCTATCTACAATAACACCCCAGACTAAAAAGCTTTTCAAAAGTATATTTTTACAGTCTCTATATGTCCTTTTCATAAATACTATACTTTATTATATCATATAAAAGAAGTCAAAAGTCTGTTAAACTATTTTCAAGACCAAACTAAAGATGACAGCACAAGTTTTTTCGATTTTCACTAGAGGAAATGGATTTTATTAGCAAATACAGCTAGGATACTACTTTACCTGCCAAGATTTCCTTGCCTTCTTTTATCAAGGGGTGACGGAAAAGCGAAAAGTACAGTTGGATGGTCATGGCAACCCAGATAAGGGGTTCGCAAAGGATAACTCCCTTATATCCTGCCCAAGGGATAATCAAGACCACAAAAGCGATTTTCCCAATTAGTTCTATAAAGCTAGAAACCAGCGGAAGGATTTTTTGCCCCAAACCCTGCAAGCAATTGCGATAAATCAGCAAAAGACTCAAAATAGGATAAAAGGCTGAACTGATTTGCAAGTAGAGACTACCATTTTCTACCAAGTAACCATCCGACGAACTAGCCAAAAAAGAAACCAAGGCTGGACTGGCAAAAAAGAGGAATACACAAACAAAAACTGCCCAGGACATACTTAAACGACTGCCGATTCGAAGACCTTGGACAATGCGGTCTGGGCGCTTAGCACCTAAATTCTGAGAAGCAAAGGTCGTCATCGAAGCAGAAATAGCGGTCATAGGAAGAAGGGCGAAAGCCATAATGCGTCGAGCTGCCGTCTGGGCACTAATAATTACGGCACCAAAAGTATTGACAGAAGACTGTAAAATCACACTGCCGATGGACACAATTGAACTCATCAAGCCCATAGCCAAACCTTGCTCCAGGAGATCCGCGTACAAGGTCTTGTTCCATTTGAAATGCTTGAACTGAGGCAAAAGTTCTGGAACACTCTTACGAATATAGTAAAAGCAGAGAACCGCTGATAAGCCTTGCGAAATGATGGTAGCAAGTTCCGCGGATTGAACTCCCAGTTGCAGTTGCGTAATAAAATAGAGATCCAGAACCACATTAACCAAGGCAGAGAAAATCAGAAAACCAAGCGCAGCCAGACTGTCCCCAATAGATCGCAATAAGCCTGCAAAGAGATTATAGGCAAAGCTAACACCGACACAGGTTACAATCATAGATATATATTGATAAGATTGAGGAAGAATTTCTGCAGGGGTAGCCAAGTACTGTAAAAGAGGATACAAGCCAAGAAAGCCCATTAGCATGACCACAATACTTAAAAGAGCGCCTAAAATCCAGGTGGCTGCTACTGCCTCCTTGATTTTAGTAAAATTCCGAGCCCCATAATAGCGGGCAATGACAATTCCCATGCCATTGCCAACACCAAGAGTAAAACCTACAATCAGGTCAAAAATCGCTGTCGTCGCTCCTACTGCAGCCAAGGAATCTTGACCCAGAAATCGCCCAACAATCAAGACATCAGCAGTATTATAGAGCTGTTGAAAAATATTTGATAGCAAGATTGGGAAGGCAAAACTCAAAAGCGAGGGAAGAATCGGACCATGTATCAGGTCCACTGTTCGTTTTTTATTCATAAGGCTATTATATCAGCTTTCGAAAGGAGCGACAAGAAACAGCAAACTATAGATGATTTAAAAACTTGAATCAAAAACCAAAAAAGCAGCGGATTTCTCCACTACTTTGACAACTTATTCTTCAATTTCGATTTCAAGCTCATCGCCTAGGTCAAGAGTTACTTCTTCATTCACAGAATCCGCTTGAACTGCTTCTTCTTTTTTGCTTTCAGCAACTTCTTCTCCATCAATCAAACCAAATTGAACACGGACTTGATGGTCAATCTCATCAAAGACTTCTGGGTTATCTGCCAAGTATTTCTTAGCATTTTCAGAACCTTGCCCAATTTTCTCATCCTTGTAAGAATACCAAGCTCCTGCTTTTTTGATGATATCCAAATCGCTTGCGATCTTCAAAAGTTCACCAGTCTTAGAAATCCCTTCTCCGTACATGATTTCAACGAAGGCTTCCTTAAATGGTGGAGCCACCTTGTTTTTCACGACCTTGATCTTAGTTTCTTTACCGACATTGGTATCTTTTTGGTCACCAGTTCCCTTTATTTGTGTACTTCCACGAACATCCAAACGCACTGAAGCGTAGAATTTCAGAGCACGTCCACCAGGAGTTGTTTCTGGATTTCCAAACATGACACCAACTTTTTCACGCAATTGGTTGATAAAGATGGCAATTGTTTTGGTTTTATTGATAGAAGCACCAAGCTTACGCATGGCCTGGCTCATCATACGAGCCTGCAAACCAACGTGGCTATCTCCGATATCTCCATCAATTTCCGCACGAGGTACAAGGGCAGCAACTGAGTCGACCACGACAAGGTCCACAGCACCTGAGTCAATCAATTTTCCTGCAATCTCAAGACCTTGCTCTCCTGAGTCTGGTTGCGACAAGAGCAATTCGTCAATATTGACACCAAGGGCCGCAGCATAAGCTGGATCAAGGGCATGTTCCGCATCGATAAAGGCAGCAATACCACCTTCTTTTTGCGCTTGCGCAACTGCATGAAGGGCAACTGTTGTCTTACCAGATGACTCCGGTCCATAGATTTCGATGATACGTCCCTTAGGATAACCACCTGAACCAAGGGCGATGTCAAGAGCCAAAGAACCTGAGCTCATCACTTGCACCTTTTGCTCGGCACGTTCACCCAAACGCATGATTGATCCTTTACCAAAGTCTTTCTCAATCAGTTTAAGAGCGTCATTCAAGGCTTTTTCACGTTCAGCCCCGAATTTTTTTGAAATTTCATCTAATTTTTTTGGTTTTTTCGCCATTCTATTCTCCTACATTCTAATGGTCCTCAGACCTATCTACTATTATATCAAAAGTTAGTCACTTAATAAAGCCTTGCGAACTAGGTTAAAGGCATGCATAACCGCAATGTGACGTACATCTGCTCGACTTCTGCCTCCAATATTCACCTTGATAACCTCAGTTCCTTGCTCCTGTGCCAAGCCTATGAAGACTGTCCCAGCTGGGTGCCCTTCTAGGCTATCTGGTCCTGCCACTCCAGTCAAACTAAGGCCAAAATCTGACTGGGTCTTGCTTCGCGCCTGCTCAGCCATCTTCTGAGCTGTAAATTCAGACACCACACCGTGTTCTTCCAAATCCTTGGCAGGAATATCCAACATCTTTGATTTTTCCTCCAAGCTATAGGTCACAAAACCACCCTTAAATATACTTGAAACTCCTGAAAAATCAGCTACCCTAGCTTGGAAAAGCCCTGCCGTCAAACTCTCAGCAGCCGTGATGGTTTTCCCTTGCCTTTTCAGTTCTTCTACCACAATGCTAGCTAAACTAGTTTCTTCCCCATAACCATAACAAAGGTCTCGTAAAGAAAGGCCTTCAAAAGTCTTGCGATTCAAGATTTGATTTTCCAAGATATCCAGCGCCTGATTTGCCTCTTCTTGACTGCTAGCCTTTGTTGACAGACGCAAGGTTACCTCTCCTGTCTTGGCATAAGGTGCCAAGGTCGGATCGGTTTGATTATCAATCAAATCAGACAAAATCGTAACCAACTGACTTTCGCCAATTCCAAAGAAACGAAGAACTCGGGAATACAGCTTGCTCCCTGTCATCAACTTGGGTAGAAGTTGGTTTAAGACCATGGGTTTCAATTCACTTGGTGGACCTGGAAGGACAACGTAGGTCACTCCATCGACTTCCAATATTCCTCCCACAGCCAGTCCTGTTTCGTTGGGCAGTGGAGTCGCTCCTTCTACAATTTGAGCTTGTCTTTCGTTATTCGGTGTTCGGGCATAGTCTGGTCGCTGGGCAAAAAAGACATCCAACTTCTCCTGAGCCTGAGGATCGAAGACTAATTCTTTCCCTAAAAATTTAGCCAGAGTTTGTTTGGTCAAATCGTCCTCAGTTGGCCCCAAACCGCCTGTCAAAATCGCCAGACTACTACGTTGACTGGCAATCTCAAGCAAAGACAAGAGACGAGCTTCATTGTCTCCTACAGCCGTCTGAAAATAAACATCTACTCCAATCTCTGCTAGTTTTTCCGACAAAAACTGGGCATTGGTATTGACAATCTGTCCTGTCAAAATCTCTGTTCCAACAGCAATAATTTCTGCTTTCATGTTTCCTCCTACCTATCTATTCGTATTTTTTTGAAAAAATCGCAGGAAATTTCCCACGATTAATTTTTTATTTGTATCAAAAAACGAACTATTCTACTTCATTTGTTACAAAGACACCTTGTTGTTGATTCTCCCCATCACCAACAGGCACCCGTCCAAACAAATCTTCAAATAAGACAACATTTGTTTCCAGCTGAGTGACTTCTTCTTGCCCCAAAGAACGTCTCAAAAGATTCTGCATTTCCAACATGTGGTTTCTCGTAACAATTTGATAAGAAACGCCTTGTAGCATCTCCCCTTCACCCTTCAACTGTTGTGTTTCAATGGTTTTAAATGAATCTTTATAGCCCAACAAGCTCGGAATACTTTTCGCAGACAAATCAATATTAGTCTGCATATTAGTACTTAGGGCTTTTAAAATAGACTGATAGTGACTGACACTATTCAAACTAAGAACTTTTTCAACAACTTTTTGAATGACTTCACGCTGACGCTTTTGACGTCCATAGTCTCCTTCTGGGTCTTGATAACGCATGCGTGAATAAACAAGCGCTTCTTCTCCATTTATTGTCTGCTCTCCAACACCGATAGAAATGGTGTTAAATTCTTCTTGGTCACTGATAGAAATCGGGAAACCTAGTGTATTATTGACCGTAATACCCCCCACTGCATCGACCAATTGTTGCAATCCTTGCATATTAACCATAATGTAGCGATCGATGTGGATATTCATCATCTTTTGAATTGTTTCTATAGCAAGTTCTGCACCGCCACCAGCATAGGCAGCGTTTAACTTCGCTTCTTCAATACTACCATCTTTATGTTGAATTTTAGTCAGGATATCACGCTCCAAACTCAGCATCATGGTCTTCTTAGTATGTGGATTGACAGTCAAGAGAATCATAGAATCACTATTTCCAGCCCATTGATCTGTACGCTCTACATTCCCAGTATCAACCCCCATTAACAGAATGGTCAAAGGCTCTGTTGCTTCAATAACCTTGGTTTCTTCCCCTATTTTTTTATAGGTTTTTGCCAAACTCTCTGTGCCTTGCTGATAAATAGTATACGCAAAAACACCGACACCTAAAACTGTCACAGCTAGAAAAGCTAATACCATTCCAATAATTTTTTTAACCATATTTCTACTAATCTATCAGTTTACCCATCAAGTAAACATCGATAAATTTCCCTTCTTCTATATATGCTCCACGCTCTTGGCGACCTTCAATTACAAAGCCATGCTTTTGATAAAGATGGACTGCTGCTTGATTACGAGTTTGGACAGTCAGTTGGAGACGACGCAGAACGCCACTTGCTTGTGCCCACTCTATCGCTTCCTCTAGCAACAAACTTCCCAATCTATTATTCCAATATCTTTTTCCAATCACAATGAAGAGATCTCCAATATGACGGACTCTCTTGCGCTGGTCAGCTGTAATATTTACAATACCAGCAATTTTATCATTTAAGAATGCAAGTAAGGTTATCTGATTGTCTGAACTAGCTTGCTTGTTGAGGAATATTTCCATCTCCTCACTGGTCAAGAGAATACCATCTCCGTCTAAGCTGGTAAAATCTGTCTCCAAACTTACACGATTTAAAAAAGCCACTAATTCAGCTGCATCTTTAGGCTCTGCTTCTCTAATGAGCAATTCATACTCCATGTTGAAGCTCCTCTAAGAGTTTTTCTGCACGCAACCCCTTTGCTTGGAAATGTAATCTGCGACCGTCTTCTTCTTTTAGAATTTCCAACTCTAAATAAGTATCTGGCAAGGCATCTCCTAAGAGATTTCCCCACTCAATAACAGTCGCGCCTCCACCAAAGAGAAACTCATCCAAGTCGATAGAATCCGCATCTCCTTCAATACGATAAACATCTAGGTGATAAAGCGGAAGACGACCTTCATACTCTCTTACGATAGTATAGGTTGGACTTTTAATCATCTGAGTAATCTGTAACCCTTTAGCAAGACCTTTTGTGAAAGTCGTTTTACCTGCGCCCAGTTCTCCAGTTAAGATTAAAACATCATTCTTTTCTAATAGATGACCCAATCGTTCCCCTAAGGATTGTAGCTCTTCTTCATTTTTTGTGTACATATTCTTATTATACCAAAAACTTTTCTTTTGTGTCTATTTTCCTGCTAAACTTACCATCATAACATCCATAAAAACAAGCTTTCTCTAAAAGAAAATGAGCGTAGCAATGACCAATACAAGATCTCGGAAAATATGACCATAAAAGGAAACTTCCTTTTTAACAGAATTTGGGACAAGATAGGCTGCAAAAAACAAACCCAGTCCAATATAAATCAGAAGTGAAACAATGGTCATTGGATTTCTTAAAAAGAGAAGTGTTGCTAAAATAGTCACCAACACTGTCTTTTTTCTATCTAGCATAGCAAGCAAATCGCGCATGTATTTTTTCAAGGGTAAAAAAATCAGCAAATCTAGGCCAAATAGAAAGAAAAAGGATGGCAATAAAAAGTCCACTAATTCTTGCTGCAACGTATTTTTGATGAACAAGTTATCTGACAAGACAAGAACAGCTCCTAACAAATTAATTAAGAGCAGGATACTTTAAAAAAGCTTCACCGACTTCTTACTGGCTAGGACACTATGAACTTCTTGCTTACGAGTATAAAAATAATTTACTCCAGCACAGATTCCTGAAACGAAGACCATGCTTCCGATGAAAAAAGCTGTACTTTGTTTAAAGGACAAGATGCATTCTTTCCATAGGAAACAGCTACTCAAACTGATTTGAATTAAAGCTAACAAAAATAAGATTCTCATTGATTTCATCTTTTCTCTCCCTTCCTACCAATCATTATACTAGGAGAAAAGAGAGAACTGTTTCTAATCTTCTCAAATGTCTTTTTAAGACGCTAAACAAACACCTGAGACTAATACTCAATGAAAATCAAAGAGCAAACTAGGATGCTAGCCACAGGTTGCTCAAAACACTGTTTTGAGGTTGGAGATAGAACTGACGTGGTTTGAAGAGATTTTCGAAGAATATAAATTTGAAATCAAAAAAAGCACAATATCACAGACTAAATAGTTTGATATCATGCGTCATGTCTTAAACTAATTGACTATACTTTCTATTCAAATGAGCTTTTAACCAATTGATTGAGCCAATCCACTCTTAAAACCAAAGAGCAATTTCTCGCTTAGCTGACTCTTCTGAATCTGAACCATGTACAATATTTTGAATAGCTTGGTTTTCACCAGCCGCTTTTGCAAAATCACCTCGAACAGTCCCTGGTAAAGCTTCTTCTGGACGAGTCGCACCCATCATAGTCCGCCAAGTTTCGATTACTTTGGGACCCGAAATGATTCCTACAAGAACTGGGCCTGAAGTCATAAATTCACGAATCGGTAGGTAAAAACTTTGGCCAACCAAGTCCTGATAGTGCTGGTCAATTAACTCTTCTGAAACCTTTGTACGCAACTCCAATTTTTCGATTGTCAATCCACGTTGTTCGATGCGTTTCAACACCTCACCAACTAGCCCTCTTTTTACACCGTCTGGTTTAATGATAAAAAATGTTTGTTCCATACCCGTCTCCTTTGTCAGCTTCTTTCTTTTATTTTACCACATTTCATGGAAAAGTGGAGAAAGTTTTCAGAAAAGAGAAAGAGAACCCGAAGGCTCTCTCATTCTCCCTTATTCTACTGTTTCTTCCACAGTTTCAACGGCAGTATCCACAACTACTTCTGTTGTTTCTTCGTTTCCTTCTTCCTCTACTGGAGGGTTAAGGTATTCTTCTTCGTTGATAGCATGTGGTTCAAGGTTGCGGTAACGAGCCATACCAGTACCAGCTGGGATGATCTTACCGATGATAACATTTTCTTTAAGTCCAAGGAGATGGTCTTTCTTACCACGGATAGCTGCATCTGTAAGGACACGAGTTGTTTCCTGGAAGGAAGCCGCTGACAAGAAACTGTTGGTTTCAAGTGAGGCTTTGGTAATTCCCATAAGGACTGGGCGACCTGTCGCTGGAACTCCACCTGCGATAAGGACATCTTTGTTAGCATCTGTAAAGTCATTGATATCCATGAGGGTACCCATGAGAAGATCTGTGTCACCTGGATCCATGACACGGACTTTACGGATCATTTGACGAACCATTACCTCGATGTGTTTGTCACCGATTTCTACCCCTTGGCTACGGTAAACTTTTTGTACTTCACCGAGAAGGTACGTTTCAACTGACAAGACATCGCGAACTGCAAGTAGGCGTTTTGGTTGGATAGAACCTTCTGTAAGAGCAGCACCACGCGCTACTTGGTCTCCAACTTCGACACGCATACGAGCGGTAAATGGAACGACATATTCCCCTTCGCCAGTTTCACCCTTAACAAAGACTTTCTTAGTGCGAGTTGAAGCGTCTTCTTCGATAGCGGTAACTTGTCCTTTAACCTCCGTGATAACCGCTTCCCCTTTAGGATTGCGGGCTTCAAAGATTTCTTGGACACGAGGAAGACCCTGAGTGATATCGGTATTTGAGGCAACCCCACCCGTGTGGAAGGTACGCATTGTAAGCTGTGTACCAGGTTCCCCGATAGATTGGGCAGCGATTGTACCAACTGCTTCACCAACTTCAACCGCATCACCAGTCGCCAAGTTGATACCATAACAGTGACGGCAGACACCATGACGAGTGTTACATGTAAATACAGAGCGGATAGTCACTTCTTCCACACCAGCATTAACAATTTCACGCGCCTTGTCTTCTGTAATCAACTCATTTGCACCGATAATCACTGCACCAGTTTCTGGATGTTTAACAGTTTTCTTAGTGTAACGACCATTGAGACGTTCTTCTAGTGACTCGATCATTTCTTTTCCTTCTGCGATAGAACGGATCAAGAGGCCACGATCTGTTCCACAGTCGTCCTCACGGATGATAACGTCTTGGGCAACGTCAACCAAACGACGAGTCAAGTAACCTGAGTCGGCTGTCTTAAGGGCCGTATCGGTCATACCTTTACGCGCACCGTGAGTTGAGAAGAACATTTCGAGTACTGACAAACCTTCGCGGAAGTTTGAAAGGATTGGCAATTCCATGATGCGTCCGTTCGGAGCAGCCATCAGACCACGCATACCGGCAAGCTGTGAGAAGTTTGAGATGTTACCACGGGCTCCAGAGTCCATCATCATAACGATTGGGTTCTTAGGATCTTGGTTGGCAATCAAACGTTTCTCAAGTTTTTCACGGGCAGCACGCCATTCAGCTGTAACGGCATTGTAGCGCTCGTCGTCTGTAATCATACCACGACGGAATTGTTTTGTGATTTGTTCTACACGTTTATGTGATTCTTCAATGATTTCAGCCTTGTCATCAACGACTGGGATATCGGCGATACCCACTGTCAATCCTGCAAGAGTTGAGTGGTGGTAACCGAGGTTCTTCATACGGTCAAGTAGGGCAGAAGTTTCTGTCGTACGGAAACGTTTGAAGATTTCAGCGATGATATTTCCAAGGTTTTTCTTCTTGAATGGAGGGTTAAGTTCAAGATTGCTGATAGCTTCCTTAATATCTCCACCAAGTGGCAAGAAGTATTTAGCTGGAACGCCTTCTGTCAAGTTGGCATTGTTTGGTTCTTGCAAGTATGGTAGACCCTCTGGCATGATGTCGTTGAAGAGGATTTTACCAACTGTTGTAAGCAAGACCTTGTGTTTTTGCTCTTCTGTCCAAGGTTTGTTGAGGCTATCTGTTGCGATACCAACACGTGAGTGAAGGTGAACATAACCATTACGGTAAGCCATAACCGCTTCGTCACGGTCTTTGAAGACCATTCCTTCACCTTCACGACCAGCTTCTTCCATAGTCAAGTAGTAGTTACCCAAAACCATGTCCTGAGATGGAGTAACAACTGGTTTACCATCTTTCGGGTTCAAGATGTGCTCAGCAGCGAGCATCAAGATACGAGCTTCTGCTTGAGCTTCTTCTGAAAGCGGTACGTGGATGGCCATTTGGTCTCCGTCAAAGTCGGCATTGTAGGCTTCACAGACAAGCGGGTGCAAGCGAAGCGCCTTACCATCAATCAAGACTGGCTCGAAGGCTTGGATACCCAAACGGTGAAGGGTCGGTGCGCGGTTCAAAAGCACTGGGTGTTCTTTGATCACTTCTTCAAGAATATCCCAGATACGCTCATCTCCGCGTTCCACCAAGCGTTTAGCAGCTTTGACGTTTTGCACGATATCACGGGCAACAATTTCACGCATCACAAATGGCTTAAAGAGCTCAATCGCCATTTCACGTGGCACACCACATTGGTACATCTTAAGAGTTGGACCAACGGCGATAACGGAACGTCCTGAGAAGTCAACACGTTTACCGAGCAAGTTTTGACGGAAGCGTCCTTGTTTACCTTTAAGCATGTGGCTCAATGATTTAAGAGGACGGCTACCTGGTCCTGTGATTGGACGACCACGACGACCATTGTCAATCAAAGCGTCAACCGCTTCTTGAAGCATACGCTTCTCATTTTGAACGATAATACCTGGTGCATTCAACTCGAGCAAACGAGCCAAACGGTTGTTACGGTTGATAACACGGCGGTAAAGGTCATTCAAGTCAGATGAGGCAAAACGGCCACCATCCAACTGCAACATTGGACGAAGATCTGGTGGAATAACTGGAAGGATGTTGAGAATCATCCATTCAGGTTTGTTTCCAGACTTGTAAAAGGCATCCAAAACATCCAAACGACGGATGGCTTTGACACGTTTTTGTCCAGTAGCTGTTTTCAACTCTTCTTTGAGTTCAGCAATTTCTTTTTCAAGATCTACTTGTTTCAAAAGGTCTTGGATGGCTTCGGCACCCATCTTGGCAACGAATGATCCATAACCATATTCACGCAAGCGCTCACGGTATTCGCGCTCTGTCATGATAGACTTGTGCTCAAGTGGTGTATCCTTAGGATCAATCACCACATAAGCCGCAAAGTAGATAACTTCCTCGAGGGCACGAGGGCTCATATCAAGGGTCAAGCCCATACGGCTTGGAATCCCCTTGAAGTACCAGATGTGAGATACAGGAGCTTTCAATTCGATATGCCCCATACGCTCACGACGAACTTTCGTACGCGTTACTTCAACCCCACAGCGGTCACAAACAATCCCTCTATAACGAATACGTTTGTACTTACCACAAGCACATTCCCAGTCTTTTGTAGGTCCAAAGATAACTTCATCAAAGAGTCCTTCACGTTCTGGTTTCAAGGTACGGTAATTGATTGTTTCAGGTTTTTTAACTTCTCCATAAGACCATGAACGGACTTTGCTTGGAGAAGCTAGGGTGATTTGCATACTTTTAAAACGATTTACATCAACCACTATTTCTTCCCTTTCTATTCTAAGTGAACTGCTTATTCTTGTTCAGCAGCTTCTTCTGTTGCTTCCGCTTTTGTTGCTTTCTCAGTTTCTTCAGCTTCAAAGGCTGCTTTAGCCTCTTGTGCTGCTTTTTCGCGGGCTTTTTCAAGGTCATCTACGTGGATGACATCTTCGTCCATTCCTTCATCCAAGTCACGAAGTTCCACTTCTTGGTCATCTTCGTCAAGGACACGCATATCAAGACCAAGAGATTGCAATTCTTTGACAAGAACTCGGAAGGATTCTGGAACACCTGGTTTTGGAATTGGTTTTCCTTTTGTAATAGCTTCATAAGCTTTCAAACGTCCGTTAATATCGTCAGATTTGTAAGTCAAGATTTCTTGAAGGACATTTGACGCACCGTAGGCTTCAAGAGCCCAAACCTCCATCTCACCGAAACGTTGTCCACCAAACTGAGCTTTACCTCCGAGTGGTTGTTGGGTAACAGTTGAGTAAGGTCCGACTGAACGCGCGTGCAATTTATCGTCAACCATGTGGTGGAGTTTGATCATGTACATGACTCCGACAGAAACACGGTTATCGAATGGTTCACCTGTACGTCCATCGTAAAGGATTGTTTTGGCATCGCTATCCATACCAGCTTCTTTAACGGTTGACCAAAGGTCTTCAGAACTTGCTCCGTCAAAGACTGGTGTTGCGATGTGAATACCAAGAGTACGAGCAGCCATACCAAGGTGAAGCTCCATAACCTGACCGATATTCATACGTGATGGCACCCCAAGTGGGTTCAACATGATATCGACTGGAGTTCCATCTGGAAGGTAAGGCATGTCTTCTACAGGAACGATACGAGAGACAACCCCTTTATTTCCGTGACGTCCGGCCATCTTATCTCCGACCTTGATCTTACGTTTTTGAGCGATGTAGACGCGAACCAGCATATTAACACCTGATTGCAATTCATCTCCATTTGCACGTGTAAAGATCTTAACATCACGAACGACACCATCGGCACCGTGTGGTACACGAAGAGAAGTATCACGCACTTCACGAGATTTATCTCCGAAGATAGCGTGCAAGAGACGTTCTTCAGCTGAAAGGTCTTTCTCACCCTTAGGTGTTACTTTACCTACAAGGATATCACCTTCTTTAACCTCAGCACCGATACGGATAATACCCATTTCGTCAAGGTCTTTAAGAGCGTCTTCCCCAACGTTTGGAATTTCACGAGTAATTTCTTCAGGTCCAAGCTTTGTATCGCGTGTTTCTGATTCATATTCTTCAAGGTGGACAGATGTGTAGACATCGTCTTTAACCAAGCGTTCGCTCATGATAACGGCATCCTCGAAGTTGTAACCTTCCCAAGTCATGTAGGCAACGATTGGGTTTTGTCCAAGCGCCATTTCTCCATTTTCCATAGAAGGTCCGTCAGCGATGAAATCGCCTTTTTCAACGACATCGCCAACTTTAACAAGCGTACGTTGGTTGTAAGCAGTACCTGAGTTTGAACGACGGAATTTTTGGATGTGGTAAACGTCCAATGAACCATCTTCACGGCGTACTTCTACCTTGTCAGCATCTGCGTAAGTAACTTTACCATCATACTGAGCAATCACAGCCGCTCCTGAATCGTGGGCTGCTTGGTATTCCATACCAGTACCAACGTAAGGTGCTTTAGGATTAATCAATGGTACAGCCTGACGTTGCATGTTGGCTCCCATGAGGGCACGGTTGGAGTCATCGTTTTCCAAGAAAGGAATACATGCTGTCGCAACAGCAACTACCTGTTTTGGTGATACGTCCATGTAGTCAACAACATTAGCTGGATACTCTTGGTTGACCCCTTGGTGACGTCCCATGACAACTTTCTCAGCAAATGTTCCATCTTCATTCAGACGAGAATTAGCCTGTGCTACAGTAAATTCATCTTCTTCATCGGCTGTCAACCAAACGATTTCATTCGTAACAACACCTGTTTCACGGTCAACCTTACGGTATGGTGTTTGAACAAAACCATATTTGTTCAAGTGTCCGTAAGATGACAAGTTATTGATCAAACCGATGTTAGGTCCTTCAGGTGTCTCGATTGGACACATACGGCCGTAGTGAGTGTAGTGCACGTCACGGACTTCATATCCAGCACGGTCACGAGTCAAACCACCAGGTCCTAAGGCTGATAAACGGCGTTTGTGAGACAACTCAGAAAGTGGGTTGTGTTGGTCCATGAACTGTGACAACTGTGATGAACCAAAGAATTCTTTAACCGCAGCTGTTACAGGACGGATATTGATAATTTGTTGTGGTGTCAAGACTTCGTTGTCCTGAACAGACATACGTTCACGGACATTACGTTCCATACGAGAAAGTCCAAGACGTACTTGGTTAGCAAGCAATTCACCAACCGCACGGATACGACGGTTTCCAAGGTGGTCGATATCATCTACACGGCCAAGTCCTTCAGCCAAGTTGAGGAAGTAGCTCATCTCAGCAAGGATATCTGCAGGAGTGACGATACGAACCTTGTCATCTGGATTAGCATTACCAATGATTGTTACGACGCGGTCTGGATCAGTTGGTGCAACAACCTTGAATTTTTGAAGAACAACTGGCTCTGTTACTACAGCAGCATCATTTGGAATGTAGACAATCTTATTCAAGTCACCATCCAAATGGCTTTCAATGCTTTCAATTACACTACGAGTCATGATTGTACCAGCTTCGACCAAGATTTCTCCAGTTTCAGGGTCTACCAATGGCTCTGCAATGGTTTGGTTGAGCAAACGTGTTTTAACATTGAGTTTTTTATTGATCTTATAACGACCAACTGCTGCCAAGTCATAGCGACGTGGATCAAAGAAACGAGCCACAAGCAAGCTACGTGAGCTTTCAGCAGTCTTAGGCTCACCTGGACGAAGGCGTTCATAAATTTCTTTCAAGGCTTCGTCTGTACGAGAGTCCATTGGGTTCTTGTGGATATCTTTTTCAACAGTGTTGCGAACCAATTCGCTGTCACCAAAGATATCAAAGATTTCATCATCACCTGAGAAACCAAGCGCACGAACCAAGGTCGTAAATGGAATCTTACGAGTACGGTCGATACGAGTGTAGGCGATATCTTTTGAGTCGCTTTCAAGCTCCAACCAAGCTCCACGGTTAGGGATAACAGTTGAACCGTAGCCCACTTTACCATTTTTATCAACTTTATCGTTAAAGTAAACACCTGGTGAGCGGACCAACTGAGATACGATGATACGTTCACCACCATTGATGATGAAAGTCCCCATTTCTGTCATGATTGGGAAATCACCAAAGAAAACTTCTTGGGTCTTGATTTCGCCTGTTTCTTTATTGATCAAGCGGAAGGTTACAAAAATTGGTGCTGAGTAGCTAGCATCGTGGATACGAGCTTCTTCTAGCGTGTATTTTGGTTCCTTGATTTCATATCCAACAAATTCCAACTCCATTGTGTCTGTGAAGTTTGAAATTGGCAATACATCTTCAAACACTTCCTTAAGACCGTGGTCTAGGAAAGCTTTGAATGAGTCAGTTTGAATTTCAATCAAATTTGGTAAGTCAAGAACTTCTTTAATTCTTGAAAAACTACGACGGGTACGATGTTTCCCGTATTGAACGTCATGTCCTGCCAAGATGATTCTCCTTTGTAAATAAGTTCCAAGCCTTGTCAATCAGGCTTTCTAATCGTCATATGGTTGTAAAACCCCTATCACCGTGTCCCTTTGATAAATTTTCAGAATCTTTAAGTCTTTGTTACAAGTACTCAAAATCCTGAAAAAAAAGCACAAAAAGAGCAGCTAAATCTGACTTTTTCAGAAGATTTAACTGCTGTGAGCCTTGTCTGGACAATATTTCAGACAAAACCTACGACAAATGATTACTCATATTATACCCTATTTAGCTAGATTTTTCAAGGGGATTAACGATTTTTTGACAAAATCTTTTCCTATAAGAAATACTGGCTAAATCGTAGCAAAACCTGTTGCGATTTTCTTTTATTTTAATTTCGAGAAAACGCTTGCATATTATTTTACTACATGCTATACTGATATAGAAATTTATTGATTGGAGAATCATCATGAGAAAAACACCAGCTCAAACTGAGAAAAAAATGGTCTACAGCATCCGTTCCCTCAAAAATGGAACTGGTTCTGTCCTTATTGGAGCAAGCCTTGTCCTACTTGCCATGGCTACACCAACTATCTCAGCCAACGAAAATACTACAACCACTAACGCAAGTAATAGTGAAACTACTACTGCCCTTGCCCAACCTCTTACTGATACAGCAACGAGCTCTGGTAAGAAAGAAAGCGATTTTTCTTCACCTAATAATGCAAACGCTTCCCTAGAGAAAACAGAAGAAAAACCTGCAACAGAGCCAACAACTCCTGTTGCAAGCCCAGCCGATTCAGCACCACAAACTGGACAAGATCGTTCAAGTGAGACAACTACTTCTACGAGTCCAGTAACGACTGAAACTAAGGCAGAAGAGCCAATAGAAGACAACTACTTCCGTATCCATGTCAAAAAGCTTCCTGAAGAAAACAAGGATGCTCAAGGACTATGGACTTGGGACGATGTTGAAAAACCTTCTGAGAACTGGCCTAACGGAGCCTTGTCCTTCAAGGATGCCAAAAAAGATGACTACGGCTACTACCTAGATGTCAAATTAAAGGGAGAACAAGCCAAGAAAATTAGCTTCCTCATCAACAATACAGCTGGGAAAAATCTAACCGGCGATAAATCGGTAGAAAAACTGGCACCAAAGATGAATGAGGCTTGGTTGGACCAAGATCACAAGGTTTTCTCTTACGAGCCACAACCTGCAGGAACTATTCGCGTCAACTACTATCGTACAGATGGCAACTATGACAAGAAATCTCTCTGGTACTGGGGAGATGTGAAAAATCCAAGTAGTGGTGAATGGCCTAACGGAACAGACTTTACGGCTACAGGCAAATATGGTCGCTATATCGATATTCCACTCAAAGATGCAGCTAAAGATCTTGGATTTTTATTACTAGACAGAAAGAAACAAGGAGACGATGTGAAAATCCGTAAAGAAGATTATAAGTTCACAGATTTGAAAAATCATAGCCAAATTTTCCTAAAAGATGATGACGAAACCATCTACACCAACCCCTACTATGTGCACGATATCCGTATGACAGGTGCCCAACACGTAGGAACTTCTAGCATTGAAAGTAGTTTTTCAACACTAGTCGGTGCCAAAAAAGAGGATATCCTCAAACACTCTAACATCACTAATCACCTAGGAAACAAAGTAGCTATTACTGATGTCTCAATCGATGAAGCTGGCAAGAAAGTGACCTACAGCGGAGATTTCTCTGACACAAAACATCCTTATACCGTTAGCTACAACTCTGACAAATTCACTACCAAAACAAGCTGGCGCCTGAAAGATGAGACTTACAGCTATGATGGTAAACTTGGAGCTGAACTCAAAGAAGAAGGAAAACAAGTTGATTTGACCCTTTGGTCACCAAGTGCCGATAAGGTTTCTGTCGTTGTCTACGACAAGAATGACCCTGAAAAAGTGGTTGGAACTGTCGCTCTTGAAAAAGGGGAAAGAGGAACTTGGAAACAAACTCTAGATAGCACAAACAAACTAGGAATCACAAATTTCACTGGATACTATTATCAATACCAAATCGAGCGTCAAGGTAAAACTGTTCTTGCACTCGATCCTTACGCTAAATCCCTCGCTGCTTGGAATAGTGACGATGCTAAGATTGACGATGCCCATAAAGTGGCTAAAGCTGCCTTTGTAGATCCAGCTAAACTAGGACCTCAAGACTTGACTTATGGTAAGATTCGCAACTTCAAATCGCGCGAAGATGCTGTCATCTATGAAGCTCATGTGCGTGACTTCACTTCAGATCCTGCCATCGCAAAAGATTTGACTAAGCCATTTGGTACTTTTGAAGCCTTTATCGAAAAACTAGACTACCTCAAAAACTTAGGTGTAACCCACATCCAGCTCCTTCCAGTCTTATCTTACTACTTTGTCAATGAGTTGAAGAACCACGAACGCTTATCTGACTATGCTTCAAGCAACAGCAACTACAACTGGGGATATGACCCTCAAAACTACTTCTCATTGACTGGTATGTACTCAAGCGATCCTAAGAATCCAGGAAAACGAATCGCAGAATTTAAAAACCTCATCAACGAAATCCACAAACGTGGCATGGGAGCCATCCTGGACGTAGTTTATAACCATACAGCCAAAGTCGATATCTTTGAAGATTTGGAACCAAACTACTATCACTTTATGGATGCTGACGGAACACCTCGAACTAGCTTTGGTGGTGGACGTTTGGGGACAACTCACCATATGACCAAACGCCTCCTAGTTGATTCTATCAAGTATCTAGTTGATACCTACAAAGTTGATGGATTCCGTTTCGATATGATGGGAGACCATGATGCCGCTTCTATCGAAGAAGCTTACAAGGCTGCACGCGCCCTCAATCCAAACCTCATCATGCTAGGTGAAGGTTGGAGAACCTATGCTGGTGATGAAAATATGCCTACTAAAGCTGCTGACCAAGATTGGATGAAACATACCGATACTGTCGCAGTCTTCTCAGATGACATCCGTAACAACCTCAAGTCTGGTTATCCAAATGAAGGCCAACCTGCCTTTATCACAGGTGGCAAGCGTGATATCAACACTATCTTCAAAAATCTGATTGCTCAACCAACCAACTTTGAAGCAGACAGCCCTGGAGATGTCATCCAATACATCGCAGCCCATGACAACTTGACCCTTTTTGACATTATCGCTCAGTCTATTAAAAAAGACCCAAGCAAGGCCGAGAACTATGCTGAAATCCACCGTCGTTTGCGACTTGGAAATCTCATGGTCTTGACAGCTCAAGGAACTCCATTTATCCACTCTGGTCAGGAATATGGACGTACCAAACAATTCCGTGATCCAGCCTACAAGACTCCAGTAGCAGAGGACAAACAACCAAACAAATCTCACTTGTTGCGTGATAAGGACGGCAATCCATTTGACTATCCTTACTTCATCCATGACTCTTACGATTCGAGTGATGCTATTAACAAGTTTGACTGGACTAAAGCTACAGATAGAAAAGCATATCCTGAAAATGTCAAGAGCCATGACTATATGAAAGGGTTGATTGCCCTTCGTCAATCTACAGATGCCTTCCGACTCAAGAGTCTTAAAGATATCAAGGATCGTGTCCACCTCATCACTGTTCCAGGTCAAAATGGTGTGGAAAAAGAGGATGTAGTAATTGGCTACCAAATCACTGCTCCAAACGGTGATATCTACGCAGTCTTTGTCAATGCGGACGAAAAAGCTCGCGAATTTAACTTGGGAACTGCCTTTGCACATCTAAGAAATGCTGAAATTTTAGCAGATGAAAACCAAGCAGGACCAGTCGGAATTGCCAACCCGAAAGGGATTGAATGGACTGAAAAAGGCTTGAAATTAAATGCCCTTACAGCCACTGTTCTTCGAGTCTCTCAAGGCGGAGCCATCGTTGCCCCAGTTGTGGAAGAAAAACCAGAATTTGATCTTTCTAGCTTAACACAAGAGCAAGGTCAAAATAACGGCCAAGACAATATTCCAAACCGAGTAGTCAAACCTGAGCAGCAAACTCCAGCTCCACAAACTAAACCTGATTCTACAAAACCAGATGCAAAAGTAGCGGATGAGGATCATAAACCTAGCCAAGCTACAACTGATTCACAAGCTGAACAACCAGCACAAGAGGCATCTGTAAAAGAGGCGGTTCAAAACGAATCGGTAGAAAATTCTATCAAGGATAATACACCTGCACCCCTAGCTAAACAAGCTGAACTTCCAAATACAGGAACCAAAAAAGATCACAAACTCCTGTTTGCAGGAATTAGTCTCCTCGCCCTTCTAGGTCTCGGTTTCTTACTAAAAAACAAAAAAGAGAACTAAACTAGCCCTCCTATAGAAAAATCCCCCAAGCATTATAGCTCGGGGGATTGATTTTTGCCCTAATAAGCCTATCTATCAAATCATATATTCTACACTATAGGTCGCATCCGAGAGTATTCGTGCCAAAAATTGCTTGGTTCGTTCTTCTTTTGGACGACTAAAGAACTCATGGGCATTATTTTCTTCAACAATTTTCCCACCATCCATAAAAATGACATGGTTGGCTACATCTCTAGCAAATCCCATCTCATGTGTCACTACTACCATAGTAACCCCTTCTTTAGCTAACTGTTTTAAAACATCTAAAACATCCCCTACCAACTCTGGATCCAAGGCCGATGTTGGCTCATCCAATAAAATGACCTCTGGTTTCACAGCGATGGCGCGCGCAATACCGATTCGTTGTTGCTGGCCTCCCGAAAGCTGAGAGGGATAGTAATCTTTATAAGCTAGTAAACCAACTTTTTCTAAGGCAGCTTCCGCACGTTTGATGGCTTCTTCCTTAGGAATTTTCCGAGCAATCACCAGACCCTCTAAAATATTTTCCAAGGCTGTTTTATTGGCGAATAAATTATAATGTTGGAAAACGAAGGCGGTCTTCTGGCGAATTTCTAAAATATCTTTTTTGGTCAATTTGCCAAGATCGTAGTCTTTATCAGCAAGCTTCAAAGAGCCACTATCGGCCTTTTCTAAATGATTGAGACATCTGAGAAAAGTCGTTTTACCTGATCCAGATGGCCCCAATATTACAACCACATCCCCTTGGTTGACCTTGAGATTAACATCTTCCAGGACTTGTCTGTCTCCAAATTTTTTTGCAATATGTTCTACTTGTAACATTGTCTCCTCCTATGCTAAACCTGTACTGGGCACTAGTTGTCCCTTTTCTCTTCGAATATAGCGTTTCTCTAAGATTGAAAAGCCCCATTGAATCAACCCGCAAATAAGAATGTACTGTAAAAAGATCACAAAATAGGATTCAAAATACTGATAACCATAAGACGCTTCAACACGGGCAATGGCTGTAATATCCTTAATGGTCATCACAAAGACCAAAGAGGTTCCTTTCACAATATTTATAACTAGATTAGCCAGATTGGGCAGGGCTGATCGCAAGGCCTGTGGAAAAACAATCCTCACATAAGCCTGACTAGTGGTTAAACCAATCGCTTGTGCAGCTTCTAATCGTCCCTTATCCACAGTCAAAATAGCCGAACGTAAGATTTCTGATAAACTACCTGTTGTCATCAGGTTATAGATAATAAAAGCATAATAGATAGGATTGAGTTTAAAGATGTCAACATCACTTCCTATGCTTTTGAGAAATTGATTGAGCAAACTCGGAAACAAACTATAAAAGAAAAGAATCAGCAAAATCGGAGGTGTTGCTCTTATAAAAGCTAGATACACGAGAGAGAAAGTTCGAACACCTTTTACTTTATATATTTGTCCCAGAGCTAAAAACAAGGCTGGTAGAAAACTTAAGACCATGGCTACAATCATGATAATCAAGGTGGTCGGTACCCCTTTTAAGGTCTCTAAAAAGGTTTTTGCAATATAGTCTAAATCCATATCCTATCTCCCTTTCGTTTCCAAAGATTTTTCTAACAAGCGACTCAAGAAGGAAACAGCCAAGGCCACACCCCAATAAAGAATGGCAACCGCTGTATAGGTTTCAAGAGAGTAATTCCCCAAATTGCGACTGATTAAGAGATTCCCAGCCCCCATGACATCTACAAAACCAATCGTATAGGCTAGGGCAGCGTCCCGCATCAAATTTAGAATGGCGGTCGTCACATTTGGAAGGGCCACTTGAAAAGCCTGAGGAAAAATGATTCTCCAAAATGTCTGACTAGGTGTCAGACCAATACTGACTCCAGCCTCCATCTGACCTTTGGGAATTGCCTGATAAGAAG
This sequence comes from Streptococcus mitis subsp. hohhotensis, assembly GCF_020089495.2. GTDB lineage: Bacteria > Bacillota > Bacilli > Lactobacillales > Streptococcaceae > Streptococcus > Streptococcus hohhotensis. Next base: position 166,888 of record NZ_JAIRCA020000001.1, on the reverse strand, counting down.
CCTTAAACACTTCTGCAATGATAGCCGCAAATAGCAAGACCATGGTAAATAAGACGAAGACCGTTTCAGACCAGTTGTTGATATCTAAATTCAGCCACCATTTTAAAAATTCAGGTAAACCATAAAAGACTAAAAACAGTAAGACAATGGGAGGAGTACAGCGAAGAGTGAAAATATAGGCCTTGGAAAAACCTGCAAAAGTCTTGTCTTCTCCCACTTGAGCCCAAGCCAGTAAGCCACCGAAAAGGGAACCGAGGATTGTAGTAAAAAAGAGAATGGACAAGGTCATAGGAAGTGCCTGCCATAAGGTGGGTAAAAATTGGAACACTCTTGAAAAATCATATGAAACCATGTAAACCTCTTTCTAACATGCCTGATTGCTCATCTAATCTTTATCAACATAACTAAAGACATCTTCTTTAAAGTATTTTTGAGAAAGTTTAGCTAGAGTACCATCTTCTTTTAATTCTTTAATAGCCTTTTCATACTCTTTCGCAAACTTCTCACCCTTTTCATCACGGTGAATCAATGGATAGGTTGGTATTCCTTTATAAGGGAACCAGCTAAGTTTGTCCGCATATTGGTGGTAAGAACCATCCTCTGCTGTTACTGCTTTTTCAAAAGACAACTTGATGTCAAAGAAAGCATCATAACGTCCTTCTAAAACCCAAGCATAAGCATCTGCCACTTTGAAGGATTCAGCAGCTGTCAACTCAATCGGTGTATCCTTGTGTTTCTCATTATAACTATTGATAACATTCCACTGAGCATTTTGAGGAGAGATGGGTACTAATTTTCCTTTGTTTTTGGCGAAATCATCAATATTCTTATATTTGGCTTCATCTTCTTTTCTGACAGTAAAACCAATAATACTGGCTCCTACTGGTTCAGATGGAATAATGAATTTCTTAGCCCGTTCATCTGTATACCAAGCACCTTTCGTTCCAATATCGTACTTGCCAGACTCAAGTCCAATCAAGAGATCATCATCACTAGTTCCAGTATACTCAAATTTATAATCTGCTAATTTTTCATCAACCGCCTTTAAAACAGCGACTTCATAACCATCTGATTCCCCTTTTTCGTCAATAAAATCATAAGGGACATAGTTTTGGGTATGGGCAACTTTTAAAGTTGTTACTTGTCCAGACGAAGCTGCATCCGCACCTTTAGCAGATGCTCCTGCTAAAGTTCTACCAATAATTGTTGCTCCAAGCACTGCCACAACCGCAACTCCACCAATAATCCATGTTTTCTTACTCATATTCTTCTCCTTTATTTAGCTAATGCTTCTCTCACCCACTGGATACGCTCCACTGCAATATCGCTCGGAATGGTACAATCTGCTCCCAGTATGAGGCCCTCTTTGCCTGTTTCTTCTATCAATCGTTTGGTTTCAGCTTGGATTTCTTCCTTACTGCCTCGATAGAGAAGACCTTCTTTTCCATTTTCAAATCCTCCCAAAACAGTACGCCCCTTGAAAATCTCACAGCCTTCTTTTAAACTAATCCCTTCTGGACCAACTGCCCAGTTAAAAACATGAGCTGGATAGTCGGCAAAGATATGAATATCGTTTCTAGCTCCTTCATAGCCACAGATATGAAGGATATTTACCCCACCAACCGACTTAGCTGCATTTAAAACAGTCAGTTCACTCGGTGCAATAATCTCCTGATAGGCTTCAACAGAAACACGCGCATCCTGAATACTTTGCACACTGAGATAGATACCGTCTGCTCCTGCATCTCTAATAATGGCTTGACTCAAGCTAGCGATATCTTGCGCAATCACATCGAGGACTTTTTTCAATTTCTGAGGATCTTGAACTAAGAAATCTGCAATGAGATCATCTCCACCAGATACTTCCCCAAGCAACCATTTGAGGTAGGTCACAGGTGCAAAAATATTGTAAATGGCAACAATATCTTCCGTAAACTCCTGCTTAATTTTCTTCACTAACTCTACTTGCTCTCTAATCCACGGATGATCTTCTCCCAGAGGTTGAATCTCTGCCAACTCTTGGAGTGATTGCCCTTTGGCAATAGCTGGATTTGGATAAGCAAAATAGCCATCACTCATCAACTTGATAAAGTCGGGATTTAATTCACGGATAAATTGTTTGTGACCTTGTATATTCTTTTCAATAATCACGGGATTTGAAAATCCCTTTAACCATTCCTCTTCTGATGTAAAGTGGTGCCAAAAACCTACAGGTACACGGTCAACCACTTCTCCTCTAAATGCTTTTAAAACCCATTCTCTTTTTTCTGACATCTCTATTCTCCATTTCTTTCTTTTTCAACTAATAAAACACTGGCAATATCGTTGGTTTGAATAAAGGGAAGACTTCCCTTCTGAAAATCCTGAACTCCATGACATCTTGGCCCTTCCTTACAAGTAAGTCCCTCTGTAAAACTAAACGCAAGTAAGATGATAAAGCCGAGGGCCGTCCCTACCAATAGCCACTTTTTTCTTTTCATAAGGCCCTCCTATTTTAAAACAGCAGCCTGACGAATCCAGTCCAATCTTTCTAATTCAAATTCATCTGGAACCGTGCAATCCGCTCCAAGAAGGACTCCTCTAGTCCCAGCCTCAGCTAACAAGCGTTTGGTTTCCTCTTGTAGTGCAGCCTTTGTACCTCCATAAAGCATGCTCTGCTTCCCATTTTCAAAACCACCCAAGACCGCTTTGCCATGAAATAGCTCCTGACCTTGGGGTAAACTGACTGCTTCATGGTGGGTTGCCCAATTGAAAACCTGGGCTGGATAATCTTTGAAAATAGTCACATTGTTACTGGCACCTTGGAAACCGCAGATATGCAGGATATTTACCCCACCTACCTGATTGGCAGCTTCTAAAACCTTTATGTTGCTTGGCTCAATATAGGTCTGATACAATTCTGCTGTGATGCGCTCATCCTGAATTTCTTGAGTACTGAGATAGATTCCATCTGCTCCACCATCCTGAATGATTTTTTTAGTTAGGATAGCGATATCCTCTGCTATCACGTCTAAAATCTCCCTGAATAACTCTGGATTTTCAAGAAAAAGATCTGCAACCTCCTTATCACCTCTAGAAGCCTCTGTACGAAACCACCTTTTCAAGTAGGAAATCGGAGAAAAGATATTGTAGAATGATGCAATGTCCTCAGTGAAGGTTGCTCGAATAGCTTGTACCACTTCTACTTGTTGCTGAATCCAAGGATGGTTTTCACCAATTGACTCAATAGAAGCCAACTCCTGAATACTTGCAACCAAAGGACTATAGACATTACTTGGATAAATGAAAAAGCCGTCACTCATTATTTTGACAAAGTCAGGATGAATTCTTTCAACGTACTTCCGATGTCCCTCTACACTTTTTTGGAAGATACGTGGATTATTTAAACCTTGCCCTTTTTCCTCCAGTGTTACAAAATGAAACCAAAAGCCTACAGGAACCCGTTCCACTTCTTCTCCTCGGATGGCTCTAAAAACTAGCTCTCTTTTACTTGTCATACTTTTCTCCTTCCATTTGGATTGAAACCATCTTACCACTCCTTTTTGCATTTTCCCAATATATATTGACTATCGACTTGATTGGGATTGTTTATATCAATAACGAAAAAAATCTCTGGAAAGCTTGATTTTATTAGCTTTTCAGAGATTCTTTTCTGTCTTTTACTTTGTTAAAATAGTTGTTATATAGATTTTTTATCAGCCTGATTAGGATTTTTTATTCAGCCTCTTTCATGGCAAAATAAGCCCGTACTTTGGGTGCTACTTGTGTTCCGAAGAGTTCAATAGCTCTTAGGACTTGTTCATGAGGCATGGAACCAAGCGGTAGATGGAGCATGAAGCGGTCCAAGCCTAAATCCTCAATCATGCGAATCAATTTTTCTGCCACCTGATCTGGATTGCCCACAAACATAGCACCATTTGGCCCAACTTGCTCCAAATATTGCTTATAACGCAATTCTTGCCAGTGCGGGCGGTCTTTAGAGATAGCATCCACCACTTGCTTGGTCGGATGGAAATAATCTTTCACAGCCTGCTCACCATCTTCAGCAATCCAACCCCAAGAATGGGCTCCAACCTTTAGTTCATGACTGGCATGACCCGCTTCGCTCCCGATCTCACGATAAGCCTGAATCAACTTTTTAAAATAACGTGGATTGCCACCAATAATGGCATAGACAATCGGTAGGCCTGCCTGAGCAATCTTCACTGTTGATTCGACATGACCACCTGTCGCTATCCACAAGGGTAATTTGTCCTGAACTGGACGAGGATAGACTTCTTTGCCAGAGATTGTTTGAGTCAATCGCCCTTTCCAGTCTAGCCTTGTCTTTTCATTGACTAACTGGAGCAAGTCTAATTTCTCATCAAAAAGGGCTTCGTAGTCTTTCAAATCATATCCAAACAAGGGAAAAGATTCCGTGAAAGAACCCCTTCCGGCCATAATCTCTGCACGTCCATTTGACAAAGCATCGATAGTGGCATACTGTTGGAACAAACGAATCGGATCCATGCTCGAGAGAATGCTGACTGCACTGGTCAAACGGATTTTCTTGGTATTGACTGCCCCAGCTGCCAGGACAATCTCTGGGGCTGATACTGCAAAATCTTTCCGATGATGCTCACCAATCCCATATACATCCAAACCAACCTTGTCAGCCAGCTCAATCTCCGACACCAACTGGCGAATGCGTTCGGCATGACTGTAAGTTTGCCCAGTCTCCTCAAGCACCGTTGTTTCACCAAATGTTGAGATTCCCAATTCTACCATTGTGATACTCCCTGTCTATTTCTGTCCTTCATTTTGAAAAATTATTCTAACACGAATCTTGAGTACAAGCAACCAATTTGCTCACAAGAAAAAGCCTAGATAACTAGACTTTTTTGGCTTATTCTACCGTTACTGACTTAGCAAGGTTACGCGGTTTGTCCACATCAAGTCCACGGTGGAGTGTTGCGAAGTAAGCGACTAATTGCGTTGGCACGACCATTGAAATTGGTGAGAGGTAAGGGTGGACAGTCGTAAGGACGATATCGTCTGTCTCTTTAGCAACATTTTCTTCTGCGATAGTGAGGACTTTGGCACCACGGGCTGCCACCTCTTGGATATTTCCACGAGTGTGGTTGGCAAGGACTGGATCTGACAAGAGGGCCAAAACAGGCGTTCCTTCTTCAATCAAGGCAATAGTTCCGTGCTTGAGTTCTCCTGCCGCAAAGCCTTCACATTGAATGTAAGAAATCTCTTTAAGTTTGAGACTTGCTTCCATGGCTACATAGTAATCTTGACCACGTCCGATATAAAAGGCGTTGCGAGTTATTTCAAGAAGATCACGAACCTTGGCTTCGATGGGTTCTTTCTCTGAAAGAGTTGATTCGATAGATTGAGCTACGATTGACAACTCATGAACTAAATCAAAGGCTTGCGCTTTGGCATTGCCATTTGCTTCTCCGACTGCTTTTGCAAGGAAGGCAAGGGCTGCGATTTGCGCTGTATAGGCCTTGGTTGATGCCACGGCAATTTCAGGACCTGCATGAAGAAGCATGGTATGGTTAGCTTCACGAGAAAGAGTTGAACCTGGTACGTTTGTCACTGTCAAGCTTGGGATTCCCATTTCATTAGCCTTAACCAAAACCTGACGGCTATCCGCTGTTTCACCAGACTGACTGATAAAGATGAAGAGTGGTTTCTTGCTGAGAAGTGGCATACCGTAGCCCCACTCAGATGAGATACCAAGTTCAACTGGCGTATCTGTCAATTCTTCCAACATTTTCTTAGAAGCAAATCCTGCGTGGTAAGAAGTCCCAGCTGCTAGAATGTAGATGCGGTCTGCCTCTTGAACAGCCTTGATGATAGCTGTATCAACCACTACTTGACCAGCCTCATCTGTATAGGCTTGGATCAACTTACGCATCACTGTTGGTTGCTCATCGATTTCTTTAAGCATGTAGTAAGGGTAAGTTCCCTTACCGATATCTGACAAGTCGAGCTCTGCAGTGTAGCTAGCACGCTCACGACTGTTGCCATCATAGTCTTGCACTTCAACACTATCAGCTTTCACGATAACCAACTCTTGGTCATGGATCTCCATGTATTGGTTAGTTTCACGAATCATAGCCATAGCATCTGAGCAGACCATGTTGTAACCATCTCCAAGACCAATCAAAAGTGGTGATTTATTCTTAGCCACATAGATGTCATCTGGATTTTCAGAGTCGATCAAGGCAAAGGCATAAGAACCACGGATGATGTGAAGAGCTTTTTTGAAGGCTTCAAGAACTGACATGCCGTCTTCTTCAACAAATTTTCCAATCAAGTGTACAGCGATTTCTGTATCTGTTTGTCCCTTGAAGTGGTGACCTGCAAGGTATTCTTCCTTGATTTCAAGGTAGTTCTCAATCACCCCATTGTGGACCAATACAAAACGTCCTGTCTCAGAGCGATGTGGGTGAGCATTGTCTTCTGTTGGTTTTCCGTGAGTGGCCCAACGAGTATGTCCAATACCAGTTGTCCCCTCAACGCCAGCAGTTTTAGCAGACAATTCTGCAATACGACCAACAGCCTTCACCAAATGGTTTTCAGCACCACCTAGGACAAAAATTCCCGCAGAATCATAACCACGGTATTCGAGCTTTTCAAGCCCTTGAATCAAAATATCAGTTGCATTTGTGTTTCCAACAACACCAACAATTCCACACATAGTATATACGACACAGACAAGCTGTGCTTTCCCCTTAAATTGGTATAGTCTAATTCTCGCTTTGCAGAATCAGCAAAAACAGTATATACTTGTTTCTTTCACTTGTCAAGAGTAAAAATTGGTATAGTTCAAATTAAGCTCCTGTAAGTAAAAAACTCTGACCAATTAGGACAATTAGTCAGAGTCTTTTTTAAAATCCATTATTATCGCTTAGTTCCTTGAACCAGTGCCCTGATTTTTTCAGACGACGTTCTTGCGTTTTCAGGTCTAATTCAATCAAACCATAGCGATTTTTATAACTATTGAGCCATGACCAGCAATCGATAAAGGTCCAGATTAAGTATCCTTTACAGTTGGCTCCATCTTCAATGGCACGGTGCAGTTCACGAAGATGACCTTTTACAAAGTCAATACGGTAATCATCTTGAATCATTCCATCTTGACGGAACTTTTCCTCTCCTTCAACCCCCATACCATTCTCTGTCAACATCCATTCGATATTACCATAATTTTCCTTGATATTTTGGGCAATGTCATAAATCCCTTGCTCATAAATCTCCCAGCCACGATGAGGATTGATTTTACGTCCAGGCATCACATAAGGCTCGTAAAAATGTTCTGGTAAGAGTGGACTCTCTGGATGCTTAGCAAATCGAGGTGCCATAACGCGTAAGGGTTGATAGTAGTTGACACCAAGGAAGTCCACCGTATTGTCACGAATGAGCTCCAACTCCTCCTCTGTAGCATCAGGCAAGAGACCGTGTTCATGCAAGATTTCTACCAACTCCTGTGGATAAGTCCCCAAAACAGACGGATCTAAGAAGGATTGGGCCTGAAAGAGATCCGCAATCCGAGCTGCTTTGACATCAGCAGGATGCTGACTACGTGGATAAGTCGGTGTCAAGTTTAAAACAATCCCAATCTTAGCATCAGGCAAGAGTTCATGACAGGCCTTGACCGCCCGACTGCTGGCCAATTGTGTATGATAGGCTACTTTAACTGCCGCCTCTGCATCCACCTTATGTGGATAATGGGCATCGTAAAAATAGCCAAACTCTACAGGAACGATGGGCTCGTTAAAGGTAATCCATTGATCCACTAAATCTCCATAAGTCTCAAAACAAAAACGAGCATAGTCTTCATAAGCTGAGACAGTCGCCTTATTTTCCCAACCATCACCATCCTCTTGAAGGGCAAAAGGCAGATCAAAATGATAGAGATTGACTAAAAGACGAATCCCTTTAGCCTTAATAGCCTCAAAAACCTTACGATAAAAATCCACACCTTGAGGGTTGACTTTTCCACTCCCTTGTGGAAAAACCCGTGACCACTGAATAGAAGTCCGAAAGGCCGTGTGACCAGTCTCTAACAAAAGCTCAATATCCTGCTCCCAGTTTTCATAAAAGGTTGATGTTCTATCTGGACCAATCCCATTATAGTAACGATTTGGCTCCACTTGGAACCAGTAATCCCAGAGATTATCTCCCTTACCGTCACCAGCTACACGTCCTTCTGTTTGTGGTCCAGAAGTAGAGGATCCCCAGACAAAATCCTTTGGAAATCTTAGCATACATTTACCTCTTTATCTACTCATTTTTCCCATTATACAGAAAAAACAAGGTAAAAACTAGTTACATTTTTTCCTTGTTTTTCTTCTGATTATAGTTTTTATTTCTTGCTGAGGATTTCAAGCGTTTCAAGCAAGTTATCTGCATGAACCTCGATGGTGTCACCAGTCGCTTTAATCTTAACTTCTACGATGCCATCGGCCGCTTTCTTCCCAACAGTGATACGGATTGGCAATCCAATCAAGTCGCTATCGCTGAATTTAACACCAACACGTTCGTTACGGTCATCTGTCAAGACTTCGTAACCAGCTCCCATCAAACTTGCTTCAAGCTTTTCTGTCAAGGCTTGTGCTTCTTCATCCTTGACATTGACAGTGATCAAGTGCACATCAAATGGTGCCAATTCTTTAGGGAAGTTGATTCCCCAAGCGTAACGGTATTCACCTTTTGGCGTTTTATTAACAAAGAGGCGAGCGTGTTGCTCCATAACTGCTGAAAGGAGACGGCTGACACCGATACCGTAACACCCCATGATGATTGGCACAGCACGGCCATTTTCATCCAAAACATCTGCTCCCATGCTTGCTGAATAGCGAGTGCCGAGTTTGAAGATGTGACCAATTTCGATACCACGGGCAAAGTTAAGGACACCTTGTCCGTCTGGTGAAATTTCACCCTCACGAACTTCACGGATATCCACATATTCTGCAGTAAAATCACGACCTGGATTCACACCAGTCAAGTGGTAGCCATCTTCGTTAGCACCCACAACTGCATTGCGAACATCTTGCACCTTACGGTCTGCAATAATTTTAACATTCTCTGGCAATCCAACTGGACCAAGTGAACCGAATCCTGCTTGAACAAGATTCGCCACTTCTTCTTCGCTAGCAACGTCAAAGAAATCTGCTCCCAAGTGGTTTTTCAACTTAACTTCATTAAGCTGATCATTTCCAACTAGAAGGGCTGCAACAAGCTCACCGTCTGCCATGTAGAAGAGGGTTTTAATCGTTTGTTCTTCAGGAACGTTGAGGAAGGCTGCAACTTCATCAATTGATTTAACATCTGGCGTTGCAACACGAGTCACTTCTTCTTCAGCAACAACACGGTTGCTTGGTTTGTACTCATTTGTTGCCATTTCCAAGTTAGCCGCATAGCTAGACTCACTTGAGTAAGCAATGGTATCTTCACCAGAGACCATCCATTTGAGCAATTCTGCCTTGATTTCTTCTTGCACTTCTGCAGGAATTTCGTCAAATGATGCAACTGACTTATCCAAGACAACCCAGCGGTCAAGGTCTGTACGAGCAGGTGTAATGGCCATAAATTCTTGGCTGTCCTTACCACCCATAGCTCCACCGTCACCAATAATTGCCTTGAAATCTAAACCACTACGAGTGAAAATACGCTCATAAGCAGCCTTGTACTCATCATAAACACTGTCCAAGCTATCATAGTTAGCGTGGAAACTGTAAGCATCCTTCATGATAAACTCACGTGTACGAAGAAGTCCATTACGCGGACGTTTTTCATCACGATACTTAGGTTGAATTTGATAAAGATTAAGTGGCAATTGCTTGTAAGATTTAACAGAATCACGGACAATAGCTGTAAAGGTTTCTTCGTGAGTTGGACCTAGGATAAAGTCTGATTTTTCACGGTTTTTTAGTTTGTAAAGGTCCTCACCATAAGTTTCGTAACGACCTGATTCGCGCCACAATTCTGCACTGAGAAGGGCTGGAGCCAACATCTCAACGGCACCAATCTTGTCGAATTCTTGGCGCATGATATTTTTAGCTTTTTCAATCACACGATTGGCAAGTGGTAGGTAAGAATAAACACCTGCTGAGACTTGACGAACATAACCAGCTCGCAACATAAGAGCATGGCTGATAACTTGAGCATCGCTTGGCATTTCGCGAAGCGTTGGGATAGGCATTTTACTTTGTTTCATAATATTCCTCGATTATCTAAAAAAGAGTCGCATGATGTCATTCCAGGTCACAGCAATCATCAAGACAACCATGATGACCACTCCGGCCAAGGTGACATAAGTTTCAATTTCTTGTTTTAATGGTTTGCGGCGAATTGCTTCCAGGATATTGAGCACAATCTTACCACCATCCAGAGCTGGAATCGGAATAAGATTAAAAATTCCGATATTGATGGAAATTATTGCCAAGAAGTACAAGACATTCTCAATTCCATTTTTAGCGGCATCACTACTTGCCTTAAAGATGGCAACAGGTCCACCCAGCTTGTTCAAATCCGGTTGGAAAATCAGTTTTTTCAGTGCTGATAGGATTCGGAGAGCTGAGTCGGCTGCAGTTGTAAAACCACCTACAAACATGGATAGAAAATCTGACTTAATTCCCGGTTGAACACCTAGAAGGTAACGGCCTTGACTTTCTTCCGGAGTAACCGTAACTTGTTTGTCACTACCCTTTTCAGAAATAGTCACATCCAAGGTCGGGGCCGTCTTATCTTTGGTTTCTGATTCCACAGCCTGAATCAAGCTTTCCCAGTTGTTAATCTCATGTGAACCAATCTTGGTAATCTGTGCTGTTTCTGGCACTCCCACCTTAGCCAAGACCCCTTGAGGCATGACATGAAACTGGTTGGTATCAACATCTCTGACACCACCCTGCATGAAGATTAAAATCCAAAAAACAACGACACCTAAGATAAAGTTGTTCATAGGTCCTGCAAAGTTGGTAATCAGTTTCCCCCAGATAGTTGCATTTTGATATTGAACATCTAAAGGTGCAATCCGAACCTCAGTACCATCTGCTTCCACAACCGTTGCATCGTGATCCACTGCAAATGTTTTTTCTTCTTCCAGAACCAAGCCCTTGATAAAGAGCTTGTCTTCAAAGTCAAACTGAGTCACCTGCATAGGGAGGGCCGTTTGATCCAACTTTTTACCAGAAAGATTGATGCGTTTAACCTTACCGTCGTCAGTAAGGGTCAAACTGACAGGAGTTCCTGTCTTGATTTCAGTTGTGTCATCACCCCAACCAGCCATGCGAACATAGCCCCCAAGAGGCAAGATTCGAATGGTATAGGCCGTCCCATCCTTGCCAATATGAGCAAAGATCTTGGGTCCCATGCCAATGGCAAATTCACGCACTAGAATTCCTGATTTCTTGGCAAAGTAGAAGTGCCCGAACTCGTGCACCACCACAATAATCCCAAAAACCAGAATAAAGGTTAAAATTCCGAGCATAGTATTTCCTCCGTCTTTTGATTAAAAGAGTCCAAACAAGTGCATGATTGGAAATACAAGCAACATACTATCGAAACGATCCAAAACACCACCATGTCCAGGGATAAATTTCCCAGAATCCTTGACACCAAAGTGACGCTTGATCGAACTTTCTAGTAAATCACCAAATTGTCCAGCAATGCTAAAGAAAATAGCAAAGACTGACATCTTGTAAATTCCATATGGAAGAGCAACTGTACTGTCAACTATCATAAAGATGATGGTTACTAAAATAGCGCCTAAAATACCACCCAAGGCCCCCTCAAAGGTTTTATTTGGAGAAACTGTCGGAGCTAATTTTCGTTTACCATAGTTCATCCCAACAAGATAGGCACCACTGTCTGTCGCCCAGACGATACACAAGGCCAAGAGTGCCTTATCTAACCCTGCAATTCTAGCATCTAATAGAGCATTAAAACCAAAGCCCACGTAGAAACTCATAGCAAGAGGGAAAACAGCGTCCTCAATCGTATAAGACTTGCTAAAAACGGTCGTTCCTAACATGATTGAAATCAAAACACTATAGGCAACCACATTCCCATCAACTGGTAAAAAAGTCAGGTAATTCTCCAAGGGAATGGTCAAAGCAAAGGTTGCAAAGAGGGTCAAGAGGCCCTCCATCGTCATGGTCTCTAGACCTCTCATCTTCAAAAGTTCATGCATGGCTAGCATGGCTATGATCCCAATTGCTATCTGAAGCAAGAGTCCCCCAATCATTAAAATCGGTAGGAAAATAGCCAGGGCAATCCCTGCAAACAAGGTTCTTTTCTGTAAATCCTGTGTCATATTTCCTCCTAAACTCCTCCAAATCGGCGATGACGACGATTGTAGGCAAGAATGGCTTCCTGCAAGGCCGCCTCGTCAAAATCAGGCCACAAGGTATCCGTAAAATAGAGCTCACTATAGGCTCCCTGCCATGGAAGGAAATTGCTCAAACGCAATTCTCCACTAGTCCGAATAATCAAGTCTGGGTCTCGTAACTCCTTAGGCAAATGCTGGGTGAAGAGATAGTTGCCAATCAATTCCTCTGTGATGTCACCTGGGTTGATTTTGGCATCTAACACATCCTGGGAAATCAACTTAAGAGCCTGTGTAATCTCAGCACGTCCACCATAGTTGAGGGCAAAATTAAGAATTAATCCTGTGTTATTCTTAGTCAATTCCTCAGCTTTAGTCAGAGCTTCAAAGGTTTGCTTAGGCAGGCGGTCTGTCTCCCCAATCATTTGAATCTTAACATTATTCGCATGCAATTCTGGGACATAATTATCATAAAACTCTACTGGCAAGTTCATGATAAACTTGACTTCCTGATCTGGACGGGTCCAATTTTCCGTAGAAAAAGCATAGACCGTAATCACCTTAACTCCCAGCTTATTGGCTGCCTTGGTCACAGTTTGCAATGCTTCCATGCCCGCCTTATGTCCAAAAACTCGCGGTTGCATACGTTTTTTAGCCCAACGGCCATTTCCATCCATGATGATGCCGATATGAGCAGGAACCTGTGTCGGAACCTCTACTTCCACAGCCTTATCTTTCTTAAAAAATCCAAACATGATCTTATTCCTATTCAAAAATCTATCGTTTCATTATACCATATTTCCCCATTTTCTTCTATCACTAAGCTATTTATACTCTTCGAAAATCAAATTCAAACCACGTCAGCTCTATCTGCAACCTCAAAACAGTGTTTTGAGCAACCTGCGGTTAGCTTCCTAGTTTGCTCTTTGATTTTCATTGAGTATTATTCTCAGGCGCAAAGCCCATTTTTCAAAAAAATAAGTCGCCTGATTGGGCGACTCTATTTTTATAGGGAGATTATTATGAAAAAGTTTTAGGAGTTTAAGTTAAGGTCTTCTTAACTTATGAACTTAGTATACACTTCCTAGCTTAAAGTTTCCTTAAGTATTTTTAAAAATCAAATTTTTCCATTTCTCCTGCCAATTTTTCTTGGATAATCGTGTTTGATAGAGAGCTATTCGGTCTTCATTCTCTAAAAAATGAGGAGTTGGACGAACTTGAAAATTTAAAATATCCTCCAAACCATAAGGTACATAGAGTTCAAAATCTGATTCTTCATTCAAGCGTAGTCCAACAGCCGTACATCGTTCTGGATACTTACTCATAGCATCACAAGAGCTGCTATAGGGAGCAGTATGAGGGCTATGCTGGTGCATATAGACCTGATTTTTCAATTCCCACTGATACTGAGGAAAGTCCTCTCTCAGCTTTTTCTCTAGGGACAAGGTTTCCTCATAAGAAATATCCGGATCAAAGAAAATCACATCTACATCTGTTTCAAGATCAAATGCTGGTCTGTCTGACAAGAGATTCCAGATGAAATTTCTGACAGAACCTGCCGCCAACCAGGAATCTGTCAACTCCAAGTTTCGGATGATAGTCAGAATAGCCATCATATCTGGATTTTTTCTAAAAGCCTCTAGAATTTCTTGCTTATTTTTCATTGTACTCATATCCCAAATGCTCATATGCCTTAGCAGTCGCCACCCGTCCAGACCGCGTCCGCATGATAAATCCTTTTTGAATCAAGTAGGGCTCATACATGTCTTCAACTGTCTCACGCTCTTCTGCTATGTTAACAGAAAGAGTTCCTAATCCGACAGGGCCACCACCGTACATCTCAATCATGGTACGAAGGATTTTCTGGTCCACATAGTCCAGACCTTCATGGTCAACATCCAGCATAGTCAAAGCCTTACCCGTAATAACATCATCGATAACCCCATTCCCCATAATCTGGGCAAAATCGCGCACGCGCTTGAGGAGGCGATTGGCAATACGAGGAGTACCTCGACTACGCAAGGCCAACTCAGATGCTGCCTCATGAGTGATTGCCATCTCAAAAATATCTGCCGTCCGCTCGACAATTTCCGTCAAATCAGCATGGGCATAATACTCCATATGACCTGTAATCCCAAAACGTGCCCGTAGTGGATTTGAGAGCATACCAGCCCGAGTCGTCGCACCAATCAAGGTAAAAGGTGGCAACTCCAAATGAACACTGCGACTGCCTTCACCAGCACCAATCATGATATCAATGTAGAAGTCCTCCATGGCACTATAAAGCACCTCTTCCACCGACATGGGCAAGCGATGAATCTCATCAATAAAAAGGACATCCCCAGGCTCTAAGTCATTCAAAATCGCTACCAGATCTCCGGCTTTTTCAATGACTGGACCCGAAGTCTGCTTAAGATTTACTCCCAGTTCATTGGCAATTACAAAAGCCATGGTCGTTTTCCCCAAGCCTGGAGGGCCAAATAAGAGGACATGATCCAGCGCTTCATCCCGCATTTTGGCAGCCTCGATAAAAATTTGGAGCTGGTCCTTGACCTTGTCCTGCCCAATATATTCACGTAAGTACTGAGGACGGAGCGTGCGTTCTACTAACTCCTCATCCCCCATTATCTCATTATCTAAAATTCTACTCATGGCTCTATTATATCAAAAAACAAAGCCACAAACAAAAAAGCCACTGGATTGGTGCCTCCCGAGTTTAACACTTATGTGGAATAATATTATACGGCACTTCTACACCGCCTACGAAAGGAGGTGAGATAGCCCATGATGGAATTAGTACTCAAAACTATCATCGGACCGATTGTGGTCGGTGTCGTTCTTCGATTAGTCGATAAATGGCTAAACGAGGACAAATAGTGTCAAAAAAGACCCCAAGCTTATTTGGTCGTGAGCTTGGGGTCTTTTCTAGCCTATGATATAGAACTAGTACTCAATTCCTTTTTATTATCCCACAGTTCACAAATTTTGTCAAAGGTTTATATCCTCGGCTTTTCAAGCTTTAACCGCTGGCTAACAATATGATGACTCACTCCTTGACAACCAAGAACATTATTACAGTAGTTCTAGTCCTTCAATTAACAGTCACTTAAATTCAAAGTGAGGTTGAACTTGCTGAAGCGACAACAGACCTATTTCTTACTCATATTCGCTAAAAAGATCCCCGCCAATTCCCCGACCAAAATCCGAAAAATATCGGAAAATGATTTTTAGAATAGTCCCCAAAAGCCTGAAATAGAGCCAAAAAACTCCACAAAAAACTCCACCTGATTGGGTGACTCCCGAGTTTAGCACTTATGTGGTATAATATTGTTCGGCACTGCTACACCGCCTACGAAAGGAGGTGAATTAGCCCATGATGGATACAATACTTAAAACTATCATCGGACCAATTGTGGTCGGTGTCGTTCTTCGATTAGTCGATAAATGGCTAAACAAGGACAAATAGTGTCAAAAAGACCCCAAGCTTATTTGGACGTGAGCTTGGGGTCTTTTCTAGCCTATGATATAGACACAATACTTAATTCCCTTTTATTATCCCATAGTTCACAAAATTTGTCAAAGGTTTATATCCTTTATATCCTCTTGAACCTCTGTACTACAAGACGTTCAAGATTAAGCGAAAGCTATCGGAAAATGATGTTTAGAAAACTCCCGAAAAGCCTGAAATAGAGCCAAAAAACTCCACCTAATTGGATGACTCCCGAGTTTAGCACTTATGTGGTATAATATTCTACGGCACTGCTACACCGCCTACGAAAGGAGGTGAGATAGCCCATGATGGAACTAATCCTTAAAACTATCATCGGACCAATTGTGGTCGGTGTTGTTCTTCGCTTAGTCGATAAATGGCTAAACAAAGATAGATAGTGTCAAAAAGACCCCAAGCTTAATGTGGAAGTTAGCTTGGGGTCTTTTCTAGTCCATGATATAGAACTAATCCTTAATTCCTCTCCATTATCCCACAGTTCACAAAATTTGTCAAAACTTTACATCCTCAGCTTCTCAAGCTTTAACCGCTTTACAACAAGACTTTCAAGTTTAAGAGAAAATTAGGGATTCTATCAATTTCATAGAAATTTTGATTTAGTAAACGAAGAGACAATCTTATATGTCACTTCTCATTTAATACGCCACTACTAGACAAGCAAAATCATTATTACAGTAGTTCCAGTCCTTCAATTAACAGTCACTTACATTCAAAGTGAGGTTGAAGTAGCCGAAGTAACAGCAAACCTATTTCTTAGTCATATTCGCTAAAAAATCCCCGCCAATTCCCCGACCAAAATCCGAAAAATACCGAAAAATATCGAAAAATGATTTTTAGAATAGTCCCAAAAAGCCTGAAATAGAGCCAAAAAACTCCACCTGATTGGGTGGAGTTAAGGGAGATTATTATGAAAAAGAAAAGTTTAGGATTTTATTAAATAAAGTTAGGAGGTCTTTATTTAATAACTATATGATACAAGACAAAGCTTAAAACTAGCTTAACTTTTTTCAAATTCTACCATTTTTCAAAAAATTTCTATTACCATCACCTTACCCCACAAAAAAGCCACCTGATTGGGTGGCTTCATTAGGAGATTATGATGAAAAAAGTTTTAGGATTTCATTAAATAAAGTTAGGAGGTCTTTATTTAATGATTATATAATACTAGACCAGTCTTAAATTTTGCTTAAGAAAAACAAGTTTTATTATTTTTCTCGATTCATCCAAGTCATCCCTATACAATTATAGGTGGATAAGATTTCAAAGCCCATAGAACGATAGAATCCCAAGGTTCTTTCTGTCTGGTCTGTCACCAGCTGGACTTGATAGGCATCTTTGTAATCCTCTAAAGCCTCTTTTATCAAGGCACTACCAATCCCTTTACGCTGATAGATTGGTAAAACAATTAAATCCTGAACCAATACTGATGAGAATCCATCTCCAACCAAACGAATCAAGCCCACCACAGCATCGCCATCAAGTGCCACATAAATCGCTAATGAATGAGATAAGGCCTGCTCCAGCATCTGAGGTTGATGGGTATAATTTGTCCAACCGACAGCCTGATAGAGATGCAAAACATCCTCTAGCTTGACAATTTCTTGCTTTTTAATAGTAATCATCTCAACTCCTCTTAAAGTTCTCTCAAGCTCTTGTACTGTCGTCCATTTTGGTCAAAATTTTCAGGACGCAACCATGTTTCCAAACGAGATTTGACTTGGGGCCAGTCCTTATCAATCATAGACAACCAATCCGTATCCCTCGTACGCCCCTTATAAACCACTGCCTGACGGAAGGTTCCTTCGTAGACAAATCCCAAACGCTCCGCAGCTCGTCTTGATGGCAGGTTAAGAGCATCGCATTTCCATTCATAGCGACGATAGTTAAGCTCCTCAAAGACATAGCGAGCTAGGAGATACTGGGCTTCTGTTCCTATCCATGTCCCTCTGAGCTCTGGAGAAAAAGTGACTGCTCCGACTTCTATTACTCGGTTATTCTGGTCAATGCGCATGAGAGAAAAAGTTCCCAAAGCCTTACCAGTTGCCTTGTCTATGATTGCATAGTAAAAACGGTCCTTACGAGCCAACATCTGATTTAAAAGGCTGACCAGTTCCTCCATGTCTGCTACTGGCTCCTGAAAGAGGTAAGTCCACATCTCCCGAGGCGTATCAGGGCCATAAACAGCTAATAAATCCTCCGCATGCTTTTCCACCGAAAGAGCTTCTATTCGAGCATAACGCCCTTCTAAGAAACCAATAGAAGGCAATTCACCTGGTGTATAACCTTCCATTGACTCCCCAATCATCTGACCATATTCATTTACTGGCATAGCTTTCTCCTTATTCACTTATTGAATATAGTATAACATATCTCAATGAAAATTTTAGGAAACACTTGGTTTTCTATTCAATAATGCAAACTCCTCTTATAAAAATCATCCATCCACTTTATGGAGGAATAATCAAATATGGGAACGAGTGAGTTAATGTCCCTTATGCTTCTCTCTATTTTTTACTGTTTGTATTCAAATTTCTCTTGTTTTAGTGTTTGCTTTTGTAGACTGGACTACCAACCAGAACTGTGTTTTTATCTTAGTTAGGACTATTATAGTACGGTTCAGCACTATCTACAAATTCTTCAGATGTGTATCAAAAAAATTTATCGTAACAAGCCAAGAGTCTACACTTTCTTTCATTAATAGGCGCCAATCTTTTCGATAACGATGATTCGGTTGATAAGCAACCGTCAACATATGCCCTGTTTCATGGTATTTTTTAAACAAAATGGATTCCCCTTTATAGTGTGAAATAATATCATCTATCGCGGATGATGCATTCCATATTTCATCAACATCACTTCCTAGTAATAATAAAGGAGAGAAAATTTTACTCACATCAATCTGAGCCCTACTATCTTCAGGAATATGTTTTCCAAAAAACTTGTTTAACAAATAATCTCCTAACTGAAATTTTTGATAAGGAAGTTCCTTTTGTAAATATGTCCAAGAAGATGAATTAGAATTGAGTTTTCCCTTTATTCCCTCCAATATTACATTTGAGGGAGAATTGAGTACTAAACATTGCACATCATCCAAAATACTTTGTCCAGCCAGAACAAGCTCTGCTCCTTTAGAGCGACCATATATTCCTATTTTTGTATTATCAACTTGAGGATGATGATATAGAAAATCTTTCGCTTCCTCCAGACATTCTATTGGAATTCGTTCTAAATTTTGGGGTAATCCCTCTAAACCAAAATAAGCTATCGCAAGACAAATATAGCCCCTAGAAGATAAAAGTTGGGCAATATTCTGAGCTTTTTCAATTCTTCCCTCACTACCGCTAACAATAATCACGGCTGGCGCCCTTCTTAACTTTTCATCATAAAATAATCGACCTTGAAAATGCTTGTCATAGATATCTTGATATCTTACTCCCAGATTCATATAACGCCTTACAAAACTTTGCTTCGCGACCACATCTTTCCCCAGCCTGATTTTAATTTCAACACCAAAATAATCTCGCAATGGAATTCTATCAAGAGAATTGGGTAATCTCCTTTTCCTACTCTTCAACGGTTTCGCATTAAAGAACAAACCCATTTCTGAAATTCCTTTATAAGATCCCGAAATAGATGCTGTTTGAGAGATGTCAATCATACCGTCCTGATCAGATAAAAAAATGGCAGTTGATTTCCACATAACATCATGATCTAAAAGTAAGGGAGCATTTATACAGTAATAATCAGACAGGTACATTTCTACACAATACCTTGTCCTTGGTTCTAAACCATTGATAGTAATATAAAAAGATTCATCCGCTAAATCTGTTTGTGAAATCAGTTCTATGTTTACAGTCATATCTTCTCCTTTTTGTTAATTTTCTTAACAATTATATTTGAAATTTACCGTGACTTTTACCACGGTAATTCTCCCCACACCTTTTCAATATCATCCATCAATTTCACAACTGTTTTAAGTTCCACCTCGCTATAGTTGTTTAAAACTGAAAAGATTGATTTTTCAATATATGCTTGTTGCTCCTTATGGATTTTAAAAATTTCGATGCCTTTTTCAGATAATCTCAAATATTTATTTTTCCCATTATTCGGATCAAAATCAAAAACAACTAAATTTTTTTGAAGCAATCTTCTAACACTTTGAGTTATTGCACTTCTCGAAACTTCTAATAATTCAGATAATTTTACTAGATTCAAGGGCTGATTTTTTCCAATCACAACAATCAAATGTACCTCATTCAACGTAATGGATTTGTCAACACCACTTTTATGTTGATTTTTTTTTAACTGGTCAAACGCTAAAATAAATCTATTGAAACGATTATTAAATGCAATAAATTCTTTTTTATCCATAATCTCTCTTTTCTTTGTTAATCATATTAACAAAATAGAAACTTCCTGTCAAATAAAAAATCCTCCAGATTCTACTCTGAAGGATTCCTATCTTATTTCACAACAATATTAACCAATTTAGTTGGCTTCAATAGTCCAGTGGACTATTGAAGGTGGCAGATAGAGCTAATAAACTCGTTATTTAACGACGATATTAACGAGTTTGTTAGGTACTGCAATCACTTTCACGATTTCCTTACCGTCAATTTCTGCTTTGACTTTTTCATCAGCGAGAGCAATCTCTTGCAATTCTTCGCGTGATAGATCTTTGGCTACCATCAATTTGGCACGGACTTTACCTTTGATTTGGACGACGATTTCGATTTCGTCTTCAACCAATTTGCTTTCGTCCCATGTTGGCCAAGCGACATAAGAAATTGATTCACCTGTTGCTGCCACTGTTTGCCAGAGTTCTTCTGCCAAGTGAGGCGCAAATGGGGCGATCAATTGGATAAAGCCTTTAGCGTAGTCCACATAGAGCTTGTCTTCCTTGTTAGCGGCGTTGACAAAGACCATAAGTTGGGCAATAGCTGTGTTGAATTTCATGGATTCGATTTGCTCAGTGACAGATTTAACGGTTTCGTTATAAACCTTGTCAAGATCACCATTATTTTCCGCAACGATTTCTTTACTTGTAATCAAACGGTAAACACGGTCAAGGAACTTACGGCTTCCTTCCAGACCTTCTTCTGACCAAGCAATTGAAGCATCAAGTGGGCCCATGAACATTTCATAGACGCGAAGGGTATCGGCACCGTATTGTTCCACTACGTCATCTGGGTTGACAACGTTCTTAAGAGATTTAGACATCTTGGCTGGTGCTTGCTCCAACTCTTCTCCTGTTTCCACATGGAAGAAGGAACCGTCACGTTTTTCAACCTTGTCAGTCGCCACAAGAGCCCCACGGTGGTCACGGTAGCTAGTTCCCAAAATCATTCCTTGATTAAAGAGTTTTTGGAATGGCTCTTTAGTAGGTACAACACCGAGGTCATAGAGGAATTTGTGCCAGAAACGAGCGTAGAGCAAGTGAAGAACAGCATGCTCTGCACCACCAACGTAGATATCTACTGGCAACCATTGTTTTAGGAGGTCCTCATCAGCCAATTTCTCAGTATTATGTGGATCAATATAACGGAGGTAATACCAGCTTGAACCTGCCCACTGTGGCATGGTATTTGTTTCACGACGACCCTTGACACCATCTTCACGAGTCACTTCAAGCCAGTCTGTCAAGTTAGCTAGTGGACTTTCACCAGTACCTGAAGGGCGGATATCCTTAGTTACAGGCAAGACAAGTGGCAATTCATTTTCAGGAACAGCTGTTGAAGTTCCATCTTCCCAATGAATGATTGGAATTGGCTCACCCCAGTAACGTTGACGGCTAAAGAGCCAGTCGCGGAGACGGTAGGTAACCTTCTCTTGACCACAGCCGTTTTCTTCCAACCAAGCCACAATCTTAGCAATAGCATCTTCTTTGTTCAATCCATCTAGGAAGTCTGAATTGACATGAAGCCCATCTTCTGTGTAGGCAGCTTCTGCTACATTTCCACCTTCAAGTACTTCTACGATTGGAAGGTCAAATTGTTTGGCAAATTCCCAGTCACGTTGGTCATGGGCAGGTACAGCCATTACCGCTCCTGTTCCATAACTAGCAAGAACATAGTCTGCAATCCAGATTGGAATTTCCTTGCCGTTTACAGGGTTGATGGCATAAGCACCAATCCAAACTCCTGTTTTTTCTTTAGCAAGATCTGTACGAGCCAAGTCAGACTTGAGACTAGCTTGGTGTTTGTAGTCTGCTACGGCTTCTGCTTGCTCTGGGCTTGTGATAGCATCAACCAAGTCATGCTCAGGAGCCAAGACTGTGAAAGTCGCACCGAAAAGGGTGTCAGGACGAGTCGTAAATACTGTGAATTCCTTATCTGTTCCCTTAACTTTAAAAGTTACATTAGCACCAGTTGATTTACCAATCCAGTTACGTTGCATATCCTTGATAGACTCTGGCCAATCAAGCTCGTCTAAGTCATTGAGCAGACGCTCTGCATAGGCCGTAATTTTAAGCATCCATTGACGCATTGGCTTGCGGACAACTGGATAACCTCCACGCTCAGAAGTTCCGTCAGGAAGAACCTCTTCGTTGGCGATGGCAGTTCCCAATTCTTCAACCCAGTTTACTGGCACTTCCGCTTCATAGGCCAAGCCTTTTTCGTAAAGCTTAGTGAAAATCCATTGAGTCCACTTATAGTAGTTTGGATCTGTTGTATTGACTTCACGATCCCAGTCGTAAGAAAATCCAAGCGCATTAATTTGGCGTTTGAAGTTAGCAATGTTCTCAGCTGTAAATTCTGCTGGATCATTACCAGTATCCATAGCATATTGCTCTGCAGGCAAACCAAAAGCATCCCAACCCATTGGGTGAAGGACATTGTAGCCTTGCGCACGTTTGTAACGACTGAGAATATCGGTTGCAGTGTAGCCTTCTGGGTGTCCTACGTGCAGACCCGCTCCAGATGGATAAGGGAACATATCAAGAGCATAAAACTTCGGTTTTGATGCATCTGTTCCTGTCTTAAAGGTATGATGTTCTGCCCAGTAGCCCTGCCACTTAGGCTCAATTTCTTTATGATTATAAAAACTCATGGTCTCTCTCCAATTTTGTGATGTTACTATTATACCATTTTTGAGGGAATTTGGTCTCGTTCTATTTTATACTTTTCTATTTTACCTTGCTCTAGAATTTTTAAACTGCTATACTTATAACAGAAAACCCTTCCAAGGAGGTAGCGGATGTCTCATTCCTTTAAAAAATCTCTCCAAAAAGAAATTCTCCATAGAAGCTCTATCGCAGCCTTTGTGACCTCTCTTTTACTACTCATTTTACTTTTTGGTTTTTCCTATTTTTTACAAGAGCAACAACTCTCCAAAGATACGAGACAGATTGTCAAACAGGTTCAAGGGATGAAAGAAGCCAATAATGAGCTCCTGACTACTATGAACCATAAAATGATTCCAGGATTTTTGGATGGCAAACACACAGAGCGAGAAGTTTTTAGCTTATTTTACGAGACAAAAGCTAGACTGAAGCTTAGTTCTGACCTCATTATCCTAAGCGATACAGGTGAATTACTATTTAGTACCAATCGAAATCACCAAGAAAGTATTTTATCACCCTACTATCTAAAACTGCTCATTCAAAATCCTTCTCAAGATAAAGTTACAGAAAAAATTGCACTCTCTTCAGATAAGCAACATTACACACTCTTTATCAAACCACTACTTCAAAACCAACGAGTTAAGGCATATACTATTGCTTTCGTAAATGAGAATGATTTCATCTCAAGTTTCCCAATGATCAATTCCAAATACATCATTACCGATAGCTTTGGAAATATGTTTTCCAACAATACAAATCAGTTTACTCGTTCCACTCTTGAAAAATTTGATGAAAAACTCCTACACTCTCGCACCCACTGGTATGCGAATGAACCGCTTATTGTTCAAAAAGAAAAAGTCGGTGCTATTTTTTCAATCTATACTTTTCAATCCTTTTTTCCCATTCCTAGCTTACTTGGTCTAGCCTCCATTCTCACCTTATGTATATTCTTCCTCTACTTCTGGCAAGCAAGGCGAATTGCTCATAAGATTGCCACACACAATGCTGTTCCTATTGAAAGTTTGGTTTACCAACTTCAAGAAATTCCTAAACAAGCAGAAAAAAGGCTTTCTCTACAAACAGGTGATGAGTTTGAGTTTATGGCAGAAAAAATCAACAATATGTTGTACGAATTAGATCAACTTCATCAAAAAATGCTAACCATAGAAAAAGAAAAGTGGATTTTTGAAAGAAAAATGCTGGAAGCTCAGTTCAATCCTCATTTTCTCTACAATACGCTTGAGACAATTAAAATTACTTCTTTAATGGATGCAGCTCTAACACAAGACCTGATTCAAAATCTCACGCGCATTCTTCGCTACAGTATCACTGATTTAGAAAAAGAAACAACTATTTGTCAGGATTTAAAAATTATAGAGGATTACCTTATTATTCATAAAATTCGTTTCGAGCACTTTTCCTATAACATTGTATGTCCAGAAACTGTTGATAATCAGCCTATTCCTAAACTTTTCTTGCTTCCTCTAGTAGAAAATGCTATAAAATATGGGATGCAATACCGTATTGATCTTCATATAGATATCCAAATTACCTTAGAATCAGATTCTCTGACTTTTTTAGTCAAGGATAATGCTGGTGGACTCACAAAACAAGAGCGACTCTCTATTTTAGACTCTTTAGAAAGTCCTCATACCCAGCATGGCATCGTTAACAGCTATAAACGATTGAGTAATTTCTTTTCTGATGTCCAGCTAGATTTAGGAGTCAATCGCCAAGGAGAAACTTGGGTCAAATTTATAACGAAAGGACTAACTCATGTTTAAGCTCATTATCGTAGAAGACGAACACCTCATTCGAAAATGGCTAGAGATTGCCGTAGACTACTCTGCCTTAGGTATCCAAGTAGTAGGAACTGCCAGTCACGGTCAAGAGGGAATGAAACTCATCCAAGAAAAAGAACCTCATATTGTCTTAACAGACATCACAATGCCAATTATGGATGCTTTTATGATGTTCGAAGCCACTCGTACCCTTTCTTATGAAAAAGTTATCTTATCAGGCTATAACGATTTTCAAAATGCCAAAAAAGCCATGCAATATGGAGCAGTTGATTTCTTATCCAAACCAATTGATACCAAGGAGTTGACAGAATGTCTTCAAAAAATTGTTTTGCGATTAAGAGTTAGCACTTATCAAGAAACTCCTTTTTTAGAAGAATATCAAACTTTACTCACCTCTATCCAACAAGTTGATACACAAAACCAAATCATTCAGCAAATTCTTGAATTTGTGCACCAACACTACTGCATGCACTTTACCATTTCTACCATTGCAGATAATCTAGGATACAGTGAAAGCTATCTATATAAGGTTATCAAAGAAGACTTCCCAATGACACTAAATGAATATATCTTACGCTACCGCCTCAAGCAAGCTATAGATAAAATAGCTGAGTCCCCCAATTCCCCCCTAAGCGATATCTCTGAACAAGTTGGATTTTCAGATTATAAATATTTTGCCAAAGTTTTTAAAAAGTATCTCCATATTTCTCCAAAAGAATTAAAACTTATGGATAAAAACCATTAATGTAAAAGGATTGCTCAGTTCAGGCAATCTTTTTATTTTATACTTATACTAGAGCAAACTAGGAAACTCGCTACAAGCTGCTCAAATCATAGCTTTGAGATCACAGATAAAATGACGTGCTTTGAAGAGGATTACCATCGAAATCCCAGTTACAGTGTACCCATCCTTGCTCTAGGAACTCATTCCCTATTTTTCGTTTTAGATTTCTTTAAGGTTTTTATTATATCCTGTAGGATTCTACAATTTAAAAACATTAATAATCTAGGTAGAGAAAATGTTCGTAAAAAAGGAGATACTTATGAAAAAAATACTATTCTTTCTCTCTTTTAGCTGGATATTCCTTTCTTTATCAGGATGTTCTTCACCTATAGAAGCGGAAACTAGCACTGAAAAAGATTCAGATAACACTTTGGTTGTCTACTCGCCTAACCCTGAAGACCTTATCGAAGAAACAGTCCCAGCCTTCGAAGAAAAATATGGTATTAAGGTTGACTTAGTACAAGCCAGCACTGGTGAATTGTTCAAAAAAGCTGAGGCCGAAAAAGAATCCCCTGTAGCTGATGTCATTTTCGGAGGCTCCTACGCCCTCTTCTCTTCTAACGAAAATCTTTTTGAACCTTATATTTCCCAAGAAAACGACCAGATAATCCCTGAATATCAAAATAAAACAGGATTCTACACACCTTATACACTGGATGTCAGTGTTATCATTGCCAATTCAGCCCTTACAAAAGATATAAAAATTGAAGGTTACAATGATCTACTCAATCCTAAATTAAAAGGAAAAATTGCTACTGCTGATCCTAGTAATGCTTCTAGCGCCTTTGCACAATTAACAAACATGCTTGTAGATCAAGGTGGATACGAAAATGAACAAGCTTGGACCTATGTGAAAAATCTATTTACTCTAGTAGATGGAAAAATTGCATCTAGCTCTTCAAATGTTTACAAAGCTGTCGCCGATGGGGAAATGGCTGTTGGACTCACCTATGAAGACCCTGCCTTAAAACTCTTAAATGATGGAGTTGATGTAAAAGTCATTTATCCAAAAGAAGGAACCGTCTTTTTACCTGGTAACGCGGCTATCGTCAAAAATGCCAAACACATGGAAAATGCCAAGAAATTTATCGATTTCCTCCTTTCTCAAGAAATCCAAGATAAGCTAGGAACTGAAACTACAATCAGACCCATTCGTAAAAATGCTAAAACCAATAAAAATATGAAGGCTATGACAAAAATCAATATTGCCACTGAAGATTCCGATTATGTCATTAAAAATAAATCTGCTATTCTTAAAAAGTACAATGACATTTTTACAGATATCCAATCTAAAAAATAAAATTTGACTTAACAGTGATTAACTGTCAAACCCTGCTATAAAATCAAAAGATTACTTCCGTTTTTGTAGAGAATTTTACTCTAATAGAATAGAATTATCGGTTTTAAAAACGCTTACATTGTTTTAAAATAAACTTAAATAACACAACGGAGGTATCCATCATGAAAAAGAAATGGATGTATTATGCTGCTTGCGGACTAGCTCTTTTTGGTCTTGCTGCTTGTTCTTCTAATGAATCTGCCGATGGCGGTTCATCTGATAAAGGAGACGGCGGTTCGCTAGTCGTTTATTCACCAAACTCAGAGGGCTTAATCGGAGCAACTATTCCTGCCTTTGAAGAAAAATATGGTATCAAAGTAGAACTGATTCAAGCTGGTACTGGAGAACTTTTCAAAAAACTAGAGTCAGAAAAAGAAGCTCCTGTAGCCGATGTCATCTTTGGTGGTTCTTATACACAATATGCTACCCACGGAGAACTCTTTGAAAACTATACTTCAAAAGAAAATGATAATGTTATCAAAGAATATCAAAACACGACTGGCTACTCTACTCCTTATACACTAGATGGTAGTGTTTTAATCGTCAACCCTGATTTAACTAAAGGGATGAATATCGAAGGATATAGCGACCTTCTCAAACCTGAACTAAAAGGAAAAATTGCAACTGCTGACCCAGCAAACTCTTCTAGCGCCTTTGCTCAATTAACAAATATGCTACAAGCTCAAGGTGGTTACAAAGACGATAAAGCCTGGTCTTATGTAAAAGATCTCTTCACACTTATTGATGGGAAAATCGGTTCAAGTTCATCTGGTGTCTATAAAGCAGTCGCTGACGGAGAAATGGCTGTTGGGCTCTCTTATGAAGATCCAGCAGTTAAACTCTTAAATGACGGAGCTAACATTAAGGTAGTCTATCCAAAAGAAGGAACCGTCTTCCTACCTGCTAGTGCCGCTATCGTTAAAAAAGCTAAAAACATGGAAAATGCCAAGAAATTTATCGATTTTATTATCTCTCAAGAAGTACAAGATACACTTGGTACAACCACTACTAACCGTCCTGTTCGTAAAAATGCTAAAACAAGCGAAAATATGAAACCAATTGACAAAATCAAAACACTCACTGAAGATTATGATTATGTCATCAAGAATAAATCAGATATTGTTAAGAAATACAACGAAGTCTTTACAGATATCCAATCTAAACAGTAAAAGAGGTTCACTATGAGTGAGATCAAAATTATTAACGCCAAAAAAATCTACCACGACGTCCCTGTTATTGAGAATTTGAACATTACAATTCCAAAAGGAAGTCTCTTTACCCTTCTTGGACCTTCAGGATGTGGCAAAACGACTCTTCTTCGTATGATTGCAGGTTTCAACAGTATCGAAGGCGGAGAATTTTACTTCGATGATACAAAAATCAATAATATGGAACCCAGCAAACGCAATATTGGCATGGTTTTTCAAAACTACGCTATTTTCCCACATTTGACTGTCCGAGATAATGTTGCTTTTGGTCTTAAGCAAAAGAAGGTTCCAAAAGAAGAATTGGTACAACAGACCAATAAATATCTTGAACTCATGCAAATTGCTCAATATGCGGATCGAAAGCCCGATAAACTTAGTGGTGGACAACAACAACGTGTCGCCTTGGCACGTGCCTTAGCGGTTAATCCAAGTGTTCTCCTCATGGACGAACCACTTAGTAACCTAGATGCCAAACTTCGCTTGGATATGCGTCAAGCTATTCGAGAAATCCAACACGAAGTGGGTATTACAACTGTTTATGTGACCCACGACCAAGAAGAAGCTATGGCTATTTCAGACCAAATTGCTGTTATGAAAGACGGAGTCATCCAACAAATCGGTCGACCAAAAGAACTCTATCATAAACCAGCTAATGAGTTTGTAGCAACCTTTATCGGACGCACAAATATTATCCCTGCCACTCTTGAAAAACGGAGCGACGGCGCTTATATCGTCTTTTCAGATGGCTATGCCCTTCGAATGCCAGCCCTTGATCAGGCTGAAGCACAAGCTATTCATGTAAGCATCCGTCCTGAAGAGTTTATCAAAGATGAATCTGGAGATATTGAAGGAACTATTAGCGATAGCGTCTATCTTGGACTAAATACGGAGTATTTCATCGAAACAGGATTTGCCTCAAAAATTCAGGTTAGCGAAGAATCAACTTTTGAAGAAGATCTACAAAAAGGCGATCGTATTCGCCTACGAATCAATACTCAAAAATTAAACGTCTTTTCTGCAGATGGTTCGCAAAACCTGATAAAAGGAGTCAACCATGGAACGTAAAAAACTAAATATTTGGACAGCCTCCTCTTTCTTCATATTTCTTACCTATCTTGTCTTTCTGGTTTATCCTATCGTTACCGTGCTCAAGCAAGCACTCATACATGAGGGACAATTTTCACTAGCTAATTTTGTTACTTTCTTTAGTAAAGCCTACTACTCTGAGACACTTGTCAACAGTTTCAAGGTCTCCATTACCGCTACTGTCACTTCCTTAGTCGTAGGAACCTTATTAGCTTATCTCTTCTCTATGTATGACTTCAAGGGAAAGAAATTTCTACAAATATTAATTATCATTGCTTCTATGTCAGCTCCGTTCGTGGGAGCCTACTCCTGGATTCTCTTGCTGGGACGAAATGGGGTCATTACTAAATTCCTGACAAATGCTCTTCATCTTCCAGCTATTGATATTTATGGATTCAAAGGAATTGTACTTGTCTTTACACTTCAACTATTCCCACTGGTATTTCTATACGTTGCTGGGACAATGAAGAGTATTGACAATTCTCTACTTGAAGCTGCTGAAAGCATGGGTTCCTTCGGATTTAAGCGTATCGTAACGGTTGTTTTGCCTCTCCTAGTTCCAACCTTACTAGCAGCTGCCCTACTTGTATTTATGAGAGCATTCTCAGACTTTGGAACGCCTATGTTGATTGGTGAAGGATATCGGACTTTCCCCGTCTTGATTTATACCCAATTTATTAGCGAGGTTGGAGGAAATTCTGCCTTTGCATCTGCTTTAGCAATTATGGCGATTATCATTGCCTTGGCAATTTTCCTTATCCAAAAATACATTTCAAATCGCTACAGTTTCAGTATGAATTCGCTCCACCCAATTGAACCTAAAAAAACCACAAAAGGAAAAATGGTTGCCATTTATGCAACAGTCTACGGAATTATCTTGTTCTCTGTTCTACCTCAAGTCTACTTGATTTATACTTCTTTCCTAAAAACATCAGGTATGGTATTTGTCAAAGGTTATTCTCTAAACAGTTACAAGGTAGCTTTCAATCGTATGGGATCTGCTATTTTCAATACCATTCGTATCCCTTTGATTGCCTTAGTTCTAGTTGTCCTATTCGCAACATTTATCTCCTACCTAGCCGTTAGAAAACGGAATTTGTTTACAAACTTAATTGACAGCCTCAGTATGGTCCCTTATATTGTACCAGGAACCGTTCTAGGGATTGCCTTCATTTCTTCCTTCAATACCGGTCTATTTGGAAGTGGATTTCTTATGATTACAGGGACAGCTTTCATCTTAATTATGTCCCTATCTGTCAGAAGATTGCCGTATACTATTCGCTCATCTGTTGCTAGCTTGCAACAAATAGCACCAAGTATTGAAGAAGCTGCTGAAAGCTTAGGAAGTAGCCGTCTCAATACCTTTGCCAAGATTACAACTCCAATGATGCTATCTGGTATTATTTCTGGAGCCATCCTATCTTGGGTCACAATGATTTCAGAACTCTCTACTTCTATCCTCCTCTACAATGTCAAAACAAGAACAATGACTGTAGCCATTTATACAGAGGTTCTCAGAGGAAATTACGGTGTTGCGGCAGCCTTGTCAACTATCCTAACTGTTCTAACAGTAGGTTCCTTGCTCTTGTTTATGAAAATATCTAAAAGCAATAGCATTACACTTTAGTTTTCCCCATCAAAAACAGCCGAAAGAATTCTCGGCTGTTTTTTCTTATCTTGATATTCTTATCAAATTCCTAGCTCATGGCAAGCAAGTCTAGACTGATTAAATGGAGACTTCCTCCATCTTCTCACGTCCTAGTTCTCGGTAACTACGATCGCCGACGACTTCAACGCTAAACTGGCCGTCCTCATATTCAAGGATTGTCACGCTACCATTATCGAGACCATGCGGATGCATACCATTAATCAGATAAACAATGGTTCCAATGGTCATTCCATGGCTGACAACGAGAGCGTTGCCCCCACCTTGTTCTTCCATTTCTTTGGCAATCGCTTCAAAACCTTCTTTGATGCGGCCACTGAGTTTTTCCCATCCTTCAGCCCAACCAGCTGTATCGACCTCTACCAAACCCTCAGCCAGTTCAGCATAAGACAATTGGTGAACGTGGTCCACATTAAAGATACGAGGAATAATACCCATGAAAAGATCACCGTCGTAGGCTCCGTCAAAGCTACCAAAACACCATTCTCTGATACGCTTGTCCATGCGATAAGGGATTTTCCCCTGCAAACCAAGTTCATCAAGGATGATTCCCATAGTCTGAATGGTGCGACCAGAATCACTCGAATAAGCACGCTCAAACTGTAGACCAGATTCCCGCAAGCCGATTCCTAACTCTTGAATCCCTCGTTCACCTTCAGCTGTTAAGGGAGTATCGCTCCAACCTTGCGCTCGACCAATCGTGTTAAACATAGTCTTGCCATGACGTACCAAATACAATCGTACTTTTACCATTTTCCGTCCTCCGTTTGTTTCTATTATATCATGGATGATAAAACAAAAGCCACCCATACAGGCGACTTTTGCAGGAGATTATTATGAAAAAGTTTAGGAGTTCATTAAATAAAGATATTAGATGAAAATCAAATTCAAACTAAATCAGTGTTATCTGTTTCAAATAATATTAGGAGGTCTTTATTTAATGACTATAGTATACACACCTAACCTTAAATAGAACTTAAAAAATTATACCCATTCACCTTTTTCATTTACTTTATAGCCGTTAATGGTCATATTTTTTGCCAATTTCCCATCAGCTAACAAGTAATACCACTTATCCCCATCCTTAATCCATTGGTTACGAGCGTACTTACCATCTTGGTTCAGATAATACCAACTATCATACTGAGAATCAAATACCCACTCACTCTTAGCCATGTAACCGCCACGTTTTAGGTAGTATTCGCCCTGCCAAGCTTTCTCCACATAACTACCAGTTGAATCTACATAAAACCAGCTCTTATAATCTTCATCATAAATCCATTCGCTTGCAGCCATTGAAGCATCTGCTTTTAGATAATAACGGCCTACCCAACGATTTCTTACAAGATTGCCAGAGAGGTCATTGTAGTACCATTTCCCAGACTCTTTAAACCACTTACTTGCTTGATGATCTTTCTTAGTCTCTCCATTAGAGGTAACGGTAGATTGAGTTGAAGTTGAAACTGAGGATGAAGTTCCAGTAGAAACTGCTTGAATAGCCTCTTCTTTTGTCACCTTAGGCTTAGCTTTGCCTTGGTAAACATCTTCGATACGCTTAGTAAAGACAGATAACTCTTCAGGGGATAGCATTCGACTATTTTTGTAATTACCATCCTCATGTATATCCGCTTCTGTTTTGATCTTTTTAACAGCTTCTTCTACTATGTCATCAATCTTACTAAACATAGAAACTTTATCTGCTTTCGAAAGTGAATCATCATTACTAATGGCCGTCTTCTCCATAAAGGCAACAGCATTAACTTCTCTGATATTCTTTTCAGTAGGTGCTAATGAAAATGCTTGAAAATCGTCAGACAACATAGAAACTATTTTTTTAGTATATATATTTACATCTTCATTTACATCAGAATATGAAGGCAAATATATAGAAATCCATCTAGGCCCACCTGGACCGTCGTAACTATTATATGCTAATGAAGCTTCTTTTAGCATGTTTTCTCTCTCGACATTTGTATAATATGGATTGTTAGTTATTTGTGAAATGATGCGCTCTTTCTTTTTTAGAACTGCAATATGGAAAATCACTCCGTTAATGTCTCTCCTAAGCACTTTCAGCAATGCTTCATTTCTTTCAAGTGGAACAATATCATATAATCTAGATTTCCAATCTGGAAAATGAGGATAATTTGCAATTTCCTCTTCTTGTCTCTTCAAAGATTCGAACATCCATTGATTACGATTTGACAATATTTCAGGGATTTTGTTCTTGATTTCTTTTACATCATCCTGAGAAAAAGAAATTATCTTCCAATCAATTTGCTCAATCTCATTTAATAGCTTCTGCTTATTCTTATCCTGTAATTCTATATAAGATTTTTTAATTTTATCTATTTCTTTCTTAATCTCTTCTGGACTCACACTAGTGGTAGTTTCATGGCTTTCTTCCTGCGCATAAACTACTTGATTGGCAAACGTTGGTACTAGTAAAGTCGACAGTCCCAAAGCTACTAAAGCATGTTTCATTTCTTTTTTCATCATTTTCTCCTATTTTCTTAATTTTTAAAACTATGAATTGGTGCTGGGATTTGTCCTCCACGAGAGATGAAATCGAAAGACGAAGCCCCATTGACCTTCATAACAGGCGCAGTTCCTAATAGGCCACCAAATTCAATCATATCGCCTTCTTTTCCTTTTGGAATAATACGAACAGCTGTTGTTTTCATGTTAATGACACCAATTGCAGCTTCATCTGCAATCATAGCCGCAATGGTTTCAGCAGGTGTATCTTCTGGAATGGCAATCATATCCAAACCAACAGAACAGATAGCCGTCATGGCTTCTAGTTTTTCCAAATTAAGAGAGCCATTTTGCACTGCAGCAATCATTCCTTCATCCTCTGAAACAGGGATAAAGGCACCAGACAAACCACCGACTTGGTTGCAGGCCATCACTCCGCCCTTCTTAACTTGGTCATTCAAAAGAGCCAAGGCAGCCGTTGTTCCATGCGTACCAACTGTTTCTAGCCCCATTTCCTCAAGGACACGTGCTACAGAATCTCCAACCGCAGGAGTTGGCGCCAAACTCAAGTCCACAATACCAAATTCCACACCCAGTCTCTCACTGGCCATTTGGCCAACCAATTGACCGATACGAGTGATTTTAAAGGCAGTTTTCTTAACTGTTTCGGCTACTACATCAAAGCTCTGTCCACGAACTTTTTCCAAGGCACGTTTCACCACACCAGGACCGGAAACTCCAACATTGATGATAACATCTGCTTCCCCAACACCATGGAAGGCACCCGCCATAAATGGATTGTCCTCAACCGCATTAGCAAATACAACCAGCTTAGCTACCCCCATATCTGAAAGATTTGCCGTTTCCTTGATAACTCGTCCCATATCTGCGACAGCCGTCATATTGATACCAGACTTGGTTGAGCCGATATTGACTGACGAGCAGACCTTGTCCGTTTCAGCCAAAGCACGAGGAATAGAATTGATGAGAATCTCATCTCCCTTTTGATAACCTTTTTGTACCAAGGCAGAGAAACCACCAATAAAATCCACACCGATTTCTTTCGCAGCCTTATCAAGCGCTTTTGCCAAAACTACATAGTCTGCGGCATCTGTCGCTGCCCCAATCAGAGAAATGGGAGTCACCGATACACGCTTATTAACGATAGGAATTCCCAACTCAGCTGCAATTTCATCCCCCACAGCCACTAAATTAGCCGCCTTGGTCGTAATCTTTTGATAAATTTTCTCCGCAGCACGATTGATATCTGGATCGATACAGTCCAAAAGGGAAATCCCCATGGTAATGGTTCTGATATCGAAGTTCTGCTCCTCAATCATGGCGATGGTTTCAGTAACTTGTCTAATATCCATGTGCACCTCCTAGATATTATACATAGCTTCGAAAATCGCTGCACTCTGAATATTGATTTTCACATTCAAAGTTTGCCCAAAAGCTTCAAATTCATTACGAAGATAGGTAAAATCTTGCTTTTCATCGCTAGAGACGACAGCCATCATCGTAAAATATTCATCCAAAACAGTTTGAGAAATATCGTCTATGTTCAAACCCAATTCTGCAATTTTACTAGAAACACCTGCAACAATTCCAGATTTATCTTTACCAACAACAGTTATAATCGCTTTCATAAGCAAACTCCAATTCTTCTTTTAATAGGAAACCTGAACATTAAACAGGATTCTTTTCAATTAGTATAGCATAATTCTAACGAAAATACTCAAAAACGCCTGCTTACGAAGTTGTTCTTAAGAAAAAAACAATTTCGTAAACAAGCGTCTACTATCCCAACTTATGATGAGTGTTCCCGCTAGGACCGAAATCCTAGCGGTAGACCAGAGCTAGACTAAGAGCACAAGACTCCATCATCATAACACTCAACAAAATTGATGATTTTATACTAATTCGATGATCGCCATTGGTGCTGCATCACCACGACGTGGTTCAGTTTTAAGGATACGAGTGTATCCACCGTTACGTTCAGCATAACGAGGTGCGATTTCTGAGAACAATTTTTGAAGTGCTGTAGTAGAAGTGTACTTGTCAGTTGCTTCATCATAGTTTTCAGATGCGATTTCATTACGTACGAAAGCAGCTGCTTGACGACGTGCATGCAAATCACCACGTTTACCTAGAGTAATCATTTTTTCAACAGTTTTACGGATTTCTTTAGCACGAGCTTCAGTTGTCACGATTGATTCGTTGATCAAAAGGTCAGTTGTCAAATCGCGAAGCATTGCTTTACGTTGTGAGCTAGTGCGTCCTAGTTTACGGTAAGCCATGTATTCCTCCTTTATTTATCTTTTAATCCAAGACCCAAATCAATGAGTTTGAGTTTCACTTCTTCCAAACTCTTGCGTCCAAGATTTCGTACTTTCATCATCTCTGCTTCAGATTTTTCTGTCAAATCATGCACAGTATTGATACCGGCACGTTTCAAACAGTTGTATGAACGCACAGACAAGTCCAGTTCCTCAATCGTACGATCCAAAATACGATCGTCAGATTCAGTATCAGCTTCTTTCATCACTTCAGTTGACTTAGCAATCTCAGTAAGATTTGTAAACAAATCAAGATGTTCTGTCAAAATACGTGCTGAAAGCCCTAAAGCATCTTCTGGAATAATTGTTCCATTTGTCAAGATTTCAAGGGTTAGTTTGTCAAATCCATCATTGCTACCTACACGAGCAGGTTCCACTTGATAGTTGACTTTTGTAACTGGTGTATAAATAGAATCTACAGCAAGTGTTCCAACTGGTGCATTATCCTTTTTATTTTCATCAGCAGGTACATATCCACGACCACTGTTAACAGTCATAGTCGCTTTTAGGGAAGAACCTTCACCGATTGTAAAGAGATAATGATCTGGATTTACAATTTCAATATCGCTATCTGTCAAAATGTCACCAGCTGTTACTTCAGCAGGACCTTCAACATCTAGTTCGATGATTTTTTCGTCTTCAACGTACGATTTCACTGCAATTCCTTTAATGTTCAGAATGATTTGCATCACGTCTTCACGAACACCTGGAACTGTGTCAAACTCATGTAACACACCATCAATATTGATAGATGTCACAGCTGCTCCTGGTAGAGAAGCTAGAAGTACACGACGAAGAGAGTTACCAAGAGTTGTACCGTAGCCACGTTCAAGTGGTTCGATTACAAACTTGCCATAATCTTTATTTTCATCAATTTTTGTTATATTTGGTTTTTCAAACTCGATCATTTAGTTACTCCCTCTTAAACGAAAAGCAGTGTAATGCGATGATTATACACGGCGACGTTTTGGAGGACGAGCACCATTGTGTGGCACTGGAGTCACATCACGAATTGCTGTTACTTCAAGACCAGCGGCAGCAAGCGCACGAATAGCTGACTCACGACCAGAACCTGGACCTTTTACAGTAACTTCAACTGATTTAAGACCGTGTTCTTGTGCAGATTTAGCAGCAGCTTCAGAAGCCATTTGAGCAGCGAATGGTGTAGATTTACGAGAACCTTTGAAACCAAGAGCACCAGCTGATGACCAAGCAATTGCATTACCATGCACATCAGTAATCATAACAATAGTGTTATTAAATGTAGCGTGAATATGAGCAATACCAGATTCGATATTCTTTTTCACACGACGTTTACGTGTTGGTTTAGCCAAGACTTTTACCTCCTATATTATTTTTTCTTACCAGCAATCGCAACAGCTTTACCTTTACGAGTGCGAGCGTTGTTTTTAGTGTTTTGTCCACGGACAGGAAGTCCACGACGGTGACGGATACCACGGTATGAACCGATTTCCATCAAACGTTTAATGTTCAAGTTTACTTCACGACGAAGGTCACCTTCAACTTTGATTGCATCCACTTCACGACGGATAGCATCTTCTTGATCTGATGTCAAATCACGTACACGAACATCTTCTGAGATTCCAGCAGCAGCCAAAATTTTCTTAGATGTTGCAAGTCCGATACCATAAACATAAGTCAATGAGATTACTACGCGTTTGTCATTTGGAATGTCAACTCCAGCAATACGAGCCATGTTTTCTCCTTTCTATCTTATCCTTGACGTTGTTTGTGTTTTGGATTTGCTGGGCAAATTACCATAACACGACCATTACGACGAATAACTTTACAGTATTCGCAAATTGGTTTGACCGATGGTCTTACTTTCATTTCTTATCCCTCCAAGTTTTTCGATTATTTAAAGCGGTAAGTGATACGTCCACGTGTCAAGTCATATGGACTCATTTCGACAGTAACACGATCTCCCGCTAAAATACGAATATAGTTTTTACGAATTTTACCAGAAACTGTTGCTAAAATCTGATGTCCATTTTCAAGTTCAACCGTAAACATTGCATTCGGCATTGTATCAACTACTTTGCCTTCAACTTCAATCACATCGTCTTTTGCCACGCAAAAGCACCTCCATAAATTTCGATTCGATGCCTCTAGACACAGAGACAACAATTATAAGTCAGACTATCTCAGTATAACATTTGTAGCGGATTTTTGCAAGTGTGAAAAACGCTTTATTTCAAATTTGTCAATACTTTTTCGATATCTGAGAAGACATCATTGATATCTTGATTACCTTCGATGTTATGAACCAAACCTTTGGCACGGTAGTGAGCAATGATTGGTTCTCCTTGAGCAATATTCACATCCAAACGACGTTTCACTGTCTCAGGCTTATCATCTTCACGTTGGTAGTAATCTTCTTCTTTATAGTCAACTGGTGGGTTAAAGACCTTGTGGAAAGTTTCTCCAGTTACGCGGTGGATGATACGACCACTCAAACGTTCCAAGAGGCTGTCAGGATTTACTTCAATGTTGATGACACCTTCTAGTTCAATGCCAAGTTCAGCCAATGTTTTGTCCAAGGCATGAGCTTGTTCGATTGTACGTGGATAACCATCCAACAAGAATCCTGTTTCTTTAATATCATCTTGTGAAAGACGTTCTTTTACGATTCCATTTGTAACTTCGTCAGGAACCAATTCACCCTTGTCAATGTATGACTTAGCAAGAACACCCATTTCAGTTTGATTTGCCATTGCAGCGCGGAACATATCACCTGTTGAGATATGTGCAACATGGAATTGTTCTACAATTTTTGCTGCTTGAGTTCCCTTACCTGCACCAGGTAAGCCCATAATCAAAAGATTCATGATTTGATCTCCTTATTTTATTTTTAAATAGAAGCAAAAAATCTTTTCACCCCTATTTAAAAACAAAATAGAAGAGGGGAGACCAAACTCTCACAAATGTTAGAGTTAAACCTCCACTCCCTCAGTAATTACTGATTCAGTAATTACTTTTATTCTGTTCTGTCCATGAAACCAACATACTTACGTTTCAATAGGTAACCTTCCAATTGTTTGATTCCTTCAATACCTGTAGAGATAATGATCAAAAGACTGGTTCCTCCAAAAGCAACTGCTTCTGAAAGTCCGAAAACATCTTTTGCTACGATCGGTAAAATAGAAATCACACCAAGGAAGAGAGAACCAACAGTTGCAAGACGACGAAGAAGTTTAGACATATATTCTTCTGTCCCTTTACCAGGACGAACTCCGTGGATATAGGCACCGCTCTTTTGTAGGTTTTCTGCCGCTTTTTCAGGATTAATCTGTACAAACGTATAGAAGAATGTAAAGAGAATAATCAACAAAGCATACATGGCAATACCAGTTGGTGAAGTTGTTGCCAACATTTCTTGTGCTGTTCTTACCCAAGCCCAATCATGACCTGTAGCGCTCAAAAACTGAAGAATAGCCGCAGGCGCTGCAGTAATCGAACTTGCAAAGATAACAGGGATAACTCCAGCAGGGTTTACCTTCAAAGGAAGGTAAGAGCTAGATGGAGCACCTTGTGCAACCTTGGTATATTGGATTGGAATTTTGTATTCTGCTTGTTGAACATAAGTTGTAAAATAAATGATCAACAATACAGTAATAATCAAAATGATTACGAAAATGATAGATGAGTTGATACGGCTACTTGGGACGTTCACAAAGTAGTCTACATAGATGCCCTGAATCATCTCTGGAATTGAGGCAACAATCCCGGCAAAGATAATCATAGAAACACCATTTCCGTATCCCTTATCTGTAATCTGCTCTCCCAACCAAGTCACAATCATACTACCAGCTGTTAAGATGATACCAATCATGATAAAGACTTGTGGAGTAAGAGCTGTTTTCAATAATTGAGCTCCAGCCAAAGTATTAAAACCAGCTGTAATCCCGATAGATTGCACAAAGGCTAAAACAAGAGCAATATAACGAGTAGCTTGATTTAATTTTCTTCGACCTACTTCCCCTTGTTTACCCCACTCTACAAACTTGGGTAAAATATCCATTTGCAAGAGTTGGACAACGATAGAGGCCGTAATGTAGGGACTAACACCAAGAGCAAAAACTGAGAAGTTTTTCATGGCATTCCCTGACACCAAGCTCAACATGTTTAAGAAGGATAATCCACTTAAAGCATTCAAGCTATTGGCATTCACACCAGGAACTGTAATACTAGTTCCGATACGAAAGACCAAAACGATAAAAATTGTAAATAAAATTTTTGATCGAACTTGCTTGACTTTAAGAGCTTCTCTTAATAATTTAAAAAACATAGGTCACCTCTCTTAGATGACTTCTACTGAACCACCTTTAGCAGTGATAGCTTCTTCAGCTGATTTAGAGAATTTAGCTGCTTTCACAGTCAATTTCTTAGTCAACTCACCGTTACCAAGAACTTTAATACCTGATTTTTCAGCTTTAACAATTCCTGCTTCGATAAGAACAACTGGAGTAACTTCAGCACCATCTTCAAAGACGTTCAATTGATCAAGATTCACAATTGCGTATTCTTTAGCGTTGATGTTAGTGAATCCACGTTTTGGAAGACGACGGAACAATGGAGTTTGTCCACCTTCAAAACCAAGGCGAACTCCGCCACCGCTACGAGCTTTTTGACCTTTTTGACCACGACCA
Organism: Streptococcus mitis subsp. hohhotensis; assembly: GCF_020089495.2. Classification (GTDB taxonomy): domain Bacteria; phylum Bacillota; class Bacilli; order Lactobacillales; family Streptococcaceae; genus Streptococcus; species Streptococcus hohhotensis. Next base: position 126,620 of record NZ_JAIRCA020000001.1, on the reverse strand, counting down.
GATGTTTTACCGTTACCTGATGAAGTACCACGACCAACGCGGTTACGTACTTTACGAGAACCTTCTGCAGGTTTCAATTCATGAAGTTTCATTTTTATTTTCTCCTCTTTTGTAAAATGCTAGCGCCGATAAGGGAGAAAAGGTTGTCTCCCCCATCAACTCGCCTATACAACATCATCATAGATGACTATATCTAGTTTTAGGGGATGGTATAGTGCACATCCCCTAAAAATTCATTAGTTTACTTCTTCAACTGTTACCAAGTGAGATACTGCTGTGATCATACCACGGATAGCAGCGTTATCTTCCTTAATAACAGAGCTGTTCAATTTGCCAAGTCCAAGTGCTACAACAGTTTTACGTTGTGATGGAATGCGTCCGATTGGAGACTTAGTCAAAGTAATTTTAATTTGAGCCATTTTATCCCCTTTCTTATGCCAAATCAGAAACTGAAATACCACGAAGGGCAGCAACTTCTTCAGCGCGTTTCAATTGTTTCAAACCTTCAACAGTTGCACGAACAATGTTGATTGGAGTGTTAGAACCAAGTGATTTAGATGTAATATCTGCCACACCTGCCAATTCCACAACGGCACGAACTGCACCACCAGCGGCAACTCCAGAACCTTCTACAGCAGGTTTCAACAATACTTTAGCTCCACCGAATTCTGAAAGAACTTCGTGTGGGATTGTTGTTCCAACCATAGGAACTTCGATCAAGTTTTTCTTAGCATCATCTACTGCTTTACGGATTGCTTCTGGAACTTCTTGAGCTTTACCAGTACCAAATCCTACGCGACCGTTGTGGTCACCAACAACAACAAGAGCTGCGAAACGAAGACGACGTCCACCTTTAACAACTTTTGTAACACGGTTGACAGCAACTACGCGTTCTTCTAATTCAACTGCATTGTCTTTAAATGCCATTTTCTAGTGTCCTCCTATTAGAATTTCAATCCGTTTTCACGAGCTGCATCAGCCAAAGCTTTCACACGTCCGTGATATAGATATCCACCGCGGTCGAACACCACTTCTGAAATACCTTTAGCGTTTGCACGTTCTGCAACGAGTTTACCGACAGCAACGGCTTGTTCAGTTTTAGTTCCTTTTGAAACTTCTTTGTCAAGAGTTGAAGCACTTGCGAGCGTTACACCCGCTACGTCATCAATCACTTGAGCGTAGATGCCTGTATTAGAACGGAATACGTTCAAACGTGGGCGATCAGCAGTTCCAGAGAGTTTTCCGCGAACGCGACGGTGGCGTTTTTGGCGGAGTTTGTTTTTATCTGGTTTTGAAATCACAGTTTTCACCTCTTTAGTTTTAAATCGTGTGCTATGCACAAAGTTGGAAAATAGGTTGGTGTTTGAGAATCAACCACTCAACATTATTTACCTGTTTTACCTTCTTTACGGCGAACGAATTCACCAACATAACGGATACCTTTACCTTTATATGGTTCTGGTGAACGAAGGCTACGTACGTAAGCAGCTGTTTGACCAACTACTTCTTTTGAAATTCCGCTAACAACGATTGTTGTTGGGTTTGGAAGTTCAAAAGTAATTCCTTCTGGAGCTTCAACTTCGTCTGGATGAGATTTACCAACAGCCAAAACAAGTTTAGATCCTTGAAGTTGTGCACGGTAACCAACCCCGCGCATTTCAAGTTCTTTCTTGAATCCTTCTGATACACCAACAACCATGTTGTTCAAAAGGGCACGAGTAGTTCCGTGAATAGTTTTCATTTCTTTTGAATCGTTTGGACGGTGAAGAGTTACTTCAGTACCTTCCACACGGATTTCAATATCTTTTGAGAACTCACGAGTAAGTTCTCCTTTAGGTCCTTTTACAGTTACAACGTTGTCATTGTTAGTGATTTCAACACCAGCAGGCAACACGATAACTTTATTACCAATACGTGACATGTTTATTTTCTCCTGTTAAATTGTCAGGCCAGAACGGCCAGTTTTCACGGGGTTAAGATACTTATTTAGTTCAAGAGCTGAACTGAACACGCTCTAACGAGCTTTGTATCTTGATTTGAGTTCGAGCTAAGAATTTGGTGAAAAAGATAAGTTTGTCTTGGAGCATCGCTCCGGCTACAAACTTCCTATTTTCACTGCATTCTTTTAACGCTCTCACATCATCAATTACCAAACGTAAGCGATAACCTCACCACCAACATTCTTTTGGCGTGCTTCTTTATCAGTAAGCAAACCTTCAGAAGTTGAAAGGATAGCAATTCCAAGTCCGTTAAGAACTTTTGGAAGGTCTTCACGTTTTTTGTAGACACGAAGTCCTGGTTTAGAAACACGTTTCAAGTTAGTGATAACTTTTTCACCGTTTGGTCCGTATTTAAGGAATACACGGATGATGCCTTGTTTGTCATCTTCGATGATTTCAACGTTTTTTACAAAACCTTCGCGTTTAAGGATTTCAGCAATCCCTTTTTTGATGTTTGATGCAGGTACTTCAAGTACTTCGTGTTTCGCTTGGTTAGCGTTACGAATACGAGTTAGGAAGTCTGCGATTGGGTCAGTCATAACCATTTTGTTTTTCTCCTCTTACTAGTAGTTTGCAAGTTGCACTTGCTAGTTAATACATGATACAAAGAGCGTATCAGCAAGAGCAAAAATAGGCAATTTGATGCAGGAGCGATGCTCCAAAGCAAATTGGTCTTTTTTGCCAAAGCTGTAGCTCGTGTTCAAATTGGCAAAACCAACTGAACCCGGGCTAAACTCTGTGTGAAAAAGATAAACTTTCCTAGAAACTTCAGTTTCTTCGTCAAGTTTCCTATTTTCACTTAGAGTTTTGACGCCCTTGATATCTTAAATTACCAAGATGCTTTTGTTACACCAGGAATTTGTCCTTTGTAAGCTAATTCACGGAAGCAAACACGGCAAAGTTTAAATTTGCGGTAAACTGAATGTGGACGACCACATTTTTCACAACGAGTATAAGCTTGAGTAGAGAACTTCGCTGGACGTTTGTTCTTAGCAATCATTGATTTTTTAGCCATTAGATTTACCTCCTATATTATTTTGCAAAAGGCATTCCAAGGCCTGTAAGCAATGCACGTGACTCTTCGTCAGTGTTAGCAGTTGTTACGATAACGATGTCAAGACCACGAGTTTTGTCAACGTCATCGAAGTTGATTTCTGGGAAGATCAATTGTTCTTTCACACCAAGTGTGTAGTTTCCGCGTCCATCAAATGATTTTGTTGGAACACCGTGGAAGTCACGTACACGTGGAAGTGAAACTGAAACCAATTTATCCAAGAATTCGTACATACGTTCACCACGAAGGGTAACTTTTGCACCGATCGCAACACCTTCACGAAGACGGAAGCCGGCGATTGATTTTTTAGCTTTAGTGATAAGTGGTTTTTGACCTGAGATAAGTGCCAATTCTTCAGCAGCTTTTTCAAGGCTTTTAGCGTTTGATACAGCTTCACCAACACCCATGTTCAAAACGATCTTATCTACTTTAGGCACAGCCATCACTGATGAGTAGTTGAATTGTTCTGTCAAAGCAGGAACTACTTCATTAAGATATTTTTCTTTTAAACGATTTGCCATTATACTTCTCCTTTCCTTCGTGATTAATCAAGCACTTCGCCTGATTTTTTGTTGTAGCGAACTTTTTTACCGTCTACAAATTTGTAACCAACACGACCAGCTACACCATTTTTGTCCAAAACTTGAACGTTTGATACGTGGATAGCTGCTTCTTTCTCGATGATACCACCTTGAGGAAGCTCGTTAGTTGGACGTTGGTGTTTCTTAACGATGTTAACACCTTCAACGATAACTTTGTTTACTTTTGGAAGGGCAGTAAGGACAACAGCTTCTGTTCCCTTATCTTTACCAGCGATTACGCGAACTTTGTCGCCTTTTTTTACAAACATTAGGTTTCTCCTTGATTTTTCTTACGCCCATAAGGGCACCCTGGAGGTAAATCCAGGGGACTAGTTTGTTTCTAAAAATTAAAGTACTTCTGGAGCAAGTGACACGATCTTCATGAAGCCACCTTCACGCAATTCACGTGCAACTGGTCCAAAGATACGTGTTCCGCGAGGAGTTTTGTCTTCACGGATGATAACTGCTGCGTTTTCGTCAAATTTGATGTATGAACCATCAGCACGACGAGCACCTGATTTAGTACGAACGATAACTGCTTTAACAACGTCACCTTTTTTAACCGCACCACCAGGAGTAGCTTGTTTTACAGATGCCACGATAACATCACCGATGTTTGCAAATTTACGTCCTGAACCACCAAGAACTTTGATAGTCAAGATTTCGCGAGCACCGCTGTTGTCTGCGACTTTCAAACGAGTTTCTGTTTGAATCATTTCAGTTTTCTCCTTTCAGGTTTGATTAGATGATGACCGCTTCTTCAACAACTTCTACAAGACGGAAACGTTTTGTAGCTGAAAGCGGACGAGTTTCCATGATACGTACGATATCGCCTTCTTTGGCAACATTGTTTTCATCATGAGCTTTGTATTTTTTAGAGTAGTTAATACGTTTACCATAGACTGGGTGGTTACGTTTTGTTTCAACTACAACTGTGATTGTTTTGTCCATTTTGTCAGATACAACACGTCCAACAAGAACTTTACGATTATTGCGTTCCATTGAAATTTCTCCTTCCCTAGTCTATTATTTCGCTTCAGATTGAACTGTTTTGATACGAGCGATTTGTTTTTTAACTTCTTTCAGGCGAGCTGTTTGTTCCAATTGACCAGTAGCAGCTTGGAAACGAAGTTCAAACAATTCTTTTTTCAATTCGTTTTCGCGCTTCGCGAGTTCTTCTTGAGAAAGACCACGAAGTTCTTTAACAAATTCTTTTACTTCATTAAGTTTCATGCCTTCTCCTTATTCTGCTTCACGTTTTACGAATTTACATTTAACTGGCAATTTGTGGCTAGCAAGACGAAGCGCTTCGCGAGCGATCTCTTCAGATACACCAGCGATTTCGAACATCACTTTACCACGTTTAACTGGTGCTACCCAACCTTCAGGTGCCCCTTTACCAGATCCCATACGCACACCGATAGCTTTAGCAGTGTATGATTTGTGTGGGAAGATTTTAATCCAAACTTTACCACCACGTTTCATGTAACGAGTCATGGCGATACGAGCAGCTTCGATTTGGCGGTTAGTGATCCAGTGGCTAGTTGTAGCTTGAAGACCGTATTCACCGAATGCTACTTCTTTTCCACCTTTTGCTTCACCGCGCATTTTTCCACGGAATTCACGACGGTGTTTAACACGTTTAGGTACTAACATTGGTTATTTACCTCCTTTAGTGTTTTTGCGAGCTGGAAGAACTTCACCACGGTAGATCCATACTTTAACACCAAGTTTACCGTATGTAGTATCTGCTTCTTCCCAAGCGTAATCGATATCTGCACGAAGTGTGTGAAGTGGAACAGTTCCTTCAGAGTATCCTTCAGCACGGGCAATATCTGCACCGTTCAAACGACCTGATACTTGAGTTTTGATTCCTTTAGCTCCAGCACGCATTGCACGTTGGATTGCTTGTTTTTGTGCACGACGGAAAGCTACACGTTGCTCCAATTGACGAGCAATTCCTTCACCTACAAGGTGAGCATCCAAATCAGGTTGTTTGATTTCGATGATGTTGATGTGTACTTGTTTTCCAGTCAATTTGTTAAGTTTCGCACGGAGTGCATCAACGTTAGCACCACCTTTACCGATAACCATACCTGGTTTAGCAGTGTGAAGTGAAACGTTAACTTTGTTTACTGCGCGTTCGATTTCGATAGTTGAAACTGCTGCGTCAGCAAGTTCTTTTTGAACGAATTTACGGATTGCAAGATCTTCATGAAGGTAATCCGCGTATTCTTTTTCAGCATACCATTTGGCATCCCAATCACGGATGATGCCGACACGCATACCAATTGGATGTACTTTTTGACCCACGATTTTACCTCCTTATTTTTCTGCAACAGCTACAGTGATGTGAGCTGTACGTTTGTTGATTGGTGAAGCTGAACCTTTCGCACGTGGACGGAAACGTTTCATAGTTGGTCCTTCGTTTGCGAATGCTTCGGATACTACCAAGTTAGCTTTATCCAAACCAAAGTTGTTTTCAGCGTTAGCTACTGCTGAGTTCAAAACTTTCAAGATGATTTCAGCAGCTTTGTTTGGTGTGAATGTCAAGATTGCAATTGCATCGGCTACGCTTTTACCACGAATGTTATCAAGAACAAGACGTGATTTACGAGGTGAAACACGTACTGTACGAGCCATTGCTTTAGCTGAAGTAATTTCTGCCATTTATGTTCTCCTTATTTTCTACGTGTTTTCTTGTCGTCTGCAGCGTGACCTTTGTAAGTACGAGTTGGTGCAAATTCACCAAGTTTGTGACCTACCATGTCTTCTTGGATGTAAACAGGTACGTGTTTACGTCCGTCATAAACTGCAATAGTGTAACCAATGAAACTTGGGAAGATCGTTGAACGACGTGACCAAGTTTTAATAACTTTTTTCTTTTCGTCGTTAGCTTGAGCTTCAACTTTTTTCATCAAATGCTCATCGACGAAAGGTCCTTTTTTAAGACTGCGTCCCATTTTTATATTTTCTCCTTTAAATGTTGTACCACAGCGGCTTGCGCTCCTATGGAGCGCTACCGAGCTGGCGGATTTACTAGTTGCTTAGGCGACTAGTTTAATATTATTTCTCGTTGCGACGACGAACGATAAGTTTGTCAGATTTCGCTTTCTTATTACGAGTTTTAAGACCAAGAGCAGGTTTGCCCCATGGAGTAGATGGTGCTTTACGACCAACTGGTGCTTTACCTTCACCACCACCGTGTGGGTGATCGTTAGGGTTCATTACAGAACCACGAACTGTTGGGCGGATACCTTTCCAACGGCTACGTCCTGCTTTACCAAGGTTTACAAGTCCATGTTGTTCGTTTCCGACGACACCAACTGTAGCACGGCAAGTTCCAAGAATCATACGAACTTCACCTGATTGAAGACGAACAAGAACGTATTTACCTTCAGAACCCAATACTTGAGCAGATGCTCCAGCAGCACGTACCAATTCACCACCACGACCTGGTTTCAACTCGATGTTGTGGATCAAAGTACCAACTGGGATGTTAGCAAGTGGAAGAGCGTTTCCGACTTTGATATCTGCTTCTGGACCTGAAACGATACGTTGACCTACTTCAAGACCTTTTGGAGCGATGATGTATGCTTTCACACCGTCAGTGTAGTGTACAAGAGCGATATTTGCAGAACGGTTTGGATCGTACTCGATTGTTTTAACAACTGCTTCAACGTTGTCTTTGTTACGTTTGAAGTCAACCAAACGGTAGAAACGTTTGTGTCCACCACCTTGGTGACGAACTGTGATACGACCGTTGTTGTTACGACCAGCCTTGCTCTTCAATGCAACAAGCAATGATTTTTCAGGAGTGCTTGTTGTGATTTCAGCGAAATCCAAAGAAGTCATATTACGGCGACCGTTTGTTGTTGGTTTATAAACACGAATTCCCACGATATTTCCTCCTTAGATTATTCAGCTTCAGCAGCAAACAACTCGATTGCTTTAGAATCAGCTGTAAGTGTGATGATAGCTTTTTTAGTTTTGTTAGTAAAACCAGTGTAACGTCCAACACGTTTAGCTTTTGGTTTTACGTTGATTGTGTTAACATTAGCAACTTTAACACCTTCGAAAGCAGCTTCAACAGCTTGCTTGATCAAAAGTTTGTGTGCACGAGTGTCAACTTCAAATACATATTTGCCTGCTTCAAGTTGAGCCATTGAGCTTTCAGTGATTACAGGTTTTTTGATAACATCATACAAATTCATTATGCAAGAACCTCCTCGATTTTAGAGATAGCTGCTTGTGTGACAAGAAGTTTGTCGCTATTTGCGATGTCAAGAACACTTGCAGTTGTAGCAGTTGCAACTTTCACGTTTGGAAGGTTACGAGCTGAAAGAGCTGCGAATTCATTTCCTTCTTCAAGGATAACAAGAACTTTAGAATCGATGCTCAATGCTGCAAGAACTTTTGCAAATTCAGCAGTTTTTGGAGCTGTAAATGAAAGAGCGTCTACAGCTACGAATTTGTTTTCAGCAACTTTTTCAGAGTAAACTGATTTAAGAGCTAGGCGACGAACTTTTTGTGGAAGTTTGTAGCCGTATGAACGTGGAGTTGGTCCGAAGACAACACCACCACCACGCCATTGTGGTGAGCGGATAGAACCTTGACGAGCACGTCCAGTTCCTTTTTGACGCCATGGTTTGCGTCCACCACCTGATACTGCAGAGCGGTTTTTAACAGCGTGTGTTCCTTGACGAAGGCTTGCGCGTTGGCTGATGATCACATCAAACACAACTGATTCATTTGGTTCGATACCAAATACTGCATCGTTAAGAACAACTTGGCCAGCTTCTTTACCAGTTTGGTCAAATAATGTTACGTTTGCCATTGTGACTGATTTCCCCTTTCTTTATTATTTACCAGCTTTAACTGCTGATTTGATAGTGATAAGAGATTTCTTAGCACCTGGTACGTTACCTTTGATAAGGATAACGTTCTTTTCTGGAACAACTTGTACAACTTCAAGGTTTTGAATTGTTACGCGGTCGCCACCCATACGTCCTGCAAGGTTTTTACCTTTGAATACGCGGTTAGGTGCAACAGGTCCCATAGAACCTGGACGACGGTGGTAACGAGAACCGTGAGCCATTGGTCCACGTGATTGTCCGTGGCGTTTGATAACACCTTGGAAACCTTTACCTTTAGAAGTACCAGTTACGTCAACAACGTCTCCAGCTGCGAATGTTTCAACTGTGATTTCAGCACCAACTTCCAAGCCTTCAACGTTTTTGAATTCACGAATGAAGCGCTTAGGAGCCGTGTTAGCTTTCGCTACATGTCCTTTAGCAGGTTTGTTGCTCAATACTTCGCGTTTGTCATCGAAACCAACTTGGATAGCGTTATATCCGTCTGTTTCAACAGTTTTAACTTGAAGAACAACGTTTGGAGTTGCTTCAATAACTGTTACAGGGATCAATTCGCCAGCTTCAGTGAAGATTTGAGTCATTCCCACTTTTTTCCCTAAGATTCCTTTTGTCATGAGAAAATAGTTCCTTTTCTATATTTTTATTCAAAAAGTTTTTAACGAGCGTTTTTTATGCTCAAGGTATCAAGCTTTAGATTAAAGTTTGATTTCTACGTTTACACCACTTGGAAGATCCAATTTCATCAACGCATCAACTGTTTTTTGAGTTGGGTTAACGATATCGATCAAACGTTTGTGTGTACGCATTTCAAATTGTTCGCGAGAGTCTTTGTATTTGTGAGTCGCACGAATGATTGTGTAGAGGCTACGTTCAGTTGGAAGTGGGATTGGACCCGCAACTTGTGCACCTGTACGAGTAGCTGACTCTACGATTTTTGCAGCCGCTGTGTCAAGCGTACGGTGTTCGTAAGCTTTCAAACGGATACGGATTTTTTTGTTTGCCATCTTTTTCTCCTTTTCGTCTATTTAAGATAATAGGCTAGCTCCACAAGAAAACCGACGCGGCGTTGCGTGGCAATGCAACCGAGCGTGTCGCAACCTCTTGCATCAAAGCTAAAGCTGTAATTTACAGCACCATAATAGAATAACACAAAGCCCCTGCGATTGCAAGGGATTTGTTGCTATTTTTTCGTTTTTTTACAATGAAACTGTTTTCTTTTTTTATAGGTCATTTATTTAACTATTCTCTATAGAAGAAAGTTATTCTCTCTTCACCTGTTCATAGCTTTCTTTTCCGTCATTGAGCTTGTCCCAAATCACTACTTGCCCACTTTTGAGGGATTTTTGCACATCGATGATGCGTTGATTGGACGAACCTCGAAACTGGAGCATGAGATTTCTCTTAGTTCGGTCATACCGTCCATCTACAAGGATGTCAATTAGCGATAAGAGTTCCAATTTGTCTGGAGTCTCCAGCATCATTTCTTCCCAAGTGTAGCCCGTCCAGGACCAGATGTCTTTTTCTGGCAATTCCTTTCGAATGCGTTTAACGAGAGGCAGGAGAATCCCCGTATTGAGGAAGGGCTCCCCTCCCAGCAAGGTCAAGCCTTGAACATAAGGTTGAGCGAGATCTGCCATGATCTGTTCTTCTAATTCTGCTGTATAGGGAATGCCAGCATTAAAAGACCAAGTCGCAACATTATAACATCCCTCGCAGTGAAACATGCAACCTGATACATAGAGAGAGTTACGCACACCTTCTCCATCTACAAAGTTAAAGGCCTTGTAGTCGATGATACGCCCTTGACTGAGTTCCTCGCTTTTCCATTCTTGTGGTTTTGGATTATTCATTCGCTACCTCTATCCAATAACGCTCGACTCCATTACGAACATCCTCAAGGAGCCCACCATTTGCTAAAATGACTGCTCTGCTAGCAGGATTATTCACGCTACAGGTCACAAGAGCTTTCTTGATGTTCTTTTCCTTAGCAACTTGCAAGCCCTGACGGAGAGTTTCTTTAGCATAACCTTTACCTCTTTCTGATGGACGAATGGAGTAACCAATGTGGCCAGCATAATTCTGCAACCCCTCATTCAGTCTCAATCGCAGATTCAAAAATCCTAGAGCACGACCTACATCATCAAATGATACAAATTGAATAGAAGGAACACGATTTTCAGGCAAGTTTATTCCCATCTCTTTTTGCATATTTGTTTCCAACCACTCTTCATACACAAAGTTCTCTGTATCCCAAAAGCCCCCATCGTGGGCTGATTGGGTCTGCTCAAACTCTGCCATCATATCTAAAACAGCCTTCTTATCTGCTAATCTTGGTCTGCGTAGTTCCATCCTTACCTCCCACTAAGAGAAAAGCGAGAGCTGACTCTCACTTTTATTTTTTCTTGTTCTTGTTTAAAAATTGTTCTCTGAGGTTGAGCAAACGTTCTTTCTTACCAGCTCCACCTTTAGAGTGTTTCTCGTGATAACGGGTCACTTGTGCGCGCCCTTTATCGTCTAATTGGTATTTTCCCATTTCATTTCTTTCTAATTTGTTACTTGGTGGCCAGCCATTTTAATCGTTGAGCCATTCATGTGTTTGACACGCGCTGCGATTTCCTTGTGACGCCCATTGACCATAGGTCTCGCTTGAGGATTACCTAAGTAGCCACAAGTCCGTTTAACAACGTCTACTGTTTTAGGGTCGCTATTGCCACAGTTTGGACAAGCAAATCCTCTCTCAGTTGGTTCAAAATCCCCTTCAAAGTCACACTTATAGCAACGGTCAATTGGAGTATTAGTGCCCAAATAACCCACACGGTCATAAGCATAGTCCCAGACAGCTTCCAAGGCCTTTGGATTTTGCTGGAGGACTGGATACTCACAATAATGGATGAAACCACCTGATGCACCTGCTTCTGGATAGACTTTTTCAAAATCCAATTTTTCAAACGGTGTTGGATTTTTACGAACATCGTAGTGGAAAGAATTGGTGTAGTATTCCTTGTCTGTAATATCAGGAATAGAACCAAACTTCTCTGTATCTAGTCGGCAAAAACGGTCTGTCAAACTTTCAGACGGTGTTGAGTAAATGGAGAAATGGTAGCCATATTGGTCAGACCACTCTTCTACACGGCGTTTCATATCACGAATGATATCCAGCGTGAATTCCTTGGCTTCTGGATTGTGTTCCCAGCTATTTCCAAAGAAGACGGTAGCCACTTCGTACAAACCGATGTAACCCAGCGAAACGGTTGCTCGACGATTCTTAAAGAGCTGGTCAACACTTTCTTCTTTACCTAGACGATGACCAAAAGCACCGTACTGATAAAGGATAGGAGCATTGGCCGGCGTTGCTTCTTTGGTACGTTCGACACGATAAACCAGAGCATCTTCTGCGATATTCATACGCTCGTTGAAGATTTCCCAGAACTTATTCATGTCTCCCTCAGACTCGAGGGCGATGCGAGGCAGGTTAACCGTCACAACACCCAGATTCATCCGACCTGAATTGACTTCTACGCCATTCTCATCCTTCCATCCTTGAAGAAACGAACGGCAGCCCATAGGAACTTTGAAAGAACCTGTCAAATTAACAATCTTATCATAGGACAAAACATCTGGGTACATCCGCTTGGTTGCGCACTCTAGAGCCAACTGCTTGATGTCGTAGTTGGGTGTCCCTTCCTCTAAGTTGAGTCCTCTTTTAAGCGTAAAGATGAGTTTAGGGAAGATAGCTGTGCGGTGTTCTGAACCGAGCCCATTGATACGAATGTTTAAAATTGCCTTTTGAATTTCTCGTTCAAAACGACTAGTTCCTAGACCAAAGCCTAGAGAAGTAAAAGGCGTTTGTCCATTTGAAGTAAAGAGAGTATTGATTTCATACTCGAGTGATTGCATGGCATCGTAGATGTCTTTTTGCGTTTTCTTCCAGGCATAATCTTCCCGCTTTTCAGGCAAGACCCACTCTTTTGCATCTTTGAGGTGTTTTTGGTAATTTTTCTCTGCATAAGGCGCCAAAACTTCATCAATACGGTCAGCTGAACAGCCACCGTACTGGCTAGAAGCAACGTTGGCGATAATTTGGGAAATCTGAGCTGTTGCAGTCTGAATAGACTTGGGACTTTCTACCTCTGCATTTCCAATCTTAAAACCATTTTCCAACATACCTTTAAAATCAATCAAACAGCAGTTGGTCATAGGTGTATAGGGACTGTAGTCCAAATCGTGATAGTGGATATCCCCTTTTTGGTGGGCATTGGCTACGTGCTTAGGAAGCATTTGCAGTCCGATTGACTTTCCAACAATCCCTGCTGTCAAATCGCGCTGGGTGTTAAAGACATCGCTATCTTTATTTGCATTTTCATTGACAACCGCCTGGTCTTTATTGAGAAGCTTATGGATACTAAAGTTGATATCCGTCGCTTTTGAGCGCTCAAAATCCCTCTGCGTCCGATAAGTAATATACTCCTCAGCCAGCGCATATTCTTTGGCTTCAAGCAATTCATGTTCTACGATATTTTGAATTTCGTAAATCTTAACCCCCTGTGGAAAGCGACTATGAATTTCTGTGACAATTCGCTCGGTCAGAGCATTGAGGCGCTTTTCAACCAAGGGTGTCACATCCATAACCTTGTCAGCCGCCTTGTGGAGAGCCTTGTCAATCTTGTCCACATCAAATACAACACGTCTCCCATCTCGTTTCTCGACGAAGAGAGTTGGCAAAATTGTAATTTTTTCTTCTAGTGCAATCATATGCATGCTCTTTTCTAAATTGTTCTTTCTAAAAAGTATTATACCACTCTAAGAAGAAAAATCAATATCTTGTGTTAAAAATCCTAAAATTTTTAAAAATACACAAGATATTGATTTAGTTATTTGATTTTATAGACTTTGAATTCTGAGTAATCTGTCTTTACTGGTTGGTAATTTTCTTTCAAAATTGTTTCCACTTCAGACCAGACTGCTACCTTATCATTCACCACAATCACCTTGGGTTGTTTTTCTTTCAAGTCATTGAGTAGCTTATTCCGATTTTCCTCAGTTGCTGTATAGTGCAACGGGGACAAAATAGCCGATGGCGACAAGCGCTCACTCTTACGATAAAGAGTTGCAGTATCATCCCATGCATAGATAGCATCTTCCGTACTTGTCTCCTCTTTCACCAAATCAGCAAGACGCTCACGTTCTTGATAAGGTACTGGATAAAGGACAAATCTCATCAAAAAAAGGAACAGCCAAAAGATATAACAAAGTTAAAATCGGTAGGTAAAGATTTCCTTTAGTATAGCGATGCCAGAGACTAACAGTCTCTTCTCTGCGTCTTCTTCTAACGCTACGACCACTCTGTTGCCCCTTGATATTGGACACTAAAAGTAGAAGAAAGACCGGAAAAATGAGCATCAAACGGGATGCATGTAGAGGATCCTGTGTAAAGAAAATCACTACCAAACCTAAAATTAGGAACAAACTCGCAGGCACTGAGATGACATATAGTTTAGAGGATTTAGATTGAAAGAGACCTAAAAAGACAAAAACCAAAACTCCTATGCCAAGAGCCAACAACCCATAAAACAAAACATTTTCTAACAATGCCGAAACAGAAGTCAAACGAATGGAATGAATTGGATACAAAATTCCACTAATCGCATCCTCAAAACTTCCTGTTGCAACACTATAGTAGGCAGTTGGATAAAAGACCAGTGAAAAACCTAAAGCCACTGCAAGAAACTGATAAAATCCATGTACAAAGCGTCTATGCCCAAGGTTAAAGACCAACAAGCCTAAACTCACTACAGCAATAAACAGGAGCGATGTCAAGGGAGCAAAGAAAAATCCTCCTGCCAAAGCCAGCCCAATCCGTACAAATCCCTTATCATGGCTTGGATTGCTTAGGTAAGCAGCAACTAAACTAAAGGCCGCGAATAAGAAGGGAAGCGCTAAAAGAGTCGCATATCCTCCACCAAAAGCAAGACCTGTAACTAGCATATAAAAAATAGTCACCAGTTGTCCAGCTTGGTCTCCTTGCTCTGTCAAGGTGTCCGCCGATCGAAAGAGGAAAAATCCTCCTGCTACCAAGGCTAACCACTCAAAGATGGCAAAGAGAAATCCGCCCTGAGTCACGTAAGTCAGCAAATAATAAAGCAAACCTTGACTTCCATAATAGTCGCTGTAAATCTTCCCTGTCTGATGAAGGGCCCAACCTGCATAAAAATCCTGCACTTCCTGCGCACTCATTAAATCGAGTAATAGCGGTACTCCTAGAGTTATCCCCGTTACAAGCGTACTCCATAGTAAAATTTTTACCAAAGGAAGACGACTTGATTCACGATGATGCGATTCTTGTTCGATTTGGTATTCTAGAGGTTCACGATTCTCCTGATGAACTTCTTCTACTCTACCATACACACTCATATCGTTTCTCCTATTCAATTTATCTGTCTTAGTATATCAAAAAGTCCTAGGATTGTCAGCTTACGATGGTTGTTTGAGTGATTTTTTGCATAGTTTCACAAAGGTTTCAATTTCTCGAAATCGGTGTAAATGTGTCTGTTTAAATGTCATGATATAATTCAATTCTTTCTGGGTCAGCATCGTCCCTCCCTATATCTTCTTATTCGTAAAAGACAAGAAAAATAGGACTGGTTTGTGTCCTCAGTCCTAGATTTCTTATAAGATAGGGGCAAATAACTGGGCAATTTCCTTAATCAATTTTTGGTACCAGCTATTTTTTATCGTATGAGCAAAAATTTCTTGCGATACTGAAAAAATCTCCTCAAAATCTTTTTGAATCTCAGTGATTGATTCTGTTTTATATAGCAAGACTGCATTTTCATAGTGGTGAAGCAAACTTCTATAATCTAAGTTAATGGTTCCAACTGCAGCAAAGTCCTTATCCACTAGGATTTGTTTACTGTGGATAAAGCCTGGACTATACTCAAAAATCCTTACTCCTGCTGACAACAAATCCGGATAGGCCCCTCTTGTGATGAGTTGGATTAATTTCTTATCTGGAATGAAAGGAGTCACGATGCGGACATCGACACCCCTCATGGCCGCATTTTTAATACTCTCTGTTAAGTCATAGTCAATAATCAAATAGGGCGTTGTGATATAGACTGAATCAGTGGCCTGATTAATCAAACTTTGATAGACTTTTTTCCCTACCTGGGTACGGAAGATGGGCTTGGGTCCACTACCGTAAGGAATGCAGAGACCTTGGCCAGAACAAGGCTGATTTTCCAAGTGATACTGATCAAAATCACTGATTTCCCCACGATTGATATACCAAGTCATCAAAAAGAGACGGGTGAGAGCCTTGACACCAGGGCCATCTAAGCGAATCCCACTGTCCTTCCAATAGCCAAAGCGTTCTACATGATTGATGTACTCATCGGCTAAGTTAATGCCTCCTGTATAGGCTACCTGACCATCTATGACAAGGATTTTACGATGGTCCCGATTGTTGTAAGCCACCGTCAAGCGAGGAATCACCTTGTTAAATTTATGGGCTTCAATTCCTCGACTACGAAGCTGAATAGTATAATCTCCAGGCAAAGTCGCCATACAGCCGATATCATCATAGAGCATCTTGACCTCTACACCTTGAGCTGCCTTTTGCTCTAGTATGTCTAGTATGCTATTCCACATTAGACCTTCTTCGACAATATAGTACTCTAGAAAGATAAACTTTTCAGCTTTCTTGAGGTCTTCCAACATATATTGCCACATGCTTTCACCCGAAGAAAAGAATTGTGAGTCTGTTCGATTATAGACGTCGGCATTGCTATCCATACTTAGCAAAGATTTGATAACTCCGTAAGCCGCCTTATCATCTTCCTTCAATTTCTGGCGGAGAGCTTTACTGTTATCCTCCCGAAAATGCATAGAACCAAGTTTGTCCAACTGCTTGATTTCTTTTTTGGATAATCGTCTTTCACCAAACATCAGATAGAGCAAAGGACCAATGACAGGAACAAAAGTCACCACTAACCACATCACTTTGCTTTCAGGCGCCATGGAACGATTGACAATCGCTACGATAGTCGCCATACTCATAAAAATTAAGACAATTACCCATAGAATAGGGGCCATCCGCCCTAAATAAAGAAAGAGACCAAAAACAAGACACAGTTCAAGCAGCATAATCGAAAGACTAAAGCCATACTTGGACATTAATAATTGAAATTTTCTATATTTCATATCCCCTCCTTGATATTTTGAATGCTAAAAACAGGTAATTAAAACTAGTATAACTCAGGTATTCGGTAGAAGGCAAGTATTTATAATCATTTTTCTGAGCAAAAGCAAAAGAGACCGAAAATTCCAGTCTCCTCCTAGTCTATTTTGATAAAATGATGCGATCAGACGCTTCTCTATCCATATCGTCGATAATCATCTGATTACCATTGATTGCATAAATCTTGACATCATCACCAATAATCATGCGTTGATTAGCAGCGTCAAAGCTAACCTGCTTGAGTTCTTGTTCCCCGTCAGTTTCTACCTGAGTCCAAGTACCAGTTGTTCCAGTTACCACTAAAGTGATACGGTCTCCTTCGTCCTGACCAGTATAAGTTCCATCAATATTAGCTGGTTGAGCCTCGGGCGCATTTTGTGAAGAACTTGTCGCTGCCTGATTTGTATTTTCTGTAAAAGATGAAGTAGCAGGTTGTAATTGCTGAGTTTGTTGTGTTTGCGGTTGAGCTGCTGGTTGTTGAACCTGTTGAGCTCTCTGTGAACAAGCTACTAAGAGACTAAGACTTGCTAGAGAGGTCAATTTATCTGCTCATGCCCCAGTATGTGGCTCCGTACTTCTGAGATAAAATAGAGAGACCCTGTAATGAATAACAAGTCCTTGGTATCGGCTCTTTCTTCAAAACTGCTGATAAATTCTCGGTAAGAGGGAATTACATGGTAACCTGTTACATCTGTCTCGTCCAGAGAACCTTGATAGTCAAAACCAGTCACCTTGAGTTCTACCTGAGGTAAATTTTCAGTCAGATAACTCAACATTCCTTGATAATCCTTCCGTTTCAAGGCTCCAAAGAGGATTTGAGGACGATAACCTTCCTGCTCTTTTTCTTTGATAAACTCCACCAGGCGAGTCAAGGCAGGAAGGTTATGAGCACCGTCCAAATAAATCTGAGGACGAATACGCTCCAAACGCCCAGCCCAATGGGTCTGCTCCAAAGCCTGTCTTACAGCTTGCTCATCAACAGATTCCCTTCCTTCTCTCATAAATAGAAGAAAAGTTTGCAACGCCAAGGCCGCATTTTCCTGCTGATAAGTTCCTTCTAAACCTATTTTCAACTGTGAAAGGTTAGCCAAAGAGCTTGAAAAATCCCCATTCAGCATTGAAAAATCCTGACCTGCCTGATAAAGGTCAACAGCTAAAGATTCGGCTTTTTTCTGACAGACAAGTCTAGCTTCTGGAGGCAATTTCGCAATCACTGCCTTTTTACCAGCCTTGAAAATACCAGCTTTCTGCTCTGCAATTGCTGCTATACTGTCACCCAGAGTCTCCTGATGGTCAAGCCCGATGGAGGTGATGACAGCAATCTCTCCAATTACCACATTGGTTGTGTCAAGTAAGCCACCAATTCCCACTTCTAGTAGAACCAAATCCACCTCTCGCTCTCTAAAATAAAGAAAAGCAATCAAGGTCAGCAATTCAAAAAAGGACAACTGGTCATGGGTTTGTAGAAGCGTCTTTTCCATCTCCCTGACCTGCTCAGCTAAACGGATAAAGTCTGCATCAGCTATTGGTTGCCCATTAATGCAGATTCGGTCATTGATAGAGACGATATGAGGGGAGGTAAAGGTCGCAACTTTTTTGCCATGCCCCATAAATAACTCCCTCATAAAAGCAATGGTAGATCCTTTCCCATTAGTCCCTGTCACGTGGATAATAGGGTAAGACTGCTCAGGATTTCCTAACAAATCCACCGCTTGCTGCATTCGGTCCAAACCTGATCGAAAATTCAAACCAATCCGACTATGGAGCCATTCTTCTACTTCAAACATACATATCTCCTTGATAAAAGTCTAATCAATTATCTAGCAAAATTCCGTAGATAACAAAAAATGAGGCCAGGATTTTCGTCCCGACCTCTTACCTGGTTAGCTAATCACTAGCAACTATGAATATTAACTTGGGCTAAAAACATCCACTGGATGTTCCAACTCTTCCAATTTCTAGGAGTTGGAGTGATACAGTCTCCCAGACTTACTTACGGTCTTTATTTTTAGCGTCAGGCTAAAAACGTCCACTGGACTTACCAGCTCTTTTTTATTTCAAAGAGCTGGGCTAAAAATATCCCCCGGACTTACCAGTTCTCTCTTATTTTAAGGAACTGGGGTAAAAATGTTCACTGGATATGCCTGCGTTTCTATTTTCTAGCGCAGGGCTAAACACGTCCACTGGACGTGTTTACTCCTCCATAAAACTATTGAAGACTTCTTCAATCATGTTCCATTCGTCTTCTGAGTCTTCTGGGATTGGTTGCAATTCGCCTTCTGTTCCATCTTCGTTTTCGATGAATGAGTAAGCTTGGATTTCAACTTGTCCGTCTTCGTCTTCTTCTGCGTTAACTGGTACTAGAAGAACATAGTTTTTACCAAATTCTTCTTTTCCATCAATCGTCAAAAGGATTTCAAACAAGGTTTCATTTCCTTGTTCATCTACTAGTGTAATTAATTCACGTTCTTCGTGGTCGTGGTTATGATCGTGTGACATAGCCTCTCCTTTATATTAAAATTTTCTATCTAAATAATTTTGTAAAATCAGCTGAGCCGCTAATTTATCAATGACTTTCTTGCGCTTATTGCGGCTAATATCTGCTTGTTCAATCAACATGCGCTCTGCGGCAACTGTTGTCAAGCGTTCATCTTGATAGTCTACTGGTAAACCAAAAAGCTCTTCTAGCTTTGCTCCGTATGCTTGACTAGCTTCCACGCGCGGTCCGCTTGTATTGTTCATATTTTTAGGCAAGCCCACTACAAATCGTTCCACCTTGTAAGTGTCAACCAACTCCTTAACGCGATCAAAACCAAATTGGCCTTGCTCCTCATTAATTTGGATGATTTCAAGTCCTTGAGCTGTAAAACCGAGTGGATCGCTAATCGCTACCCCTACCGTTTTTGAACCGACGTCCAATCCCATAATTCTCATAGGTTATAGATCGACTCCTTGTCCTTTAAGGTAGTAGCGGACCAATTCCTCAACGATTTCATCACGCTCATATTTACGGATTTGATTTCGTGCATTATTATAACGAGGAACGTAGGCAGGGTCTCCACTCAATACGTAACCTACGATTTGGTTAATCGGGTTGTATCCCTTATCGTTCAACGAAGCATAAACATCAGTCAGAGTTTCGCTAATTTCTTTTTTATTGGAATCGTCCAATTTAAAACGTACTGTTTCTTCAGTAAATCCCATTCTAACACCCTCTTTCCTTAGAATAGTACCATTATAGCATAATTCCTTACCTTCTACAATTCAGGCAGTCTATTTATTTGGATTTTCTATTGTTCTGTCGCACCATTTGCCAATCTGTCTGAAATATACTTGCTTGGTTCATTCTTCAAGAGATTTTCTAAACCAATGTTCTTCAAATATTCTAACTGAGAAGCCTTCTTGACATCCAAAACTTGAAAATCAAAACTAGTCGTTGTTTGAAGTTCGGTTGCACTCAATAGTTTAGTTTCAAGCTTAAATCCTGCTAATTTACGAGCTTCTATGATAGCCTCATCCTTCTCCTCTGCCTCCAGAAGAGCTTTTTGAGTTTCTTCCACTCCGTGTTGGTCAATATAGGTCTTCAACTCATCTGAGACTGGACGCTTTTGTTGAATGGTTAAGTTCAAAAAAGTCTTGTCTTTATAAGTAATGGTTTGAGTTTGCTGGCTACCATCATCTGACTTGGGCAAGACCAAAGTCTTGGTCACAACTGTATTCTTCTCGGCATTTTCAATAACTGGCAACGCCGACTGAAGCGTATCCTTTTCTGTTTTTGTAGCTGTTCCAGTTTCTTTTTTCTGTCCGCAACCAACCAGGACAAAAAGGAAAGCTAGGCTAACAAGAACTATTTTTTTCATTTCTTTCTTCTTTCTTTTTGAAATTAAAATAAGACTGGGAGTTGCTCCCAGCCTTGATGTTTATAGAGCTGCACGCAAACGTGCTTCTGCATTTTCTACATTACGGACAGAGCGTGGTAGGAAGGCACGAATATCGTCTTCCTTGTAGCCAACTTGCAGACGTTTTTCATCCACAAGAATTGGGCTCTTTAAAATTCTCGGTGTTTCCATAATCAGATTGAGGACTTCGTTGACACTCAAATCTTCAATATCCACTCCAAGGGCTTTGGCATAGCGATTTTTAGATGAAACGATGCTGGCTATTCCGTTATCTGTTTTGGTTAGAATATCCAGTAATTCTTCTCTCGTAATTCCTTCTTTACCAAGATTTTGTTCTTTATAACTTAACTGGTGGGCATTGAGCCAGGTTTTTGCTTTTTTACAGCTAGTACAACTTGAGACTGTATAAATTTTAATCATGTACCTACCCCTTTCGCTACATGTTACTATCAGTTTAGTCTATTATACCATAAAAAACATCCGACTTGCGACCTATTTTTAAATTTTTTTAACTTTTTTCGTCATTTTCGTACTTTTTTCTTGACAAAATGAAATTTACAGCCATTCTTGATATTTCTTGATATAGATTTTTTTCACAATTGTCACGCTAATCATATACAAAATAATGATGAAAAGCAAAAAGATGAAATAAATCGGTTTTAATGGAGTTAGATGAAGTAGGATTGCGAGTGGACTGTAGGGAAGGAAGGTCACAAAGGCTGCAGCCAATAAGGTTGTCACAAGGACTAGCCAAGCTGGACGACTTTGTAAAAAGGGAATTTTGGCTGAACGCAGCATATGGATAACCATGGTCTGTGACCACATGGACTCGATAAACCAACCTGTCTGAAACAAGACAATAAATCCTACGGCAGACTCCGCTCCATGAACATAGGCTTGACCTGTCGTCATGGGTACAATGATAAAATAGAGCAAAATAAAGGTCAAAATATCAAATGCAGAAGAGATAGGCCCCATCCAAACCATGAAACGTGTGATAGACTTGGCTTCCCAAGTATGCGGATTTCTCAAAAAATCTTTATCCACCTTGTCAAAAGGCAAGGCAATACAAGACAAATCATAGACTAGATTTAGGATAATCAAATGGACTGGTGCCATTGGTAAAAATGGCAAAAAGATTCCAGAGACCAATAGGGATAAGATATTTCCAAAATTAGAACTCACTGTCATTTTGATATATTTAGTCATATTGGCATAGACCTTACGACCTTCAACAAGTCCTTTTTCAAGCACCATGAGATCCTTATCAAGTAGGATAACATCAGCCGTTTCTTTGGCAATATCTACTGCTGTATCAACAGAAATTCCCACATCTGCAACTTTCATAGAAGGAGCATCATTGATCCCATCTCCCATATAGCCGACAGCATGACCATTAGCCTTAAATTGCAAAATAATCCTCGCTTTTTGGTCAGGTGAAAGTTTGGCGAAGACGGTTACCTCCTCTACGGCTTGGGCCAATTCTTGATCACTCATCTGATCAATTTCAGATCCTAACAGCATCTGATTGATATCCAAACCAACCTTTTCACAGACTGCTTGAGTAACTTTTTCGTTGTCTCCCGTCAAAATCTTTGTTTGAACCCCATGCTCTAACAGAGCCTTAATTGCTGGTGCTGCAGATGGTTTAGGAGGATCTAGGAAGGCTAAATAACCAGTTAGAATCATATCCCCTTCGTCATCAACTGTATAGGCATGACCTTCCCTCAAACCTGACTTATAGGCCACTCCCAAGACACGTAAACCTTGTTGATTTAGTTGTCGAACTTCTGCTAAAATTTCTTCTCTAATAGCATCTGTCAAGGGAGTAATCACTCCTTGATATTCCGCATAACTGGAAATCGTCAACATTTCCTCTAGGGCACCCTTGGTTACCAAACTAACAACTTCGTGTTCATCCTTAACGATAACACTCATACGTCTACGTTCAAAATCAAAGGGAAGCTCATCTATTTTTTGAAAAGTTTGAGCCAGATTTTGCAAGAGGGCGTGTTCTTTTGCTTCCTTTTCAGTCCGTTTGATGATGGCTCTGTCCATCAAATTTTTCAAGCCTGTTTGAAAATAAGAATTGAGATAAGCTCGTCTCAAGACGGTCAAATCCAAGCGTCCGTGGATGTCCAAGGGATATTCAAGGACAATTTCGTCTTGGGTTAGAGTTCCTGTCTTATCTGTACACAAAATATCAATCGCCCCTAAGTCCTGTATGGCATTGAGTTTCTTGATAACCACTTTTTCCTTGGCCATAATGATGGAGCCTTTTGCTAGACTGGCCGTGATAATCATAGGAAGCATCTCAGGTGTCAATCCAACACCAACACTCAAAGCAAATACGCCAGCTTCTAACCAATCTCCATCTGTTAAACCATTGGACAAGAAAACGATGGGCACCATGACCAGCATCAAACGAATTAAGAGCCACGAAATACTATTCATCTCCCGTTCAAACGAAGTAGGCTCATCATAGGTGTTCAAAGTCTGCTCAATGGCCCCCATCATGGTATCATCACCAACTGCTAAAACCACGGCCTTGGCACTACCAGACAAGACATTGGTTCCCATAAAGGCGAGCGCTTCTGCTTCTAGCAGACTATCAGATTGTTGAACTGTTGCCTTGGTCAAGGCCAATTTTTCAACCGATTCACTTTCACCTGTCAAGCCCGACTGTTGTACAAAGAAATCGCGCGACTCAAATAAAAGAAGATCTGCTGGAATCATGTCTCCTGCGCTTAATTTAACCACGTCACCCACTACCAAATCATCGATAGGTACTTCTTGAATTTCTCCTTGACGAATGACAGTCGCTGTGTTGACAATCATTTTTGATAGATTAGTCGCAGCCTTATCACTACGGAGTTCTTGGACAAAGCGTATGCCACCAGAAATGAGGACTAGGACAACGATGATAATGGAAGTTGTCGGATCTTCTTGACCTGGTTTTGCCAACCAGACATTGGTCACCAAGGAAATCACGGCGATGACCAGTAAGATAATCGTAAAAGGATTGATAATGGATTCGTAAATCTTTTTGAGGATACTGTCTTCTTGACCCTTTGTGATGGTATTTTCACCATATAGGTCACGATTTTTCTCCACCTGCTCCTCAGTCAAGCCTGTTAGACTTGTCTTATAAAAAGATAGAGTTTCGTTTAAAGCTGTATGAATAGCTGTTGCTAATCTTTCTTTTGTAGTTTTCATTGGTTTCTCCTATCTGTATGAATGATGTGTTTCATACACAGAGACCAATCACTTTATAAGGGCAGAACGACACAAATCAGCGATTGGCTGTGTATGTGCGGTTCCGGATGATCGTCAATTTGCATCGTTTATCTCCTTTCTTTGATTTAAACAGTAGAAAATCCCACCATAAAATGGCAGGATTAAAAAACTAATTATCTGTTTTTCGTTCAAGCTTTAACTCCATAGGGCAATGTAATGAGCTTAGTCTTGGCCTTCGCGACCAGGACTGTTGACCAACGAGTAGTGTCTCCACTGCTTTGCGGTAGTCATCCGTATCCCTATGGTAGCCTCACCTACCGTTTTCGTCTTTCAGTATAAACCTTTAAAATTTAAAAGTCAATCATTTGAGTTGTTTAACTCTTAAATAACTATCAACTCTTTTTGAGCAAGGGTCAACAATTCACAACCGGTCTCTGTAATCAGGATATCATCCTCGATACGAACACCGTATTTGCCTTCGATATAAATACCTGGTTCATCGGTCAAGGCCATACCCGCCTTAATAGTTTCTGTAGAAGTTTGGCTAAAGTAAGGCTCTTCATGGATATCAAGTCCAATACCGTGTCCGATACCGTGAGTAAAGTAGTCGCCATAGCCTGCCTCGATGATGATATCACGAGGGATTTTGTCAAAGTCACGGAAGCCTAAGCCTGCCTTGGCTTGATCGATTAAGGCTTGGTTGGCTTTCAAAACCGTATTGTAAATCTCTGCCTGCTCGTCGCTGACATACCCCAGATATATAGTTCGTGTCATATCGCTGACATAGTGGTCATAGAGGCAGCCGAAATCCATGGTAATAGCTTCTCCTAGCTCCACTGGTTTGTGCATTGGATGAGCATGAGGTTTCGAAGAGTTGATGCCACTTGCTAAAATAGTATCAAATGATAGGCCTGAAGCTCCCAACTCACGCATACGGAAGTCAAGGAAGTTGGCAATCTCAATTTCAGTCTTTCCTGGCTTAATAAAGTCAAGCGCATCGCGGAAAGCTTGGTCTGAGATAGAACAAGCCTTGCGAATAGCTGCAATCTCCGCTTCATCCTTAATCATTCGGAGTCCTTCGACAAATTGAGTTTGTGAAAGCAAGTCCAAACCTGCAAAAGCTGCCTGCATACGGTGATAATAAGAGACTGAAATCTCATCTTCAAAACCGATACGAGACAAGCCCATGTCCTTAACAATTCCTGCAATGACAGCCAATTCATCACGGTCAGCCACAATCTCAAAGCCACTGGTTTCTTGCTTGGCTGCAATGATATAGCGAGAGTCTGTCACCAAGACCTGACGGTCACGACTGATAAAGACTGTCCCGTTTGAGCCCCAAAAACCAGTCAAATAATAGACGTTTTTAAGGTTATTGATGATGATGCCATCTAGTTCTTTTTCTTGCATTTTAGATAGAAATGCTTGTACACGTTTATTCATGATGTAACTTTCCTTTCAAATAATGTCCTGTGTAGCTGGCTTCGTTGGCCGCTACTTCTTCTGGAGTTCCCGTTGCGATGATGGTTCCACCACCGACACCGCCCTCAGGTCCCAAGTCAATAATATGGTCTGCAGTTTTAATAACATCTAGATTGTGCTCAATAACGAGTACTGTATTGCCATCGTCAACAAAGCGAGCTAAAACCTTAAGCAAGCGAGCAATATCCTCTGTATGAAGACCTGTCGTCGGCTCATCCAGAATGTAGAAAGATTTTCCTGTCGATCGTTTGTAAAGTTCACTAGCCAGTTTCATACGCTGAGCTTCTCCCCCAGAAAGGGTGGTAGCAGGTTGCCCCAATGTCACATAACCAAGTCCCACATCCTTGATAGTCTGAAGTTTACGTTGAATCTTTGGAATGTGTTGGAAGAACTCCACCGCATCGTTGACGGTCATGTCCAAGACCTGCGAGATATTTTTTTCCTTGTAATGAACTTCTAGGGTCTCACTGTTGTAGCGGGTTCCGTGGCAGACTTCACAAGCCACATAAACATCTGGCAAGAAGTGCATCTCAATCTTGATGATTCCGTCACCTGAGCAGGCTTCACAGCGACCACCCTTGACGTTGAAACTGAAACGCCCCTTCTTGTAGCCTCGAATCTTGGCTTCATTAGTCTGAGCAAACAGGTCACGTATATCGTCAAAGACTCCTGTATAGGTAGCTGGATTAGACCTCGGCGTTCGTCCGATAGGACTTTGGTCAATATCAATCAAGCGGTCTACATGCTCAATCCCTGTAATAGCCTTAAATTTACCAGGTTTGTCTGAATTGCGGTTGAGCTTCTGGGCAATAGCTTTTTTGAGAATGCTATTGATTAGGGTAGATTTACCTGAACCTGATACCCCTGTCACTGCGATGAATTTTCCTAGTGGGAAGCGAGCTGTGACATTTTGCAGGTTGTTCTCACGCGCTCCTGTAATCTCGATAAAACGACCATTCCCCACACGGCGCTCTGTTGGCACTGGAATGGCACGTTTGCCCGACAAGTACTGGCCTGTGATAGACTTGCTGTTGCGAGCCACTTGTTTGGGCGTACCTGCAGCAACAATCTCCCCACCAAATACTCCCGCACCGGGACCAACGTCAATTAGATAATCAGCCTCACGCATGGTATCTTCGTCATGTTCCACTACTATGAGAGTATTACCCAAATCACGCATCTTTTTGAGACTGGCAATGAGACGGTCATTATCCCTCTGATGAAGACCGATTGACGGCTCGTCTAGGATATAGAGGACGCCTGATAGGTTAGAACCAATCTGGGTCGCCAAGCGAATACGCTGACTCTCTCCACCTGAAAGGGTTCCTGCCGAACGTGACAGGGTCAGATAGTTAAGACCCACGTTATTAAGGAAGGTCAAGCGGTCCTTGATTTCCTTGATAATAGGCCGAGCAATGATAGCTTCATTTTCAGACAAGGTTAACTGGCTCACCAACTCCAAGTGGTCTGCGATAGACAGGTCTGAAATTTCTCCGATATGTGGTCCTTTCTCACCACCAACACGGACAGACAAAGCCTGGTCATTGAGACGATAGCCGTGACAGGTTCCACAGGTCAGCTCATTCATGTAGAGGCGCATCTGGGTGCGAGTGTAATCACTATTAGTCTCATGGTAGCGACGTTTGATATTATTGACAACTCCTTCAAAAGGAATGTCAATATCGCGCACGCCACCAAATTCATTTTCATAATGGAAATGGAATTCCTTACCATCAGATCCATAGAGAATCAAGTTCTTGTCTTCTTCTGACAAGTCCTCAAAAGGCTTATCCATAGCCACTCCAAAGGCTGTCATAGCCTGCTCTAACATGTTTGGATAGTAGTTGGATGAGATAGGATTCCAAGGTGCCAGCGCTCCCTCACGTAAGGTTTTGCTGGCATCTGGCACTACCAAATCAGTATCCACCTCCAGCTTGATGCCCAAGCCATCACACTCACTACAAGAACCAAAAGGAGCATTGAATGAGAAGAGACGTGGCTCTAACTCTGGAACAGTAAAGCCACAAACCGGACAGGCATAATGCTCAGAGAAGAGCAACTCAGAGTCGTCCATAGTGTCGATAATGACATAACCTTCTGCAATACGAAGGGCAGCTTCAATGGAATCAAAGAGACGACTACGTATACCCTCCTTGATAACAATACGGTCAACCACGACATCAATATTGTGTTGCTTGCTCTTGGACAACTCTGGCACTTCGGTCACATCATAGACTTCCCCATCCACACGGACACGAACATAACCATCTTTCTGAACCTTCTCGGTAACACTCTTATGTTGGCCTTTTTTCTTGCGGATGACAGGGGCCAAAATCTGCAAGCGCTGGCGTTCAGGCAATTCTAAAACCTTATCCACGATTTGTTCCACAGAAGAAGCCTTGATAGCCCCATGCCCGTTGATACAGTAAGGCGTCCCCACACGTGCGTAGAGGAGACGCAGATAGTCATTGATTTCAGTCGTTGTTCCAACCGTCGAGCGAGGGTTTTTGCTAGTCGTTTTCTGGTCTATGGAAATAGCTGGGCTGAGGCCATCAATGGCATCTACATCAGGCTTCTCCATATTTCCCAAGAATTGACGAGCATAGGCTGACAAACTCTCTACATAGCGACGTTGTCCCTCAGCATAGAGGGTATCAAAGGCCAGACTGGATTTCCCTGAACCTGACAAGCCAGTCACTACAACCAGCTTATCTCGCGGAATCTCCACATCAATATTTTTTAAATTATGGGCACGCGCCCCATGAATGACAATTTTATCTTGCATCTTTGTTCTTTCTAGTCCATTATTGCTTACCATTATACCAAAAAAAGTGAGATTCTATTACCCAAAAGGCCGATTTTGTAGTATAATCAAAAATTGCTTATTTTATGTTTTCTTAGGGCTTCCTAACCCATATATCACGTGCTTTTTAGCAAAGAATACTAACATTACTTTTTACTATTTGTTCCCCCAAAATACGCAAAAAGGGGAGCAAAAAAAAAGCCCCACAAAAGGGCTAGGATTTGACGAGTTCAGCAGGCAAGAAACTAGCACAGTCCAACATGCTTTTTAAGTTACTAACATACAAAACTTGTCAAACTTTTCTTTTTCGAAATCAAAAGCTAGATGCGATGAACTATCTTTTGAATTACAATTCAAATTTAATAAAAAAGCTGTGACTAATTATTTTCTATTTTTAACTTCGTAGTAAAACGCTAATCCTAGCGCAACAATACCCAAAACCGCAATTATTCCAAAACCTAAAATAGCTATTGGAAGAGTCGCACCTAAAAAAAGCAAAACTAAAGTAGTCAACAGTCCAATTACTAAAATTGCTACTGTAAAATTATTAATATCTTTTAAGTTCATATTGAAAACCTCACATTTTTTTATGAAAGCCATTTTCTAAAACAGTAATTATTCTTATTTAATTTGATTCACATTATTTACTTTTTTATTAAGCAAGTGGTAATTTATAATATTATTTTTTAGCGAGATATTATTCTTAGTACTAATCTGTTTTAAATGATGTATTTATTTCAATCTATGTTTATGTTATTTAATTTTTTTCAATAAATTATTAGATATTAATGTTCATATTTGTTTGATTTACTATTTTAGTCTTCATGACCTCGACCATATTATAACTCAGATTTTTTAAAAATGCAAATTCTTTATCTGATTTTTTTGATTTATTAACAAGTGGTAACAGAATTTTTGTTAGATTTATTTTGAAAAAGGCTGATTTTGTAGTATAATAGTACGGTGTGAAAAAATCTGAAAAATGAGAAAGGATAAGGGATATGAAACAAGTTTTTCTCTCTACAACAACTGAATTTAAAGAGATCGATACGCTTGAACCGGGTACTTGGATCAATCTCGTCAATCCGACTCAAAATGAATCTCTCGAAATCGCCAACGCCTTCGATATCGATATTGCTGACCTTCGTGCACCGCTCGATGCGGAAGAAATGTCTCGTATTACCATTGAAGACGAGTATACCCTGATTATCGTAGACGTTCCAGTCACAGAGGAAAGAAATAACCGCACCTACTACGTAACCATCCCGCTTGGTATTATCATCACCGAGGAAACCATTATCACTACGTGTTTGGAACCATTACCAGTCCTTGATGTCTTTATCAACCGTCGTTTGCGTAATTTCTACACTTTCATGCGTTCGCGTTTTATCTTCCAGATTCTTTATCGCAATGCAGAGCTCTACCTAACAGCCCTTCGTTCAATTGACCGTAAGAGTGAACAAATTGAAAGTCAACTGCATCAATCAACTCGTAATGAAGAATTGATCGAACTCATGGAATTGGAAAAAACCATCGTCTATTTCAAGGCCTCACTCAAAACAAATGAGCGCGTGATTAAGAAATTGACCAGCTCAACTAGCAATATCAAGAAATACCTTGAGGACGAAGACCTGCTTGAAGATACCCTGATTGAAACCCAACAGGCCATCGAGATGGCAGACATTTATGGAAACGTCTTGCATTCTATGACAGAGACCTTTGCCTCTATCATTTCCAACAACCAGAACAACATCATGAAAACCTTGGCCCTTGTGACCATCGTCATGTCCATCCCAACCATGGTCTTCTCTGCCTACGGGATGAACTTTAAGGATAATGAAATCCCCCTAAACGGCGAGCCAAATGCCTTCTGGTTAATCGTCTTTATCGCCTTTGCTATGAGTGTCTCGCTCACTCTCTATCTCATCCATAAAAAATGGTTCTAAGAGGAGTTCCTATGTCTCAGATTGATCTACAAAAATTAACCAAGAAAAACCAAGAGTTTGTCCACATCGCTACCCAACAATTCATCAAAGATGGAAAAACAGACGCTGAAATCAAGGCTATTTTTGAGGAAGTTATTCCCCAAATCCTTGAAGAGCAAGCCAAGGGTACGACTGCTCGTTCCCTCTACGGCGCACCGACCCACTGGGCTCATAGCTTCACTGTCAAGGAGCAATATGAAAAAGAGCATCCAAAAGAAAATGATGATCCAAAACTCATGATTATGGACTCAGCCCTTTTCATCACTAGCCTCTTTGCCCTCGTCAGTGCACTCACAACCTTCTTTGCGGCAGATCAAGCTTTCGGCTATGGATTGATTACCCTCCTCTTAGTTGGACTGGTTGGTGGATTTGCCTTCTACTTGATGTACTACTTTGTTTACCAATACTATGGACCAGATATGGACCGCAGTCAACGTCCACCTTTCTGGAAATCTGTACTAGTTATCCTAGCATCTATGTTCCTTTGGTTGCTTGTCTTCTTTGCAACAAGCTTCCTACCAGCTAGCCTTAACCCAGTACTTGCTCCAGTGCCACTGGCTATTATCGGAGCAGTCCTCCTAGCCCTTCGCTTCTATCTCAAGAAACGCTTGAACATCCGTAGCGCAAGTGCAGGACCAACACGTTATTAAGCAGAATCATAAAAGCAACTGCAGGTGCGGTTGCTTTTTCACGACTCTTTTTTGATTTTAAAGTATTCTTCTGACATCCCACATAGCTTTCTCTTATCTTTTGTGATAAAATAGGCTCAATCTATTTCTAGGAGGATAAGATATGGTTTCTACTATTGGTATTGTTAGTTTATCTAGTGGCATTATCGGAGAGGACTTTGTCAAACACGAAGTGGACTTGGGTGTCCAACGTCTCAAGGACCTGGGACTCAATCCTATCTTTTTGCCCCATTCGCTAAATGGATTAGACTTTATCAAGGACCATCCTGAAGCGCGTGCAGAGGATTTGATTCATGCCTTTTCTGATGATAGCATCGATATGATTCTATGTGCCATCGGTGGAGACGATACCTATCGCTTACTACCTTATCTTTTTGAAAATGACCAACTCCAAAACGTTATCAAACAAAAAATATTTCTTGGTTTCTCGGATACAACCATGAACCATCTCATGTTGCATAAACTAGGAATCAAAACTTTTTATGGTCAATCCTTTTTAGCAGACATTTGTGAACTAGACAAAGAAATGCTAGCCTATAGCCTTCACTACTTTAAAGAATTGATTGAGACAGGAAAAATCTCAGAAATCCGCCCTAGCAATGTTTGGTATGAGGAACGAACTGATTTTAGCTCCAAAGCTCTGGGGGCACCTCGTGTCAGTCATGCAAATACTGGTTTTGACTTGTTACAAGGAAATACCCGGTTCGAGGGAAAAATCCTCGGTGGTTGCCTCGAATCCCTCTACGATATCTTTGACAACTCTCGATATACAGATAGCACAGAGTTCTGCCAAAAATACAAACTTTTCCCTGACTTGTCAGACTGGGAAGGAAAGATCCTCTTGCTAGAGACAAGCGAAGAAAAGCCTGAACCAGAAGACTTCAAAAAGATGTTGCGGACTTTAAAAAACACTGGGATATTCGAGGTCATCAGTGGACTCCTGGTCGGAAAACCTATAGATGAAACTTTCTATGACGACTATAAAGAGGCGCTATTGGATATCATTGACAGCAATATCCCTATTGTCTATAATCTGAATGTTGGCCACGCAACTCCAAGAGCAATTGTACCTTTTGGGGTCCATGCTCATGTAGATGCACAGGAGCAAATCATTCGCTTTGACTATAACAAAAAATAAATAGTTTCTCTATTTTTGTGCTTTTGTATTCGTTTTCGTTACAATTTGTATCTGAATTTATTGCATTTCGCTAATTTCTATGATATCCTTTTGAAGGAGGTGTATATGACAAAACAAAAAATTAATCGAATCGTAGGTTCTATTGGTGCCTTTATTGGAATTATAGTATTTATTGCCTACATACCTCAAATTATCGCTAATTTACAGGGAAATAAAGCTCAACCATTTCAACCTTTATCAGCTGCTATATCTTGCTTAATCTGGGTTATTTATGGATGGACAAAGGAACCTAAGAAGGATTGGATACTAATCATTCCAAATTCAGCTGGTGTTATTTTAGGTGGAATCACTTTTTTGACTTCACTCTAACAAATCTAATAGTATATATAAAAAGCTGGGAAAAATTTCTCAGCTTTTTTCTATATTCTCAGATATGCTAGTTACCTGTACACACTAATTCCTGCTTTTCCATTCACAATCATTCTCGTGGTCATCAACTAGCCCTGCAGCCTGTAGAAAAGACAAGACAGCGACTGGTCCTGTGAACTTGAAGCCTCGTTTTTTGAGATCTTTGGCTAATTTCTCAGACAAAGGTGTTTTAGCTGGGGCTTGGCGGTAATCGGGAACATCGTTAACAATCGTTTTCCCCTCAACAAAAGACCAAAGATAGGCATCAAAAGAGCCATGGTCTTCCTGTAGTCGTAGAAAGGCTTGGGCGTTAGCGCGTGTAGCAAAAATCTTGGCTCTATTTCGGATGATGGCTGGATTATCCAGCAAGTCTTCCAATTCAGTATCGGTCATTTCTGCGACCGCTTGAATTTGATAGCCATAAAATGCTTCTCGGAAAGCTTGACGTTTGTTGAGCACCGTTTCCCAAGACAGACCATGTTGAGGCGGTAAGTTTGCTAGTCAAGGAGTAAAACGACGAAGATTAGCATTTACTTCCGCCCATGCGATAGCTGTCCGTGATTGACAAGTGCTAGCACGCAGACAGAACGGAGATAGCGAACCGCTGAGTGTGTCGCTCTGCTCGTAAAAGCTTAGAAACCTTTGAACGAAAGGGATAATGAAAGCCTTGATTGCAAGGCTTTTTGCTTTATGGTGGGTAAGTATCAGAGTGAGAAAATTTTTGGAATGAGTAGAAGTGATAGCTAGAAATTATCAGTTTCTATTTCCATTTACCCTGTGGGTACGTGTTTGTTTCCATTGACAAGGAGTTTGTGGGAATAGAAATGTACCCACCTTGTTTGAATCAAGTGAAGTGTAGTTGAAGGAAATCTGTTGAAAGCAATACTTCATTTTACCGAATAAGTAATAATTTAGGCAACTTCAAATCGATTAAAAAAAACTATTTTAAAGGTTAAGAGTAGACAAAAATTGTCCACTCTTTTTTGCAAACTCAATTTATCAATAAATGAAATGAGGGAATGTAAAATGAAATATTTTGAGGTTGAGTTAGAAAATCCTGATGAATTTTTAAAACTACAAACAGAAGATTTTGTGAAAGCTAATCGCTTGCTACTAAGGAAGATAATCCAGAGCGTTACAGTCTATGAAGAAAACTTCGTCATATCCTTTAAATCTGGCATCGAATTGGAAGTATGAGTCTCATTCCATAACTTTTATATTGAACATATCATCTTGTTGTGTTATACTATAAATTGATATAAACAAAGATGTAGGAGGAACCGAAACTATGACAGCCTCAATGCGTTTAAGATAAGCTGGCAATAAAAAAAGCAGAATCTATACCCGATGATAGGCTTTTTTGTTGTGCTTATTTATACGATATTGAGCATTCATTAGTTACGGTGAGGATATTGGTTATTTAACTATACCTTTATTTAACTATGTCTTTAATATGAATGTTTCCAAATTGTATGTATGCAGACCAAAAGCCACATTGTGGGGTTTGGCCTGCATTTTTTATTGCCTAGAATGCTATTCAAAATAGAAATTCAAGCAAAATAATATGCAGGAGATAATATAAATGGAAAAATACAACAATTGGAAACGAAAATTTTATGCAATATGGGCAGGGCAAGCAGTATCATTAATCACTAGTGCCATCCTGCAAATGGCGATTATTTTTTACCTTACAGAAAAAACAGGATCTGCGATGGTCTTGTCTATGGCTTCATTAGTAGGTTTTTTACCCTATGCGATTTTGGGACCTGCCATTGGTGTGCTAGTGGATCGTCATGATAGGAAGAAGATAATGATTGGTGCCGATTTAATTATCGCAGCAGCTGGTGCAGTGCTTGCTATTGTTGCATTCTGTATGGAGCTACCTGTCTGGATGATTATGATAGTATTGTTTATCCGTAGCATTGGAACAGCTTTTCATACCCCAGCACTCAATGCGGTTACACCACTTTTAGTACCAGAAGAACAGCTAACGAAATGCGCAGGCTATAGTCAGTCTTTGCAGTCTATAAGCTATATTGTTAGTCCGGCAGTTGCAGCACTCTTATACTCCGTTTGGGATTTAAATGCTATTATTGCCATCGACGTATTGGGTGCTGTGATTGCATCTATTACGGTAGCAATTGTACGTATACCTAAGCTGGGTAATCAAGTGCAAAGTTTAGAACCAAATTTCATAAGGGAGATGAAAGAAGGAGTTGTGGTTCTGAGACAAAACAAAGGATTGTTTGCCTTATTACTCTTAGGAACACTATATACTTTTGTTTATATGCCAATCAATGCACTATTTCCTTTAATAAGCATGGAACACTTTAATGGAACGCCTGTGCATATTTCTATTACGGAAATTTCCTTTGCATTTGGGATGCTAGCAGGAGGCTTATTATTAGGAAGATTAGGGGGCTTCGAAAAGCATGTATTACTAATAACAAGTTCATTTTTTATAATGGGGACCAGTTTAGCCGTTTCGGGAATACTTCCTCCAAATGGATTTGTAATATTCGTAGTTTGCTGTGCAATAATGGGGCTTTCGGTGCCATTTTATAGCGGTGTGCAAACAGCTCTTTTTCAGGAGAAAATTAAGCCTGAATATTTAGGACGTGTATTTTCTTTGATCGGAAGTATCATGTCACTTGCTATGCCAATTGGGTTAATTCTTTCTGGATTCTTTGCTGATAAAATCGGTGTAAATCATTGGTTTTTACTATCAGGTATTTTAATTATTGGCATTGCTATAGTTTGCCAAATGATAACTGAGGTTAGAAAATTAGATTTAAAATAAACAATATTGGAGGAAATGTTATGGAATTAATATTAAAAGCAAAAGACATTCGTGTGGAATTCAAAGGACGCGATGTTTTAGATATAAATGAATTAGAAGTATATGATTATGACCGTATTGGTTTAGTAGGAGCAAATGGTGCTGGAAAAAGCACTTTACTCAGGGTACTTTTAGGAGAATTAACTCCCCCAGGATGTAAAATGAATCGTCTGGGTGAACTTGCCTATATTCCCCAGTTGGACGAAGTAACTCTGCAGGAGGAAAAAGATTTTGCACTTGTAGGCAAGCTAGGTGTTGAGCAATTAAATATACAGACTATGAGCGGTGGTGAAGAAACAAGGCTTAAAATAGCACAGGCCTTATCGGCACAGGTTCATGGTATTTTAGCGGATGAACCTACGAGCCATTTAGACCGTGAAGGAATTGATTTTCTAATAGGACAGCTAAAATATTTTACAGGTGCACTGTTAGTTATTAGCCATGACCGCTATTTTCTTGATGAAATAGTAGATAAAATATGGGAACTGAAAGATGGCAAAATCACTGAGTATTGGGGAAACTATTCTGATTATCTTCGTCAGAAAGAGGAAGAACGTAAGAGCCAAGCTGCAGAATACGAACAATTTATTGCGGAACGTGCCCGATTGGAAAGGGCTGCGGAGGAAAAGCGAAAACAGGCTCGTAAAATAGAACAGAAGGCAAAAGGTTCTTCAAAGAAAAAAAGTACTGAAGACGGAGGGCGTTTAGCTCATCAAAAATCAATAGGAAGTAAGGAAAAAAAGATGTATAATGCTGCTAAAACCCTAGAGCACAGGATTGCGGCCTTAGGAAAAGTAGAAGCTCCGGAAGGCATTCGCAGAATTCGTTTCAGGCAAAGTAAAGCATTGGAGCTCCATAATCCATACCCTATAGTCGGTGCAGAAATTAATAAAGTATTTGGGGATAAGGCTCTGTTTGAAAATGCATCTTTTCAAATTCCGTTAGGAGCAAAAGTGGCGTTAACTGGTGGTAATGGAATCGGAAAAACAACTTTAATCCAAATGATCTTAAACCATGAAGAAGGAATTTCTATTTCGCCTAAGGCAAAAATAGGTTACTTTGCACAGAATGGTTACAAGTACAACAGTAATCAGAATGTTATGGAGTTTATGCAGAAGGATTGTGACTACAATATATCAGAAATTCGTTCAGTGCTAGCATCTATGGGGTTCAAACAGAACGATATTGGAAAAAGTTTATCTGTTTTAAGCGGTGGAGAAATTATAAAATTGTTGCTTGCTAAAATGCTCATGGGTAGATATAACATCCTAATAATGGATGAACCCAGTAACTTCCTTGACATACCAAGTTTAGAGGCTTTGGAAATACTAATGAAGGAGTACACCGGAACTATCGTGTTTATCACCCACGATAAACGATTACTCGAAAATGTAGCAGATGTAGTTTATGAAATTAGAGATAAGAAAATAAATCTGAAACATTAAATTTAAGGTAGTCGCTGGTCAGTATAGTCTGTTCTGGTTGGCGACTCCATTGTTAAAGAGTATAAAGACTTTAGATTTTATGAATATTAAAAATAGGAACAGTCAATTGAACTGCTCCTATTTTTCTGCTAAATATATTGTAGTTTTCTTATATGTATAATGATAGATTAGCGGATTCTCATCTACGGTACTTACTTCAAATATGAAGAAGTGATCGCGGTTATCTCTGGACTTTTCCTTATTGAGGACAAAGTAATTCTTACGTGAAGTCGCCATTGTTTTTAGGATATCATCAGTTAGGAAGGTCAATGGAATATTCATGTTAGAGTAGCGGTAGAAGTCACGTTCAAAATCTTGGTAGCTCTCGCTATAATAGTCCATTTGTAGGTGATTACGCTGAAACTCAAGCTGATTCATAGAGCACCTCCTCGACAAGTTCAATACTAATAATGTCTTTTAATTTCAAATTGATGTGACCTGTTGTAGTTTTTATCAAAATGAAATCTTTGGTCAGACTTGGTATTGTTCCAGTGTAGGAAACACGCTTGTTTTTTTCAATCACTTGAATGCGTGTGCGTAGCTGCCCGGCGTATACTTGACTGAGGAGTAATAATTTCTTCTCTAGTGATAAGTCAGACATGTACGTTACTTTGTTTGTATCATCAGAGAGTGCTGATGCATGTTCAGATAGGAAAAAGCCCATCCATTTTTGCATCTTTGTATCCTGGTACTCTCTTGCTGATTGAAATGGTAAATATGAACGGTCAATCATATCAAATCCTTTCTATGCAGAGGCAAGGGTATTTTTATCAAATTGAATCGTAAAACCTTGAATTCCCCCACCTGTGTAACATTCTTTAAAGCGATTGATTACCTCAGTATAGATTATCACAGATGAGCTTGTTGGCTTAATGCTAAATGTAAATTCCAATGGTAATCGGTTTTCAGATTTAGCATGTACTAGTCGTATCGATATTTCAGTTGTTTTGAGTTTTCTCTGACGAAGTTTTGAAGTTGCTGTTTCAACGATTCCATGTAAAAATCTTTCAAGCATTTCAATATCATTACATCCTTTGCTACGGATTTCTGAAAATTGTACTGTATTTTTTTCTTGTTTCATTTTAATCCCTCCAATCCACCCGCGGAATGACCACCGATAAGTTTACTGCGTTCAATATTTCTGGAACCTTCAGTTAGGACGGTTCCTTTTTGTATGGCTAAAAAACCAAACTGTTCTCTGACAACATCAATAGCTGTCTGAAGTCTATTATCTTTTTCAATTTGTTCTACATCATCAAAGAGTGATAGTAGAGTATAGCTTTCATCTACGAAGCCACTATAAGATACACCAATTTGTCTCACTGCACCAGAGGTGTATTTTTTCGGAATAATACAAGTACATGACTCACCATTGTTTTGGGGAGATTTGCGGGTTCAATTTTATTCTGAGCATTTATAGATTTTTTCATCTCAGTCCTAGAATAGCCAATATGAATAGAAACGACAGTAGTCAATACTAGGGCTACTGTTCCGTTCCACAGTATCATTTAAAAATCATTTTCACACCCTTTCGTCTATTAGTATAGAAGAAAGCTCTCAGCACAGCCTGATAGGTTTCCATACACAACAACTCAAACAATGCTTGGTCATCATGGAGGGGTTGACCCCACTCCTCATCATGATAGGCAATGTAGAGCGGATTGGTCACCTTGACCCACGAACAACGTTTTGTCATGCTCTGCTCCTATTTGACCAACATTTTAAGGGCCGACTTGATATAGTTCTCAGCTGTATCTGTCGTTCCTTCAAAGAATTTCTTGATTTTCTTGAGTTCGGTCGCCTTGTATCCCAGTGCCAACATGGCTTCCATGGCTTCTTCCAATTCTTGGTTTTCAGCGCTTGCTTGCACTGCGACCTTAGCAGGAAGGTCATCTCCAGCAACTACTACCTTGCCTTCCAAGTCCAGCACCATCTGCTGGGCTGTTTTCTTGCCAATTTTAGGGAACTTGGTCAAGTAGGTAATATTCTTGGTTTCGATGGCTTGAACCAAGCCAGCATTGTCATCAGCAGCGATAATAGCAAGAGCTGATACAGGACCAATCCCAGAGACCGAAATCAGACTGAGAAAGAGCTTTTTCTCGTCTTCTGAGCGAAATCCATAAAGCAGATGAGCGTCCTCACGCACGACTTGATGCACATAAATTTGAGTTTCTTGGTTGACCTGTCCTGAGTAAGCATAGGGATTAGCCACATGCAGGATATAACCGATACCATTGATTTCAATAACAATGTATTTGGCAGTGATTTTGGTAATGATTCCTTTTAAATATTCGTACATAGTTTTCCTTTTAGTTTAATATTTCCCCAACTCACGGAGACTGGTGTGATTTTCCTGAATGCGTCGGAACATCTTTTCCATATCCGACTTGGTGAAGTGCACCAAAACAGGACGTCCGTGGGGACAGTTGTAGGGATTGTCACATTGAGAGAGCTGATAGAGGAGTTGTCTAGCTGAATGATCATCAATACGATGGTTGGCCTTAATCGACCGCTTGCAGGACATCATAATAGCCAGCTCTGCTCGGTATTTCTTGATAGAAACTTCCTTGGTCAAGAGTAGCATATCACACATCTCATAGATGCCTGATTCAATCTCTTCTTCTGCCATCCAGATAGGATGTTCACGTAGAATAAATTGATTTTCTCCGTACTCTGCTAGAAAGACGCCCACTTCCTCCAAATGTGTCATTCTTTCCTTGAGACGGAGGGCATCATCCGCTGGAAATTCAAAGATATAGGGTACTAGGAGTTGCTGCTGGCTCTGGTCAACATTCCCAATGCTCTCACGATACTCCTCGTACTTGACCCGTTCCTGCGCCGCGTGCTGGTCTATGATATAGAGCCCATCTCTCCCTTGGGCAAAGAGATAGGTTCCATGCATTTGCCCGAAAAATTCCAATTCTGGGAAGCTGGATGATTCTTCTCGCTCCAGCTTGTCATAAACCTTATCAAGACTCGCAAGGTCCAACTCTGGATGGTCTAGCTGGTCGTAGTTAGCAGGTTTTCTCTCTGCAAAATGCAGTTTTGCTGGCTTGGTCAATTGGTCCAAGGTTTCCTTGGCAAACAGGGTTAAGTCCTGCCCTTCATCAGTCAATTCGACCTGATAATCAGCCACCTCAGCTTGACTAGGTCTTGTCGGCTCAGTATTTTCATAGTAGAGTGTATTTTCTTTGAGTGGGAGAATAGTTTGCTCCACCTTCTCACGATTACGCACGGTCGATTTGGCAAGATTTTCCAAGGCATCAGGAATCAAGGTTTGTTCCTTGAGACTATTGGCAATAGCTTCTGAAACCAGGGTCATCAGTTCTTTTTCCTTGGAAATCCGCACCTCTTGCTTGGTTGGATGTACATTGACATCCGCTAGATAAGGGTCGATATGAATGTGAATGACAGCCAGTGGAAAACGGCCTACCATGAGCTTACTACCATAGCCGTCAAGAATAGCACGATTGAGTAAAAAGTTCTTGATATAACGGCCATTGATGAAGAGGCTGATATAGTTGCGATTAGCTCGAGTCAACTCAGGCAAGGACACAAAACCTGTAATTTCGAAATCAAGGTCAGAATTCTCAATTTCAATCATCTTCTTGGCACTCGCCAAACCGTAAATCCCTGCAATAGCTTGACGCAGTTGACCTGTTCCCGCTGTTCGCGTCATTTCCTTACCATCACTAATCAAGCTAAAAGAAATCTCAGGATGGGCCAAGCCCAGACGGTTGACAATATCAATGATATGAGACAGCTCCGCTTGCTGGCTCTTCATATACTTGAGGCGGGCAGGCGTGTTGAAAAATAGATCCTCCACACAAACCTTGGTTCCCACAGGACTAGTCGCTGGGATGACTTCTTCAACTTCTCCCCCACGCGCGACTAGCTTGGTCCCGTGACTTGCGCCATCCACCGCAGTCAACAGAGTCAAAACACTAACAGACGCTATAGAAGGTAGGGCTTCACCACGAAAACCAAGCGTGCGAATTCGAAAGAGGTCTGCTTGATTTTTTATCTTACTGGTCGCATGACGACGCAAGGCCAATTCCACCTCATCGTGGGTAATTCCATGACCATTATCTGTGATTTGAATCTTCTTGAGACCAGACTCTTCAATCTCAATGATAATCTGACTAGAACCCGCGTCAATAGCATTTTCTACCAACTCTTTGACCACACTGGCAGGACGTTCAATAACCTCTCCAGCCGCGATTTGGTTTGCCAGTACCTCTGGCAATTCAATAATATGAGACATCTTTCAGCCCCTTTCTGTATCTATTTTCCTAGAAATTGATTAGTGCTATTATACCATATTTCAGATAAGACAGAAAAGCTCCGCCACATAGACATCAAATAAGTCCATATAAGCAGAGACTCTTGTCAGGTCTCCTAAAATAGTGTTTAATAAAGATATACAGGAAGTGATCACAACCTTGTATAACTAAAAAGGAGAGAAATTTATGAAAGTAGAACTACAGATTAGTGAAACTTACGAAGAGGAAAAGCTGATTGTTCAAGCACCTCAGCCGACAGATAAAGTCCAGAAAGTCATCGAGTTCGCAGAAAATCTGGATCTAACAGAAAAAATCAAAGGGAAAATCGATAATCAGGTCTATCTCGTTAAGATTGGTAAGATTCAACGCTTCTATATCGAAAATCGGAAGGTTCTAGCAGAAACCGCGAGTCAGACCTACAACATTGATTTGCGACTCTATCAGGTCCTTGAAA
The DNA here is from genome assembly GCF_020089495.2 of Streptococcus mitis subsp. hohhotensis. Taxonomy (GTDB): domain Bacteria; phylum Bacillota; class Bacilli; order Lactobacillales; family Streptococcaceae; genus Streptococcus; species Streptococcus hohhotensis. Next base: position 85,174 of record NZ_JAIRCA020000001.1, on the reverse strand, counting down.
TTCTGCCAACCAATTTTATCCAAATTTCCCAATCAGAAATCATCAATATCGATTCCATCTCTCATCTCAAGCTCACCCCCAACGGCCTAGTAGAAATTTTCTTGAAAAACGAAAGCTTCACCTACTCTTCACGCCGTTATCTAAAAACCATCAAGGAGAAATTAGAACTATGAAAAAACAAATCTTCCACGACGCAGCTACTGGTGTCCTCATCGGTCTCATCCTCTCTATCATCTTTTCACTCATTTATGCACCAAGTACCTACGCCCCGTTAAGTCCCGACTCTCTCATCGGACAAATGATGACTCAACATCAAGTTCACGGTGCCCTAATCTTGCTCTACTGCACACTTATCTGGGCAGCCATCGGTATTCTCTTCAACTTTGGTAAACGATTATTCAGCCGTGACTGGAGTATGCTTCGTGCGACGCTTTCCCATTTCTTCCTCATGCTGGCTGGCTTTGTCCCACTAGCAACTCTGGCAGGTTGGTTCCCCTTCCACTGGAATTTCTACCTCCAGCTCATTATCGAGTTTGCGATTGTCTACCTCATTATTTGGACTATTTCCTATAAAAGAGCATCAAAAAAAGTAGACCATATCAATCAACTCTTGGAGCATAGAAAATAGGAACTACCTAGGATAAATAAAAAGCCAAGCCGAAGCTCAACTTTCCAACTCATACAAATCCGCAATAATGGCTGCGACACGTTTGATATCTCCCAGCATACCTCGCATTTCAAAGTCAGCCAAGACAGGGAAACCAAAACGTTGACTGTATTGCTTGGCTGTCAGGCAGTATTGATTATTAAAGTTACGATTTCCTGAACCAACCACACCAAAACACTTACTAGCATTATCACCATAGGCGATAAAATCCCCTACTGGTGTCGTCAAAATCTCGACATCTCCGTTATCCACGCCATTTCCACCTTCTAGGTAGGTCGGCAAAAAAGCAACATAAGGATGGTCCATTTCATAGAAATCGTGACCTTCCTTGACCAAATCCTTAATATGAATCTTTTGAACCTCAATTCCCTCGTACTGGGACAAGAGATAGTCTTTCAAGCGCGTCACAAAACTCTCAGTATTGCCACTCAAACTAATATAAACTAAAGAAATTGTCTTCATATTTTCCTCCATGATTTTATTTTTAATCGAAAAAGAACTACCAAGATTGTAACTTGATAGCTCTTTTTTGTCAATACTTAAGCAACTTCTTCTGTTTCCTCTTCTTCTGCCAAGGCTTTTTGTTGACGCCACATCTTATAGAAGACAAGGGCTAGGAAAAGAACATTTATGACGATATAGAAAATGCTAACAGCTTGTGAAATAACACTTATCCCTAAACGCATGGTCTCATCGTGAACTAACTGCACAGCGTCTTGTAAACTAACATAGCCATAAATCGAACCAATAATGGCTAGCAAAACATAGCCGACATAAGTATAGTTTGCATATTGCAAATTTTTACGAATAAGGAACACAATCGCTACTACAACTAAAATAGCAGATAGCACAATCAAGGCTATATTAAAAATAGAATGAGTTGATTCTGCTACTCTATAGGTGTAATTGATGTTGTCTTCTAATTGCTGGGCACTGACCCCTGCAACTTGTTTCTGAGCGGCACGAAGAGCTTCTTTGCTAGGTAAAGGACTCAACATTCCAAACAGAGACATTGCTGAAATAAGAGCAGACAAGATTAGCAAGACCCATAGATAAATCGGTTTCTTTTTCATGATAGAACCTCCTGATATTATTATTGATATTATAGCACCTTTTGTAAAGGAATACAAATCTTATAGTGTAGTTTCTACCTGTTTTCGGTAGGCTTTTGGCGATTTTCCGCACAATTTTCGGAACACTTTATAGAAATATCCAACATTACTGTAACCAACAGCATAGCAAATATCTTCAATACTGTCACTGGTTGAAAGTAAGAGTTGCTGGGCAGCCTTAATGCGTTGTTTGTTTAGTAATTCTGCGAAGGTCGAATTGGTTTCTCGCTTAATCAACTGACCTAGATAGACAGGATTGATAAAAAGATCCTTACTGATATCCTTGAGCGAAAGTTCTTTCTGATAATCACACCCAATAACTTCCAGTACACTGACCACATTTTCATTCATGCGATATTGCCCAAAAAAGCGGGTCAGAGTTTCCTTAATATAAGGAACCAATTCATCAAAGGATTGAATAGCATGAATCGTTTTGACAATATCCGTTAAATCATCAGCTTTTAGATGTTCAAACAAGTGAAAAACATCCATGACAAACTGGATAAAAAGCTGTTTGGTAATCGGAACACGAGGTGTATTTTCAAGAACTACCTTCTCCAAGAGGTTCAACTCTTCTACGATTTGGTTGAGATCCCCCTGAATGATAACCCTATAAATCGGTTCGTAATAGGTAAAGAGACTCTCAGACTGTTTTAAATTTACAGAACCGTAAAAGAGAGCTTTCTCAGCATCCAGCTTCCAGCGTTCAAAGTGTTCTTGATAAGGAGCTTCAAAGAGTGTAACGACTAAACCATCTAGGGGTTGATCAGAAATAAAAATCTGCCAATCTTGTCCTAACACATAATATGGAATAGTGAAAGAACCTTGTTTTTCCTTGGATAGACCTATCCACCAGTTCTCCTTACCTCCTAAATAACTAACAAATCCAGCCTCATCTAAATCTTGACTGAGGGTCTGACTTTTCTTTCCTCTCTCGCTGAGCTGACCTGCAATCTTCTCCAGTAGATTACCCAACTCTACCTTATCTACTGGCTTGACCAAATAGTCCACCACACTAAGGTTCATGGCCTTTTTGACATAGTCAAACTCCTGATAACCTGAAAGCAGGATATAGGCTGCATCTGGTAATATCTCCTTCATTTCCTTGATCATCTCAAGCCCTGTCTTATCTGGCATATTGACATCGGAAATGATAACATCGACAGGATTTTCCTGCACATATTCTAGAGCCTCGTCGGCATGACTGGCTGTTGCGACGACCTCCATATCCCACTTATCAAAGGGAATCAAACGCTTCAGACCTTCTGTCACCATGTACTCATCATCTACTAATAATACTCTATACATTTTCTCCCTTTCTACTCATCTTGAATTGTAATACGATACTGAACACCTGCTTGCTCCGCAGACTCTACACTAATGGCATAGCGGTCCCCAAAATAGAGCACAAAACGCTCATGGACATTGACAATCCCGATAGACTGCCTTTGGGCACTATAGCTGGCTTGGTGTTCAAAATGTCTCTGCCTTAGTTTTTCTCGGAGATTTGCCAGCTTTTCAAACGACATACCACGACCATTATCTACCACTAAAATTTCCACAAAACCATCTCGTTTAAGAGCTTTAATGCTAATCACATTATCTGTCCGTCTGTGGTCAACACCATGCGCGAAATAATTTTCTACTAGCGGTTGCAAGGTAAATTTAGGAATCTTCATATTCTCTAATTCTGCGTCTATCTTGAAACCATAGGCAATAGACTTTGGATAGCGAACCATGCAGAGATAGCTGTATTTACGGCAAAATTCTAATTCCTGTTTGAGAAGGGTTTCTCTTTCGTCGGAAATATTGTTACGCAAGAGACTGCTAAACTCATAAATGATATCTGCCAACTCATCTTGACTCTGCATAACTGCATACATACGCAAGAACTCCAGCGTATTATACATAAAATGAGGATTGATTTGAGCCTGTAAGGCTCGCATATTGGCATCTTTTTGACTAAGCTCTAACTGATAAATATCATGGATATTCTTTTCTAATCGATCCAACATATCATTGGTGGTCTCTGCGATTAGGAGCAATTCCTGGTCCTTTTCAAGTGTGTCAATACGAAGACCTTCCTCTCCTTGAGCAATAGCTTGAATGGAATCTACCAAATCCACTACCTGCTTTTGGTAATTAGCAAAAGTCTGCCTCAAAGTCAGATAGAGAATGACAATAAAGAGAAAACTCAAGCCCACAATCAAGGCAGAGCTGGTTACCGTTCCTTGTAAAACAAAGTTTTTGGGAACTGCCACCTGAACCTGATAGCCATGAGAGGTCACACCAACAAACCAGTTCTCATGCTCCCTATTGACCCTCTCACCAATATGAAAAATCTCCGTATCAAAAGGCGATGTCACAGTCACAGCCATCGGGATATGACCTCGGGTATTGTCTACAGCATGATATAAGATTTCTGGGTCCAAGGAGATGTAAACAACCCCTATGGATTGATCCGTCGCTGGGTCTAAAATAGGAACTCCAAAACTATTGGCCTCCGGTTTAAAGCCTTCCGCAAGTACCGAATGACCACCTCTCTCATTTCTGCTCGAAACATAAACTTCTTTAAAGTCCTGCAAGACGATTGCAACATCCGTTATATAGTCATTCTGGACATAAAGATCATCAATATTTTCATACAGAGAAATAGAAGTTGACGAAGCTGCTTGATGCTCTAACAGCCAATAAAAATATTCAGAAGTTGACAGGCTAAAGTACTTATAAACCCCTTGTATCCGGTCTTGATTGGCTACTAAATCTTGCGCTAGCTGGGCTGACTCGCGATAATAATATTCCACCTCTTCGACTGTTCGAGTAGTTACACGCTGAGCTACTCTCTGAGCTTCCTTTTCCCGTGAATCCCAGTCAGCGTAAGAGAGTAAGATTGCAAAACTCGCAATAATAATCATCATAACTGAACTGTAGGTTCTTAGAAGCGTATGTAGCCAAAACTGCTTCATTCTATTTTGTCGCCAATTTTTCATGGATGCTTTCATAGACAGGTTCCAACATATCACTGATAAAGAAATGCCACATCCCAATTCCTACAAAGAAGAGCAGGGCAGGCATATAGTAACCAATTGCCACAAGTAGCACTGTCCCAAGGAGAACCTTGGACACAGCTGCTAGACTCATAAAGATGCCAATCAAGGATAGTTTGAGACTATTTCGATAGGACAAGTCAAAATAAACTTGTAATTTCAAAGATACTGTATAAGCCAAAAAGATCAGGGCAACTACTAGAACATTCAAAAAGGTCGCAATCAAATGAATGATAGTCTGATGAGGCAATTGAACCAAGAGATACAAACCATAGATTAAAACTAGATCCACCCCTAAAAAGCTATAGAAAACCAGGTTGCTTGAGACAAAATTTTGCTTGTAAAGAGACCAAGCCTCCTTCAAACTGTATTCCCGAAAGCTATAACCATGTTCTGCATATAGGCTCATCAAGGTGGCACTAGCTGGCGCTAGACCAAGAATAATCCCTCCTGCTAAGGTTAATAGCCAAAAGAAGGCTGTCGCAATCATCCCTAAAAAGAAACGATTAAAGACAAAGTCTAAAAATCTACCCATGATATCCCCCTAAAAATAACTATGAAACTATTATATCATATTTCAAGCGTTTTCAAAAAATTCTAGTGCCCATTTACAATCCCATCAAACCGTGGTACAATGAGAATTGTGAAAAAATGATCAGGAGACAATTCATGAAGAAATCTATCTTAACTACACTTCTTTTTGCAGTTCTTTACTTCCTCTGCATGGGGATTGGTGTCCTTTTGGGCAATCTCTTTGACCAAACTGGAAACATGTTTTATGCGCCTGCCTTTACTGCCCTTGTCGGCGGTAGCGTCTATATGATTCTGGTCGCAAAAGTTCCGCGCTTTGGAGCCATTACCACTATCGGCCTTGTCATTGCCCTCTTTTTCTTGGGGAGCAAACACGGTGCCGGTGCCTTCCTTCCTGGAATTATCTGTGGCCTCCTAGCAGATGGAGTAGCTCATTTAGGAAAATACAAGGACCAAACAAAAAACTTCCTTTCTTTCATTATTTTCGCCTTTAGTTCAACTGGTCCAATCTTACTCATGTGGATTGCGCCCCAAACCTATATGGCTACTCTTCTAGCAAGAGGAAAATCCCAAGAATATATCGACCGTATCATGGTTGCGCCAAATCCTGGAACCATCCTTTTATTTATCGCAAGTGTTGTCATCGGAGCCCTAGTTGGTGCCTTGATTGGACAAGCCTTGAGTAAAAAGTTTGCACAAAAAATCTAGTCAATAAAAAAGAGCCAGGCGGCTCTTTTTTATTTATGACTCAAGACTTAGTCAAGAAGTCTCCCAAGAATTGGATTGCAAAGATAATCAAGATGATAATGATGGTTGCCAAAATGGTCACATCGTGATTGTAGCGATTAAATCCATAAGCTATGGCTACGTTACCGATACCACCAGCTCCAACTGCCCCCGCCATAGCTGTTTCCCTAGGCTAAAATTTTTTACCTGAAAAACTTCCTTTTTCTAGTGATAAAATCAACCCTATCACACTCACTACCAAAAACACCCACCAACAAAGCCTGATATCTTGTAAAGCTAAGAAAGAAAATAGGGACATCCCCAAGGGTAATGTTAGGGAAAAAATCATACTCAAGAGATTATTACTTCTAGCTAACACATCCGCACTCAAATTAGACAGTAACAGAGTATCTAATCTAGGCATTGATTTCGACATCAAATACATGACAAAGGCTAAGCAGGCAACACCTACTAGAGGAGAAAAATCTAAAATATTAGCAGTAGCAAGCAAGACAAACAGAATTGCATTGAGCGATAACAAGCTTGAAAAAGACCATTTCCCAAAATAATCATGGGGAGTTAAGCTACCAAGAATAGCTCCTCCCAAGCTAACACATTCAATTAAAAATAGGGCTTGAGCATAGCTGAGATAATAGATAGTATGGTCTAATAAGTAAAAGTGATAAATACCTCCAACAGCTCCTCCCAAAGTATTAATTACCAAAATGACAAGGATCATTTTAAGCAATGATTTACTTTCTCTCTGTCTAAATATGTCATCCATGTCCGTATAGATTGCCTTAACTTGTTGAAGTAAACTAATCGACTTATCCTCTACACTTACAGACAAATGAGTCAATTCTCTTCTATTTTTGAACAAAATGAGAGAAGATAGTAAAAAGAAACCAGCATTCACAATTGCAACAAAAGAAAAATTTTGATGACTGGTTGTGAGTAACCACACTCCTAAGGCTTGACCTCCTAGATTTGATAAATAGGAAACAAACTGAGTAAAGGAATAAGCTTCATAGAGCCTATCTTCCAAAATATTATGCTGGATAATCGGCATACGAAGGCCTGCTGTGTAATCTGATAAAATATCCGAACAGATATTAACCATACAGATAAAAGCAAACGTTACGAAGTTCCGGTCATGAATCACACTAGCAATCAAAAGAAATAGCAGACTTTGCACACAACCAACCCAGATAATTGTCCTTGCTTTATTCCGAGTATGATCAGCCTTCATCCCAACATAAAAAGTAAATAGGAAAGGTAAAATCGTAATCATATTCGCCATAAATACAGCTATATTTTTAAAGGGTAGACTCGCAGCATAAACGATAAATACCAGATTATAAATATAAGCTCCACTTGAGCTCAAAAACCTTGATAAGGTAAGTATTCTAAATAAATGATGTCTTAAGAATAGTTTCATAACAGGCCTTTCTCACATTTCAAAGAGTATTTTATTGAATCCAGTCTAACAAAAAAAGCGGGACTCCCCACTTTTTTGTAATATATTTTTGTCTGCAAATAGAAACTCTAGCGCCTAGAAACTGCTAATTATCAATCCATCTACAAGGCAATTTATTTTTCGTCGGTCGATGTAATGAGAATATATTACAAATCTTCATTTGAAAGCTGATTTGCAAAATAGTTTTCATAATATCTTGCACCATCTACATATTCTAAATCTTGTAAGATTGTAATGCCCCTCTGGATTCTTTCAAGACCCTTATTTTCTACTTTAAAAATAGTATCATAATACCCTTTAGCAATCATATAAATGATTTTAAGATAGGCTTCAGACTCTGGCAATTCTCGTTTGTCAATCTGAAAGATAAAATAGTCTGCTTTTAATTTATCCTTTCCCTCTATCGCTTTAAAGAGTCCATTAATCAAAATGGTATCAATACCGACTTTGTTACTAGGTAAAGAGCCTAATAAATCTGTCTTTTGTAACATCTCCCTAGAATATTTAAAATAAAGGGGCAGAGGGAACAAAGTAGAAATCGTTGAAAATAATTCCAATTCATAATTCCCCCAGATATCAATAGTAAAAAAATAGTCATAGAGAAAAGTCAGTTCTTCATCCGTTGCCCTGATTTCTGAATCAAAAAACACGAGAAGACTTTTGATACGAATCATTTGTAAAAGATAGCTTTTTTTAGCACTTGATCTGTACTTTTGAGTCGTCTCTTCATACAAGGAGTGGAGAGAATCAATCCCTTCTCTGTCATATAGTTCCCAGAGATTTTCCTGAAAAGCCAAAACCTTTTTCTGAGAAAAACCACGTACCAAGTACATAAATTCATTCAAATCAGAGTGGATGTTATCTAAGGCAGTAATCAATTTCATAGATGATAAGTCTGCTTCTCCGCGCTCAAATTTGCTCAGCATGGAATAAGTAAACTCTCCTCCCGTCGCCTCCTGTAGAGATACATTCCGACTCTTTCTCAATTCTTTAAAAACTTCTCCCAGATTTTGCATATTGACTCCCCACAATTCTTAACTCTCTTACTCATGAAAGTAACGGTTGATAGCAGCTAGTACAGAGAATTTTAAGTCTTGACTGTACGACAAATCCTGTGAATGATGTACAGATTGCATTGTACTTTTTATTTATGGCTCAATTTCTTGGTCAAGAAATCTCCCAAGAATTGGATTGCAAAGATAATCAAAATGATAATGATAGTCGCCAAGATGGTCACATCGTGATTGTAGCGGTTAAATCCATAAGCAATGGCCACGTTACCGATACCACCAGCTCCAACCGCACCGGCCATAGCTGTTTCTCCAACAAGTGAAATCAAGGTCACAGTTGTCACGCGGATCAAGTCTGGAAGGCCTTCGGATAGGTAAACACCCACGATATCCCAGAATGTCGCTCCGCTCGCTTGAGCCGCCTCAATAACACCACCATCTAGCTCAGCCAAGACAACCTGCACCTGACGGGCAAAGAAGGCAAAGACTGCAAAAGATAGGGGTACGATAGCCGCATTTGGACCAATGCTTGTTCCTACGATTAGATGAGAGAAGGGTGACAAGACTGCCAAGAGGATGATAAAAGGAACCGCACGGAAAATAGAGGTGATCTTATCCAAAATCCAGAAAACGACTTTGTTCTCCAAGACACCACCTGGCGCTGTCAAGACAAGGAAAAGACCTGCCACTAGCCCCAAGAACCCTCCGATGATGAAGGAAAGAACTGTCATATAAAGAGTTAGATAGATGGCTGTTCCCCAGCCTGCTTGACCAGCCCAGCCCATTTTATAGACATTTGGCAAATAGGTTTGAATCAATGATTCCATCTTACTGTCCTCCCTTCAATACTTTTAGCTGTACGCCTGCTTGACGAATGGCTTCTTGAGCACCTGCTAGCGCTGCTTTTTCACCTGACAAGACCACCACCAATTCTCCAACAGGAGTACCATCGAGAATTTCAATATTCCCATAGAGGATATTAGCCGTCACTTGGTAATGCTTGTACAATTCATTCAAAAGTGGCTCGTCTGTTGAAGCACCAGCGTACTTGAGTTGCACCAAGAGACTGTTTTCAGACAAGTGTTCCACGATTTCTTGCTTCTCGATTTTGACCATGGCTTCGTCAATACCTGTAGCTGTTGAGATAAAGTCTTGGGTCAAGGGTTGTTTAGGGTTTGAGAAGATTTCAAGGACACTTCCCTCTTCAATCAAATGTCCATCCTGCATAACTGCAACACGGTTGGCAATGTCTTTGACAATCTGCATTTCATGCGTAATCAAGACAACAGTCAAGCCTAATTTTTGGTTCAAATCTTGCAACAAGGCCAAAATCTGCTTGGTTGTCTTAGGGTCAAGGGCAGAAGTCGACTCGTCTGAAATCAAGATTTTTGGATCATTTGCTAAGGCACGCGCAATGGCTACACGCTGTTTTTGCCCTCCAGATAATTGTGAAGGGTAGTTTTCAGCACGGTCCGCCAAGCCAACCAAGTCCAACAACTTGGCTACTTTAGCCTTCTTTTCTTCCTTGCTAAGTCCAGAGTGTTTTAGGGCAAAGGCTACATTCTCCTCTGCTGTCTTTTGGCTCATCAGGTTAAAATGCTGGAAAATCATTCCGATATCTTGACGTTTACGACGCAACTGCTCGGCCGTCAAGGTCACCTTGCCATCAAAAATCACATCGTCATCAATGGTAATTTTTCCTGCAGATGGTTTTTGCAAAAGGTTAATCACCCGTACAAGGGTTGATTTTCCTGCTCCAGAATATCCAACGATTCCGTAGATATCCCCTTCTTGGATGTGAATGGTCACATCCTTGACCGCTGTGATGGTTCTCTTCTTTTGATGAAAAGTCACATCGATCTGATCTAACTTGATAATATCTCTACTCATAGCTTCTAATCAGCTCCTCTACTAATTCAATATGGGTATAGTAATCGGCGATTCGCACGTTCTCATCTCCACCGTGGTCTCGACTATTGGCATTTCCTAGACCGAAGGCCACCATTGGTACCTCTAGGGCATCAAAGACCGTATGCATAGGCCCTGTCCCCGCTGTCGTCGGCAAGACTGAGACGCCCTGTGGATAGAATTTCTTGGCCAACTCGATCACATTGAGAATGGCTGGCGCGCTCATATCGCTGCGATAGCTCATCTCTCCCAAGGTATAGTATAATTCTACCTTATCAAAGCCATTTTTGTCTAGCTGTTTCCGAATTTTTTCCAGAACATCATGCGGTTCTAGGCCAGGAACCAAACGAACCTCTAGCTTAGCACTGGCTTCTGCTGGCAAAATCGTTTTGACTCCTTGTCCTTGATAACCTGACTGGATCCCTTCGATATTAAGTGCTGGTTCAAAAAAGAAACGTTTTAGAAAGGCTGCGCGGTCCTCTTGTAAGAGAGGCAATTCCAAACCATAAATCTGGCTGATTTCCTCTGGATTTCGTTGAGCGTAAGTGTCCACCAAGGCCAATTCTCGTTCATTTGGCTCTTGTACTTCTTCGTACAAGCCTTCAACCAAGATACGGCCATCTGCAGCTCGAAGAGACTGTAAGGCTTGAAGGAGGTACCAGGGAGCTGATTCCACAACCCCACCATAACTCGAATGGATATCCACATCAGCACTTTTCACCTTGGCATCAAAAGTCACAATCCCCTTATTTCCACCAGAAATTTCTAGCTGTTCCAAGGCATTTTTGGTCCCTTGTTCCCAGACCAATAAATCCGCACCACGGAGTTTATCCGCATGTTTTTCCAAATACTTATCCAGATCTGTCGAAGCCGATTCCTCCGCACCCTCCATGATAAAACTGATATTGACAGGCAGGTCATCGTGGTGCTTCATATATTTTCTCAAAGCACTCAAACGAGCTGTGATATGACCCTTGTCATCGTCAACCCCACGCCCATACATGAAGCCACTGCGGACTGAAAGCGTAAAGGGATCCTCTGTCCAGACCTGATCCCCATCCGCTGGCACAGTGTCATAGTGGTTATAGAAAATCAAGGTCTTGGCATCTGGACGCGAACTCTTGAAATGTGCCATGACAAAGGGAGCCGTATAAGTCTCATCAATCTCCACTTCAGCCCCCACACGCTTGAAAATCTCACCCAGATAGTTGGCAACTTCTTTGAGACCCACCTGCTGGGCAAAGACTGATTTCTTAGAAATCAAGGTACGCAAAACCTCAAAATAATGCTGGGCTACATGATCCTTTTCAAATTTTTTAATTTGTTCTTGTTCGCTAGGAAAAACCATATTCTCTCTACCTTTCTATGAACTACTCTTCCTGACAATCCATGCTCTATACAAAAGCAAGAGGTGGAATTTTCTCTCCCACCTCCCTATTTCTTATTACCAAACTGGTTGATCCAAACCGTCTGATGTTTCTTCGATAACTTTTTTCACTTCATCTGTATGGTAAGCTGCAACAACTTTCTTGATAGCATCAGCCTTAGGTGATGATTCCCAATCTTTTTTCGCAACAATGATGTTGTACCATTGTTTTGAATTTTCATCAGCTTGTTCTTTGAAGAGTGCTTTCTTGTAGTCCAATTTTGCTTCTGTAACGAAGGTATTGTTTACAACGGCAGCGTCAACTGATGACAATGAACGAGCTGTTTGGCTAGCGTCCAATTCAGTGATTTTCAAGTTCTTTGGATTTTCTTTGATGTTAGCAACTGTTGCAAGGGCAGTTCCAGAAACATCCAATTTAATCAAGCCAGCTGATTGGAGCAAGTAAAGCGCACGGCTTTCGTTTGTAGCGTCATTCGGTACAGAGATTTCTCCGTTTGCTGGGATGTCTTCCACTTTAGTGTACTTGTTGTCACTTCCATTCAAACCTGAGTAAAGACGGATTGGAGAGATATAAGTATCTGCAATCGCTACAAGGTCTTTCCCGTTTTCTTTGTTCCAGTTGTTCAAGAAGTTATAGTGTTGGAAAGCGTTCAAATCTACTTCGCCATCAGCAGTTGCCTTGTTTGGTTGTGAATAGTCTGTGAACTCTGTAAATTCCAAGGTAATGCCGTCTTTTTTAACCAATTCTTGAATTTTGTCCCAACGTTTTTCTTCAGAACCGCTACGGTTAACAGTTGCGATTTTGATAGTTGTTGCATTGTCTGCTTTCTTTTCCGAGTTTCCGCAAGCTGCAAGAGCCAAACCTGCGACTGTAGCAAGGGCTGCTACACCAAGCCATTTTTTGATTTTCATGATTCTTTCTCCTTAAAAATAATACCGTACTAGTATCTCACAATTTGTTTGATTTCACAAATTGTTATTAGATAGTCAGATATATAGTTTAAAACTATATCCCTAAAGACTCAGAAATCACCCATCTGAATCAGAATGGATGACTTCAAATAATTATTTAATATCAGCTTCTGCTGGTAGGTAAGTGTCTCCGAAGAATTGTTTTGACAATTTTTCAAGAGTTCCATCTTTGTAAAGTTCTTTAATGCGTTTGTCTACAAATGTTTTCAACTCATCTTGACCTTTAGCAAGAAGTGGGTAAACGTAAGGTTGTTGGTCACTTGGAAGTTCGATAACTTTCAAGTTGTCCAATCCTTGGTTCTTGATGACTGTTTCAACACCGATTTTATCAAAAATCTTGTAGTCAAACTGGCCATCGCTCAAGCGTCCCATGATTTGTTGGAAGTCAGCTCTAGTATAGTTAAGTACAGTTGGATTATCTGAGTGTTGTTTGTTGTAGTCTTCTAACTGTTTAGCAGATGTTGTCCCTTGAACAACTTCTGTTGATTTTCCACCGATATCATCAAGCGATTTGATGCTAGTGTCGTCCTTCTTCACAACAAGAACGTTAGGGTTTTTAGCAGTTGGCGCTGCGTAGAGGTATTTCTCTGCACGTTCTTTGGTATAACTGAGGTTGTTAACGGCCATTTGGTAACGATCGCTATCAAGTCCTGGGAAAATCCCTGACCACTCTGTCTTTTCAAACTTGACATCATACTTGTCAGAGTCTTTAAAGATAGCGCGAACCACTTCAATCTCGTAACCAGTCAATTCGCCATTTTCTTCATAGTTGAATGGTTTTGGTGTAGCATTAGTTGCAACGATAATTTCTTTCTTGCTAGCTGCTTCTCCTTCTTTCTTAGCACCACCTGAGCAAGCTGCTAAAACACCTGCAGCAACAAGCCCTAGGGCAGCAAGAGATGAGTATTTAACGATTTTTTTCATTTCATTTCCTCCAAAATAGAATACCTTATAATCTTAACAGAAAAAGAGCATTTACGCCATTATATGATATCTATCTCTGTGATAAGTTTTCTTTATGGCTAATTTAAAAGACCAAACGCAAGATGGCAATCAAGACTACTCCGAAGAGAACTGTTCCGACTAGATTACGGTAGCGAAAGGCTACCCAAGCCGTTGGAAAGACTGCTAAGAAGTCTAGCCATTTGATTTGAGGCAGGCTACCAACCTTACCTGTCACTACGCTTGAAAGAATCAAGGCAAAGATAATAGAAACGGGCAAGAACTTCAAAAAACGCTCAATAATCGCAGGCAAACCCTTATACTTGACCAAGATGAAAGGAATCATACGGGGAATCCAAGTCACCAAGCCAGAGAAAATCACTGCTAATAAAAGATACTTACTGACCATCTAAAACCACCCCCATTGTACAACCAAGTAGCGTCGCAAACAGAACAGCTAGTGACTGAGACACCACTGTCAAGAGTAAAAAGAAGGACACCGCAACAACTGCTAGGATAATGAGCAGATTTCGGACAGGAATCCGTCTTTGCATAATCTGGAATTGCGAAGCAAAAATTCCGATAAACATCCCAACCAGGGCAAAATCCAAGCCAAAGATTTCTGGATTTGGCAGCAGGCCACCCAGAGCCGTTCCGACAACTGTTCCCACAAACCAAGCCACATAGCTGTTGAGATTGTTTCCGTGCATCCACATAGGATTGACCTTGTCTGCATGGGCCAATTCGCCCATCAAAACGCCATAAGTCTCATCCGTCAAGATACTAGACATACCGATATTGTGCCAAAGACTGGTATGACGGAAATAGGTCGATGCGTGCAAGCTCAACAAAAAGAGACGCAAATTAATCAAAAAGACCGTCATAGCAATAGCTGCTACAGGTGCCTGCACTGCAATCAGTGCCAACATGGCAAACTGGGCGCTCCCAGCATAAACAAAGAGGCTCATCAAGCCCATCTCAACAGGCGTCACATAGGGCGCACCGATAATTCCACAGGCCAGCCCGATACTGACATAACCAAGGGCCGTTGGCATAGCTGCCTGCGCTCCCTCCCAAAATCCTTTTTCTTTCATCTTTCTCCTCATATTATCTTAATAAATGGGCTGAATCAGTTCCAGCCACAGCATGGACTATTATAACACATTCAGGAAAGAGAAAAAAGTCTGCTGATTATAATCAGACAGACTCCATTTTATTCCATAGTATCAAAAGCGAGACTTGGTCTGGCATTGAGATCCAAGCTTGCAAAGTTTTCTTTGTTCCACTCGCTGACGCTAGCATAGGCAATCATACCTGCATTGTCTCCGCAGAGGCGCAGAGGGGGAATGATGACCTTGACATCTGTGATTTCGGCTGCTAGGCGTTCTCTGAGACCTTTATTGGCTGCCACACCTCCAGCCACAACTAGGGTTTTAACAGGGTATTTCTCCAAAGCCTTCTTGGTTTTAGCCATGAGAATATCCATAACTGCAGCTTGGAAGGAAGCACACAAGTCCTCTGTAGACAAGCTTTCTCCTTTTTGCTCGGCATTGTGATGAAGATTGATAAAGGCAGACTTCAAACCTGAGAATGAAAACTCTAGATTATCTTCCTTAATCATGGCACGAGGGAAGTCATAAACATCCTGGCCTTTATGAGCTAGCTCATCAATCTCACGACCTGCAGGATAGGTCAGGCCCATGACACGGCCGACCTTATCATAGGCCTCACCAACTGCGTCATCTCGCGTTTCCCCAACAATCTTGTAATCACCAGCCTCAGAAACATAGACTAACTCTGTGTGTCCACCGCTGACCAAGAGAGCTAGCAAGGGAAACTCCAAAGACTCCACACTCTGAGCTGCCATGAGGTGGCCAGCCATGTGGTTAACAGGAATCAGCGGAAGTCCATGTGCCCAAGCAAAGGCCTTGGCAGCTGACAAACCAACTAGTAAGGCTCCGACCAAGCCCGGTCCATAGGTAACCGCAACAGCTGTCACATCCTCTTCCGTAATTCCTGCTTCTGCTAGCGCCTCCTCAATACAGGCTGTAATGACCTCGACATGGTGACGACTGGCTACTTCTGGTACTACGCCCCCAAAACGTTTGTGACTCTCAATTTGACTAGCAATGACATTGGACAAGAGCTCATCGTCGCTTTTCAAGACGGCGACACTGGTCTCATCACAGGATGTCTCAAATGCTAAAATATATCTATCCTTCATCTATTTCTCTCTTCATGATGATGGCGTCCTCGACTGGGTCATGGTAGTAGGCCTTTCGCTCAGCGATGACCGCCATCTTTTCTTTCTTGTAAAATGCTTGCGCTCGTCGGTTTGACTTTCTGACTTCGAGGAAAATCTCCTTATCTACCGGCAATTGAGCAAACAAGGCTGACGCAATTCCCTGACCCTGATAAGCTCCTTTGACAGCGATTTGCAAGACTTCTGCTTCAAAAAGATTCTCCTGCACAGCTAGAAATCCAATCACTTCTACCCCATCATAAGCCAGAGCATACCAAGTCTGATCTTGGGACAGGTCTGCTTGGATTTGCTCCAGCGTCCAAGGACTGACTGGGTAAACAGCTACCATAACAGCGTAAATGACTTGAGCCAAGTCAGGCTGCTGTTGGATTCGTTTGATCTCTATCATAGGCGTTTAATGTAAGACTCACCAGACTCGGTGTGGTTCTTGAGCCAGTTTTCCTCTGCCTCAACACGCTTGAGGTAGTTTGGCACAAAATCATGCAAGGAGTCTGCTTCCTTATCCCAAGCCAAAAGAGCTAGATTGGCTGCATTAGGCAAGGTTTCTTTGAAATTAGTCCTTGGTAAATGTTCTTGAATCTGCTCAACAAAGGGGCCAACTTCTCCGACAAAGGTTACCTGACTAGCCCCCTTGATTAACTCAATCACTCGCTCAAAAGGCAGGTGCGCTTCTAGCATGACAGGTTTGGCATTTTCATAAAATCCTGCATAAACATTGTTGCGACGCGCATCCATCAAAGGAACAAACAAGCCTTCTTGTTGATATGGCACCAGAGCCAAGAGACTCGACATACCAACCAACTCAATGTTCAGAGTATGAGCCAAAGTCTTGGCAGTTGCTACCGCAATTCGCAAGCCTGTGTAGCTACCTGGTCCCTCTGCCACCACGATTCGATCCAAGTCCTTGGGTGTCCAATCCAAACTTGTCATCAAAAAATCGATGGCAGGCATGAGGGTAATACTGTGATTTTTCTTGATATTAATCGTCGTCTCGGCAAGAATCTGCTTGTCCTCTAAAATAGCGAGAGAAAGAGCCTTGCTGGACGTATCAAAAGCTAATACTTTCATAACATATTCCTATCTTTTTGTCTGCTTACTATTATACTACAAAAGCTAGCACATGGGAATTTTCTTTATCCCCAAACAGGAATACCCTCACTTAACTAAAAATAATTTAAAAAGATGTTCACTTTTCCTTTTCTTTTCCGAATATAAAAGTGAACAAGAAAAAAGGAGGAAAGTTCAATGACAAATTTTGACGTTCTTGACAATCAATTTTTATCCCTATCTGAAAATGAATTATCAGGTATTGATGGCGGTCTCGCTCCCTTGATTATCTTTGGAGTAGCAGTATCTTGGAAAACTATTGCAGGCGGAACAGCACTTGTAGGTTCTGGTTTGGCAGCTGGTTATTTTTTAGGAGGAGATTAATATGATGAAAGATTTGAACAACTATCGTGAAATTTCTAATAAGGATTTGCAAGAAATCAAGGGTGGTTTTGGTGCAGGTGTTGGTATCGCTTTATTTATGGCAGCTTATACCATTGGGAAAGATCTCCGTAAAAAGTTTGGTAAGTCATGCTAGATAAAAGACACATTTTTAGAAGGATAAATTTTATTGTCTTCATCTCTTACAGTTTGCTCAGCATTCTCAATGATTTAAACATTACTACTATCCCTTTACCAATTGATCTATCTGTTTGTATTGTTTTATTTTTATGCTTCATCTCTATTTTTGAGCAGAAGAGTCATTAACATAATAAGAATAAATTCTTAAAGCAAACATTTATTCCATTGTCATGTCATTTTAGAAAAATGCAAAAACCACCTCATCTTGATAGATGGGGTGGAATTTTCTTTATCCCCAAACAAAAATGCCCCAGCATGAGCAGGGCATCTAAGCATTTAATCCAAAGTAAAATACAAACCAAACGACATAGGTTACGAGGAGGAGAAAAAGCGAGTAGAGAGTCACAAAGGTAATCTTCCACAAGAACTTGCTTTGTCGTTGTTCCAGTTTGGCAAATAGAAGATTCCCCGCATAAACGCAAGCAACAAAAACAATAAAAGCTACCAAGCGAGCTCCGATAGCAAAAGCAAATAAGTTATACATAGAGCAACCTCCTTGACTTAAAAACTATATGGAATTATGACAAGCAATAAATTCCACTCCCGTTCTCAATATAACACATTTTCTTTGTTTTTGCAAGCGCTTACTAAAGAAATCGCCCCATGACTTTCTCGTTTCCGTCTTTTACTAATCTTTCATTTTGTGGTATAATTGAAATAATTGTAACGAATCAAGGTCATCTAGACACAAAATGGAATGAAATCAAGCAAATCTATGCTAAAAGTTTGGAATAAGCTGACCTGTAAATAGAAAGGAACTATATGATTTACAAAGTTTTTTATCAAAAAACAAAAGAACGTAGCCCACGTCGTGAAACTACACGCGCACTTTACCTAGACATCGATGCCAGCTCAGAACTTGAGGGTCGTATCGCTGCTCGCCAACTTGTCGAAGAAAATCGCCCAGAGTACAATATCGAGTATATCGAACTCTTGTCTGACAAATTGCTAGATTACGAAAAAGAAACTGGCGCCTTCGAAATTACGGAGTTCTAATATGGCCTATACTCTTAAACCTGAAGAAGTTGGCGTTTTTGCCATCGGTGGTCTGGGAGAAATCGGGAAAAACACATACGGAATTGAATACCAAGACGAGATTATCATCGTCGATGCTGGGATTAAATTCCCAGAAGATGACTTGCTTGGTATCGACTATGTTATCCCTGACTACTCTTACATAGTAGACAATATCGACCGCGTCAAGGCTGTTTTGATCACACACGGACACGAGGACCACATCGGTGGGATTCCATTCCTGCTCAAGCAAGCAAATGTCCCTATCTATGCTGGACCACTTGCCTTGGCTTTGATCCGTGGGAAACTCGAAGAACACGGTCTCTTGCGCAACGCCAAACTTTACGAAATCAACCACAACACTGAGTTGACCTTTAAAAATCTCAAGGCAACTTTCTTTAGAACGACTCACTCTATTCCAGAGCCTTTGGGGATTGTCATTCATACTCCTCAAGGGAAAATTGTCTGTACGGGTGACTTCAAGTTTGACTTAACACCAGTTGGTGAACCAGCAGATTTGCACCGTATGGCAGCTCTTGGTGAAGAAGGTGTACTCTGTCTCCTGTCTGACTCGACAAATGCAGAAATTCCAACCTTTACCAACTCTGAAAAAGTCGTTGGCCAGTCCATCATGAAGATTATCCAAGGCATAGAGGGACGTATCATCTTTGCATCCTTTGCCTCAAATATCTTCCGTCTCCAGCAAGCAACAGAAGCCGCTGTTAAGACTGGACGTAAGATTGCAGTCTTTGGTCGTTCTATGGAAAAGGCCATTGTCAACGGAATTGAGCTTGGCTACATCAAAGCTCCTAAGGGAACCTTTATCGAGCCAAATGAAATCAAAGACTACCCTGCAGGAGAAATTCTGATCCTCTGTACAGGTAGTCAGGGTGAACCTATGGCAGCCCTCTCTCGTATCGCCAACGGAACCCACCGTCAGGTACAACTCCAACCAGGTGATACCGTTATCTTCTCTTCAAGTCCAATCCCTGGAAATACGACTAGCGTCAACAAGCTGATTAACATCATTTCAGAAGCTGGTGTCGAAGTTATCCACGGTAAGGTTAACAATATCCATACATCTGGACACGGTGGCCAGCAAGAGCAAAAACTTATGCTCCGCTTGATTAAGCCAAAATACTTCATGCCTGTCCACGGTGAATACCGCATGCAAAAAGTTCACGCTGGACTAGCGGTGGATACTGGTGTTGAAAAGGACAATATCTTTATCATGAGCAATGGTGATGTGCTTGCCCTTACTGCTGACTCAGCTCGTATCGCAGGTCATTTCAATGCCCAAGACATCTATGTCGATGGAAATCGTATCGGTGAAATCGGCGCTGCGGTCCTCAAAGATCGTCGCGATCTATCTGAAGACGGTGTCGTTCTGGCAGTCGCAACTGTTGACTTCAAATCGCAGATGATTCTATCTGGTCCAGACATCCTCAGCCGAGGCTTTGTCTACATGAGAGAGTCTGGCGACTTGATTCGCCAAAGCCAGCGTATCCTCTTCAATGCCATTCGTATCGCACTGAAAAACAAGGATGCTAGCGTGCAATCTGTCAACGGTGCCATTGTCAACGCTATTCGCCCCTTCCTCTATGAAAATACAGAACGTGAACCGATTATTATCCCGATGATCCTCACACCAGATGAAGAATAAATCATAAAACAGCCCCGATTTTTCGGAGCTGTTTTTCTCTATGCTTTCTTTTCTTGATTTTTAGAAATACTACGATTTTTACCTTCCAGATACACCATCAAAATAGAAATATCTGCTGGGTTTACTCCCGAAATACGGCTGGCTTGGCCGATGGTTTCTGGATTGATGAGTTTGAACTTCTGACGAGCTTCCGTTGCGATAGAGTCAATGTCATCCCAGTCAATATTGGCTGGAATGCGTTTTTCTTCCATGCGTTTCATCTTGGCTACCTGATCCATGGCTTTGGAAATATAGCCTTCGTACTTGATTTCTGTTTCAATCAATTCGATAATCTTGTCATCCAAGTCCTCTGCAGCTGGTCCGATGAAAGCCACCACATCTTGGTAAGACACTTCTGGACGGCGAAGGAATTCTTTGGCTGTCACCGCATCTGTCAACGGCTTGAAGCCCATCTCCTCAACCTTGGCATTGGTTTCCTTGACTGGCTTGAGTTTGATACTGTCTAGGCGCTTCATCTCATTGACAAATTGATTTTTCTTGATTTCAAAACGAGCCCAGCGTTCATCGTCCACAAGTCCAATCTCGCGTCCCATCTCTGTCAAACGCATATCGGCATTGTCATGACGGAGGATGAGACGGTATTCAGCACGACTGGTCAAGAGACGGTAAGGTTCAATGGTTCCCTTGGTCACCAAGTCGTCAATCATCACCCCGATATAACCGTCACTTCGTTTTAGAATCAACTCAGGTTTACCTTGGATTTTCAGAGCCGCATTGATACCCGCGATAATCCCTTGGCCAGCAGCTTCTTCATAACCTGATGTTCCATTTGTCTGACCAGCAGTGAAAAGTCCGGAGATTTTCTTGGTTTCCAGAGTCGCACGCAACTGATGAGGCAAGACCATATCATACTCAATGGCATAACCTGTCCGCATCATCTCTGCATTTTCCAAACCTTTGATGGAATGAACCAAGTCACGCTGGACATCCTCAGGCAGACTGGTTGAAAGTCCTTGAACATAGACTTCCTCAGTATTGCGCCCTTCTGGCTCTAGGAAGAGTTGGTGGCGTTCCTTGTCCGCAAAGCGCACAATCTTGTCTTCAATCGACGGACAGTAACGAGGTCCCACTCCCTTAACCACACCTGTAAACATAGGTGCACGGTGGAGGTTGTTTTGGATAATCTCATGACTGGTACCATTGGTATAGGTCAACCAGCATGGCACCTGATCCTTGACATAATCCTCATCACGTGAAGTGTATGAGAAATGATTAGGCGCTTCGTCTCCTGGCTGAATTTCTGTCACATCGTAATTGATAGAAGAAGCCTTGACACGTGGAGGGGTTCCTGTCTTGAAACGACCGATTTCGAGGCCCAGTTCCTTGAGATTGTCAGCAAGGTTAATAGAAGCCAAACTGTGGTTAGGACCTGATGAGTACTTGAGGTCACCGATGATAATTTCCCCACGGAGGGCCGTCCCTGTCGTCACGATAACGGCCTTAGCAGCATATTCTTGATGGGTCGCTGTACGAACACCGACAACTTTGCCGTCTTCCACCAAAATCTCATCAATCATGGTTTGACGAAGGGTCAGATTCTCTTGATTTTCAACTGTCTTGCGCATTTCCTTAGAGTAAAGCTCCTTGTCAGCCTGCGCACGAAGGGCACGGACAGCTGGACCCTTCCCTGTGTTGAGCATCTTCATCTGGATGTAAGTCTTGTCAATGGTTTTGGCCATCTCGCCACCGAGGGCATCAACTTCACGCACGACAATCCCTTTGGCAGAACCACCGATAGAGGGGTTACAAGGCATGAAAGCCAGCATTTCAATGTTGATGGTCGCAAGTAAGACCTTACAACCCATACGGCTAGCGGCCAAGGAAGCCTCGACCCCAGCGTGTCCCGCACCGATTACAATAATATCGTATTCTTCAGTAAAATGATAAGTCATATTTCTCTCCTATTCCTCAAAATGAATGTGTCTTAGTTGGCCGCCCCAATCTGGTAGGGCTGTTTTTAGAAAGGCTGGAACTAGATTGATACCCTTAAGCTTGTCTAAGTCAATCCACTCACAGGGCTGCCTTTTCTCATCTTCCTGCATGGTCAATGGGGCATCTTCCAGCAAGTCCACCAGATAATGAAACTCGATATTGTGATAGGAAACACCGTCCTGTTCAAAACGATTTTCAACAACAAAAGCTAGCTGGCCAGCTTGAGCTTTGACACCCAGTTCTTCCCTCACTTCACGGACTACCGCGTCTTCCGTGCTTTCATTGACTTGAATCGCACCACCAATTGTGTAATACTTGCCCTTATCTTTGGTGACTAGAAGCTTGCGATTTTGAAGAATCAAAGCTGTCGCCCGAACACCAAAAACCGTATTGTCTACTTTTGTCCGAAAGTCTTGCTGAGTCATTCTTGTCCTTTCCCTTAAACGACACAAAAACAGTCAAAACTCCAAAGAAGTGCAGGACAAAAAAGCCTGCAACATCCATGAGCTTTGACCATCATTTCTATTGCTGTTATTATTGTAGCAAATTGAGAAAATTTGTCAATCTAAATGTACTGACAAACTTGTCCGTCACGGTAAGCATTGTCAATCAAGCCACCACCTAGACACTCTTCGCCATCGTAAAAGACAACTGCCTGTCCTGGTGTGATGGCGCGTTGCGGTTCTGCAAAGATAACCTCTGCCTTATCTCCTTTGACATGTACTGTCACCTTCGAATCAGGTTGACGGTAGCGGAATTTAGCCGTACATTCGAGCGTAAACTCCTCTGGCATCTCACGAGTAAAGTGGACTTGGCTAGCCTCTAGGCTGGTTGACATGAGCGAATCATGGTAGAAACCTTGGCCTACATAGAGAATATTCTTGCTTAGGTCTTTTCCGACAACGAACCAAGGAGCATTGTCTCCACCGTGTTGACCCCCGATACCGAGACCACCACGCTGACCAATCGTATAGTACATAAGGCCGGCATGCTCGCCCATATCGCGACCATCCACAGTCATCATGCGACCAGGCTGAGCTGGCAGGTAGTTGCTGAGGAAATTTTTAAAGTTCTTTTCTCCGATAAAGCAAATCCCTGTCGAGTCTTTCTTCTTAGCAGTTGCAAGGCCTGCTTCTTCTGCTAGTCTGCGAACTTCAGGCTTTTCCAAATGCCCCAGTGGGAACATGGTTTTTTGAAGTTGTTCTTGCGAAAGTTGGCTGAGGAAATAGGTTTGGTCCTTGCCATTGTCCACGCCACGAAGCATGTGAACGATGCCATCCTCATCACGTGCCACTCGGGCATAATGCCCAGTCGCTACATAGTCTGCCCCCAAGGTCATGGCATAGTCCAAAAAGGCCTTAAACTTGATTTCCTTGTTACACATAACGTCTGGATTTGGCGTGCGTCCTGCACGGTATTCCGCTAGGAAATACTCAAAAACGCGGTCCCAGTACTCTTTTTCAAAATTGACAGAGTAGTAAGGAATGCCAATCTGGTCTGCCACCGCAGCCACATCCTTGTAATCTTCGGTCGCCGTACAGACGCCGTTTTCATCTGTGTCGTCCCAGTTCTTCATGAAGATACCGATCACATCGTAGCCCTGCTCCTTGAGCAAAAGAGCCGTCACCGACGAATCAACACCACCACTCATCCCCACGACAACACGTGTTTTAGAGTTATCACTCATGGTAAGTCTCCCATCTATTCGTTTATTCACGATTGAAGGTCGTGTGTGCTTCACGATTGAAGGTCGCTTGAGCAGTATTCATTATAACATGCTTGGTTGGAGAAGACAAGAAAGAGGCTGTCAATCGACCAACCTCTTATTCTGAACCTATCAATCTAGCACTTTCTAGCTTCATTCGCTTTCTTAGCAACTGCAATCTGGTATTTCACTTGGTCAAATCCTGTACCTCCCAAAGAATTTCGTCTTTGAACAGCAGTTTTAGGTTGCAAGTAGACATAGATATCCTCGGCAATGAGGGAATGATAGGTTTGCAATTCCTCCAAAGTCCAATCTTGAATATTTTTAGCAGACTTGATAGAGTCTAGCACTAATCTTCCCACAACCTCATGAGCTTCTCTAAATGGCAAGCCTTTCCCTGCCAAATAATCTGCCAACTCAGTTGCATTTGAAAAGTCCTTCTCTGTAGACTCTTGCATTTTTTCTTTGTTCACCTGCAAGCTGGATAACATACCTGCCAACACATCAAGGGAATTTAAAATCGTTTCAACCGTATCAAACATTCCTTCCTTATCCTCTTGCAAATCCTTATTATAAGCTAAAGGCAAGGACTTCATGACTGTCAACAGTCCAAACAGATTCCCATAAACTCTACCAGTCTTTCCTCGAATCAACTCAGCCATATCTGGATTTTTCTTTTGGGGCATAATAGAGGAACCTGTTGTAAACGTATCTGACAAGGTAATGAATTGGTACTCAAAACTACACCAATTGATCATTTCTTCACAAAAACGGCTCATATGCATCATGAGTATGCTGGCATTAGACAGAAATTCTAAGATAAAATCGCGGTCACTAACAGCATCCAAAGAATTTGTATAAGGTTGCTTAAACTCTAACAAATCGCTAGACAATTGGCGATCAATGGGGAAAGTCGTCCCTGCCAAAGCTGCCGCACCTAGAGGGCATAGGTCTGTATGCTTCTGGTTAAATTCAAAACGTTCACTGTCTCTCTGAAACATATTGTAGTAAGCCATCAGGTGGTGGGCAAAACTAATAGGCTGAGCATGTTGCAGATGGGTATAGCCCGGCATGATTGTCTCCACATGATTTTCCGCCAAGTCTAATAAAACACCCTTGAGATGAGCCAGTTTATCTAGGACATGGCCTAGTTGCTCCTTGAGATATAAGTGCATATCTGTCGCAACTTGGTCATTTCGAGAACGAGCTGTATGTAACTTCCCTGCAAGGGGACCAATTTTTTCTGTCAGCAATACTTCCATATTCATGTGAATATCTTCGTTTGCGATATCAAAGTCAAGTTGGCCTGCCTCTAGCTCTTCTAAAAGCTCTTTCAAACCTTCTTGAATCTTTTCTGACTCATTCAAACTCAAAATACCCGTCTGACCCAACATCTGAACGTGGGCCAAAGAACCAATCAAGTCAAATTTAGCTAATTTCTGGTCAAAAGATATACTCGCACCAAAGCGCTCTACCCAGTCTTCGACAGTACCTTCAAAGCGACCACCCCATAATTTTGTATTCTTAGCCATATCACATCCACCTCTCTAGTCAATCGTCCTATTTGGCGCTTTTTTGAACCTCAGAATGAACCTTGGTTGGAAGTCCCCACAACTTAATAAAGCCAACAGCCGCATCTTGGTCAAAGGTATCTGCACTGGTATACGTCGCCAAATTTTCATCATAAAGTGAATTTGGTGATTTCCGAGCCACGACCTGAGCGCTCCCCTTATAGAATTTAACTTTTGCAGTCCCATTGACAACTTTTTGAGTCTCTTTAATATAAGCAATCAAGGCTTGTGTAGCTGGACTAAACCACAAAGCATTATAAATGAGATTTGATAATTCATTTTCTATGATTGGTTTAAAATGAGCCACTTCTCTCACAAGCGTCAAGTCCTCAATTTCCTTATGAGCTGTCAGCAGAGTCACTGCACCTGGGCATTCATAGATTTCTCTTGATTTAATCCCAACCAAACGATTTTCCACGTGGTCAATTCGTCCGACCCCATGTTTTCCAGCTATTTCATTGAGTTTTTGAATCAAATCTGCCAATTTTAGCTCTTCTCCATTGAGGGAAACTGGAACACCTTCACTAAACTCAATATCAATGTATTCTGGCGTGTCTGGAGCTTCCTCTGGAGAAGATGTGATGCCAAAGGCTTCTTCTGGAGCCTGATTCCATGGATTTTCCAAAATACCACACTCATTGGCACGTCCCCAAAGATTTTGGTCGACAGAGTAGGGATTGTCAAGGTCAGCAGGAACAGGCACCCCATTTTCCTTAGCATAGTGAATTTCTTCCTCACGAGACCATTTCCATTCACGAACTGGTGCAATTACTTTTAAATTGGGATCCAAGGCTGCAATCGATACTTCAAAACGTACTTGGTCATTCCCCTTACCTGTACAACCATGAGCAATTGTAGTCGCTCCTGTCTGATGCGCGATTTCAACCAATTTTTTAGAAATAAGAGGGCGGCTCAAGGCAGATACCAAGGGATACTTTTGTTCATAATAGGCATGTGACTGGAGAGCCACTAGCACATAATCTGTAGCAAATTCGTCCTTAACATCAATGACATAAGATTCGACTGCCCCAACCTTAAGAGCCTTATCATGGATGAAATCCAAGTCTTTCCCTTCACCCACATCCATACAAACTGCAACAACATCATAGTCTTTCTTTAACCAGGTAATAGCAACTGATGTGTCTAAACCGCCAGAATAGGCCAAAATTACTTTTTCTTTACTCATGTTCTTTTCCTTCTTTCTATTTTTCAATGGACGCTTTAAATGCATCCTCGATGAGTTTGTCTAATTCTCCAGACTCCTTCAACTTTTGAATGGTTTTATCGACTGCCTCTTTCAATTCCTTGCTATCTTTTTTCATGGCGACCGCGTAGGAATCATCTTGCTCTTTTTCAAAATTGAGGTCTGCGATTGCTAAATCAGGATTATTTTCCACAAATCCCTTGGCAACGGGTTCTTCAAATATAACTGCATCCACTTGCCCTGATTTTAAATCTGTGATTAAATTCCCATTTTTAGGCAGAGATACGAGGGAAGAATTTTGTAGCAAATCTTTCGCCATCGTCTCTTGAATCGAACCTTTCTGTGCTCCGACCTTTTTCTGCGCTAAGTCGTTGACAGACTGATAAGTGGCAAAGTCAGATTTTTTGACAATGAGCTTATTTTTTGAAGTATAGTAGGGAATTGAAAAATCGAACACCTTGCTCCGTTCATCTGTCTTAGAAACACCAGATATGGCAAGATCGGCTTTTCCTGATTGAACACTAGCCAGTACATTGTCAAAACTCATGGGAGATAGTTCCAATTCGACACCTAGTTCTGTTGCGATAGCCTTGGCTAATTCGATATCTGAACCCACAATCTGATTTTTCCCATCAACCACTTTTTGGTATTCAAATGGAGCAAAATCTGGATTGAGGGCTACAACCAATTTTCCTTTGGACTTGATGGCTTCAATTCCAGCCGATTGATTGTTACTACAAGCAAATAGTAGGGGGAGCATCACTAAACCAAACATCGTCATCAACACCTTCTTCATCTTATTCATAACAAAGCCTCCTTTATGTTTATTCTTTTTGGTTGTATAAATAATACTCCTATCCTCATCGTTTGTCAAGCCTAAATTGAAAAATTTTTCAATTTGAAACAAAAAAACCTAGAAATACTACATAAAAATGTCATTCCTAGGCGTATTTATGCTATTTCTCTCTGAAAAACATGAGTATTCAGCCAGTCAAAAGGAGCTGAATGAACTCATTTCCCCTCGCCCAATTCAATGATCCGATGACATTGTTGGGCTACATAAGCATCGTGGGTCACGATAATGACTGTTTTCCCCTCTCGATTCATCTCTAAGAGAAACTTCAAGACCAAGTCTCTATTTTCAGGATCCAGAGAACCTGTTGGTTCATCGGCTAAAATCAGCTGGCTGGGTTTTAAGATGGCTCTAGCAACTGCAATTCGTTGTTGCTCCCCACCAGACAACTCGGAGACCTTTTGATGCAAAGTAGCTGACAAACTTACTCTCTCTAAAATCTCTTCCACCTTTTTGAGCTTGTCTTTCTTAGACAATTTCACATATTTCAGTGCCAGCATGAGATTATACTCGACCGTTTCATCATCAATCAGGGCAAAATTTTGAAATAGATAAGAGATATGTTCACGGATTATTGTTTGCGACTTAGCAGAATTGACCGCTAGATTTGTCTGACCAAAAATCTCATACCGTCCGCTGTAATCACCATCTATCAAACCTAATAAATTTAACAAGGTCGACTTGCCACTGCCACTTTTTCCAACGATAGCAACTAAATCCCCCTGATCAATCCTGAGAGACAAGTTATCCAAAATCACTTTTCCTCCAATGGTTTTGGTAATATTTTTCAACTCAATCATAAGATGCCCCCTTTCAATAACTCTGCTAGGCTTCTTTTCTCCATCCTAGAAGCCAAAACTAGCACAAACAGTATATCCAGACATGTAAAACCTGCAAACAGTAGGAATGGCAAGAACGCATGGGCAAAGAAAATCAATACTAGAAGAGGAAGACTATAGCCCAGCAAGAGCAGAACGAGGAGAGGGCGATAGCGATCGACCAGTTTCCACCCCATAAACTTCTTGGTAATGATATCCCTGCGCTTCAACAAGAAAGTGGTAACGAGTAAAAAGTAGGAGACAATCATACTGAGAAGAGCAAATAAGGCAAAAAGAACGTTAAAATTACGAACAGAATCCCGATAGGTATCAACCATCCCCTCTTGAATTGCTTGAATCGATGAAAATTTTAAATAGCTACCATCAGATAAGTTATCGACTAACTCTGTAATCACTTTTTGATTTTGTTCTGTATTTTCAACTTTCATCGGGTTGTTTAAACCTGTCGTTGACAAGTGAGTCTTTTCTTCCCACATCATGTCTTGATCATTTACCAGACTAATGATTGGATTGTGGAGATTTTCCTTTCGCTCATTATTATAAGGGAAGAAAGACCAATCTCCTTCATAGTAAGCAATTTCTACATCCATATCTTCTATTGTTTGCTTTTGCTGATCTTCATACCTCAGAGAAAGATAGGCGATGGATTTTCCCAAGAACTGATTCTTGCCTTCTTGTCCTTTATCACTGGCTGGCATCAAAATAACTTTTTTAGTGCCGGTATCTGGTAACTTGAATCCCTTGCTCTTTAGAAAATTGCTATTAGCATAGTAAACATCTACCTTATCAGGTAGTTGGTAGTTCTGCACTTGTTCAGCTTTGATGACTGGTTTGATAGGAAGACTCGCACTTCGAACATAATTTACTTGTATTTTTGCTAGCAAGTCTTGATAAAATTGATAGAAATAATCTGTAGATTTCCCTGACCCTGCTAGCTCTTCTTGCCACAGGTTATCATTGAGTTTGAAGGTTTCTAAGGTCAGGTAATTGCCTTGGCTTACCCACTGTTTCTGATAAGCAAGTTCTTTGTTTTCTTGTTCTAGACTTCTGCCTACCCCAATCAGTAAGGCCGTCAGTAAAATAGTTGTTCCTATTTTCATCACATAATTGAAGATGAGACCAAGTTTGACAGATGAAAAACCTTTCAACATGGAACTAACTGTCATTTTCTGAATCATCAGGTAGGTCAGCCAACTGATGAACAAATACAACTGTAAAAGCAGAAATTGGGATAAGAGTAAACTTGGGAACAGAAGTTTTGGCCTGTAGTCCAGCACTAAAAATAGTCCCAAGTCAATGACAAGACTTCCACCCAAGAGAAGATAAAAATTAGTCTTTACAAAACCAGCTAAAATCGCCCTGCTTTGAAAACCAAGTAACTTTTGAACCCCCACTCGTTTCATCTCCATCATCGGCTGATAAACTGTCATTAAAATCACAAGCAAGATTGCCAAGATAAAGATAATGATAGATAGTAACAACTCTTGATTTAGCACTCCAACCTGACTTCGGTAAGTGGGTTCTAATAAAATCGTCTTATCTATCTGGAAAAAATCACTCCACTTTTGTAGAATGGTATCGCGATCTATCTCTTTGCTGGAGGTAATCATGTAGCGCCCATTTACAGTATGGGATTTATCCTCAATGTAGGATTGAAAGGTCTGGAGTCGAATGAGTTTCACCTTTAAAAAGGTGGGAATGGTTCCTAGATTATTGGGAAGATCCTGGTTGCTGTAGACCCCCTTCTCATTCTTTGAAAAATCAAGAGAAGTCAGACCGAACTCTTGATAGGGGAAGGTTTCCTTATCAAAAACACCAGCCTTGACGGCCTCATCGCCATTATCTACTTTGATAATAGAGACCTTGTCTTGACTTGCAACCTCTTCAAAAAACTGGAGAATCGTTTCTGTCGGTTTAGTGACATCTTTCAAGTACAAGTCAAATGAATAAGTTGTCTTGCCCATCTCCTGAATCCGCACTATTTCTCTTGTAACATTTACATTCAGGACAAAAAATGTAGTACACAGTAAGAGCAGGAGCATACAAAGATGACTGATTTTTTTCATAGAGATACCTCCCGTGAAGAGACGAAAGCGAGATAGGTGCAGGTACTTTTTATTTTTTACTAAATTTTAAATAGGTGTAAATAAATCCTGCACTTATAGCTAAAGTTGTCCACCATTTAAAGTCGATATGTAAAAGTGAAAAGATTATAAAACTGATGATTAGCGAGGCTAAAATATAAACAATGATTAAAATTTTATTTTTCATAGGAATTGCCTTTCTGAATGGATTCTAGTGTTTACAGCTCATTTGTAAAGTTTACAATAAACAACTAGGGCAATTGTCTATCAGAATGTCCTTTTATCTGTCAATAATCCTAAAAAATCTTGTCGTTTCAAGTCTGAGAAATGTTTGCTAGAGAGACTTCCTTTTTGAAGTCCATCATCTCTAACCTGCAAATAATAGCTATGTTGGCTTGTTTTAATTGTCAAAAAATCGCCAAATACAAAAAATTTTTTCCAGTTACGAATCTCAAATTCTTTCATCTCTGATTTTGGAATGCGGATAAGTCCTTGCCACAAATCACGATGATGCTCACTGATGAAAGTCATCCCATTCCCAAGATTTCTTATCAGTAGTTCATCTGGAGTTACCATCACCAGCGCTATTTTAGTTAAGAAAATTTCAACTGTTGGTGGTAAAATCGCCAAGTTGAACCAAGGATGTAGGTAGCGATAGGCTAAGAAATAATGAGGCTCCTCACCCAATCCTAGTTGTTTATATAAGGCCTTGACCTCACTATCTAACCTCGCTTCAAAAGACACATCCGAATGCTCTTCTTCCTTCTTCTGATTAAAATAACGCATCCAGACTAGGAAACCTATAAAGACTAGGACAAATATTCCTGATAAGAGATATTTTAAATTGTAGTTCATCACTTAACCTCCTGATTAACTACTCTACCTAAAGCAGAAGAATCGTATTTATTTTAAAAATAGTTCCATAACAACTTTAAATAAAACTGGTGACATTGTATCAAGCTAGAATTCTTTCTTTTCTAGTTGCATCATAATTCTTTGCTGAATACAAAGTTAAGGGTACTGTATTTGTCAACGCTCACACAACCCCTATTTTACCTATATTAAAAATCAACATATATAACCTGTCAAGTAATTAAAGAAAAATATTAAATATTTTCAAGTAGTTTCAGTCTTGAATACAATCAAGTTGAAAGGAATACCGTGTGGTTTTTGAATTTTTGAAGTTTCATAGGTCAGTTTGTTGGATAATGTTATAAGAAAATTCATGCTCATCAATAGAAGGCTTAATTCCCCTACAATTATCTGTTTACCTCTGTTATACATTCTAATTTTCTTTAGTCAGCGCAACATCTTTTTATTTTTTGCTGGATTTTAAGTCTGCAAAATAATACTAAACGAAACTAAAATGAATACTCCTTGCTTTTCTTGAGAGTGAAAAAGTACAATAAAATGATTGTAGTGGTTGCCACAAGATACTGACTAATAGACATCGTATTTGAAGCCACAAATACAGGTAAGGAATAAAAAGGAAGAAGTTCAATTGCTTTGATAAACAAATCATTACTAGTATTCATCATAATCGTATTTAATATATTAGGGACAAAGAGTAGTAAAGCTACTAAAATACCAAATACCAAGCCACTTTTCAATTTGTATAAATAGAAAATGTAAGATAATAGAAAATAAAATAGGACTAACAAAATTGTATTGACTACAATGACTGCTATAAAATCTAACCCTAAAGCACCTGGAACACCCAATTTACTTACGATGACTAGTAACAAAATACCATTCAAAGCATAAATAATGGAAACTGAGATGGCATATAGAAAATTGGACAAGACGTAAATCATCCGATTTTTCTGTTGATTATAAAATAAACTGATCGTATTGTGGGAAAAATCCCTGCTAATAATTCGGTTAGCATGTATAACAGCCATTAACATACCGAGCATGGCATAAAAATTTGAAATATGCTTAATACCAAGTGATGTCCCTTGAGTCTTTAGAATAAAGAATGTAACCAGTAGCGGCGGTATAAACGAGATAATCAATCCGAAATATATTACGCCTGATGAATATAAATCTCTTATATTTTCCTTAAGAAAATTCAATTTATTTAATTTCATGATTATAACCTTCCTTTATTTTGAACGATTTAGATAAATATCTTTAAGCGTCTCTTTTTTAGTTTCAAAATCAACTACTTTAATAGAGTTTTCGTTAAAAAATTTAAAAAGCTCACTACTTTGAATATTCCCAGACATAGTAATTCTCAGTCCCTCTTCCTGAACAATATCCCCAAATTCTTGCTTGGTAATGAAAATGTCTCTATCTGTAGCTGATGAAAAAGCTATCTCAAACAAGCAATTATGACTATCTTTTCCTACTTTTTGAAATGTCAAAAGCCCGTTCTCCAAGAAAAGAACCCTTTCACAAATTTCTTCAATATCTTCTAATTTATGACTCGATATTAAAATTCCCACATTTTCATGTAAAGCTAAATTTTTTAGAACCGCTAAAACTATTTGTGATGATTCAATATCTAAACCATTAGTCGGTTCATCTAAAATTAATATATCAGGTTCCGTAACAAGAGTCAGAAGCAAAGCTAATTTTTGTTTTGTACCCAAAGAATAGGTCTTTACTTTTTTATTAATAGACTGAGTCAAATCTAACTCTTGGATCAAACTTCCAAATCTTTCTTGATTGTAGTCAACACCATATAAATTTGACAAATATTTTAAATTCTCTAAACCTGTTTTAGATAAAAATAATTTTGGTTCTTCGATTAAATACCCAACATTATCACTACTTATAATATTCCCTGAAGTCGGTTGGTTATTCTGAACAAGAATTTTCATCAATGTACTCTTGCCAACTCCGTTTCTCCCTACTAGACCAACAATTTCACCCTTATTAAGTGCAAAATTTATATCTTTGAGAATGATTGAATGACCATAATGCTTACTTACATTTATAACTTCCATTTTTTATTCCTCCCTGTATTTTGTATCTACAGTATACCTCTTCTTTATTCTATTTTAAAATTAGTTAACTTTTTTCACACATTATTTTAGTTTTCTTTTTTACTATTCCTGTTATTATGATACAATATTTTTAATAGAATTTTATTATTTGTTAACTTTTTTCACGAAAAGGAGAAAATCATGCGTTATGATTTTGGAAAGGTCTATAAAGAAATACGTGAATCAAAAGGATTAACCCAAGAAGAGGTCTGTGGGGAGGTTCTCTCAAGAACCAGCTTATCAAAAATTGAAAGTGGTAAAGCAACTCCCAAATATGAAAATATGGAGTTTCTTCTCCGGCAAATCAATATGAGTTTTGAAGAGTTTGACTATATCTGCCACCTCTATCAACCGAGCCAACGAACAGAAATCATGCAAACCTATCTCAATATGAGCTCAACCCTAGGGACTAGTGAACTCGAAAAACTATTTCAAAAATGCCAAGACTATCTCAAAACCCACCACGACCTGCCCATAGAAGAAATCAGAGATATGTTGGAAATTGTCATTCATATCCGTCAACATGGTACAGAGCAACTGTCAGACCAAGTGAAACAGACTGTCAAAAAACTTTGGGAAAAAATTGAAAAACAAGATACATGGTATGAAAATGATCTAAAAATCCTCAATACCATCCTTTTCAGCTTTCCCATTGATCACCTCCATCTCATTACTGGAAAAATCCTGCAACGCTTGGAAGTCTATAAAAACTACCAACATTTATATGACTTACGAATGGCAATCCTACTCAATCTGTCCACCATTTACTTATACCATCAAGACAAAAACATGTGTCAACAAATCTGCTATACTTTACTAGAGGATGCCAAGAAAAAGAAGCACTACGATAGGCTTGCTATCTGCTATGTCCGTATCGGGATTTGTAGGGATGACGCTAGACTTATCCAAAAAGGGTTCTCCCTTCTGGAGCTGACCGAGGAAACTTCTATGCTGTCTCATCTCAAAAAAGAAGTGGAGAACTATTATCAACCGAAGAAAATATAAAAAGTCGAGGGATTTCCTCGACCTTTTCATATTATTCTGTTCGTTATTTCTTAATACCAACCGTTGCTAAGCCAGAAGTTTTTAGCGGCTGTCCATGAACCGTAACGTCCTGCAACGTAGGCATCTGCTACACGTTCTTGGTTTTCAGCTGAGTAGTCACCGTTCAAGTATGAATCTGTCAATTGGTAACGTCCGATGTAACGTCCGTTTGTAGCTGTGTAGCTGCCACCTGATTCTTTTTGAGCGATCCATTCTTTAGCTTCTGCTTCAGATCCACTTACAGTTGAAGCAACTGTTTCTTCTGCTACTGGCGCGCTTTCTGCTGGAGTTTCTTCCTCTACCTCTGTAGTTTCTGCCACTGTGGCTGAAACAGCTTCATCTTGGGCAGCTGGAGCTGCATAAGTAGCTGGCGCTGGTGTTGCAGCAGGCGCTACAGGGCCATCGATAACCAACTCTTGACCAACATAAATCAAATGAATGTTGTCGATGTGGTTGTTTTCTGCCAATTTCTCAACAGTTGTATTGTGAGTTTCAGCAATTTCTGAAAGTGTATCACCTTCTTTAACAGTGTAGGTTGATGATTCTTGAGCAGATACAAATGATGGAGCAAATACTGCAAACAAGGCAGCTACTCCTGCAAGAGTTGTTTTAATCTTTTTAGTTGTTGATTTCATATTTGAAAATTCTCCTTCTTTCTATAGTTCTATCATACCCTTTAAATATTACCGTTTCTTGACACTTTTATGTAGAAATATTACAAAATTATTTTTTATTTCCCTAAATAATGTGTTTTTTGTCATAAAAGATACTATTTTTATGCTATTTGAGGTATTAGAAAGGTTTTCATCTACAATTAAAGTCAAGACCTTTATTCTTTGATATAATAGAGATAAGAATTTTTATAAGGGGAAACTGATGAAATCACTTCGTTTTCAATCTGTCTTTGATATCATCGGACCAGTTATGATTGGCCCTTCTAGTAGTCATACCGCTGGGGCTGTTCGTATTGGGAAGATTGTCTCTTCCATCTTTGATGATACTCCGACAGAAGTCGAATTCCAACTTTTTAACTCATTTGCCAAGACCTATCGTGGTCACGGGACAGACCTAGCCCTTGTTGCTGGTATTTTAGGCATGGATACAGATGATCCTGAAATCCCAAACAGCCTGGAAATTGCTCACAAGCGTGGCATAAAGATTGTCTGGACCATTCAGAAAGACAGTAATGCTCCTCACCCAAACACCACTAAAATTACCGTCAAAAACGCGCACAAGACCATCAGCGTAACTGGTATTTCCATCGGTGGAGGGAATATTCAGGTCACAGAACTCAATGGCTTTGCCGTCTCTCTCAATATGAATACACCGACTATCATCATCGTTCATCAAGATATTCCAGGTATGATTGCCCTCGTAACAGAGGCCCTTTCACGCTATGATATCAATATTGCCCAGATGAATGTCACTCGTGAAAAAGCTGGTGAAAAAGCCATTATGATTATCGAAGTCGACAGTCGTAACTGTGATGAGGCCATCGAAGAAATTCGAAAAATCCCTCATCTCCACAATGTCAATTTCTTTAAATAGGAGGAAGCATGTTTTATTCTATCAAAGAATTGGTCGAGCAAGCAGATTTGGACTTTCAAGGAAATGTCGCAGAACTCATGATTACAACAGAGTTTGAATTGACCGGTCGCGAACGTGAAGAAGTCTTCCTTCTCATGGAACGCAATCTGGAAGTCATGAAAGCCTCTGTCCAACTTGGCCTCAATGAAAATAAATCTCGTAGTGGCCTGACAGGTGGAGATGCTGCCAAATTGGATCACTACATCAAAAACGGAAAAACTCTGTCAGATTACACAATTCTCTCTGTTGCCCGAAATGCCATTGCAGTCAATGAACACAATGCCAAAATGGGCTTGGTCTGTGCCACTCCGACCGCAGGAAGTGCTGGCTGTCTCCCTTCCGTTCTCACTGCTGCTATTGAAAAATTAGACCTTAGCCACGAGCAACAGCTAGATTTCCTCTTTGCTGCTGGTGCCTTTGGACTAGTCATCGCAAATAATGCCTCTATCTCAGGTGCTGAGGGCGGTTGCCAAGCCGAAGTCGGTTCGGCCTCTGCTATGAGTGCTGCAGCCTTGACTCTGGCTGCAGGTGGGACACCCTACCAAGCCAGTCAAGCTATTGCCTTTGTCATTAAAAATATGCTAGGCCTCATCTGTGACCCTGTTGCAGGTTTGGTTGAAGTTCCCTGTGTCAAACGTAATGCCATGGGAGCTAGCTTTGCCTTCATCGCAGCAGACATGGCCCTGGCAGGTATCGAATCTAAAATCCCTGTGGATGAAGTTATCGATGCCATGTACCAAGTAGGAGCAAGCATGCCGACTGCCTTTCGTGAAACAGCTGAAGGTGGACTCGCTGCCACCCCTACTGGTCGTCGCCTCCAAAAAGAAATTTTCGGAGAATAAGCTTATCAAATAGGAGAAACCATGACCTCTATCACAGCTATC
Organism: Streptococcus mitis subsp. hohhotensis; assembly: GCF_020089495.2. Taxonomy (GTDB): domain Bacteria; phylum Bacillota; class Bacilli; order Lactobacillales; family Streptococcaceae; genus Streptococcus; species Streptococcus hohhotensis. The sequence goes on along the minus strand of NZ_JAIRCA020000001.1, from coordinate 48,073 downwards.
TTTTTCGATCTAGATGGAACCCTCGTTGACAGTTCTATCGGGATTCACAATGCCTTTACCCATACCTTTAAAGAGCTAGGAGTGCCTAGTCCTGATACCAAAACGATTCGTGGTTTTATGGGACCGCCCCTCGAAAGTAGTTTTGCGACCTGCCTACCCAAAGAACAAATCACTGAGGCTGTGCAGATATACCGTTCTTACTATAGGGCAAAAGGCATCCATGAAGCTCAACTCTTTCCTAATATTGTAGACTTGCTTGAGAAGTTATCGAGCAGTTATCCACTCTACATCACCACGACAAAAAATACTCCAACCGCTCAAGACATGGCTAAAAATTTGGGAATCTATCATTTCTTTGATGGCATTTATGGTTCCAGCCCTGAAGCACCTCATAAGGCAGATGTCATTCGCCAAGCCTTACAGACACATCAACTAGCACCAGAGCAAGCCATCATCATCGGAGATACCAAGTTTGATATGCTTGGAGCTCAAGAAACAGGCATTCAGAAATTAGCCGTCACTTGGGGATTTGGAGAGCAAGCAGACTTGCTAAACTATCAACCTGATTATATCGCCCACAACCCCCTACAAATTTTAGAGTATTTTCAATAACATGACAAAGACTGGGCAACAACTCCATTTCAGAAGAAAATGAAGTAAATCTATACATAACAAAACGCATATTACCAAGGTTTCAAGTCCTGATAATATGCGTTTTTCTGATTTTAAAGATTTTTTATTCAACGTGGGTGGTTTGATTAGCAAAGGCGATAATAGCCTGCTTCAACTCATCTCCGCTGAGAGTGCGGAACTCTTCAATTTTTTGGTCGATAGCTTCTAGAGGCATAACATTAACCTTACCAACGAAAATCTTATCCATAACCTGATTGTCAACGAGTTCGGTTGATACCAAGAGTTCTTCGTAGAGTTTTTCACCTGGACGGATTCCAACTTCAACGATTGGAATTTCGCTCTCAGTGTGTCCACTTAGAAGGACCATTTTCTTAGCCAAGTCATAAATTTTGACTGGTTTGCCCATATCAAGGATAAAGACTTCCCCATCCTTGGCATAAGCACCAGCATGGATAACCAAACGGCTAGCTTCTGGAATGGTCATAAAGTAACGGGTCATGCGGAAGTCTGTCACCGTTACAGGACCACCTTCAGCAATCTGACGTTCAAAGACTGGAATCACACTACCACGGCTACCAAGAACATTCCCAAACCGAACTGCACAGTAGGTAGATTGGCTACGTTGGTTAAAGCCAGTGACAATCAACTCAGCCACGCGCTTGGTTGCTCCCATAACATTTGGTGGATTAACTGCCTTATCTGTCGAAATCATAACCATCTTAGGTACTTTGGCTTCATCAACAGCCTTAGCAACATTGTAAGTTCCACGTATATTGTTTTTGAAGGCTTCTTTTGGATTACGCTCCATCATAGGAACATGCTTGTGGGCTGCCGCATGATAAACAATAGCTGGCTTATACTGCTCAAAGACTTGCAACAAACGATCATAGTCTTGAATATCCGCAATCACAGGTACATAATCAATCCCTTGGAATGTACGAATCAATTCATGATACACAAGGTAGATTGAATTTTCCCCATGACCGAGCAAGACGATGCGTTCAGGATTGAAGCGACTAACTTGGCGACAGATTTCAGAACCGATTGAACCACCAGCCCCTGTGACTAATATGGTCTTACCTGTCAGTTCTGCGCCCAGACGCGATTCGTCAAGACGAATTTCCTGACGGCCCAAAAGGTCTATGATATCAATTTTTTGGAACCCAGTACCTGCTTGGTGAAGTCCTTGAACAACAGTTTCAACATTAGGCATCTTGTAACATTTGACATCCAGCTTATTACACATCTGCAAGATACGCTCATATTCTGACGGATCAAGTGACGGAATCGCAACGATAACACGCTCGATTTGATGGCGTTTAGCCAATTCAGGCAGATTGTCATAAGAGCCCAAAACAGGGATTCCACCAAGTTTTTGGCCCTTTTTCTTAGCATCCTTATCCAAAATACCGACAAGTTCTAATTCACTAGTTGGATGTTGGTAGCTATCCATAAAGAGGGCCCCACCATCACCAGCACCAATCAAGAAGGTTCGACGATGTTCTCCATCACCACTACCTTTTTTGCGTCTGGAGTAGATTAACTGCCAAGTAATCCGTGGCAATAAAATCAAGAAGGTACTCAACAAGATAAAGAGAATGATGAAACGGATGGAGAAGAGTGGCAAGAAGGCATAGCAAATACTATATGACAAAATGCTGCTAGCAGACACACCAAAAAAGATTTTCATGAAATCCGTAATCTTGCTGTAACGACTAATACTAGCGTTCAACCCCCAAAAAGCAATCATCAACTGATAAAACAAGAAGGCCAAACTCGTATAGATAATGTAGTCAACAGGGGCTGGATTAATCAATCCGTAGAATAAAATATAAGATACAATGATGGAAACCACCATACTCAAAATATCAAATATGCCCCAGAAGACCTGTTTTTGTTGTTTATTTAAAATTTCCACCAGATCAATGACATAATCTGTGAGTTTTTTATTCATAGAAATTTACTCCTCCTTAAAAGAGTTTTACTATATTGTTATTGTAGCACATTTTGATTTATTTGGCTTATTTTTCCAAATAAATTACTGTTCCCTTGTACTCTCTCTTCCATTTAAATCCTCTAATTAAACCTACAACCGTTCCAAGGCCATAAGCAAAGTGAATGGAAAATAAAAGAAAGGGCATCATAATTAGAAATCCATTTTTATGTTTTAATAAAGTCAGCAAAGTGAGTAATGACAAAAGTAGAAAATAGGCACCTAATAGTAAAGTTATGAATACGAATGTGATCGGTAACAATGCTAGACTAAACACAAGACTCAAAACAAATAAACAAGGAACATAGTGAAATAATGATAAACACTTAGTCTGAACATGACTTGTCAAGCCAATCCACAAACCATTTGAATACTTTTGATGCAGCATTTTCTTGAATGTTGGTCGAATATACTGATAAGATAGAATGCTTGGACTATAGCGGATTTTATAACCATGTTCTCGAATTCTATAATGAATATCATTATCTTCAGTTCGGCCAAGTTGCTCATTTACTAAACCAACCTTCTGGAAAACCTCTCGTTTATACATCCCATGAAAAATAGAAGAAACATATCTATCCTCGGAACTATTTCGATAATTGGCAATGCTACTGCCAAACATATTTTCCTCAACAAGATGCAAGGTCTCTGCCCATTTTCCCTTTCCTTCAACAATCGTCGGTCTAGGTCCCCCACAGACAGATTCACCTTGTTGAATAACAGCCACATTATTCATTACAAAACTCTCAGTAACTTTTGAATGAGCATCAATTTTTAAAATAAGGTCCCCTACAGAATGTTTAACTCCCAGGTTAAAACCACTAGCTTGATTTTTCTTAGGATTGTTATACAATCTAATTGAGTTAAACTCTGTGTCTTCTTTTATAAATTGCTGAATGATGGCTGTTGTCCCATCTGTAGACATAGCATTTATAAATAGAATTTCAATATTTTCTTTAGGATAGGTTTGATTTTTTAAGTCCTCAATTAGACCAGGCAGATATTTTTCTTCATTGTATGCACTGATTACAATGGATACGAGAAGACTTTCAACATTTTGAGTCACTACTACTCTCCTGAATTTTTCCTTCCACTATTTTATCATAATTTTCAAGACTTTCCTATTTTTATCTTGAAAGTCAGAAACCTTACTTGACATTATAGGGAAAAAGCCTTAAAATAAGCTGTTATTAAAATCAGCTAGAAGAGGTATTATATGAAAAAGCAATCACTCTTTTTTGTTCCAGGTATTATCCTAATTGGTGTTTCCTTGCGGACTCCTTTTACTGTTTTACCCATTATATTAGGAGATATTTCGCAAGGGCTGGGAGTAGAAGTTAGTTCGCTTGGTGTCTTGACCAGCCTTCCTCTCCTTATGTTTACCCTCTTCTCGCTCTTTTCTACCCGACTGGCTCAGAAAATTGGCTTAGAACATCTCTTTACCTATAGTCTCTTCTTCTTGACTATCGGTTCTCTGATTAGACTAATCAATCTGCCCCTGCTCTATCTAGGAACCTTGATGGTTGGGGCAAGTATCGCAGTTATCAATGTTCTGCTTCCTAGTCTTATCCAAGCCAATCAACCAAAGAAAATTGGTTTTCTGACCACCTTATATGTAACTTCTATGGGGGTTGCGACGGCTCTGGCTTCCTATCTAGCTGTGCCCATTACACAGGCCAGTTCTTGGAAAGGACTTATCATCCTCCTTACCCTGCTCTGTCTAGCAACTTTTTTGGTCTGGCTCCCTAATCACCGCTATAATCACAGATTAGCTCCACAAACCAAACAAAAAAGCAAAACAAAGGTCATGCGTAATAAACAGGTCTGGGCAGTGATTGTCTTTGCAGGTTTTCAATCCTTGCTCTTTTACACAGCTATGACCTGGCTACCTACAATGGCCATCCACGCAGGCCTATCTAGTCACGAAGCTGGCTTGCTGACTTCTATCTTCTCTCTGATTAGCATTCCTTTTTCAATGACCATCCCAAGTCTGACAACCAGCTTATCAACTCGTAATCGTCAGCTCATGCTCACTCTGGTTTCACTAGCTGGTGTAGTCGGCATTTCCATGCTCTTTTTCTCAATCGGTAATTTCTTTTACTGGCTTGCCATCCATCTCCTCATCGGAACCGCAACCAGCGCCCTCTTCCCTTATCTCATGGTCAACTTTTCACTCAAAACAAGCGCCCCTGAAAAGACAGCCCAATTGTCTGGTTTATCTCAAACAGGAGGCTATATCCTAGCAGCCTTTGGGCCAACCCTCTTTGGTTACAGTTTTGACCTTTTCCACTCTTGGGTGCCAGCTGTAGCTGCCCTCTTGCTCGTCGATATCCTGATGACTGTGGCCCTCTTTACAGTGGACAGAGCCGATAAAATTCTCTAAACTTCTAGTTTTGCCTAGGAGTTTTTTATATATAAAAATTTTACACATTTCTCTTGACAGGGCTTTCTTTTAGATGTACAATGTATGTGTAGAAAAATTATATATAAAAATCTTACACATTAGAAAAGGAGGTTCCCCATGTACTTTCCAACATCCTCTGCCTTGATTGAATTTCTCATCTTGGCTGTACTGGAGCAGGATGATTCTTATGGTTATGAGATTAGCCAAACCATTAAGCTGATCGCTAATATCAAAGAATCTACACTCTATCCTATCCTAAAAAAATTGGAAGGCAATAGCTTTCTGACAACCTATTCTAGAGAGTTCCAAGGTCGCATGCGCAAATACTACTCCTTGACAAATGGTGGTATAGAACAGCTCGTGACCCTAAAAGATGAATGGGCACTCTATACAGACACCATCAATGGCATCATAGAAGGGAGTATCCGCCATGACAAGAACTGAATACCTGACTCAGCTAGAACTCTATCTCAAGAAACTACCTGAAGCTGATCGCATCGAAGCCATGGACTATTTCAGAGAACTCTTTGACGAAGCTGGAGTCGAGGGAGAAGAAGAACTCATCGCTAGCTTGGGAACTCCTAAGGAAGCAGCCCACGAAGTCCTCTCTAATCTTCTCGATAAAAAAATCAATGAGGCACCCGCTCAAAAAAATAACCGACAAATTTTACATATCGCCTTGTTAGCTCTCCTTGCAGCCCCCATCGGTATTCCTCTGGGAATCGCCATCCTCGTGTCCCTGTTCGCAATCCTTGTGGCAGCCTTGACTGTCATTCTAGCTTTCTTTGCGGTTTCCATACTTGGTATCATCGGCGGATTCCTATTTTTAGTTGAAAGTTTCACTGTCCTAGCCCAAGCTAAATCAGCCTTTATCTTGATTTTTGGTTCTGGTTTACTAGCCATCGGTGCTTCTTCGCTGGTTTTATTAGGTATCTCCTATGTAGCTCGCTTCTTCGGCCTACTCATTGTTCGCCTAGTGCAATTTGTTCTCAAAAAAGGAAAGAGAGGTGACCAGCATGCGTAAATTGACAAAAGGATTTCTCATTTTTGGTGTGGTGACTACCGTTATCGGCTTTATCCTGCTTTTTGTAGGTATCCAATCTGACGGAATCAAGAGCCTACTTGCCATGTCCAAGGAACCTGTCTATGATAGCCGTACGGAAGAGCTGACCTTTGGCAAGGAAGTCGAAAATCTAGAGATAACTCTCCACCAACACGCGCTGACCATCACAGACTCTTTCGATGATCAAATCCACATTGCTTACCATCCATCTATTTCTGCTAACCATGATCTTGTCACAAATCAGAACGATAAAACGCTGAGTATCATTGATAAGAAACTGTCTGAAACTCCATTTCTCTCTTCTGGAATTGGCGGGATTCTCCATATCGCAAGCAGCTACTCTAGTCGTTTTGATGAAGTTATTCTCCAATTACCAAAAGGAAGAAGCCTAAAAGGAATCAACATCTCAGCCAATCGCAGACAAACCACCATCATAAATGCTAGTCTTGAAAATGCAACTCTCAATACAAATGGCTATCTCCTCCGAATTGAAGGAAGTCGTATCAAAAACAGTAAACTCACAACCCCTAATATCGTCAATATCTTTGATACAGACCTTACAGATAGTCAGCTAGAGTCAACAGAGAAGCACTTCCACGCTGAAAATATTAAAGTATATGGTAAAGTAGAACTATCTTCTAAAAATGCGCTCAGTATCATGCTAACTCAAAAAGAAAGCCAAGAAATTAACTTAGACCTCTCGAGTCACCATGGTCCTATTTATCAGTTATCGAGAGATGAGAGTCAACGCCACCCCAACGAATTAAGCAACCCTTACAAAACTGAAAAAACTGATGCAAAAGGTCAACTCATCGCTAAGGCTGATGATTATATTAGTCTTGAAACTACAGCTAACAGACCTTAATAAACCTATTTATATCGACCACTATGACACATAACCCACTAAAAAGGAGGTTCTACCATGAAACAAGAATGGTTTGAAAGTAATGATTTTGTAAAAACAACAAGCAAGAACAAGCCTGATGAACAAGTCCAAGATGTTGCAGACAAGGCTGAAGAAAGGATAGCCGATCTCGATACGCCAATTGAAAAAAATACTCAGTTAGAGAAGGAAGTTTCTCAAGCTGAAGTCGAATTGGAAAGCCAGCAAGAAGAGAAAATTGAAACGCCTGAAGACGGTGAAGCGAGGACAGAAATAGAAGAAAAGAAGGCATCCCATTCTACTGAAGAAGAGCAAGACCTTTCTAAAGAAACAGAAAAAGTCACTATAGCTGAAGAGAGTCAAGAAGCACTTCCTCAGCAAAAAACAACCACGAAAGAGCCCCTTCTTATCAGTCAATCCTTAGAAAGTCCTTATATCCCCGACCAAGCTCCAAAATCTACGGATAGATGGAAAGAGCAAGCGCTTGATTTTTGGTCTTGGCTAGTGGAAGCTCTCAAATCTCCTACGAGCAATCTTGAAACAAGTAGTACACACAGTTACACAGCCTTTCTCTTGCTCATTCTGTTTTCTGCATCTTCCTTTTTCTTTAGTATCTACCACATCAAACATGCTTACTATGGACATATAGCAACTATGCATAATCACTTCCCTGAACAATTTGCTTCATTAAATCTCTTTTCAATCATCTCTATCCTAGTAGCAACAACACTCTTCTTCTTTTCCTTCCTCTTGGGTAGTTTCGTTGTGAGACGATTTATCCACCAAGAAAAGGACTGGACGCTAGAAAAGGTTCTCCAACAATATAGCCAGCTCTTGGCAATTCCAATCTTCCTCACTGCTATTGCTAGTTTCTTTGCCTTCTTTGACAGCCTGCGATTTACGGCTCTCTTGTGTGTGATTAGCATTGGAATCATTCTGCTTGCCAGTCTCCATATCATTACAAGACCAAGTCAAGCAAGTGAAACCGACTCCTTCTATCAGTTATTCTTGTCTGTCCTTGTGAACGGAGTGATCATCCTCCTCTTCTTTGTAGCTGAAGTCGCACTGATTGGGGATTACCTTCGTATCTTGGCCTTTCTTTAAACTTCAATCCTGTCATCCATGGCAGGATTTTTTCTATGTCAAAAAAGCAAGTCGATTGACCTGCTTCTGCTTTACTCTTCTTGTGCTAATGCTTTAAAATCTTGTCCTAGGATAGATTTTATTTCTATAGTTCAGTAGTATGATAACGTTGCTATAAAGTTCGTTATTCCAAATATTATGCAAACTAGTTATATGTAAAATTAAGATTAGAAACCACCAATCTCCATTTTTTAACTTTTAATGAAATTCATCCATATTAATAACTTTGCTTGCTCTAGCAATAACATCCTTATCATGAGTCACGACAATAACAATCTTTTCCTCGTTCACTAATTTCTCAACCTCATTTAGAAATAATTCCGTTGAATTTCTGTCCAAATTTCCTGTAGGCTCATCGAATAAATATATATCCTTTTCTTGCGATAAACTCCTCATGAGTAGAATTTTTTGTTTCTGACCTTGCGAAATATTGGTAGCTTTCCCATCAATCTGATGACTCAGAGCTATATTAAGATTCAAACTATCAAGATTATTTGATTCATAGTTTTCCTTATTAAATAGGGTGAAATTAATATTCTTTGAAACGCTCCCAGGAAATACATGAAATTCAGATGAATACACGCTTAAATAATCCAAAATATTAGTTTCCTCTAAAGTAGAAAAACTTTCCATTCCATTCAGTACAATATCACCCTCTGTTGGAGAAGATAATCCCTGAATAATATTCAAAAGGGATGATTTCCCAGTTCCATTGCCGCCTGTAATAACGGTTAATTCACCACTATTAAACTCGAAATTTAATTTATTAAACACCAATCTTTCATCCCATTTTTTACATAAATTCCGGCATGACAATTGTTCAATTTTAGATACTGGAATGGTAGCAAGATTACTTTCCATCCCTACTTCCTCTAGTCCAATAAACTCAAAGGAATATTGACTTTTTTTCAATGCTACCCAAGATGTAATTAAAGAATTTAAAATGCTGGATAACAGTAATAGAATCAAAATACTATTTGCATACTCTGATATATGTGCGTAATCTCTAATAATATTCACAGTAGCAAGCAAAAATGAACCAGTTAAACCAATAAATATCTGCGTAGAAGCTAATAATCTATTGGTAATATGTGTACTATCTAGTTTCGTTCCCAACAGTTCATTGAGTCTTTCATCAAATTCTTTGATAAAATCGCTAGATTTTTGGAAACTTATAATATCTTGCAAACCATAAATTGTATTTTCTACAAGAGAACTAAAGTTAGAACTATTAGCAATAAATTCTCGCTGATTTTTTACAACTTTTCGTATCTCAAAATTGACATATAAACCAAGAATAGCTATAGATACGCATGTAACTGCGAAAATAATAATATTCAATTTTAATAGCAATAATAGTAGCAAACAGAACACTAAAAGCTGTACCTTTAAGTAAAATTTTTGCATAATACCTGTTGCTGATAACAACAAATTCCAAAAATAACTACTCACATACTCATAATTCTTAGTTAAAGAAAAATCATTTAATTGGTTCTTATAAAAAGAGGACAGAATATCATTTAAAAAATTATTCTCAATCTTTCCTTTTAATCTCGTTTCTAATATAGAGAACTGCCAATACAAATATGAAGCTAATATTATTGAAGCTAGGGTAAATAGTTGAATACTAAACTGAATGTTAAGTAGACCAGACATTGTTATTTGTAGTAAAAAAGCAATAGCAATAGGTAAACTAATTTTAGCTAATCCCAAGAAAAAGATTGCCAATTTTCTCTTCCAACCAAGTGAAGCTAGAAATCTATGATATAACTTATCTGCATAACTTATCGTAACAATATCTTTTCTATCTTCTGAATTAACATTCTCATTCTTTTGAGGAATTAAAACAATTCCTACACTCTGACTAAAAAGTTCTAATCTTGAAATTTTCTCAATTTCCTCATTTGCAGGATCAGAAACAATCAATGAACTACTGTCTCCATCCAACACGACGATATAATGAGGCAAGCTAGCTCTTTCTACTACCAGTAAATAAGGAAATGATACGTTGTTTAACAAACTAGGAGTCTCAATTTGATAAGAATCCGCATCAATACCATAGCTTTTTAATATATCTTCTATATCAAACAAAGACAGTCCTTGGTGGTTATTGTTATCAAATTGTAGACTATCTAAATGTTCTAATTTTGGGAAATAGTAAGAAATGATTGTCTTTACACAAGCCATTCCACAATCCATCAAAGTTGCTTGTTTATAGTGACTAACCATTATTTTCTCCTTTTTCAACACTTATCTTACTATAACCATCAACTTCAATGACGCTATTCGAAGTTTGACTTGTCGTAGGAACCTTTAAAACTTCTCCTGTATTATTTGTATGCAAAGTATAGATTCCATCAAAATCTTTAGGAACTGTAATAGATACATCTCCAACAAGTGTATCTACAAAAATTTTTTCGAAAGTTGCATTTTTTCCTAAGGAAATGGTTACATATAACTTATCTTTCCCTTGTGAACTCAAAGCCAAATTAAAGCCATGTTGTGAAAATGGAATATATAGACTATCTGAACTCATTTTAACGTTTTTAGTTATGTTATTCACTGATTCTTCGGAAACTTTTCCTTCTATTTGAACACTTGTTTCATCTGATTCACTCTTGACAACTTTAACATCAATTGCTTGCTTTGAACCATAAAACTCTAACGTTTTAATACTTTTAGAAGAAAGAGCCCATGATTGTTTCACACTGATTGTCGTCTCTCCTCGTTTTAAGGTTAATAAAATTCCGGCCACTACAAATAGTAACAACAGCCCAATTACAATTCCTATTTTTTTCATCATTAGTACTCCTACTTAAATTCTTTTTTACTGAATACAACAAACGCAAGTACAATCACTGCTATACTTACCAATATAGGATAGCCTGCATTCGTAAGGGTAAATTGACTTACCCCAGGTGAAGTTTTCAAATTTAAAGTCATTAGTAAATAGTCTCTCACACTCTCACCAGAGTTTGGAAGGACATAAACCAATAGGTTATCAAACAGTAAAATATAGAGTATATAAATCATACATGATTCATAAACCTTATCAAATATTTGAAAAATCAATAACGAGATACTGATAATAACCCAATAGTATGGTAGCTGGTGTAAAAATGTCGAAATAATCAACACCAAGTCTCCCTCCAAATAGACAAGGGCTGTTAAACTATAAAAAATAGTTATATATAGGAAAGACAAACAAAAGGCTCCCAAAGTTTTATATAAAAATAACTTCCATCGTTGTTTTTCTTTTGTGAGGAGAATGTTAATCGTACGGAAACTATAATCTTCCCCCCAGAAAAATAAATTAGTAGAGATAAAAAGCAAAGGAATAAAACCACTCACATTTGAAATCAATACTCGAAATGCTGGTTCATCTTCATTCGATGACTTAAAAAATAAGGAGAATAACAAAATCAATAATCCTATCAACAAACTCGGAAGCACTCCTCTTTTTTCCCAGTAAAATTTATACATATCTGCTTTAAGAGAATTCATGACTCTCCTCCTTTCTTAAATCATCAGATAATATTACTCAAATAGTAATCCTCAAAGCGTTCCTTCTTAATATATATATCCTGTATCACTAGATTTGAAGCAACACTATATTCCAAGAGAAGCATTAATTTTTCCTTTTCTGGCACAACCAGATAGTCATCCTGCTCAAAATGAACAATGCCCTCTTCTTTTAAAAACGTTTTTAGAATCTGATTATCACTCGTCTTAAGGAAGAGCTTTTCCGACAAATCATTTGCTAGCTCTTTTGAACTCATTACATTTAGAATTTTTCCTTTTTTCATGATGATATACTTATCTGTTATAAACTCTAACTCTGATAGGATATGGCTTGAAATTAAAAAGGTAACTCCCAACTGATCCCTTAAATTCAAAATCATTTTTCTTAAATCTGAAATTCCTTGAGGATCTAAACCATTCACTGGTTCATCTAGGATAATAAGCTCTGGATTATCCAAAAGGGCAATTGCTATCGATAATCTTTGCTTCATTCCAAGAGAATAGTTTTTTACTTTTCTGTCCCATGATGGTTTGGATAGGCGAACCAATTCCAACATTTTTATGATATCTGTCTTTAAACCAAATCTTGTTTTATAATATTGCAAGTGTTGACGTCCAGTCAAGTTTGGATAAAGGGCAGGTGATTCGATAATACTGCCAATCTTATGCTGAGAAACACTCTTGATTTCTCCCTTATCAGATTGAATTAGTCCTAGGAGAATTCTCATTAATGTTGTCTTTCCAGCACCATTCTCTCCGATAAGACCACATATTTCCCCTTGCTCAATATCAAAGGAAGCATTATGTAGAACCTGTTCTTTCCCATATGTTTTATCGATATTTTTAAGACTTAAAATCACACGATTCATAGTTTCTCTCCGTTCATTATATTAAAAAGTCTCTGACAAGGAATGAACCCTGCCAGAGATTTTTAGATTACGTTAACTCCAGCAGAAGAACCCAATACCTGTGAGCATTCCATAAATACCGAGTGGTGAAACAGCACAAAATTGACCTGCCACAATGTGTTTTTTATGTTTATTACTTAGTTTTTTCATTACTTAACCCTCCTTTTAATCCCAACAAAATATACCTACTCCATATCGAAGACCTATAATACAAAAGCGACCTGCTACAATGTGCTGTTTATTTTTGTTACTTAGTTTTTTCACTACTTCATCCTCCTATTTAATCCCAACAAAATATGCCTACTCCATATCGAAGACCTATAATACAAAAGCGACCTGCTACAATGTGTCTTTTGACACGTCCAGTTAGTTTTCTCATCAGAAAACCCTCCTTTTAAAAAATTTTTTATAATAACCAAATGAGATTCTCATTTCAGTCATTTATTAACTGTTTTAAATCTTTAGACAACATTTCTTCGCTTCCTTGTTCTACATAAATTTGTTTCACTATCCCATCCTTATCCACTATAAATATTGTTGGAATAGCTTTTACATCAAAAAACTTAAAAGCTTGTAAATCTTGATCTATATAAACTGGAAAGGTAAAACCCTGATTCCTTAAAAATTTATGAGAGGTTTCAAGTGTTTCACGTTCCCCATCAACTATATCCACCATAAAGAAATCAACTTTATCTTGGTATTTATCATAAAGGTGCTGAATGATTGGGAGCTCTTTTTGGCAATCAGGACACCAACTAGCCCAGAATACCACAACCTTTGGTCTAAACTTATAATCTGATAGTTGAACCTGTACTCCCTCATTAGAGGTTAACAATGCATTCTTGAATGTTGTATTTTTAGTTTTTGAAATATATTGTTTTATTTCCTCCTCTTTTTTTAAGAGGAGCTCTTGCGCTGTTTCTTCTTGATGATGAGATTCCTGGTTTTGATAGTAAAATCCTGCTAAAAATAAAGATGCTATCACAAGAAGAACCATTGTCTCTACAACATGTTTTTTTGACATCATGGATTGTCCTCCACTTCTGAAATTCTAAAACTTTCGATAATAGATAATTCTTCTGGTAAGATTAAAACTCGCTCTTCGCCTGCATCTAAAATAGCTAAACGGAATGGTTCCTTATTCAACTCTATTTGTACCAACTTTTGCTCCGTTGTGTTATTTCGAAACAGCAAACTGTGGCGAGTTTGTGTAAACGTCTCTAGCGAGATACTAAAATCTTCCATTTCTATCTCCTATCCAGAAAACCAAAAACTAAGACTTAAGAATACTTCAAATCCAAACATGCTTCTTTCCTCCTTATCTCTTGTTCTTTATGATCATAGTATAGCGCTTTCAAAAATAAAAAAACATGACAAAAATGTCATGTTAGCTCTCCATTTCCTCAAAAGTTTTTATATCTTTTTCTTTTTCTCCCAATATACGCGCTTCTAATACTTGGTCTCCAAATGCTTGAGCACAAATAATAGCTCTATCGTATAAGCGGATGGCTTTTTCCTTATCCCGTTTATGAAATAAGGTACACATAGCTTCAAGCATATCAACAATTGGCTTGTTTTGAAAATCCTGCGATAAAATCATCAGCCTGTTCATCGCCTTAACATAAGGCTCAAAAGTAGAGTAAGATTTTTCCATCCATTGAACAGCTAAAGAATCAAGCACTGTTCTCTTTAACATATAAGCTGTCTCTAAATCTGATGAATTTGTTTCTCTTATAAGTTTTTTAGAAAGCATCCAAAACAGTTCATGATGATACTCAGTCGGTCTTGCTAAACACGAAACAAAGTACAATTTTATAAGAAGCAAATCATTCACCGAATAGTTTTTCCTTATCTTTACTTGTTCAAAATATTCATCCAGCAAAGCATCGCCAAAACCTGCATCTTCACTTACAAAGACATCAAAACTAGCTTGTAAGGCACTAACTGCAATCTGTTCATCCTCAGGTAGACTGTCATAATAGTGTTCGTAAACTCTTTCAAACAACTCTTCCTTAACCTGGATTCGATCATCATCTCCATAAGTTTGAAACTTAATGAGTTTATCCTTTAATATCAAGTACTCTGAGGGTAAAATCATATGATCCATATCTACTATATGTGAAATTGGACAGCCTAGTTTGTAAGCTATATACTCTACCTTGGATAAACTTGGAGAAGATTGACCTGATTCAATTCGTGCTAATTGGCGCACCGTTATCTCAGTTTCATCATCACAAAGAGTTTCACGAGTGATATGTTTCATCTCTCGCAACATTCGGATTCTTTTACCTACTTCTATTTTGATATCCATTTGTTTACTCTCCTGACAACTATTTCCATATAAAAAATAAATTCCCTGTATATATTTTACTATTTTCTATGGAGATAAGCAATATTTGAAATATATATAACTATCTTTGTGTCATATCATAAATTTCAGTTTAACTGTTACTACACCTTGGCAATTCCAATCTTCCTCACTGCCATTGCTAGTTTCTTTGCCTTCTTTGACAGCCTGCGATTCACAGCCCTCCTGTGTGTGATTAGCATTGGAATCATTCTGCTTGCCAGTCTCCATATCATTACAAGACCAAGTCAAGTAAGTGAAACCGACTCCTTCTATCAGTTATTCTTGTCTGTCCTTGTGAATGGGGTTATCATCCTCCTCTTCTTTGTAGCTGAAGTGGCACTGATTGGAGATTACCTTCGTATCTTGTCCTTTCTTTAAACTTCAATCCTGCCATCCATGGCAGGATTTTTTATATGTCAAAAAAGCAAGTCGATTGACCTGCTTCTGTTTTACTCTTCTTGTGCTAATGCTTTAAAATCTTTGTCTAAGATGGGTTGCACTTCTAATTGATTAGCATCTAGTTGGTGGTAATATGCTGATGGTAGTGACTCTAGGAATTTTGCATAGTCCAAGCGAGCGACAGCTTCATAGTCTTCTGGTTTAGAGCCATCTCCTGTGATTTGAACCAAGTCAATCTCCCACTGGACTTCCTTATCCACCAATTGCTCAATATAGGCTACAGGAACAAATGGCTCTCTCGGTAAAACGGTCTTGACGCCTTGAGCCAGATGGTAAACACCGTGAACTTGTCCTTCTCCATCCTGATAGAAGGAAACTCTTGCAAAGTAAGCATCTGTCTCTTGAACCGCACGCACACGCGCTTCAAATTGAGCCAAGCCATCTTCCTCTAAAAAGCTCTTCAAGTCCTCATGACTAAAGAAAACAGGATTAAAAATTCCTTGGCAAATCGTAAAACGAGCTGCAGTGTCTGCTAGATGAGCTTGAATACCTGCTTGGAAATAAGCTTCAAAGTCAAAATCATCGAGTCCCTCAATCTCAGTTCCTGTATAAGCAAGTAGAGCATCTAAAAATGACTTGATGATCTCCCAGTCTGTCTTCGTTAGTAGGTCAGGAAGATCGACACGGTAAGCCTTTTGACCATCAGCATAACTAACCTTAAAGAGAAATTGTGATTGCCCCACTATCGCACATTCGATATACTCGAGACGGTTAATAGGCTGACGGAGATAGACTGCATCATAGCTATGTGACTCCAAACCATCTACCAAGCCCAAGATCGACTTGGCAGTCAAAATCTCCTGTTCTCCTAGAATGCTCTGTTTATTTGGAATAAAAAATGTTCTTGTCATAACTAGACTCCTTTTGAAATCGTTTACATATAGTATACCCTATTTTTCTGAAAGATACAGAAACAAACTTTAGATTTTTGAGTAAAAAGCATAGAAAAACAGCCCCTGAGGACTGTTTAATCTTATACAGTAGCTGCTTGATCCAAGCTTTCACCGATAGTGGCTAAGCGCTCGACCACTTCTGCTTGTGTCAATTCATTTTCTGAAACATAGCGGTTACGTGGGTGAACACGGCACTCGTGTGAGCACCCACGAAGGTACTTGTCTTCATTTTCTTCTGATGTCAAGATACGACGGTTACAGAATGGATTTCCACAGTTTACATAACGTTCACATGGTGTTCCATCAAACCAGTCTTTCCCTACAATGGTTGGATTGACATGGTTAACATCAACTGCGATACGCTCGTCAAAGACGTACATTTTCCCATCCCAAAGCTCACCTTGAACTTCTGGGTCTTTACCGTAAGTTGCGATTCCTCCATGCAATTGACCGACATCTTTGTAGCCTTCACGGACCATCCAGCCTGAGAATTTCTCACAGCGAACGCCACCTGTACAGTAAACCACGACACGCTTGTCCATGAATTTTTCCTTGTTGTCACGGACCCATTGTGGCAACTCACGGAAGTTGCGGATATCTGGACGGATAGCTCCACGGAAGTGTCCTAGGTCGTACTCATAGTCGTTACGTGTGTCAAGGACAACTGTATCTTCGTCAAGAAGGGCTTCTTTGAACTCTTTTGGAGACAAGTAAGCACCTGTTGTTTCAAGTGGGTTTATGTCGTTGTCAAAGTCGTTGTCTTCCAAACCAAGGTGGACAATTTCTTTCTTGTAGCGAACAAACATCTTCTTGAAGGCTTGTTCATTTTCTTCGTCAATCTTAAACCATAGGTCTTCCATTCCTGGAAGGCTGTGAACATAGTCCATGTATTTTTGAGTTGTTTCGTAATCACCTGAAACTGTTCCGTTAATTCCTTCGTCAGCGACTAGTATACGGCCTTTAAGGCCGATTGATTTACAGAAAGCCAAGTGGTCTGCAGCAAATTGCTCTGCATTTTCAATTGGAGTATAAAGGTAGTAAAGTAAGACACGAATATCTTTTGCCATAAGATTTGTTCTCTTTTCTATTCTTAAATTTTCTAAATTTTTTATTTATCCATACTAGTATACCTGCTTAAGAAAACGAATGCAATTTATTTGACTGGAAATTGTAGAAAGGAATTTATCCCTGCATTTCATTAGTAACCATAGCGAATCGCCGATAATTCTCTTAATTTCTTTATCTGCTCGGCTTGACTTTCTGACAAATTCAGCTTATGGTCAATCAACACACGTGAGATATCAACGTTCATTTGGCTTAGAATAAATGGAACAGAGGTCCCATCGTCCTTTAATCGTCTTTTATAAATCACTAACTGATTTTCCAAAGGAACAAGTTGAGGCGTATCCTTTATATCTTCCAATAGATGATTTATGATCGTCAGGGCTTCACTACGTCTTTCGCTTCCTCCCGCAAACCATTTTAATGGTGTCATACTCATTTACCTCCTGAAACTCGCTTATAAATTGAAAAAACTATCATTCCTAACTCGTCTGTCAGTATTTTATCCAAACACCCTATGTAAAAAAGTCAGCAGAAATGGCAAGGTCGCCACAATATTATTGATCACATGCACCGCATAGGAAGGATAAATGCTCTTGGTATAACGGATCAAACCAGCAAAGATGATTCCAACTGTTGCAAATACAAATATATCTAACAGACTAGGCAGGCTTGAAAAATGAGGGATAGCAAATAAAATAGAAGGAAGAAGCAAATCAAGACCAAATCGCGAATGCTTAAAGAAAGCGTGTTGCAGTAATCCTCTATAGATTAACTCTTCCATCAGTGGAACCAGAAAGAACAGGGCTATATAAATACCTAGCTCTGCAAAGTTAGTCCCACTATAACCAATCAATACAGCCCAACCTTCCGCAGTTGACTGAACATGTTTAGCTGTCTGAACGTTAAAAGAGATCTGGAACACTACCACTAATACTGTCAAAATCGAATACCAAAGCCATTTTTTTCTTGGAATGCGAAAGAGATAACCATGGCCTGTCTTAACAAGAACCACAATCATGACTCCAATAAAAAGTAAACTCAAGATATTTTGAATCCAGAATAAATTGCCTATCTGGGAAGAAAATTGCCAATAATTTTGAACAATAAGCGTCAGCTGAGAAAGGCCAAATACGAAAAATAGGTAAGAGAGAACAGCACTTATTTTGAATAGAAGTTGATACTTTTTCATATGAACTCTCCTTTGTAAACTCGAGACATCTCTAATATAAGCCATATTCCCCCAAATCCTTACTCTAAATCCTAAATAGTGCTTGAGATTTCCTGAATGGTTTAAGAGGAAAAATCCGAAACATGGATATACATGTCCTGATTTCAAAAAATCACTACCTCCCCTAGAGAACTAAGGAAGGCAGTGATCACATTTTTAGGAATTAGGAATGAATACACGAAATCAATTGATCTTATGATTTTTTGTTTTTCAAGAATTCATCGTATTGTTTTTGCATTTCATTCAATACTTTATCGTAAGCACCCTCAGATTTCAATTTTTCCATCAATTCTGGAATAGCTTTGTCTGGGTCTACAGTACCAGTGTTGATAGCTGTATCGAATTGTTGCATTGTGTTAGAGATTGCTGAGATTTCAGATTTCACACTGTCAGTGTTAAAGATGAATCCAAGCGCTGGAGATTCTTTAGCTTCTGCCAATTGTTTCTTAGAATCTTCGATTTGTTGGTCTGTAACGTTTTCGTTGATGTAAAGAATCCAGTTGTTACCAGTGTTCCATCCACCCATGTGAGTGTTTCCTTTGTAGCCATCAAGAACGCGAACACGGTTTTCTTTACCTTCAATTTTTTCCCAGTTCTTGCCTTCTGGACCATAAACTAGACCGTTCAAGAGTTCTGCGTTAGTGTTCAAGAGATTCAACACTTCCATTGATTTTTCTTTGTTCTTAGAGTTGTTTGAGATGACAAAGTTAGCAACTTGTGTTGTTTGGTTTTTCTTGATGAAGTTAGTGATTGGTTTGATTTGGATATCTTTGTTCGCAACACGTGAAAGCAAGCTGTTACCGTAGTCAGCTGGTCCTACTGTTTCTTCACGAACGAACCAAGTATCTTGTTGAAGGTCAAATGAAGTATCGCTTGTTGCTACGTCTTTTGGAATGTATCCAGCTTCATAGAATTTGTGAAGAGTCTTCAAGTGTTCTTTGAAACGAGGTACTTCGTAACGGTTTACGATCTTAGTAGTGTCTCCTTCAAGGTCGATAACGAATGGAAGTCCGTTTGGAACTGGGTAGTCAAAGTTATCAGATGGAATGAAGTTCTTAGTAACCGCAAATGGCACTACATCTGGAGCTTTTTCTTTGATTTGTTTCAAGACTGGCTCAAGTGTTTCGTATGAAGTGACACCTGAAATATCGATACCGTATTTAGCAAGAAGTGTTCCGTTGAAGGCGAAGTTTTGAGATGATGCAACGTTGGCTGCAACTGGAACTGCGTAAATTTTACCGTTAATGCTGTTACCTTTGATGTAAGCTGGGTCAAGTGCTTTGTAAAGGTCTTTACCTTCTTTTTTGTACAATTCTGTCAAGTCAGCATAAGCACCTTTTTGAGCGTTTACAACATAGTTAGATGCAAAGGCGATATCATAGTTTTCACCAGATGATGTGATAACTGACATTTTCTTATCATAGTCACCCCATCCAAGATATTGGATATCCAATTTAGCACCAACTTTTTCTCCGATGATTTTGTTAGCAGTTTCTAGCAATTCATCCAAGTTATCTGGTTTGTCACCGATTTGGTACATTTTGATAACAGGTTTTTCACCTGAAGCTGAGTCAGCAGCTTTTTTGTTACCTGAAAGGTTTCCACAAGCAGCGAGACCAGCAGCCAAAGCGACTACGCTAGCAGATGCAAAAGCATATTTTTTCCAGTTTTTCATGACAAAAACTCCTTTTTTTATTTTTAAACTTATAAACAATGTAATGATCTTATACTCAATGAAAATCAAAGAGCAAACTAGGAAACTAGCCGCAGGCTGTACTTGAGTACGGCAAGGCGACGTTGATGCGGTTTGAATTTAATTTTCGAAGAGTATTAACTTCACACAAGGGAAGTTGGGAACTGAGAAATGATTTTTCTCAACAAGCACTATTCTTTCACACCACCGATAGTCAAACCTTTTACAAAGTAGCGTTGGAAGAATGGGTATAAAATCGCGATTGGAAGGGTTGCGACCACAACCATGGCCATACGTCCTGTTTCTTTTGGAAGAGCAACTCCCAGTTGACCAGATAAGCCGACTGCTTTGGCTATGTAATCCATATTTTGTTGGATTTGCATGAGCAAATATTGTAATGGATACAAGTTGTCACTCTTAATGTAAAGAAGGGCGTTGAACCAGTCGTTCCAGAAACCAAGAGCTGTTAAAAGCGTGATGGTTGCGATACCTGGTAGTGACAATGGCAAACAGATTTGGAAGAAGATCCGGGCTTCACTGGCACCATCGATACGAGCAGATTCTAGAATGGCTTCTGGAATGGTCTTCTTAAAGAAGGAACGCATCAAGATGATGTTAAATGGTGAGAGAAGCATTGGAACAATCAAGGCCCAAACTGTATCACCAAGTTGAAGTAAACGAGTGACCACGATATAGCCCGGTACCAAACCAGCGTTGAACAACATACTAAGAAGGGCAAAAATCGTAAAGAATCTGCGATACTTAAAGGTTGTCCGTGAAATAGCGTAGGCATAAGTTGTTGTGATAAAAACGTTTGTGATAGTCCCCACCACTGTTACAAAGACTGAGATGAAGAGGGCTTGGAGAATTTTATCCTTAAACTGTGCCAAGAACTCAAAACCGTCTAGACCAAATTGGGATGGGAAGAAGCTATATCCATTTTGGAGGATACTCTTTTCATCTGTCACCGAAATAACGATAACGAATACAAAGGGTAGTATACAAGATAGGGCGATCAAACCAGAAATGATACTGAAGAAGATATCTGCTTTCTTACTGAAGGAGTGAATGCCGACATTATCAATTTTTTCTTTTTTAATTTTCTTTTCTGCCATATTCTCCTCCTTTCTAGAACAAGGCTGAGTTTGGATCAACTCGTCTTGCAAGTAAGTTTGATAGGATAACCAGAATCAAGCCAACAACTGATTGGTAGAGACCTGCCGCTGAAGCCATGCCGATATCCGCTGTCTGAGTCAAACCATTATAAACATATACGTCCAAGACGTTGGTTACGTTATAAAGCTGACCAGCATTGTGGGGGATTTGGTAGAAAAGACCGAAGTCTGCACGGAAGATATTTCCGACTGCCAGGATGGTCAATACAGTTACCAATGGTGTCAACTGCGGAATGGTTACATTGCGAATTCGTTGCCATTTGCTGGCTCCGTCTACTGTCGCTGCTTCGTAGTAGGTTGGATCAATTCCCATGATTGTCGCATAGTACATGACACTGCTATATCCAAAACCTTTCCAAATACCTAGGAAAAGTAGGAGATATGGCCAGATACCCAAGTCAGCGTAGAAATTGATTTCCTTCATTCCGATAGATTCTAGGAAATGGTTGAACACCCCTTTATCAATATTTAGGAATGCATCTGTAAAGAAACTGATGATAACCCAAGACAAGAAGTAAGGGAACAACATGGAAGTTTGGAAGATCTTAACCATTCTCTTAGAACGGAGTTCACTGAGGATGATGGCAATCCCTACAGATACAATCAAACCAATAAAGATAAAGCCGAGATTGTAGAGGACAGTATTTCGTGTGATAATAAAGGCGTCTTTTGAACTAAACAAGAATCTGAAATTATCGAGTCCGACCCATTTACTATTCATGATACTATCTATGAAACCATTACTGGTCATGTGGTAATCTTTAAAGGCAACCACGTTCCCAAATACTGGAATGTAGAAGAATAGAATCAACCAGAGTGCCCCTGGCAAAACCATCAAGAGAAAGATCCAGTTATCTCTCAAGGTTTTTGAAAACTTATTCATAATTTCCTCCCTTTTTTATTTTGATACCTATCTAAAAATTCCTTTTTAGACTTTTGATAACGATTACATTATTAGTATACTCCTATTTGAAGGTTAGGTTAAACTACTAATTATAGAAAAAACTCCACAAATTATTTTATGTGGAGTACTTTTTAAGAAAGGGATGTTTCACGAGAAACACTCTGAACAAGGGACACTGTTCTTGTTTTTAAGTTGTATAAATCGTCGAAGCTGTCGCAATAGTATGCCACTGGTTGGCTGTTGTAGCAGCGAAGTCCTTGTCTTCGTAGAAGTCTGTAAATGGTAAGATTTCCACTTCTAGCTCATCAATACGGTCCAGCTGACCTGCCAGATAAGCCTCGATGCGACTTTCTGCTCGCTTGATTCGTTGCAAGAGCCCACCCATACGGATATCAACTGTATCCAAGCCAAAGACCTTATTTTCTTTCAGCCATTGGTGACTAAAGAGGGCATGGAAGTCTTCAATTTGGCTTCTGAGTTCTGGTAATTCTTGTCTTGCGATTTCTTGCAGATTGTCCTTATCATCCGTTTGGTAAACCTGACGAATGCGTCTTCCCACATCAACTTTGCTACTTAAAATAGCATTCAACTGGGCCTGAGTTTCAAAGAGATAAGCATAGTTTCCCGCTTTTTCTTTGATTTTAGCAAGAATCTCGGTTGCCTGAGCGAAGTGCGGTTTATCCTGTTCAGGAGTCATGTGTCGGTCAAGGATCGGACAGAGAACATCCTGATAAAAGACATAGCGGTTGGGATTGATGCCACTGAGATTGCTTGGTAGGTCTGGCAAGAGATTGGCTAGATCAATCTGCATAAAATCTTCAACCGATAGACCTGTATTGGTCTGGAAATGAGCAGACAGTCGGTCTAGGTCATTGCGATAGCTGAGTTCTGCCCAGATTTGCAAACTTGGTAAGATAGAGAACTGGGCAGTTTCACCACCATTGTCTCCCCAACCCGTCACGATGACTTCTTTGATTTCATTGGCACGACAGGCTTTATTGGCTTCAAGAGCGATAAGACGGCTAAAATGGTTGTTGGGTGTGAAACCAATCCACTTCCAAGCCCCGCCTGCAAAGGCGATATCTTGGCTAATCTTGTGATGGTTTCGGAAGTTACGATTGTATTTTTCCTCGCTATCCTGATAATAGTCCCAGTAAACCAAAGTCACTCGGTCTTTAAGGCGGTCTAGGTAGACACGAGTTTCTTCTGGAATTTCCACATCACGGTCGTACTGGCCATCTGCTGACATAAGTTTAAAGAACATATCGCTCCACATCTGGCAGTTGAATCCATATTTGTCTGCAATATCCAGCACGCGCTCCAAGTGTTGGCACATGAGAAGACTACGATCCACAACACCGTTTAAGATAAGATAGCGTCCCAAACCAACCAAGTGGGCTTCGTCCATCCCAATATTGACCTTGCGAGTCTTCAATTTAGACAAAGTTGCAAACATGCCATCAATCAGGTTATAAACCTTTTCTTCTCCAATGAGAAGAATATCCTCTACATCACGGAGTTCCTGCACTTCTTTGACACCCCATTTGACGAAGGCAGACAAGTGGGCCAAGGTCTGGATACAAGGCACAAAGATCATATCAAACTGCTGGGCATAGGTTTCGATTTCCTGCAATTCCTCAGCTGAGTAGGCTCCACGGAAATAGCCAAAGTAAGGCTGCCCTTCAATCTGATAAGTGTCTTCCATGTAGAGCTCAAAGGTTGAGTAGCCCATAAGAGCCAAGACCTCAATCATCTGCTTGGCAGAAGCGACATTCAGCACCGCATTTCGCGAACAGTCTGCCATATAAGCCAAATCTTCATAAGCTGCTTGTTCCTCAATCTCTACTTTGTTACCTTCTACTAGAGCTGCTGCCAACAAGGACAAGGAGCGATAGAGTTGATGAGGTTTACGGTAGGTCAATTGATAATGACCACCCTCACCCTTGATAGAGATAGAAGCTTGGTCAGACTGAGCGACTGCAACTTCCACATCTGGCAGAGAAATGTGATTTTTTAATACTTCAATAGCTTGCGCTTGTTTGTCACTAATTCCTGTAAATCTTACCATTGGTTTTCCTCCTGTAGCCAGTTGACAAGTGCACCGTAAAGATTGGCATCTGCATGATAGGTACAGGCTTGAATGACGGGCGCAATTGTATATTCTTCATATCTTTCCACAAAAGCATCTACTGCTTTTTGAACTCCTTTGATAAATTCTGGGTTCTGACTGATAGAGCCTCCCAGACTGATGATATCTGGATCAATCAGATACTGAATATTGAGCAAGCCTTGCGCCAGATTACGGTTCATGCGCTCAATGGCTTCTTGACAAAGGGCATTCCCAGCTGCAGCCCCTTGGTAAATCTTGCGACCGTCCCAGTCAGTCTGACCAGATTTTTCAATCACGTAGCGCACCATATTTCCAGTTGACGCTAGTTGCGACCAGTTGTTGAGCTTTTCAGCAGGGGCAAGAGTTGTCATGTAGCCAAATTCCCCACCCAGACCGTGGCGACCTCGATGAAGTCTACCATTGATAATCATAGCTCCGCCAATCCCTGTCCCAATCACGACACAAGCTGCATTTTCAAGTTCTGGATGAGCTAGTAATTCACTGAGTCCAACGCAGTTGGCATCATTTTCTAAATGGATAGGTAGCTGATGATGGGCCAGTGCCTCATACCAAGAAAAGCCATGGATGTAGGGCACCGCACTAAAGCCATCAATCACACCTGTCTCTTGATTGACCGCGCCTGGAACGCTCATAGCAATCCCACTGTAATCCTGCTCTGACAAGCGCTGGTCTAGCCAAGCTATTAAATCTTCCAAGTTTTCTGGCGTTGGGATACTTGTCTTATCTAGTATTTTCCCATCAGGAGTCAGACTAGCAAACTTAATCCCAGTCCCTCCGATATCAATCGTTGCAATGGTCATTGTTTTTACCATAAAAAGGGGCGAATCAGCAGTTAGTTCTTACTTTTTCGCCCCTCCTTTCTTTTTATGTTTATTTTTTGAAATTAAATTTCTTCTTTTTTAATCAATTCTGTACGAATTTCTTGTGGAGCCAATAGTCCTGAATGAACTGGATATGGTCGCTCAAGTAAGTCAAGAATGGTTTGTTGGTATTCTGATATGCGCACATTTTCTTGACTCATATTGTAGTAACGGAGGACATAGCCTTCTTCATTTTCAGCTACCTTAAAGGCTGTCGGACAGATTTGTGGTAAGCTGAGTGCCGCATGACTCAAGAGGCTACCAGTCGCAGCAACGCTTCCTTCTTGTTTAGCAAGCTGAAGGCTGGTAAACGGTGTCTGCAAGGCTTTAGCACGACGATAGGCTGAGAAGCGTTCTTGGGCTTGGTGGCATTCAAGTGCAAACTCGACTTCAAACTCACGCAAACACTGTGCTTCTGGTGTTGGGAAGTAACCCCAGTCTCCCAGCTCACCTGATGCACGCAAAATAGTCACTGCAATGGTGTCGTCTCCAAGGATTTCGTATTCATTCAATCCCTTGTTGGATACAGTCACACCTTTTTCATCGTCATACAGACTGACAAAGGCTTGTTGGTGTTGAGGATTTTCAGGATTTTCCCATGAAGCAGCTGGTTTGTTTGGTCGTGTCACCACCTCATAGATGCTTTCTGAATCATTGCTTGGACGCGTGTTGTGAGTCTTAACCAAAAGACGGATACGGTGATCTTTGGCAGTGTTAGTAAAGCGAGTCTTGCAACGGATTTGTGGATTATCAACGAAGACAATCATCTCAGTTTCCAGAGGAATGCTTGTCAATTCTTCTGAACGTCCAGCCTCACGCTTCATAAACTCGATGATGCCTTTTTGCTCTTCTTCTAGTTTTTCATCCGCACTGACAGGCACAGTCAATTCATGTTTGAGCAAAATTTTAGCATAGCGAGCTGTGTTTTCCAAGACCTCGTAGCCTTTCAGCTCTGCGAAGATAGGCTCTGTTCCTTTTGGTTGGAAATAGATGTACTCGTTTCCGATGTCCCCACGATTCTCAAAACGGATAAAATCTTCATAGGCTTCGTGAGTTGTCTTATCATAAACTGTGATGTTATCATCCACACTCACCGTTACAAATGGCGTATCAATCACTCCGTTTTGGTAAATGCCCTCACGGTGTTCTTGTTCTCCTTCCAGCAATTGGAAAGTTGTCCAAGAAAGCGGTGCTAGATGAACAGGGATAGTCACGCGCACTTGGCGAGCGATACGAGCTTGGCGGAACTTGTCTTTTGGTAAATCATACTCAAAATTAGCTCCAAGGTCTTCGATTTTAGCCTCTACAGGACGACCATCCAAGTCCTCTACACGGTAGCTTGGCAAGGTCAAAGCAGCCATCTTCTTGTAGCCTTCTGTTGGGTGCAATTCCTTGAAATCACAAGTCGCCACATCAATCACTGTGCTGACAGTATCAACCTTATCATGCAGGCCTGTGTTAATAACCGTAAAGAGATAGTCGCTCTGAGCTTCGTGAGTTGCAATTTTGCCCTTCCACTCGTTAAGAAGATTGCCCTTAACAAAGTTTCCGACTTGGTTTACCTTAGCAAAACGCGTTTCCATCTCACGATGAACTTCGTCCACGCTACAGCCACAGATACTATCATGTGGCGCATTCTGCAAAAGTGTTTTCCAAGCATAGATCAACTGATCCTTGTGGTTGTGGCCCTCAGTGATAATTGTCAAGGGTTCTACAACTTGCTCTAGGAGGTTGCTATTTTCTTGGAAGGCTTGTTTTAGGTAAATACGGGATGAAGAAGTGTTGGCAAGTGTGTACCAGCCATCTGTTTCCTGACTGGTCAACTCACCTGTAACCGTTGATAACTGCTCTGGAAGCGCACCTTCCACAGCTTGAACATATTCATCAAAAGAACTATGAACAAAGGTTACATCTGGGAAGAGTTCATTTGCCACACGAATGGCTTCGCTCAGATTTTTCTGTACAGGCTGGTGATCACATCCGTTCATCATCAACCATTGGTTGGTCGAAGCGTAGGCACGCACATCTGACAATTTTTGTTTCCAGAAGGTCAAGGCCTCATCTTTATCAACTGGAATTTCATTCCCGTTACTGTACCAGTTGGCAAAGAGAATACCTAAAACACGACTACCATCCGCACCCTGCCAGTACATTTCTGAAAACTGGGATGTAAACTGCTCATCTTCGAGGACTTGGTTATCAAATCCAATCGGCTTCACACCACGACCAAAGGCCGCCACGTGAATACCTGATTTTTGAAGGATTTGAGGCGCTTGCCCCATATTTCCAAAGGTATCTGGGAAGTAACCAATCTGGGTTGATTTGCCCCATTTTGCAGCTTCTGCTTGGCCAATCAAGGTATTGCGGACGTTAGCTTCACTTGAAATCAAGTAGTCATCCTGCAAGATGTAAAAAGGACCAATCTTGAGTTTTCCTTCGTCGATATAACGCTGAATTTTGTCGCGATTTTCAGGGCGAATTTCCAAGTAGTCATCAAGGACAATGGTTTGTCCATCTAAATGGAAACTCTTAAACTCAGGGTCATTTTCAAAAAGATCAAAGAGATTGTCAAACAATTCCACCAACTGCATACGGTGGCTTTCAAAAGGCAAGTACCACTCACGGTCCCAGTGACTATGAGAAATAATATGTACAACAACATTTTCCATGAAGTAAAACCTCATTCTAACTTAAATTTAAAAATATATTTGTGATCCTTAACAAGAGTCTATCGAGCTAAAACTCATTATCGGATATCCAAGTAATCCAAGACCAACTCACAGAACATCATGTTGGCCCAAGAGAACCATTCACGAGAGTAGAGGGTCGGATCATCTACGTGGAAGCTTTCGTGCATGACACCTGTACCACCATCGCAAGCAACCAGCTGATCTAGCAAGAATTTTTTCTCAGCTTTATCTGTAGCTGTCAATCCTTGGATAGACAGAGCAATGGGCCAAATATAGCGATAGAAGGTATGAGAACTTCCGAGACCGCTAGCGTATTCTCCTTGGTAGAAATATGGATTTTCAGGGCTCAGAATGGTACGACGAGTTGCTTGATACACTTCGTCTTCAATGTCGCAATAGCCCAGATAAGGCGCAGCCAGTAAACTTGGTACGTTTGGATCATCCATGATGCTAGCATTTCCCAAGCCATCCACTTCAAAGGCGTAAATCTTTTCACCCTTACTATTGGTGGTGTAAGCGTAGTTTTCGATTCCTTCTTGGATTTCAGACTGGAGACGCTTAGCATCAGCAATAATACTCTCGCTATCAGCTAGGTCTAATTTTGCAAAGATTTCTTGCACGTAACCCAAGACTACTACTGCAAACATATTGGACGGAATCAAGTAACTATACTGACAGCAGTCATCGCTCGGACGAAAAGCTGACCAAGTCATACCTGTCACTGCAAAATCAGGTCCAAAGCCATCATTTACCAAAGTGTCTTCCTTACGATCGGTATCACGAACAAAACGATAAGGAGAGTTCTTGTGGTCCTGTTCTACCGTCCAAAGATGGAGAATCTTCTTAGTCGCTGCAACAAAAGTTTCATCAAACTGACTAGTCTCGCCAGTCTCTTTCCAAAGGAGATAAGCCAACTGCAAAGTATAGCAAAGAGAGTCCACTTCGTACTTGCGTTCCCAAATCCATCCATTAAGGTCTGTATGGTCAGTCTCGTGGTGCCCCTTCCAGTTTTCCTCGATGTTGAAGGAATTGGCATAAGGATCCTTGAGTACCAAGGTCATCTGACGTTTGACCAAACCTGAGATGGTCTGACGCAAGAGGGCATCCCTTTTAGCCACATGCAGGTAAGGTCTGAGTTGGGCTGTCGAATCTCGAAGCCACATAGCAGGAATATCCCCAGTCAAGACAAAAGTCGAACCATCTTCTAGGATTTCAACCGTATTGTCCAAGGTATCTGTATAGCAATGTTCAAAGACATCCACCCACTCTGGATGGTCCTTAGCCTGCTCTGCTACTTCATCCAGCCATTCTCTAACAATTTCTTTTGAATAAATCATCGTGCAGTATCCTCTTTCAAACAAGTTTCATTTTCAGTATATAGCTTTTGAGACAGAAAATACATACACAAATGATAGTCATTTTTCTACATAATAAAAGAATTATTATTTTAGGTTTCCTTAGGGCTTCCTGACCCTTATATCACGCGCTTTTTAACAAAAAATACTAACATTACTTTTTACTACTTGCTCCCCCAAAGTACGCAAAAAGGGGAGCAAAAAAGCCCCACAAAAGGGCTAAGATTTAACGAGTTCAGCAGGCAAGAAACTAGCACGGTCAAACGTGCTTTTTTTATTGCTGGTTGCTGATAGGTATATTATACCATGAAGCGCGTGGTTTATAAGATTGTGACCTCACAAAAGTCCCTAGATTCGTTTCTAAGGGCTTGTAGTTTGTCCGTGGTGTTTTTTGTCCAGTACGAAACAAAGCAAAATAGGGGGCGAATATGAAGCCTCAGCCTACATTTGCCTACTTATATGCTTCTAACTCTTGTAGTAAGGTTAAATCTAACCCATCAAAGTCAACATCTATTTCAAAATCTATGTCTATATCCATGTTTAAATCTATGTCTATATCCTCTAATTGGATATTCTCCAGATCAATCAAAAAATCTTCAATCATGTCATTCCCCCTCACTTAAATCTCAACATTTCTCAACAAAACACCACAAACGCCTACCTATACACTTCTAGCTCTCCGTTCTGGTGGATTCTCGCAAAGTTTAAGACGGCTATCTGTTTGTATCGGTGATAACTAGTGGAGCTAGTACCTGCCATTTCTACGCATTCGCTCATTGTTTTCTTTCTCATATAGCAATAATGGATAATAAAGTATTTTCTGGCTCGGTCGTTCTCTATCTTATTGATATCGTTGGCGAATATTTCCAACCCCTCACGGATTGCTTTTTCATGCTCACCGCTCAAATTCCACTGATCAGGTAAGACAAGTTCCCAAGCCTCTTCATCTATCGTAACTTGGTTTTCACTCCCTGCCATCCTCTGGAATCTCAGAAAGTAAGTCATCCGCTCTCTTACGTTCATCATCGTTTTAAACTTATCCAGCTCCATTAGTTCGCTCCTTCATGATATAATATTATTGAGATTATAGCTGAGGTGGGGCGCCTTGGCTTTTTTTTCGTTTTCTCTATGTTCGCTCTAGCTTCAAATGACTTCCCGTGAGAAAAAATGTACAATGACGGTGTGAAGCTCATAGAAGCGCGTGGGGAGGGAGATAGCCCCCGTATCTCCTTATGGTTTGATAAGCAATTAAGGGATGTTTTTATTTCTCTTCTTTCCTTGTCATTCTGCAAGCAATTAAGGCAAGTTATTTCTTTGCTTATCTGCTTATCGTTTTATAAGCAACAAATCCAAAATAACAGACTTTTAAACTGCTCTTATCTCCTTATCATTTGGTAGGAAAATAAGGGGAGTTATTTTAGTTCTTATTTCCCTGTCATTTTGTAAGGAGAAAATCCAAATTAAGGAAGCTAATAAGTCTCCTTATCTCCTTACAGTTTTTCAGGGAGTAGAATCAAAATAAGCGATGTTATTTCCTGTCTTATTTCCTTACCGTTTGACAAGGAGAAAAACGAAAATAAGGGGCTTTTAAATTCATCTTAACTTCCTATCGTTTTGTAAGCAATTAAGAAGGCTTATTGTCGTCCTTATCTGCTTGTCATTCTGCAAGGAGTAAATCCGAAATAAGAGGGGTAAAAACTCCGCTTATCTGCTTGTCGTTTCTCAGGGAGTTAAGGAGGGTTATTATTGCTCTTATCTGCTTGATAAATGATAGGGGAATATAGCCACTTTCTCGGCGTTCGCTCGGAGTTCAACACACATAACCCTGCCATTTGTCAGGCATATTTACTGCTACTACCTAACCAAAACCTCACCTTTTCTAACCCTCGGTAAACCTCTCTACCTTGTGGTAACCTTGGGGCTTTTAAATACGCAACCTTGACAAAACCTTTACATTTTTTGCTCTTACCTCACCAAAACCTTACCGTTCTATGGTTCTAAAAAAGTAGCTATACCTTAGGGTAATCTTAGGGTTCTATCACTAGAAAAAAAGCCCTGTACCTTGCTAAAACCTTGCTATTTTGAAGTATGTGACCTTGTACTAACCTTGTACTTTTTATATGCAACCTCACCCTTTTTTTGGAACGCTTACCGCATCCTTTTTTGGAACGCTCTACTTACTTAAATCCTTGATATATCTAGCTTTTTTAACATTCAAACCGTCTAATATGTAGTATTTGTTCGTTTTGTAAATTGCACACTACTTCATATTGTCTCACAATCTCGAACCATTCAGCCAAAATCTATCCCCTTTTTCAATATACTTCAAAAACTTCTTATAGTGCTTATGATACCTGTCACGTTTCATATACGTGGGTCTTTCGGGGAAACCATCAAACATATATCCACCACGTCTAGGACTCCACCCTGGTTCTACCTTTCTGGCTTCTTTTAGTGCAAGCTCCCAGTAGTATTGGCAATCCGTTTTACTACGGTTCAGGGTGCTCTTGTGGATATCTAGACAAGTACCGCAACTAAAATATAAATATCGTTTATAAAGCAACCTGCACCGTCTCCCACAATCAGGGCAAAGAAAGAAATATCGATTACCTCCCTTAGTTCCTGCTATTCTGTCTAATTCAAATGACTCTCCACCAAAATCAATCATTAAACTATCCAAATCAATCTCTAAACGTTGACCGTCCAACTCGGCTATACCCTTAGTTATTCCTCTCAGCTTCATTGGTTTAGTGATTGTTTCTATTGCTAACTGCTTCATTATTTCCCCCTATATGGAAAAACCCAAATCGATTGGGTTAGTAGTAATGAAATCACAAAAAGAGGCAAAGCCCCTTTGCTACTATTCTTCACTGAGCAAGCCACTTACTACCACATCACAGACAAACTGAGCTTGTTTTTCTTCGGGCAGTTGCAAAGCTTCAAGTAAAGACTCCAGAACTTGCTTGTCAGTTCCTGCAATCAACTTCTTAATGATATTCTGGAACTGTCCTTCCAAATACTCGCAAAAATGTATCCGCTGTGCTTGTGTTGGCTGCACTGGTACTGGTGAACTATCTGTAATCAGCAAGAAGCAGGCTTCCGCGATTTGGGCGAATAACTTTGCACGCGCTTCAGGGTGTCTGTATAACTCATAAGCATTTATGCTGGTGTCTTCCGTCCGGAGTTTCTCACCTAGTTCAATCAGTTTAGGCGTATCTTCAAGACATACTGGTGTTGCATCCGCCATAAAATCATCACGTTTGCGATTGAGTTCCTCCAGTTCCTGATCTGCCTGTTCAAAGTATGTTTGTTCTGTCATGGGGTTCCTCTCTTTCTCCGGCTAAAAATTGCGCTTCATCCTCTTATCTTTAATGTCTGTAATAATAAATACGTGCCCCTCTGATCGTTTCCCAATGCGACTGACTAGCTTATCATTATAAATTCTGGCCAGCTCTTTTCCGTTGTGATTGGTGTTGATGATAGTTGTGTCTCGCTTATCAAAAATCTTGAAAAGAAAGGCCTGTACCCAATTATTAGCTTCATTTTTTTGGCTGTTCATAACGCTTTCTGTTCCTAAATCATCAATAAAGAGATAGTCAACCTCGGTCAGCAACTTCAAGGCGTCATACTCTGTAAAATCACTCTGTCTATATTGCCAACCTGACTGAATGCGCGTGATAATCTCAGTAATACTGACAAAAAGCACACTCTTAGGCTCATTCCTAGACTTATAACCCTCGTTAATGGCTTTGGCCATAGAATAGCATAAATGACTTTTGCCAGTACCTGGATTGCCCATAATTAGCGTGTTCCCTGTCATACCGTTTAGGTACTCCTTAGCTTGTTTGATAGCAAACTCCTTGGCCTCGTGTTCCTCTTTTGTCTCGGCTTTGAAAGTGCTAAAAGAGGCCTCTCTCAGCTCATTTGACACCGTACTTTCACGCGCTAGCACATCATAGGTTGAAGAGTCCAGATCATGGCCTAGGGCTTTTTCTATGCCCTCTAGCTCCGTCTGTTTGATGTTCTCCCTAGTACATTCCATGCAGTAGGGTGATGTATAACCATCTGGCTTTTTGAATTGTACTAGGTTAATCTGATGGGTTGGGCAAAGCTCATCAGTGACCTTTATTTTTTCATTGAGCTGGTCTGTATTCAGTAATTCCATTGTTTCTCCTCTCCGTCAGTAGATAAACGGATCTTGAATATCATCGTCAGACTGACCTTGTTTCTTTTGCTGAAACAGTCTCTGTTCATCTTCGACTTGTACCATGGTTCTAATACCATTCTGTCTCCAGTTCTTGAGTATTGAATTGATATAGCTAAAAGATCGCTTGCCGTTATCTGCAGCCTTGTCTATAGCAATCTTGATAACCTCTAGCTCCATACCGTCAAGAGTGAGATAGTCAGTCAGTATTTGATATTGTTGCCCATCCATAACCCCTATACGCTTTTGGTAATAGTTAGAGATTTCAGCAGTAGGAGCAGAAGAAGTTTTTTTCTCTATCTCTTCTTCTAACTCTATCTCTATCTCTTTCTCTATCTCTATCTCTATCTCTGTCTTACATGTAGTTAACAATGTAAGATTGTCAGATGACATTGTAAGATTTTCCTTTTGTTCTCGTTGCTGTTTCCGATATTCTCGCATGTATGCTGCTTGGTTGGTTTCCTGCTGTACCAAGGCTTTTGCCTGCGGTAGTTCTGCGTTTTTATCTTCATCAACTTGTATTAGACCACATTTAGTAAAGTATGCCATGGTCATATCTATATCATCTTCCGATACGTCTAATTTTAGGGCTAACTCTTCCTTAAGATTGTCAAAGTAACCCTCATAGTATAAAATACAGTCACTTTCTAAGCTCTCTAGCATGAGCCTAATATAAATCACCGTCATAGTGTACCCACCAGGTACCGTTTTTAGTCTCTTGATAAAAATATTATCAAAAAATTTCTTATCAATTTTTAGCCAAAAATATATTTTAGTTTTTGCCATTCTCCACCCCCATAAACTTCCAGATGTCCGTAACTTTGTAATAGATTTTCCTAGTATCTTCAAGCGGTGGCTGGTATCTCCTTAACCCTGCTTTTTCCCACTTTTGGAGTGTCATATATTTTATATCTAACTCGTCCATGACTTCCTGGGCTGATATTAAACCTGTCAGTCGTGGTTTGACTGTATCACGCGCTTCCAGGTATCTTTCCACTACCTCCAGAATGCCATGCGCTAGGTCTTGCTCACTTTCTCGGCTTAGGCTAAACATATCCGCCCACCTCCTTCAAGGTTTCTTTGTAGCTCTCTAAATCAGCATTTAAAAGGACAGTTAGGCGTTTCTGTTCTTCCTGTACTTGGTTATAGAATGCTTTTGCTCCGTCCAGTAACTCCTCTTTGTTAGCTGGGATAAAATATCCTCTAAATGTCCCATGGCGAACCCCAACAATAGGAACGCTATGGCGCGTGATTAGACGGCTGATAATATCTTGCACGGTTCTTTCTGCCAGCTTAGTGATCAGGCTGATTTCTGCCCCTGTTATGGAGTGCTCAGCCCCTACCTTGATTAGTCTTAATACTCGTTTGTCATTCTCTGATAGACTCATTCAGTGCCTCCTCTCCTTTGCTTTTATTCAAAAAGGTTATTTGTCCGCTCGCTACCCCTCGCAAAATATCTTTTTGAGTTTCTATGATGGTATCAAGGGTTTTCAAAATAGCTGTCTTAGTCTCTAAATCCAACGTTTGTTTTGTCAACAAGCCCATAGTTACAGCTAACTTTGTTGCATTGTCCATACACGTAGCTAGAAAAATATCTTTTGTAAAATAAGGTTCATCTGGTATTTTTTCACTATCAAGGTATATCTTCACTGTGTAACTCATTTCATCCCTCCGTAAACTCTTCCCCCTGCAAGCTGGATATATCGCCCATAATCAGGGTTTAAATCCTCGCTAGGTGTTTCTATCGTCTGTTGGTTTTCTCGCTCAAATTGGGCGCTTTTTTTGCGGTCTAGGTGGTTTAAATAAAGCAGCAGTCCAACCAGTACCACGCTAACAAAAAACGCCTGTGTGTTGCTTAAATCTAGTTCATTCATCTTATACCCTCGCCTTATAGTTCTTGATAAATTCCGCTTGTTTAGGTTGTTCTATATTCAGCAAGTCGTCTTCGGCTTGTGCCATTTCTTTAATATCTTTAGTCATGGTATGCCTCCAGCTCTTTAGCGTTGTCATTGTTCAAAAGCAAAAAGGCTATTTCATTTAGACGATCGTATAGCTTTTCATTCTGGGCGTATGCTGTATCAGTGTATTTTTTAGCAAGCCATAAGAACATGGTTGTATCTTTCTGTAGTGCAAACTCAAGCCCTTCAAGAGCTAGGTTATTCATTTCTAAAACATTCATGATGTCGGTTAATTCGTTCCCTAATTCTGCTAGTTTCTTAGCCGATAATAGAACTTGTTGGCTTGATGTTGCTTTTTTTGTTGTCATGTTTTTTACCTCTTTTTCTATCTTTTTATACTTGCCACGATGGCTTTTTAATACTTTTTTTCTTGCCTACAGCCTCACGCTCAGAAGTTTGCCGACCGAGAGCGTGGGGATTTTTGAGTTGTTTCTTATACAGGATATCCTCACGCTCAGACTCGCCAAATTGAAAGCGTGAGAAAGTACCAGTTTAAAGAGTTAGCGCTCTCCGTATGGTCAAATTGCCCTAGATATGCTATAATCTAGGTATAAATCTTTACTAAAACCTCTTTGATAATAGCTTGCCTGCTTTTTGTTAAATTCGTTTTAGTGTTAGTGTTAAAGGCTTTGCGGTGTGGTTATTGCTAAGCCTTTTTTGTTGCAATCACGCGCTTCTTTGGCGTGTTTTTTTATTTCTGAATGCCATTGCTTTGATTTCCTGATAACTCATATTCAAGCCAATCATGGCTATTACCATATCCTCAAAGGCTTGATATTGCTCCAGCTCGTCACTGGTCAAGCTATCGATGCCATTATAGCCCCCACGTTCTTTCCTTAACTGCTTAGCGTTCATGTCAGTTACTGCTTTCAGTAGCAAGTTGTTCATGGTGCTATGCGCGTGCTTGGGTTTTGCTTCCCATGTCTCAATGCTGTCATGCAAGGTTTTCCTTTTTGGCTTTTCTAGCGCTCTCTGCATACGAAACTTAGAAAGTTCCTCACGCATTTCAAAGAATGCTTTGACTAGGTTCATTTTGAATTTACGCACTGGTGCAGTATTCTTTAGATAAGTGATCAGCAAGGTTGCTTGTTGCTCATTCAAGCGATAGATTTTCATTGGTCTCCCTCGCCCGTCTAATTTACGCATTTCAAATGCGATAATTCCGTAGCTTTCAAAATCAGCTTTATGCTTTCTTAAAAGTTCTTGTACTGTGTGATGGGTAACTTCAGCACATTCAGCGATGATTTCGCTAGTGGTATACGGCTCTTTCTTGCCGTCCATGTAAACAATGTTCATGGTGTCCCTCCTAATCTTCAACGGTAAGTAGTTCGTCAATGGTAACGCCTAGATACTCGGCTACCTTTTGCAAGGTTTCAATATCTGGGCGCTTTGTGCGTTCATAGTATAGTGATATGAGTGCGCTTTTTGATATGCCTGTTGCCTTGTGAACGTCACTAACTTTTTTACGTTGTTTTGCTAATATGACACGAAAATTATTGTTCATATCGTCAACCCCTCTCGTTATTATTCTATGCAATAATTATCGCATAGAATAATAATAACCAATAAAAAATAAATTGTCAACAAAAAAATTATTCTTTGCGATAATTTTTTATTGTGTATTTCAGAAGATAATTGTAAAATGTATCTAAGGAGGGATGGTTGTGATAAAAAATAATTTAGCAAATATCTTGAAGACAAAAGAAAAAACAGCTGCATGGCTATCAGTTAAAACTGGAATAACTCCAGCAGCCTTGTCTAAAATTGTTAATAACAGCAGTACAAAAATAGATTACATAACATTAAATAAAATTTGTTTGGCGCTAAAAATAGAACCAAAGGATTTTTTTGACTTTTTACCCTATGATTACGAAGTAGAAAGTATATACGATAATAAAGATATAAAAGTTTCTCTAAAATCATTTGAATTAGATGAAAAGCCTAACAGTTCTCAAATAGAGAGTTTGGATTTTTATCAGCATCAAGCAGATAATATAGATATTGAAGTTAGTTGTGATTTTGGGTTAGAAGTTAATTTTATGAATACCCCAATGGGAGATAATTTTAGTATCTGGTATATTTCAGCTTACTTTTATGATTTGGATTATAATTCATTTACTGTTAGCATAGATATTGATGATGATAGTATAGGCTTTCTAAAAAAATACATTGCACCATATGATAAGGGCGAATTATTTAAAATAATTAAGCGTGAAATAATTTCAAAAATTCAATCCAATTATTTCGATTGGTTCGAAAATCAATATGGAAAAGTTAGTAAAGAAGAATATGGATTTTTAAAATCATTAAATTGGTGGATTGGTGAAGGTACTCAGGATTACAAAGTGAATGATGAAGATATTCAAATAATGATTGATATTGAAAAGAAAGACTAACCCACGCGCCACAATGTTCAACAATCCTGAAGCGCGTGCTTTCTCGGAGTTCGCTCGTGCTTCAACCCAACATAAGCCCCATATCTACTAATTTTGTTGATGTCAACAAATGTCAACCACTTTCAATATTTTAGAAAGGATCTCATGAACGAATTACAATTCTTAATCTATACCGCTGATAACGATAGCGAGACAGCTAGTGTCATCATCAAAGGCGAAACTATCTGGGCTAGTCAGAAAGAAATGGCTAGACTTTTCGATGTCGGTGTTCCTGCAATTAGTAAACACCTAAAAAATATCTTTGAAGAGGGCGAATTAGAAGAAAAGGTGGTTGTTTCCAAAATGGAAATAACCACAAAACACGGTGCAATTGCTGATAAAACCCAAACTAAGGATGTCAGCTACTACAACCTTGACGCCATCATTTCAGTTGGTTACCGTGTCAATTCCCAAAAAGCTACGAGATTTAGACAGTGGGCTACTTCAGTACTTCGTGAGTACATGATAAAAGGGTTCGCCATGGATGACAACCGTCTGAAACAAGGCGAAAACTTGCTGGAAAAAGACTATTTCCGTGAGCTCTTGGAGCGCGTGCGTTCTATCCGAGCTAGTGAGCGTCGTATATGGTTGCAGATTACAGATATTTTTGCAGAAATCTCTATTGACTATGATCCACAAAGTACGTTGACTAAGCAATTCTATGCTGATGTACAGAATAAGTTTCATTATGCAATCACTGGCCAAACTGCTGCGGAAATTATCTACACGAAAGCAGACCATACAAAAGACAACATGGGGCTTACAACATGGAAAAACTCCCCTAACGGTCGCATACTGCAAGCAGATACCCAAATAGCAAAGAATTACCTTTCAGAAACAGAAATCCGTTCCCTTGAAAGAGGAATATCTAGCTATTTTGATTACCTGGAAAGACAGATAGAACAGCGAAAAGCTCAGACAATGCAACAACTAGCCCAAAGTATTGACCGCTTTTTGACTTTCCAAGAATACGATATTTTAGAAGGTCATGGGAAAATCACTTCCAAGGTTGCGAAAGATAAAGCAAAAGCAGAGTACCAGCTCTTCAACAAAACTCAAAAGATAAACTCGGACTTTGAAAAAACTTTAAAACAGCTAACTGACGATTAAAAACTTTAAATATAGGCCTGTTTACTATAAACAAGCCCATATTAGCCCCATATCCGCCTTGTTTCCAACTCTGGTATTATTTACCGTCTGACTATTTAAAATCGAATACAGGGCAATCTGTGAAGCCCTAGCATGATATAAACCACAATCTAAAACCTTTTTAATAATAGCTTGCCTGCTGATGTATTTTAGAAAGGTTTATCATCATGAAAATAACTGAAGTTATAAAAAAAGACGGTAGTAAAGTCTATCGTGCTAATGTATATCTAGGAGTTGACCAGGTAACAGGAAAGAAAGTTAAAACTAAGGTAACAGGTCGGACACATAAAGAGGTAAAGCAAAAGGCCACTCAAGAAAAAATTGCTTTTCAAAAAGCAGGATCTACCAGACAAAAGGCTAGCACCATAAAAAACTATCAAGAATTAACCAGTCTCTGGTGGGAAAGCTATAAGAATACAGTTAAGCCAAACACTCAAGGAAACGTTAGAACGCTAATAGATAATCACATATTGCCTACTTTTGGGGAGTATAAGCTCGATAAGCTCACTACTCCACTTATTCAGTCAATTATCAATAAACTTGCTGATAAGGCTAATAGAGGGGAAGAGGGCGCTTTTCTACACTATGATATGATACACGCTTTAAACAAACGTATCTTACAGTATGGCGTAACCATGCAAGCTATACCGTCCAATCCTGCGCGTGATGTGGTTTTACCTCGTAACACTCAGAAAGCAAAGCGACAAAAGCTAAAGCACTTTGATAATCGAGAGTTAAAAAAGTTTCTTGTTTATCTTGATAATTTAGATAGTTGTAAATATCGTTATTACTATGACCTAACACTCTATAAGTTCCTACTGGCCACTGGTTGCCGTATCAATGAAGCTTTAGCCCTTTCCTGGTCTGATATTGACTTAGATAATGCCGTTGTGCATATTACCAAAACACTAAATCGGTATTTAGAAATTAACAGCCCAAAGTCAAAGTCTAGTTATCGGGATATAGATATAGATCAAGAGACTGTTAGCATGCTGAAGCAGTACAAACTACGCCAAACTAAAGAGGCTTGGAAGATAGGACAACGTGAAAGTGTAGTATTTTCTGACTTCATTCATGAATATACTAGCATTGTAAAACTTAAAAAAAGATTACTAACACATTTTAAACGCGCTGATGTTCCGAATATAGGTTTTCATGGTTTCCGTCATACTCACGCTAGTTTACTGCTTAACTCAGGAATACCTTACAAGGAACTCCAGCACCGCCTAGGTCATTCAACTTTATCAATGACCATGGATACATATAGCCACCTCTCAAAAGAGAACGCAAAAAAAGCAGTCTCATTCTACGAAACTGCACTAAAAGCACTATAGGGGGAGCAAAAAGGGGAGCAAATTCAAAAATTAACAATTCAAGACAAAGCAAAAAGCCAATAGCAACAGGGTTTTTGTTAGATTTATTTTGAAAAAGGTTCATTTTTCTACAAAATAGTTATCTTTGAAACTCCTTTTCTAAAGGCTATCTTTTTCTGATATAATGTAGGAAAACAGCTAAAGGAAAGACTATGAAACCACTACTTGAAACCATTGATACCCGCTTTGGAACTGCCAGCAAGCATGCCTTTTCTCGGGGAAATACCCTGCCGTATACAGGCGTACCTTTTGGGATGAATTACTTTGTACCCCAGACCAGTGACCAGGAGGGAGCTTGGTTTTTCGATCCGCATCTGCCTATATTTCAGGGGATTCGATTAACCCACCAGCCCAGTCCTTGGATTGGGGACTACTCTTGGATCCTTCTGACACCTGTCACAGGTCAACTAGGTGGAGACAGCCTCTTCCATCGTCAGTCTTCCTATGATATGGATAAGGCCTCTTTCCAACCTCATTATCTGAAGATTTTCTCCCTGCGCTATCAGATTGAAATCCAGCTCACACCGACTTGCTATGGTGCTTCTATTCGTTTGGAGCAAAAGCAAGGCAAAGCACTCTCCCTCTATCTTCACGCAGCAGATGAACTGACCGTGGAGCAAGTAGATAAGCGAACTCTTGCCCTGCGACAAGAAGGTAAAACTGAAACCAACAAAAATCCACTAACGATGTTCACTGCCCTGCAAATGAATACGGATATTCTTGCTATCAGCCAAGAAGGCGAAGACTGGCGAATTGACCTAGAAGATAGTCATGCCAAAATTCAGCTAGCGACTTCTTTCATCTCTCACTCTCAGGCTCTGCTTAATCTACCTAAAGAAGATTTTGATAACTGTAAATCAAGTGCCCAAGCGGATTGGGAAAATCTCCTCCATCGTTTTGACGTTATCGAGACAGGAGAGGCTGACCGAACCTTCTTTGACCACTGCCTTTACAGACTCTTCCTCTTCCCACAGACTTTTTATGAGGTTAATGAATCAGGGCAAGCCATCCACATGGATCTGGCGACTGGTACTGTCAAGCCCGGTGTCCTCTTCAGCAACAATGGTTTCTGGGATACCTTCCGCACCACCTTCCCCCTCTTTGCCCTTATCATACCAGAACACTATCGTCGCTTTTTAGAAGGTTTCCTCAATAGCTACCGCGATACTGGATTTCTTCCAAAATGGCTGGCTCCAGATGAACGGGGTATGATGCCAGGTACACTTTTAGACGGTATTATCGCAGATAGCGCCTGCAAGGACATGGCCCCCGACCTAGAAGAAGAACTCCTCCAAGCCATGCTTGAAACAGCCAGCAAGGCCGACCCTCTCGGCATCAATGGTCGTCACGGACTAGCCCAATACCAAGAACTAGGCTACCTCTCTACTGAGCACCACGAAAGCGTCAGCCACACCCTAGACTATGCCTATAGCGACTTTTGTATCGCTAGCTGTGCTGAAAAACTAGGGAAAATAGAAATCGCTGAAACCTACAAGGCCGCATCACAAAATTACCGCTATCTATTTGATGCTGAGACAGGTTACATGCGAGCGCGTGATGGTCAAGGCAACTTCCGTCCTGATTTCTCTCCTTATAGTTGGGGACGCGACTATGCCGAATGCTCTGCCATCCAAGCTACTTTAGGTGTCCTCCATGACATACCAGGCTTGATCCAGCTTATGGGTGGAAAAGAAGCCTTCAGCAACTACCTTTTGAAGACCTGTCAAGATGCTCCCCTCTTTGAGACAACAGGCTATGGTTACGAAATTCACGAAATGAGCGAAATGGCTACTGCGCCTTTTGGGCAACTCGCCATTTCTAACCAACCTAGTTTCCACATTCCTTATCTCTTCCGCTACAGCAACTACCCTGACTATACTGCCCTTCTCATCAAGACTCTCCGTCAGAAAGCCTTTCACCCAAGTTGGGAAGCTTATCCTGGCGATGAGGATAACGGCAGTCTCTCGACCTGGTACATCTGGTCAGCTCTCGGATTTTATCCGACCTGTCCAGGAAAACCAAGCTATGACCTCGGAATCCCTCTCTTTGATCACCTTCGAGTTTATCTGGCTAAAGAAGATAAATGGTTGGATATCCATACTAAACAAAACCATAGCCATTTTAACTTTGTAAAAGAATGTCGACTAGATAATACCTCTATAACTAGCATTCAACATCAAGATCTCTTAAAAGCTGAACAGCTAACCTTCACCCTTAGCTGGTTACCAAGTCAGCCGTCCACTTCCTGAAATGCAAAAATCTCCTAGCAGGCTTTCCTGCTAGGAGATTTTCTTGTGAGAGGTACTTGTTTAAGCTTTGAAAATCGGATTTATCATCTGATGTTTATCAAACAATCTACCAATTAAGCTTCTTCGTCTTCTTTACGACGACGGCCTGCAAGACCAAGACCAAGTAATGCACTTGCGGCAGCTGCTACCATAGCTACAGTAGAATCTGCTGTACCTGTATTTGGTAATTCTTTAGCTCCTTTACGCGCATTTGCTTGTGCTGATGCTGCTTGAGTAGTAGCTGTATCTACAGCTGGTGTTTGAGCAGCTTGGTCGTTAGCTGGAGTTGCATGATCAGTTGATGAAGCAACTTTCGCCATAAAGCCTTCGATACGTTTAACCATTGCATCCACTTCTGCTTGACTTGCGTCTGCATTGGCAAATACTTTCTTAGCATCTGCTGATAATGCATTCGCTTCTTTTGCAGTTTCTGCATCAAGCTTAGCTGATTCTTTAATGATTAATTCATCTAATTGACGAATAGCACCTTCTAACTTCGCTTTATCCACTTTTGCATCAGTGTTAGTAGCTCCGTTATTGCCAGAAGCTCCGTTACCGTTACCACTGTTATTGCCGCCACCATTTGATGGTACATATGGACGTTGTTTGAAGATATCTTTAGCTGCGATTGTGTAAACTTTACCATCTTTAGTAATTACAGTTGCATTTCCTGCTTTGTCGAAGACAACTTCTACTACATCAGCATTTGCTCCTTTAATCTTAGCTTTTGCAGCTTCTTTTTCTGCATCTGTTAAGTTATTGAAGTCTGCTACTGTTTCTTTTTCGAAGTCAACGTTGATGTTTTCACCATTGTTCTTAGCTGCAACATCTTTAGCATCTTTAACTAATTGAGCTGCTGGAATGGTTGCTGTCTTACCTTCTGGGGTTGTAACTGTTGCGTTTCCTTTATCGTCTACTACTACAGTTGATCCTGGGTTGACTGCTTTAATTGATTCTTTAACTTTTTCAATTTCATCAGCTGTTAATTTAGCTTTATCTCCAACTAACACTCTAGTTGCTGGTGTGTTCACACCATTTTGTTGAGTTGGATCAGTTAATTTATCTTCTGGAATTACTAAGTCAAGTTCTGGGATTACTAATACTGTTCCATCACCTTTAGTAACGATTACATCACCTTTATCATTTACTACTACAGTTGATCCTGGGTTTACATCCTCTACTGCTTTCTTAACTTTTGCTTTTTCTTCATCTGTTAACTTAGCTGGATCTTTTACTACTGTCTTAGTTGCTGGTGTGTTTGCTCCATTTCCTGCATTTGCTTTACCTGCGTCTGCTGCTGACTTAGTTACATCTGCTGCTGGAATGGTTGCTGTTTTACCTTCTGGAGTTGTAACTGTTACGTTTCCTTTATCGTCTACTACAACTTTAGATCCTGGATTTACAGCTTTAACTTTGTCTTCGATTGCTTTCTTCTCAGCGTCTGTTAAGTTAGCTGGATCTTTAACTTCTACCTTAGCTGCTGGTGTGTTTACTGCATTTGCTTTACCTGCATCTGCTGCTGACTTAGTTACGTCTGCTGCTGGAATGGTTGCTGTCTTACCTTCTGAGGTTGTGACTGTTGCGTTTCCTTTATCGTCTACTACAACTTTAGATCCTGGGTTTACTGCCTCAATTGCTTCCTTAACTTTTGCTTTTTCTTCATCTGTTAATTTGGCTGGATCTTTAACTTCTACCTTAGCTGCTGGTGTGTTTACTGCATTTCCTGCATTTGCTTTAGCTGCGTCTTCTGGTGATTTAGTTAAGTCTGTTGATGGAATTACTACTACATCACCTTCTGGGGTTGTGACTGTTGCATTTCCTTTATCGTCTACTACAACTTTAGATCCTGA
>NZ_JAIRCA020000001.1:2717-3406 GCF_020089495.2 Streptococcus mitis subsp. hohhotensis | reverse complement strand
TTAACTTTTGCTTTTTCTTCATCTGTTAATTTGGCTGGATCTTTAACTTCTACCTTAGCTGCTGGTGTGTTTACTGCATTTCCTGCATTTGCTTTAGCTGCGTCTTCTGGTGACTT
The DNA here is from genome assembly GCF_020089495.2 of Streptococcus mitis subsp. hohhotensis. Classification (GTDB taxonomy): domain Bacteria; phylum Bacillota; class Bacilli; order Lactobacillales; family Streptococcaceae; genus Streptococcus; species Streptococcus hohhotensis. The sequence goes on along the minus strand of NZ_JAIRCA020000001.1, from coordinate 3,290 downwards.
AGTCAAGTCTGTTGCTGGAATTACGGCTGTCTTACCTTCTGGAGTTGTGACTGTTGCATTTCCTTTATCATCTACTACTACTGTTGCACCTGGGTTCACAGCTTTAACTTTATCTGCGATGGCTGTCTTAGCTGCTTCATCTACACCTTTGGCTGGATCTACAACTACTTTATCCGCTGGTTTGACGATGTCGTTTCCTGCGTTTGGTTTAGCTGCGTCTTCTGGTGACTTAGTCAAGTCTGTTGCTGGAATTACGGCTGTCTTACCTTCTGGAGTTGTGACTGTCGCATTTCCTTTATCATCTACTACTACTGTTGCACCTGGGTTTACAGCTTTAACTTTATCTTCGATCGCTTTCTTCTCTTCTGGAGTTAAGTTAGCTGGATCTTTAACTGCTGTCTTATCTGCTGGTTTAACGATGTCGTTGCCTGCATTTGGTTTAGTTGCAGCTTCTGAATCTTTTGTCAAATCTGTTGCTGGAATTACGGCTGTCTTACCTTCTGGGGTTGTGACTGTCGCATTTCCTTTATCATCTACAACTACTGTTGCACCTGGGTTTACAGCTTTAACTTT
>NZ_JAIRCA020000001.1:2425-2683 GCF_020089495.2 Streptococcus mitis subsp. hohhotensis | reverse complement strand
ATCTTCAATCGCTTTCTTCTCTTCTTTAGTTAAGTTAGCTGGATCTTTAACTGCTGTCTTATCTGCTGGTTTAACGATGTCGTTACCTGCATTTGGTTTAGTTGCAGCTTCTGAATCTTTCGTCAAGTCTGCTGCTGGAATTACTGCTGTCTTACCTTCTGGGGTTGTAACTGTCGCATTTCCTTTATCATCTACAACTACTGTTGCATCTGGATTTACAGCTTTAACTTTATCTTCGATCGCTTTCTTCTCTTCTGG
>NZ_JAIRCA020000001.1:0-2382 GCF_020089495.2 Streptococcus mitis subsp. hohhotensis | reverse complement strand
AGTTAAGTTAGCTGGATCTTTAACTGCTGTCTTATCTGCTGGTTTAACGATGTCGTTACCTGCATTTGGTTTAGTTGCAGCTTCTGGATCTTTTGTCAAATCTGTTGCTGGAATTACGGCTGTCTTACCTTCTGGGGTTGTAACAGTAACATTTCCTTTGTCATCTACAACTACTGTTGCATCTGGGTTTACAGCTTTAACTTTATCTTCGATTGCTTTCTTCTCAGTATCTGTAAGTTTTTCTGGATTTGCTACTACAGTCTTATCTGCTGGTTTAACGATGTCGTTACCTGCATTTGGTTTCTTAGTATCTTCAACAGTACGTACTAATTCTTCTACAGGAATAACTTGTGTTTGACCATCTGGAGTTGAAACTTTAGCATTTCCTTTGTCATCAACTACTACAATTGAGTTTGGATTTACAGCTTCAACTGCTGCTTTAATTTTCTCCTTCTCAGCATCTGTCAACTTAGCTGGATCATTTACAACTACTTTATTCGCTGGTTTAACGATATCGTTGCCTGCTTTTGGATCATTTGCTGTATCTGCAGTTTTCACTACTTGCTCAGGAGTGATGATTTCTTTGTGCCCATCTGGAGTTGTAACAGTAACATTTCCATCTGCGTCTTGAGTGATTTCTTTAGCATCTGGATTTACTTTCTTAACAGCTTCTAAGACCTTAGCTTTTTCATCATCTGTTAAAGCACTTGGATTATTTACAAGAACTTTATCAGCCGGAATATTCACTTCACCTACAGCTTTAATAGCCGCTTTATCTGACTCTTCAATTCCATCAACAGCTTCTGATGTTTTAGCTGCATCTACAGATTTCTTAGCTTGATCTGCGATTGCATCTACTTGAGCTTTAAGATCTTCTTTAGCTTTAGGAGTTAAGTCTGTACGTGCATCAATTGCTTCTTTCTTAGCTTTTGCTTCATCTTCAATTGCTTTACGTGCATTTGGCTTATCTTCTACAACAGGTACAGATTTTTCGATTTCTTTCTCAGCTTCATCTTGAAGTTTTGCAACATCTGCATCTTTTTTAGCATTGTCGATTGCTTTCTTAGCTTCATCTGCTAGAGCTTTCGCTGCATCTGCCGCAACTTTCTTCTCGTCATCAGTAGCATCTGGAGTATTAGCAATGTCTTCCAATTGTTTTGCTAATTTATCTTCGATGGCTTTCTTAGCTTCTGGTTTAGCTTTGGCTTCTGGATTTACTGCTGTAACGTCTGCTACACCTTTATCTTTAGCACCATCTACTGCTGTTTGAGCTTCTGCTGCTTTCTCTGGTGTTTCTGCGTTGCTTGGTTGAGCATCGATTGCATCTGTTGCTTCCTTAGCTTTCACTTGAGCTTCTTCTTTGGCTTTAGCTTTCTCTTCATCTGTGAGGTCGTTACGGCCAGCGATTTCTGCTTCTTTCTTAGCTAATTCATCCGCTACTGCTTTCTTAGCTGCTTCTTTAGCTACTGGGTTAACTTTGGCGATTTCACCAGTACCAGCTTCCTTAGCTTTATCTACTTCTGCATTGCTTGGTGCTGCATCAATTGCTTCTTTAGCCTTATCTGCTGCATCTTTAGCTGCATCCTTAGCTGCTTTCTTCTCGTCATCTGTCAAGTCTGTACGAGCGTCAATTGCTGCTTCCTTAGCTTTAAGAGCGTCATCGATTGCTTTCTTAGCTTCTGGTTTAGCTTTGGCTTCTGGATTTACTGCTGTAACGTCTGCTACACCTTTATCTTTAGCACCATCTACTGCTGTTTGAGCTTCTGCTGCTTTCTCTGGTGTTTCTGCGTTGCTTGGTTGAGCATCGATTGCATCTGTTGCTTCCTTAGCTTTCGCTTGAGCTTCTTCTTTGGCTTTAGCTTTCTCGTCATCTGTGAGGTCGTTACGGCCAGCGATTTCTGCTTCTTTCTTAGTTAATTCATCCGCTACTGCTTTCTTAGCTGCTTCTTTAGCTACTGGGTTAACTTTGGCGATTTCACCAGTTCCTGCTTCTTTAGCTTTATTCAATGCTGCATCGTCTGTTGCTGCATCAATTGCTTCTTTAGCTTTATCTGCTGCATCTTTAGCTGCATCTTTAGCTGCTTTCTTCTCGTCATCTGTCAAGTCTGTACGAGCGTCAATTGCTGCTTCCTTAGCTTTAAGAGCGTCATCGATTGCTTTCTTAGCTTCTGGTTTAGCTTTGGCTTCTGGATTGATTGCTTCAACTGCTCCAGTACCAGCTTCCTTAGCTTTATCTACTTCTGCATTGCTTGGTGCTGCATCAATTGCTTCTTTAGCCTTATCTGCTGCATCTTTAGCTGCATCTTTAGCTGCTTTCTTCTCGTCATCTGTCAAGTCTGTACGAGCGTCAATTGCTGCTTCCTTAGCTTTAAGAGCGTCATC